>CAZCQH010000007.1:4352-143303 GCA_964500805.1 uncultured Hyphomicrobiaceae bacterium
CCGCCCTTCGGCCCGGTGATCGTGGCATCGACCGCACCATCTGCGCCGCGGCTGCGATCGACCGTGGTGCTCGAACCATTGGGACGCGTGACCGTCTTGTCCACGAGGCCATCCGTGCCGCGAGAGCGGTCAACGGCCGTCACACCGCCGTTCGGCCCGGTAATCTTGGCATCGACGGCACCATCTGCTCCGCGGCTGCGATCGACGGTAGTGGTCGCACCGTTGGGACGCGTGACCGTCTTGTCCACGACGCCGTCAGCGCCGCGCGAGCGATCGACGGTCGTCACACCGCCCTTCGGTCCGGTGATCTTGGCATCGACGGCACCATCTGCACCGCGACTGCGATCGACCGTGGTGCTCGAACCATTGGGACGCGTGACCGTCCTGTCCACGACTCCATCGGTGCCGCGCGAGCGGTCGACAGTCGTGACGCCGCCCTTCGGTCCGGTGATTCGGCTATCCACAGCCCCGTCCGCACCGCGGCTGCGGTCGATCGTTGTTACATTGCCGTTCTTCCGCGTGATCGTCGTGTCGACAAGTCCGTCGGCACCACGCGTGCGTTCGACCTTGTTGACCGGCGAGCGTTTCGCCAACTTGGTACTCTGTTGCGCCAGCGCGACGCCACTGGCGGTCACGGCAAGGATGAGCGACAGCGCCCCACAAACGCTCGCGGCGCATGCGAACACAATTTTGGTCCCGTGTTTCATCAAGAGGCTCTCCAATGTGGTGGCGATGCCACCCGTTGCAGCTGCCGTGCAGAGAATTCGGGCCAGATTCCCCCCACTGCGCGGCAATTGCCACGCTGGACCGATTCAAATGCCGCGTTCCCTCACGGTCCTCTCTTCCCCACCTGACGAACGCAGATGCCCACCTTTTCCGTCGCGACGTCGAAACATATTCTTGAGAATGGCGCAGCTATGCTCTGCATTGTCGCCATTTTGAGTGAGGGGCACGTATTCAAGCACTGATATGAAGTCGCAGTTCGAGCACGATAGTTGATCACGCACTTGCCCGGCACCGGTTCCAGGTACGGTTCCCGCTCAGCTACCCGGCTCAGACGGCACGCCGATGATCACAAGCCGCTCGTCTGCTGCACAACCAGCCGTTTCGCTCGCGGCAAGCGCCTGCGCCTGAGCGAGCGTCTCGACGCCCGAAAGGTCGACGACGTGTCGGCCGAAGAGCAGCCAAAGTCCCGTGATCGTGCTGTGATGCCCACGGCCATGCGCCACATTACGATCGTCACGAGTATCGCTTTCCGTATCCGGGTCAACCGCATCTGCACTGTCCGCGCGCGCCACCTCCTGACCCGTGTCAACCGGTACACCCGTCATTTGCGCCCAGGACTCTCCGATCGCATCTGCAAGTTCCGAAGGATTGGTCGACAGCACGATTGCACGGCTTCGCTGGGCTCGGATGGCGCCCTCCCAGTCCACGGCACGCACTGCCGCCATGCCGACACCTGCTTGATAAACCCGTATCCCCGATGTCGCAGCTACAAGCTTGAGCGCTGTCGGCGCGAGCCCTATAGAGCGCGCGGCAATCGACCGCGCCTCGCTCTCGGTGATGGATCCGCCCGGGTCCATCACACGCATCTCAGCGGCGCCCGAAGCAATCGCGCGCACACGATGCGTCAGCCGATCGACTTCGACAGCCACTTCTATGCTCGCCGGATCGGCACCCATCCGCACGGCCGCCTCGATCGCCTCGCGACGAATGGCCGTCAGATCGTCAGGCTGCGGATGCGGGATGATTCGCTCCACTACGTCACGCACCAGGGCGAGCGCGACGCCGATTGACGAAATAACCTCGGCGTCCTTGGAAATCGTATATTTGAGGCCCGTTTTGTCCGCAACGTAGGGCAAGATCGATGCCGCACCGCCGCCCTCGCCTATCAGCAAGCACTGATCTGCATCGAGTTCGTACTCTTTGATGAGGTCGGCCACCACCGGTAGGACCTTTGTCGCCGCTCGCTCGAGGACAGCTTCAGCCGTCTCTTCCACAGTTTTGCCCAGCATTGCCGCGAGCGGTTCGAACGCGCGTTGGGCCGCTTCGGGGTTACCGTAGGCGTGCATCCCCGGCTTGGCATAACCAAGGGCGTTAGCCGCGCACGTGTTGGTCAGCGCGTACCGCCGTCCCGAAGCCGTTTCGATCGCAATGTAACCCCCAGCCTCGCCGTGTTGCCCCTCGAACGGCACGCACTTGGCGCCCTCGAATTCTGCCGCATCAGCAAACGCCGCGTAGGGGAGCCCCGCTATATGCGCGCTCCGCGGACCGACATCGACCAATCGGCCCCCTGCGGCGCGCACCAGGCTGCCGCCCGCTATGCCCAAGACGCGCACGTCGAGTGAAGACACATACGTGTCGTGTCCCCCAACGCGCGCGTAAGTCACAGTCGGCCGGCCGTTGCGGATGACGCCGATATTCGTCGACGTGCCGCCAACCTCGAAGTAAATGCCATCTGCCACGCGCAAATGCATCAGTGCCCCGGCGACGCTCGCGGCCGGACCCGAGAGCATCGTCATCGCCGGCCTGCGCCGCATCTCTCGGATATCCATTACACCGCCATCGCCGCGCATGATCATTAGTGGCGCTTTGATACCGGCTTCACGAACGCTCGCCTCGGTCATGCGCGCCGTCTCGACCATGCGCGGCAGGATCGAGGCGTTGATCACCGCCGTGCGGGTGCGCACGGTCAACCCGTAGAGCCGTGTAATCTCATGGCCACACGACGTAGCGAGCCCCGCCTCATCGCCAAGCCGCCGAACTAACTCTTCGCTTCCCGTGTCGTCGACGCCAAATGCTCCCGACGCGACCAGCACACGCACGCCTTCTACCTCAAGTTCGGCAATTGCCTCGGCAACTTGCGCCTCGGTCAGCCCATCGCTGATCAAAAACCGGTTGGAAGTCTGCAAGATGCGACCCGGCGCGAGTTCGATCGGCTCGATCCGCACCTGTTTCTCCGCCAAGTGTGCCGCATTCTGTCCCGCCATGCCCACGATACCGACGTGCGCCACGTCTCCCTCAAGAAGCGCATTGGTCGCCTGAGTCGTGCTGTGCGCGAGGAAGACCACCTCTTCCGCCGCGACGCCTGATAGCGCCAGCACTTCGCGAAACACCTCGACGACTCCGGCAGCGACACCTCGCTCATGGGCATGCGTCGTCATTACTGAGTAGCGGCCTACGACCGAACGCGAAGCATTGTCGATCAGCACAGCCTTGGTGAACGTGCCGCCAACGTCGATGCCGATGCGATAAGCGCGAGTCTCATAGCGTGGAGCGCTCCCCGTGCTTGCTGATGCTTGCGCGCGCGCGATTTCCTGCGCCATCCCTTCAATCATTGGCCGTCGCTCGGCCGGCTTCGCGGGCAGTTCTCATCATCGACATCCACGTTCCCCAACTCTCATCTGGTGGCCAATAGCACGGGCTAAGTATGATCCCCAATCAGCCCACCGTCTTGGTCCGCTGTAAACAAGGTTCACTAGCGATTTGAACATGGCAGAGTCGCGCTTACTGGGCATGGAGAGCGACACTCGTCCGGTCCTTGGGGAAATTGATCGGGAACCCGACGCGTCTTGTCACGTTGAAGGTCAGGATCAGGAGGTCCTGCGTGGCCACTTTTATGTTCGCGACCGGGATCGAGAATAGCGTCACGACGATTGATGGCGGCCGTACGCGCTTTGATGAGATGGACAGCTGCGGCCACTACACGCGCTGGCGCGATGATTTCGATCGCGTTCAGGATCTGGGTCTGTGCTACTTGCGATATGGGCCTCCCATTCACCGCACGTACATTGGGCATGATCGGTACGACTGGAGCTTCGCCGACGAGACGTTCGCAGAACTCGAACAGCGAGATATCGTCCCAATCGTAGACCTTTGTCACTTCGGCGTCCCCGACTGGATCGGAAACTTTCAAAACGAGGATTTTCCCCAGCTGTTCGCCGCCTACGCGGGAGCCTTCGCGCGTCGCTTCCCTTGGGTGCAGCTCTACACACCGGTCAATGAAATGTACGTCTGCGCCAAGTACTCCGCGTTGTATGGTTGGTGGAACGAGCAGCTGGCTACGCACCGTGCATTCGTTCGGGCGCTACACAACATTGTTAAAGCCAACGTACTTGCTATGCGCTCGATATTGAGCGTTAGGAGCGACGCAATCTTCATACAAAGTGAGTCGAGTGAGTACTTTCACGCAGAAAGCCCCAGCGCAATCAAGCCTGCGGAAATTCTGAACTCTGCGCGTTTTCTTTCGTTGGACCTCAACTATGGTCGCCGCATCGATTCGGAAATGTACGAATATCTCCTCGACAATGGGCTAACCCGGGAGGAGTACCACTTTTTTCTCGATAATCGACTGCGCCGCCACTGCATTCTCGGCAATGACTATTACGTGACGAACGAGCACCGGGTGGGAGAAGACGGTACAATCAGGGCTGCGGGAGAGATATTCGGCTACAACGAGATTACCCGACAGTACGTAGCAAGGTATCGCTTGCCCGTAATGCACACGGAGACAAATCTTGCTGAGGGTCCGAGGGGAACCGAAGCAGTGGATTGGCTCTGGAAACAATGGGCGAATGTGCTTCGTGTGCGTAATACCGGTACGCCGATTGTCGGTTTCACATGGTATTCCCTCACTGATCAGACCGACTGGGATGTGGGCTTGCGGCAGAAGAACAATCGCGTCAATCCGCTCGGTCTCTACGATTTGGACCGCAATATTCGGCCGGTCGGTCGCGCTTACAAGCGCCTCATCTCTCAATGGCGGGATGTTCTGCCGACTCAGAGTGTGTGTCTCACAGTGCCCATTGTCTTGCCATCCGAGGCGAGATCGCTTCACGCACGGAGGCAACAGGCGCAAACTGATCGGCTGCTTGGGGAAGATCCACCCGAGCCATCTACCCCAAGTGCTCCATGAAACGGTTCGTCGGAAGAACAGCCATCATAACCGGTTCCGCGAGGGGGATCGGGATGGCAATTGCGGAGCGCTTATCGACCGAAGGAGCATCCGTCGTCATCGCCGATATTGACAGTGAGGCGGCGAGCGCTACTGCGATGCGGATTGGTCCGGCCCTGGGCGTATGTTGCGATGTCTCCGACGAGGCGTCGGTCGCAGCGTGCGTTGCCTTGACTCTGGATCGATTTGGCAGCCTCGATATTGTCACCAATAATGCCGGCCTTATGACTTTTGCGGGGTTAGAGTCGTTGACCAAAGCAGACTGGATGAAGGTAATCGAAGTCGACCTCATCGGTGCCGCGCTGTTCACACGTCAAATTTTCACGCACGCTGGTGAGAGGGGTGGCGTGATTGTAAACGTGTCGAGCGTGCACGCTTTCAAGACGACCGCAAATGTCGCACCTTATGCTGCTGCAAAAGCAGCCCTCCTGTCGTTGACGCGATCGTCAGCCATTGAAGGCAAGCCGCACCGGATACGCGCTAACGCCGTGGTCCCAGGCGCCATCGACAGCGTCATGTTGCGGAGTAATCCGAACTTGCGATCGGGTTCCGAAATACTGCGGCCGGAGGACATTGGGCAGCCGTCCGACATTGCCGCCGCCATTGCCTTCCTCGCCAGTAATGAGGCTCGATTTGTGACCGGCTCTGTGCTCACTGTCGACGGTGGCCGCCTGGCGCAACTCTAGAAATACTTACCCCAGTCCCGCTGTCGCCGTTAGGCCGCCATCGACAAGGATCTCGGCGCCCGAGATATATTTCGCCTCGTCAGAGACTAGGAAAAGCACAGCGTGCGCGATATCCCAAGCGTCGCCCATTTTGCCCATCGGACAGGCAGCATTGCGCTTGTCGATAAGCCCCTGCAGGTCGTTCGCCGCAATTGTTTTTGCAAGACGATGCTCGACGAGCGCGGTGTGCATGAGGCCCGGGATCACGGTGTTGCACCGAATGCCTTTTCGCGCGTAGGCGATCGCCGTTGACTTCGAAAAGGCGAGTATGCCGAGCTTGGTTGTCGAATAGGCAATGTGCGGCCGGTCAGCTTGCATCCGCAGGCCCGCGACCGAGGCTAGATTGACGATCGCGCCATTGCCCTGCTTTTCCATGATCGGCAGCACATATTTGCACCCCAGAAACGCCGTCTTAAGATTGTGGCTGATCTGCGTGTCCCAGACCTCCTCGCTCATTGTGACTGCGGTGCCCGGCGCCGAGCCCCCCACATTGTTGACGAGAATGTCGATCCGACCAAACTCCTTCATGCAGTCTTTGACAGCGACTTCGACCTCCTTGGCCTTGGTCATGTCGACTGCCCGAGTCACGCAGGTGCCGCCTTCCCTGTCTATGAAGCTCTTCGTGACATCGGCAGCTTCCTTTCGAATGTCGGTGCCGAAGATTTTCGCGCCCTGCCGCGCGAGCAAGACGGCGGTGGCCTTGCCATTTCCCCAGACCTTGGCGTCGGGGTCATCTCCGACGGAGCCCGCGCCTGATATGAATGCGACCTTGCCCTTGAGGCTCAGCATGCTTGGTTCCCCCGTTTTGGTGGTATCTTATCATTTGCGGCAACCTAACCACGCGTGCCGGCCGTGACCAGCCGTGTGAGTCAGATCCGAAGTCAGGGCAGCACACTCGCTATCGTATGCCCGTCACTGGCTGTGGACATCAACAATGCGCGTAGGCGAAGCATGGACGCCGAGCGTCACCATTGCACGCGTTCCCGTTGCCGCAAACCAGTGGCGGACGTTGGCGGGAAAAACCAGCGTCACACCCGGTACCAGCCGGTGCACGCTATCGCTGCCGTCGTCAATCCAGGCCTCACCCTCCCCCTCCAGAATGGTGACAGTCTCCATATACGGGTGAGAATGCAGCGGCGTCCGGTACCCCGGCGGTGAAGTCTGCACGCCCAGCCGGACCGGAGTCGAGCCTTCGTTATCTCCAACAATCGTCTGGTAGGTTGCGCCGCCCCTGAACGGCTCCATAGGCACGGTCTTCAGATCGACAATGGGCATGGCATGCTCCCTGAGGATGGGGTCAGACCCACAGGTCTATTCTAGGCACGCGCGCTGGGCTAGCAGGTCTTTGAACTCTGCCAGAGAGACCGCCTCCGCTTGCCTGCATGCCCGTGGCCCTTGCCCGAGGCTCCACTCCGCCCTTGACCGGCTGCTCCGGGTCCGGCTTTAAAGGCGATCAGCAACCGGACGTCATCGGCCCGGCCCCCGAAAGGACTCGGCATCCTATGCAGAAGCTCACGACACTCACCGGCGTCGCTGCCCCGCTCAACATGATCAATGTCGACACCGACATGATCATTCCGAAGAACTATCTAAAGACGATCAAGCGCACGGGGCTCGGCAAGAATCTTTTCGCCGAGATGCGCTATGACGAGGCCGGTCGCGAGAAAAGCGACTTCGTTCTCAATCAGGGCCCCTTCCGCAAGGCGGCGATCTTGGTTGCAGGCCAGAATTTTGGTTGCGGCTCGAGTCGCGAGCACGCGCCGTGGGCGCTTCTCGACTTCGGCATTCGCTCGGTGATCGCACCATCTTTCGCCGACATCTTTTTCAATAACACCTTTAAGAACGGCATCCTGCCGATCGCGCTTCCGGAGGTGCGCGTGAACGAACTCCTGCGCTTCCTGCTCGAGCTGCCCGGCGCCGAAATCACCATCGATCTGCCGAGCCAGACGGTAAAAGGTCCCGACGGCAAAGTCGACAAGTTCGAAATCGATCCTTTCCGCAAAAACTGCCTTATCAACGGCCTCGATGACATCGGCATCACGTTGCAGAAAGAAGCCGCCATCGCTAGCTTTGAGGCCAAAGCCGCACAAGCGCGCCCCTGGGCTTGAGGTGCTTGTGGTCGGCTCCGATGGCGAATTGCTTTCAAATGCAGTTCCGCCGTTGCTCTGGTAGTGTGTGTCGAGGCCGGTAAAGCGTCCGTATCAGCCAGCGGTTCCGCGCATCGGTGTTGGCACGTTAGAATAGGCAAGCTATAAGGCTCTCGCGGCGGCACCTTGTGCGCCGTCGCCGGCTTAGCTCAGCGGTAGAGCAGCGGTTTTGTAAACCGAAGGTCGGGGGTTCAATCCCCTCAGCCGGCACCAGCCAATCAACCAAGTCTTCCGTTGGTTCGGATACCGAAGGTAGTGCTTGTCAGGTATTATGGCGCGCCGCCCTAGAATAGAGCATCGCTCGAGGATAAAAAAACACTTGTCCATCAAGATTCTCGGAACGCTCGAGCCATGACGTCTGTGATGGGCCGCGCCAGGTACTGAAAGAACGTTCTCTCGCCGGTGCGGATATAAACCTCCGCAGGCATGCCAGGGGTCGGGAGAAAATTCTGCACCACGGCCACTGATGCTAGATCGAGCTTCACGCGGGTGACATAAGCGTTGTCTGAGGCCTGATTGCGCTCGTTCTGAATGGCATCGGCCGAGACGTAGACGACCTGGCCGGTCACCATCGGCGTCGTTCTCTGATTGAGTGCCGTGAGACGCACCATCGCCGTCTGCCCCTTGTTCAGATTGTCGATGTCCTGGGGCCGGATGCGGGCTTCGATCAGCAGCTCGTCGCCAAGCGGCAGCAGCGTGAGGATGTCGTTCCCCGGCCGAATGACGCCGCCTGCGGTGTGGTAGTTGAGCTTGATCACGATCCCACGAACCGGCGCCTTGACCTCGATGCGGCCCAGCACGCTTTGCGCAGCGGTAATGCGCTCCTCGATGTCTTTGAACTCGGCGCGAATCGGATGCAGCTCCTCGACTGCAACCTGCACCGCCAGCTTTTGCACGCGCTCGATCTGCCGGCGTGTGCCTTCGATCCGCGCCAGGTTGTCGGCAATATCGGATGTTGCGCGCGTGATCTCCGCCTTGAAGTTCTCCCGATTGCGCAGCAGACTGAAGTACTCCGTCTTACGCGCCAGCCCTTTTGCGAAGAGCTGCGACTTGTCCGCCAGCTCCTCGTCGATCAGAAACGACTGCGCTTTGGCACTTTGAAGCCGCGCCCGCTCGGCACTGACGCGTTCGTTGAACGAGGCGATCGACTGCTGCTGGATGAGAACCTCGGCTTCGAGCTTCTGACGCCTGGCGGAGAAGATGGCTTGATGACTCTCGATGATCAGCCGGATCTCAGGATCGATGTTCGACCTGAATTCGGCCGGGACCTTCATGGAGTCGGTATTTGCAGCTTCTGCCTCGAGCCGCGCGGCAGCGACCATCAGCATCGCACGGCGCAGCATCAACCGCCTGAGCTCGGCGCGCGGTTGTGTTTCCTCAAGACGCAGCAGCGCCTGGCCTTCTTGGACGACCTCGCCCTCGCGCACCATGATCTCGCGAATGATGCCACCTTCGAGATGCTGAACGACCTTGTTCTGCCCCGTCGCGACGAACGTGCCTGGCGCGATGACCGCGCCATCGATCAGCGCCGTCGCGGCCCAGACGCCGAAGCCGGCAATCGCGGTGCCTAGCACCGTGAGGCCACCCACAATGGCACCCGTCGACCGGCGCGGGACGTCTTCGAACCAGAATTGCTCCTCACCAACACCACGCTTCGATCGACGCCTGAACATGACAACCTCCACCAGTTTGACGGAATGACAGTTGGGAATGGAACACCTAGTTCTTCGCGTTCGCTCCTTCACCGCGTGGCGCGAGCCGGGCCAGGATCTCGTCGCGCGGGCCCAAGTGCTGCACTTTGCCCTCCGACATGATCATGATCTTGTCGACGCACTTCAGAAGCGAGGGTCTTTGCGTCACGGCAACAATCGTGATGCCGAGACGCTTCGCGCGTTGCAGAGCTGCCGCAAGCGCACCTTCGCCGGCTGTATCGAGATTGGAATTCGGCTCGTCGAGAACCACCAGCCGCGGTGATCCGAAGATCGCGCGGGCAAGGCCCAGTCGTTGCCGCTGACCGCCGGAGAGCGGGCTGCCGTCGAGGCCGATCATGGTCTCGTATCCGTGCGGCAACTCGGCAATCAGCTCGTGCACACCGGCAATGGCTGCCGCCTCGAAGATCGCCTCATCGGAGACGTCCTCGCGAAGCCGGGCGATGTTCGCCTTGATCGTTGTCGGGAAGAGCTCGACCTCCTGCGGCAGATAGCCGACCGTCTCGCCGAACTGACGTGGATCCCAATTGCGAATATCCATCTGATCGAGCCGGACGGAGCCTGACGTCGGCACAATCGAGCCGACAAGCATGCGGGCGAGCGTCGACTTGCCGGTACCCGACGGTCCGATGATCGCCAGCGACTCACCGGGCTCGAGACTGAAATTGATGCCGTTCAAGACGACCTTTTTGGTCGGCGGCGGAACATAGAGCACACGCTCCACGCTGAGCCGGCCTTCGGGTCGCGGCAATGTCAGCCGGTCTTGATTGAGCGGCGAGTTCTGCAGCAGAGCGCTCACCCGGGCATAGCCGGTGCGCGCGGTCACGAAGCTCCGCCAGCCCTCGATGAGCCCTTCGACAGGCGCCATCGCGCGGCTGCCGATGATCGAGGCGGCAATCATCATGCCGCCGGTCAGTTCGCTGTTGAGCGCCAGGACGGCGCCCCAGCCGAGCAGCGCCACTTGGCTCAGCAGCCGGAGTGCCTTCGACACGCCGGTCATGTAGATGTTGCGATCGCTGGCGCTAACTTGCGACTTCAAGCTTTGCGCCGCCTCTCGTCCCCACACCATCAGACCTTCGCGGATCATGCCCATCGCATTCACGACCTGGGCGTTGCGCGCGATGGCCTCGGCCTGAAGATTGGAGCGGATCGAGAACAAGTTCGATCGCGCGAAGAGAGCCGCAGTCACGCGCTGGTTGACCAGCGCCACCACGACCAGAGCGATCGCCGACACGGTGACGATGATGCCGAGATGGGGATGGATCAGATAGAGAGCGAGAAAATAGATCGGTGCCACCGGCGCATCGAACATGGCGAGCAGCACGGGTCCGGTCATGAACTGCCGGATCTGCTGCAGGTCTTGCAGGCAATGAAACTCGCGCGTGGAGCCGAATTGGGCGGCCTTGGCGGAGGCGCTCAGCACCGGCCCGCCGAGTGATGTTTCGAACTGCGTCGCAACCCGCATCAGGACCAGCCGGCGGACGACATCGAGAGCACTGTATGCGGCAATCGAGCCGGCCACGACGATGGTCAGCATGATCAGAGTATCGGTGCTCCGGCTGGTGAGAACGCGATCCGAGATCTGGAACAGGTAGACGGGGATCGCCAGGATCAGCAGGTTGATCGTCAGCGAGAAGACCGCAACGATCGCCAGCGGCGCCCGGCAAGCGGCGACGGCGCGCATGAGGGCCATGCGGAAGTCACCGTCGAATTGCCGTTGCTGGATTCGCTGCGGCTCTTTCTCCGTCGCGGCTTTAGGCCTCGGTGCGCTCTCCGGCGTGGCAGGTGCCGTGCCGCCGAGGGCATTGCTCAAGATCGCTTCATGCGCCATGGGTTCCCGTCCATTTCTGCCAGCGCGTTGTTCAATCAGTGCAACAGCCCGCCGAGCACATCTGCGTGACCGCTGTGACTCGAGCCATAATGCTCGCCTCCGTTTCCAGAGCCGGAGTTGTCGTCACTCTCGCTGAGAGCCGCCAGGACACCGATGAGGCTGTCGTCTCCGGAACCAGGGCCTGAGTTGCCTCGCTCGTCATCGCCCTCGCCGTCCGACTCGACGATGAGGTTGGCTTGCACGAGGAACGACTCCTCGTAGGCCGTTCCGCCCAGGAACTGGTAGGCGGACTGGCTCTCGAGATCGAAAATCAAAGCGGCATTCGTAGCGGTATTGCCTGCGGCCGATGCGGTCTGCTCGAGATCGCTGTTGCCGCCATCCTGCTCGATCGAGTCGATGTCGGCAATGATATTGGTCTGCAACAGGATGTTGTACGCATAGTAGTCGCCGCTGATGAAGAGCGCCTCGAAGGTATCGTTGCCGTTGCCCGGCAGACCGATAGTCCAGGTGTAGTCGAGCGTTGTCGATTTGTCGGCGATGGCATCGGCGAGAGCTTCGGCGTTGCCGCTGAGCGGCACGTGTGTATTGCCGCCGATCCCGATGATGGCCGCATCGTTGCTCAGGCGATTGCCGGAGCCGGTAACGTCTGCATTCGCGTCGGACTGCGTGATCTCGTTCGCATCGAGCGCGATGTTGAATTGGAAGATCGCGTTGTACTTGTAGAAGTTGCCGTCGATAATGATCAGATCGTAGGTCTTGCCGAGCTCCACGAGATTTAGGACGTTGATCTGGTCGTTCTCACCGAGTGTGTAGATGCTGTGCGCCTGGACTTGGGTCGACTGACTGAGATCATTGTCGAGCAAGTAGTTGCGCTGAATGAGCGACGTGATGTCGATCAGATCGCCGCTGATATAGTCCACGTGCCAGTTCGCAGCACCCGGTATGCCCGCGGCGATGTTGCCGTAGAGAAGACCGGGATCGGCGACGAATGACGCCTCGTTGCCTGTCCGCCCGCTGTGATTGCTGTCGATAACGGCGTCTATGATGTCTTGCTGGCTCGGCAGATTTCCGTCCGTTTCCGCCAAGACGTTGATTTGCACGATGACATTGCGTTCGTAGTAGTCACCGAGAATGATGCGCGAGCCATCGGCGTCAGTGAGGTCATAGAGCGCCGCGACATTGGCGAGCTCGTTGTTGCCGGCGGATACGATCTGCGCCGCGCCGCCCGTCGGGCCGAACGCAAGGCCTTCGGCCGGCACAGGCACTGGCTGCGGCTCGAAAGGAGCGCCGCGATCGCCGTCAAGATCCACCTCATCGAGCACGCTCTCTGCGATCTCCTTGAGGTCGGCAGATTGCTCTCGCTGTGACTGGCCAGTATCGGAGACACGCCCGCCGTCGACGTAGGTTCCATTATGAGGAACAGCTACAGCCTGCCCCGGTGTGCCTTTGGATAGTGTCAGCTGAAGCTCGAGCCCGTCACCCGAGTGAAGTTGATCCTGCTCGAAGCCGCTCGGGCGCTCCCAGACGGGTCCAAGTCCGTCGGGCAATTGCGACAGTCCCAGCTCGACCAGATGATCGAGCGCTGAGCGCGATTCTGGCGCAAGCGGCAAATCATCGCTCGAGAGCAGCTGATCGGCGATGATGTCGCTGTCGAACAGCTCGTTCTTCTGCACGATGTCGACCAGCCGTCCCGCCGACAGGCCGAACGTGTAGGTGACGGTCGGATTGATCGGCACCTGCGGCGACGGCTCGTAGGACAGATCGAGTGCCGCATCGATGAGCGGCTGCGGTGTCTCGAAGTCCAACTGCAACAGATCGATGCGAGGCTGCGCGAGCGGTTGCGGCCCTGCGATCGGGCCATCGTGTTTCACGCCTCGCTCGGGCGCATCTTCCTCCTCGGTCAATGGCAGGCGGCGAGGAGCGCCTCGTGCCGGGAGATCGACGTCCAGCTCTGTCGGCTTGTTGGCGCGGTCTGGCGAGTGGCCGCGCATGTCGTAGACCGGAGCACCCGAGTAGCGCGGCATGTCGATATTGAGCAACTGATCGAAGCGAAGGTATCCGAGAAAACGAGAGACCTCGTCAGCAACACGATGTGCCATAGTACTGCCCCGTACCTGAAATGGCGAAATGCGACTCGCACGGCAAAGGCTGCCGGTCGGGCAATTGTGGGGTTCGCCCCCCGGTCGATTACCGGGGGGCGCCGCACGGCGACGGGAACCACCGTGCAGACATGCCGCCGGGGCGGCACGTGTCGCTTAGTGGCCGAGACCTATGTCATCGACCACGGTGCTGTCGCCGCCGACAATCGTCGCCGACAGGTTGTTCACTTGCAGGTTCGCGCCGACGACGATGTTCGACGTGAAGGCCTCGGCGGAGGCCAGCGCATCAGCGGTCGCCGATGTCGCGCCGAGGATCGAGCCGCTGCCGCCGTTGCTGTTGGCAACGCCGTGACCGTTGATCGAGCCGATGCCGGAGCCGGCCGTGGCATCGCCACCTGTGGCCATCACGCTCTGGAACGGGCCGTTCCAGCCCGCGCCCTGGTAGGTGACGCTGGTGCCGTACACGGTGTCCTGATCCACCAGATCGTTGGTCTGGTTGATGTCGAACGCCATGTCGTTGCCGGGCCCGTTGAACGAGTTCGCGATCGCGTCCATGTCGAGGTTGAAATCATCCATGTTCAGGTCGCCCTTCACATTGATGAGATCGCTCGTGTCTAGATCGTTGAGGTCGTCTTCCAAGGTAACCGTGGAGTCCTTGATGGCGAGGCCGCCACCATAGCCGTCGTGTCCGCCGCCCGCGCCACCGTGGTCACCGGAACCCGGGTGATAGCCCTTGATGTCGCCACCGTTGAGCTCATCGCCACCGACAACCTTGAGCGTTGCGAAGTTGGCCTGCTGATTGCCGCCGGCCATGATCGACGACGTGAAGGCTTCCGCCGATGCAACGCCATCCGCCGAAGCCGAAGCATCGCCACCGACGGTGCCATCGCCTTCGTTGTCGCTGTTTGTGTTGTGGAGGTCTGCAGTTCCGATGCCGTCGCCAGCAGCCGATGTACCTCCGGTACCTTCCACGGTTTGGAATGCCTCGGCAGGGGCTGAGAGCGTTAGATTGGCAGTCAACGCAGCAGCAGACGAGGCCGCGGCGCTCCACCAGTACGAGCCCGAACCCGATGCGTGTTCCTCGTGCTTCGGCTTGAACCAGTCCTTATAGCCGCTGCCGTACTCCTTGTCGTACTCCCAATCGTGCTTGCCGCCACCTTTGGCCTCGTACTCAGACTTATGCTTTGCTTCGAGCGAGGCATCGACATTGGGCTTCTGCTTGTTGTTGTAGGAGACCTGCGTGCTCTTGACTTCGTCGTTGTCGACAAGCTCGTTCGACTGATTGACGCTGACGTAGCTGTCATTGCCCGCGCCGTTGAACGAGTCGCCGATTGCCGTCAGGTCGAGATTGAAGTCATCCATATTCAACGTAGCGCCTGACGCGACATTGATTAGGTTCGACGTGTCGAGATCATTGACATCCAAATCTGACGTTACATAGGAATTGTCGATGATGCTGCTGGCCTTCACGTCGACCTCGACATTCCACGTGGAAATGTCGATGTCCTTCTTCATGTCCTCCGTGAAGACGATCTCGGTCTTCTTGTAGTCCTCTTCCTTGCTGTAGCTCTTCTCGTCGCGGTGGATCTTCTCATCGATGTCCACCTTGACGTAGACTGGCTTATACGGAGCGTTGATGTTCAGGTTGTAAGTGTCGGTCCGCTCCGACTTGTCGATATCAATATCTTTGTCGGTCGTGTTGACGTTGAGATCGATATCCTGCTTCACCGTTGCGTCGAGAATAAGCTTGTCGGTTTCCGATTGATTGCCGTATGACATGATGGTCTCCTGCTCCGCCTGGATGTCCTCCAGCGGATTTCACATGACCACCGGCTTGCTGAAGCAAAAGCCAATCTTCTACGTTGGCGAATGCCACCGCGCACCGGTAGGGGCTGAGATAAAGGCTTCCCGGGCGGATGTGGTGGGCACCGCATAAGCCAGCGACCAAATCACGTCCCACTCGGTCTCTATCAGCTATCAGTTTTGTCGGGCGCCTCCCTTGACCAAATAATGTGGTGGCAACTGCTACTCGCGCGGAGAGCAGGGGCAACTTGCGAAGGATGGGCGTTGTGTTCGATTGACGCTCGAATTACGCCGAGACATTGATGCGGGCGCTGTTGGAGACGGACTCGCATGGTATTGCGAGCCCAACAGCTGTTTGGGTCTACACTACTCCGCAGTACGGCGGTCCCGGCCGCCTGTGGTCCAAAAGGTGACGCCAGTAATTCCCGTTGGCGTCGGTTCTCTAATCAATGACAAAAACAGTTTCACAATGAAACATGAAACAATCAATACGGACCAAGGTCTGATTCCAATTGATTAGAGGCATGACAACGATCGACAGTGCTGATCATCCGTGACGAACAGCGTGCCATTGTGAGAAGTTCAAGAGCGTGCTCACTAAGCACCCGCCATTCGCGAGTGATGGACATGAAAAGGAACATTCCAGCTATTCCAAATTTCAAAGAGATAGACGCGTTAGCTGCAAGCTCTGCTGCGCAACGCACGGAAGTACTCGCACTGATTGGAAATCTTGTCTTCACGTGGTCTAATAACGAAAGCATGTTCATCTACGTGCTCATGCTCCTTATGCGCGTCGACTTTGAAACCGCCGCCATCACATTCGTCTCGCTTAACACGACTCGTGCGCGCCTCGATCTCATTCGGCGCCTAGCAAAGACGCGATGCAAAGATCCCGCGGCGGTGCGCAAGCTCGAGAAGTTGATCGATCGCTTCAACGAGTGCACCAAAGTACGAAACGAGTTTAATCATTGTATTTATCAGCTAGATGCGACGGGGCGCATTACGCACACGAATGTGTTGCGTCTCATCGAGGACAAGAAGGGCGTGCGGTTCGCGGATCTCCGCGCCGTCGATCGCGAACGACTTGACGAAGTCGCGGGCACCATTCGGAAATTGGCGGTACTCAACCGCGACATGTGGGCGTTTCTCGGTGAGCTTGAAAGTTCACACAGCAGCTGAACGAAAATGTAAGTCGGCTCGAGTCCGTCAAATGCACTACCGCTTCCTCGTGCATGTGCTCGCCCGCTTACTCTGCGGCAAGGTGCTGGCCACGGCAATCGCAAGACGCAATCGCCACAGCGCGCGAACTTCTAGCCGTGCCGAAGGCGGAACCGCGTTGCTCAAGGCCTTCGTGCCACCATCGTTACTTCAAGCTCGGACCCATTCGGCACCACCGCCGTGTCCAACTGAACCGCTACGCCCCGCCTCAAACGCGCTCCCTACCTCTGCAGCGCCCTCGCATCTGTCCCTGCGATCTTATCCGACGTGCTCCGCAGCGGATCATCATCAAGGTGCGTATAGTCCGCAGAGCGCTCGGTTGTCGCCGCACCTGGATGCCCGAGGAACTTATCCAAAATCGGCGCTTGCTGTAGACGCATGCCATAGCGGAAACCTCTGGCCGACAGGATTGAATGCGCAACCGATTGGAAGCATTTTGCCTAAATTGCTCTTGCGGCGGCCGACAGGAAGAGTGGGCATCGACTGCGTAGCAACTCAGAGCTTCTCTGCAATAGCCGCCTGATCGGATTCACGATGGGCGTCCACCCAGGTGGAGCTTGGCGACTGAGCTTTCAACGGTGACAAGAAGTGCGCCGCAAGATCTGCGCTCGAGCGCCGTCCAATGTCGGCGCGGTGCTTGGTGAGCCAACGATCTGTCTCGGCGCGGCCGGCCGAGAAGAGTGCGGCGATGATGGCCCGATCGGGACGGATCTTGGAATCGGCGGGCAATTCGAGCGTATGCTGCCCGGCTTCGACGAGATGAAATCGGTGGTTGGCGATCCGCTCGCTGCGCCCACGCGGTCGGCGCCAGCGGAGCGGCTGGCGGCGCTCCCGCGTGATGGCCTCGATCTCCGCGATATCGCGCAGCAACGGTTGCGTGAACGAGACACGGCTGACATTGGCTGCAATGTCGCGGACCGTTTTCGGCACGCCGGCTTTCTCGACCGGGTTCAGGGCGACGAGCAGCGTATCGCCGATGGGGCTCTCCGCGGCGAGAGTCGTGAGATCCGGGTTTGCCGAGTAGCCGCCGTCCCAGTAGGCGCGCCCGTCAATCTCGACGGCATGATGCAGCGTTGGCAGGCAGGCGGACGCAAGGACGGCATCGACCGACACGTCCCGTCGGCGAAAGAGGCGTTTGCGGGCCGTCGCGACATCGGTCGCCGCGATCAGCAACTCGAGCTTGTCGAAGGCGCGCACGGCATCGAAATTGATGTGCGCTTCGATGAGCTTGCGCAGCGGGTCGAAGCCGAGCGGGTTGAAATCGTAGGGTGAGAACAGCGCGGCGCCGATCTGGCCGATTGACGGCGAGCGCACGAGTCCCGAGAAGAACGGATTGAGCTTGGCGAGATCGGGAACGCCTGAGTCCTGCACCGCTTCCCAAACCGCCTTGAGCTTCGCGCGCGCGCCGGGCTGCCCGCCCTCGGCCAATCCTGATGCGAGCGCCACGGCGTTGACTGCTCCGGCACTGGTGCCAGAGAGCCAGCCCACCTCCAGCCGGTGCTCCTCCAGCAAACGGTCGAGTACGCCCCAGGTGAAGGCGCCGTGCGCGCCACCGCCCTGCAGCGCGAGATTGAGCGACAGTGTCTTATTGCCGAAACCGAACACGATGCTTGGGCCCCGCTATTGCCGTCAGCTCTGGTTCAGCCGCTCATTCGTCCGCGTTCCCGCATCTGGACGCGTTGCACTGAGCCTGTTGGCGCGACGTCAGCTGCGCCGCATTTCATTCGGCAGTGACATCGGCACGACAACCGGCGCATTGTCAATTCGACCGACCGCCATCGTAACGCCGAACACCGTGCCAAGTTGCGCAGGCGCCAGAATTTCCGCAACTGGTCCGCTTGCTACCACACGCCCCGTCGAGATCAGCACGGCATCGTGGCAGAAGCGAGCCGCGAGCGTCAGATCGTGGGTGGCAAGCGCAATTGCGCGGCCATCAGCCGCAAGCCGCTGCAAAACAGCGGCCAGCTCGAGCCCATGGGCAGGATCCAGGCCGGCGGTCGGCTCGTCGGCGAGGATGATCGGCGCTTCTTGCGCGAGCGCACGAGCGAAGAGCACGCGAGCTCGCTCGCCGCCGGAAATCGAATCGACCCTCCGGTCGGCGAGTGCGGCGATGTCCATGGCCTGCATGGCGCGCTCGACGGCGGCACCATCGATTGGCGACAGGCGGCCGAGCGCGCCACCGTGCGGGAGCCGTCCGAGCGCAACGACGGACTGCACGGAGAGTGGCCAGTGAACGACGCGCTCCTGCGGCAGATAGGCGATGGCGCGGGCAGCGACCTCAGCGCCGAGACTGGCGAGTCCTCGTCCGTCGATGGTGACGGTTCCGAGATCCGGCGTGATCAGGCCGGCAAGGGCGCGCAGCAGCGTCGACTTTCCGGCGCCGTTCGGGCCGATGACCGCCGTGATGCGCCCGGGCGCGATGACCGCATTGACCGAGTGCAAGACCGGGCGCCCTCTGAGGCGCACATCGATGCGGTGCGCTTCGAGCGTCACGCGTGCCTCGAGACGCGGGAACGAGGTGTTGTTGCTGGATTGCAGCGGCACTGACGTCGTCGTCATGGTGCGAACTCCCTCCGAGTTTTGACGACCAGCCAGAGGAACAACGGCGTGCCGAGCAGCGCGGTGAGCACGCCGAGCCGTAATTCACCCGTCGGCGCCAACAGCCGCAACGCGATGTCGGCCCCCAGCACGAGACAGCCGCCGCCAAGCAGGCTCGCCGGCAACAGCCGCGACGGTTGATGGCCGACGAGCGGGCGCAAGAGATGTGGAACGATGAGCCCGACGAACCCAATCGTGCCGGCGACCGCCGTTGCCGCGCCAACCGCCAAGGCAGCGCCGAGGACGATATCGCGTCGCAGCTGCGCCAGATCCGTGCCGAGGTTCTGCGCGGCGTCCTCGCCCAGCGTCAACGCATCGAGGCCACGGCCGATTCGCAAGAGCAGCGCCATGCCGGCGAGCATGAAGGGCGCGGAGAGCCAGACGTGGGTAAGACTTCGATCGGCGAGCGAGCCGAGCAGCCAGAATACTATCTCAACGGCGGCAAATGGGTTTTGCGACAAGCTGAGCGCGAGGGAGATCAGCGCCGTCGCGACGCTTGCCACCGCCACGCCGGCGAGAATCAGTGTCAGCGCGCCGCCTCGTTCGCCGGCAAGCATCAGCACGGCCAGCGTCGCAACGAGCGCACCGGCCAAGCCGCCGATCGGCAGCGCCAGCCCAAACGCGGCCGAGGCGCCGGTATGAATGGCGAGCACCGCGCCGAGCCCAGCGCCCCCTGAAATGCCGATGACACCCGGTTCCGCCAGCGGGTTGCGGAGATAGCCCTGCAGCACTGCTCCCGCGAGGCCGAGCGACGCGCCGATCAGGATCGCGAGCAGGGTGCGGGGGAGGCGGATCTCGGCGAGGATGAGACCTGCGTTGTTGGTAGGCCAGCCGAATCCGGTCGGCCCCAGCAGCATCGAGATAAGGGCGAGGAGCGCGCCAAGACCTGCGAGCGCTGCGAGGCCGAGTCTCGAAAGCGCCCGAGGAAACTCAGTAGCGGGCGCTGCGGCCGCAGAAAAAGCCGCCGCAGCCTCGTTCGATGCGGAAGAGCCGCGGCCGGCGCGTGAGGAGTCGTTCATCGCGTGCGGCTCCCCGGAGACGGCAGTGCGGCGCGTGCCTCGGCCAGCTGCTCGATCGCGCCCGCAATGTTTGGCGTGCCGCAGAGCCACGTCCGCCACGGCAGTACCAGTGAGGGCGTCGCTCGTCGCAAAGCCGCCAGCGCCGGATGGCGCAGATTGTCCGCGACCACTGTCCGGTATTCATCGACTGGGCCGGAGAGCACAAGCAGGTCCGGCGGCATCACAAGCAACGCTTCGAGCGGCAGCGAGCCCCCGGCGCCGAGGCCAACCGTGCGAGCATGATTGCGTAAGCCGGCTGCTGCGAGCGCCGCATCCATCAGGCTGCCACTGCCCGACGCCAGCCCGTTGACCTGATACGTCAGCGCCGCGGGCCGACCGCCGCCTCGGAGACCATCAGCAGTCTGGGCCCCCCCCGGCGCCGATGCCTTGGCAGCAGCTGCGGCAATGCGCCTGTCGAACGTTGCGACGACGGCTTCGCCGCGCTCCGGCTCGCCAACTGCTTCCGCCACCTGGCGCACCGAGCTCCTGACGCCATCGAGGTCGCTTGCAACACCCACCTTGACCACGCGTCGGCCGATGCGCTCCAGCAGGGCAACTGTGGCCGGCGTCGAGAACGTGCCCGCAAGCACGAGGTCGGGATCGAAGCCCAGAACAGCCTCTGCTTCGCCGCGTGTCGTTGGCAGACCACGCGCCGCCGCGTGTGCGGCCGACACATTGGGATCGGCCGCGAGATGCGACAGCGCCTGAATCCGCTCGCGCGATACCAGATCGAGCAGCAGCTGATCCGTGCACAGGTTGATCGACACGATGCGCTGCGGCTTGGGCGGCGCCTGTGCGGAGGCACTCGCAACAGCTGCTGCTGTCGCGACGAAACACGCGACAATGCAAATCGCTCTGCGCGTCAGGCGGTCCATGTCTCGACTGTCTCTCGCTTGCGCTGCCGCTCAGGCGGCGCTCGCCAGGTGCTCTACCACGTTGCGGCCGAGGTGGGTGCGCGAAACGACATCGGGGTGAATAAGCTCGGCTATGATCTCCGCACTCTCCACGAGGCGCGGGCCCGGCCGGTTGAAGAAAGCGTTGCCGTCGGCGAGGTAGAGACGGCGCTCGCGCGCGGCTCGCAGCGCCCGCCAGCGCGGATTGGCATCGAGCACCACCATCTCCGCTCGCGTCTTTGAAATGTCGTAGCCGCACGGCGCGACGAGGATGACGTCCGGGTCTGCAGCCTCGATCTGATCGAGTGTGATCCATGCCGATTGCGCGCCCGGCTGACCGAAAAGGCTGACACCGCCAGCCAGCGAGACCAGCTCCGGCATCCAGTGCCCGCACGACATCAGCGGGTCGATCCACTCGATGAAAGCCAAGCGTAGCTTCGGCCGTCCCGCGACCCGCGCCGACAACGCCTCGAAACGCGCCTGCATCTCGGCGTTCAGTGCATGTCCTGCCTGCGGCCGCCGGAGCGCCTCGGCAATGCGAAGATTGTCAGCCTTGATATCCGCCAGCGTATGCGGCTTCAGCGAGACGACCGTGGCTTGGCACTCCGTCCATGTGGCGACGGCCCGCTCCACGTCGGCGAGCGAGACCGCGCACACCTCGCATTGGTCTTGCGTCAGGATCACGTCGGGTGCGATGGCCTTGAGCGCCGCCGCGTCCACCTCGTAAACCGCGAGACCCTGCTCCACCAGGCTCTTCACCGCACGGTCGATCTCGCGGCTGCTGCCGACGATTTTGAACTTCGGCCGCGTCAACGCCGGTAGCCCATGAACGCGATCGGGCCAGTCGCACTCGTGCGATCGCGCCACCTGGAGATCGCCCGCCCCAAGCGCGTGCAGGACCTCCGTCGCACTGGCGATGAGCGAGACGACGCGGAGGTCGGAATTGCCGGTTCTCTCACTCATCGTTCGACTGTCACCTTTCGCGCTTCTGGAACACCGGATCGCCCTCGCCGCCGAACGTCAGCTTGATCCCCGCGAAGCCGGCGATTCCCGGCGTATTGAAGCCGTAGATCTCGTAGTACTTCTCGTTGAGCAGATTTTCCACCCGCCCGAACACCTCGACTCCGGGCATCACCTTGTAGCTCGCAGCCGCATTGATCAGCCAATAGTCGTCGAGCGTCGTTCGCACCGGCGTCGTGGACGGGAAGCCAAAGAAAAAGCCGTCGATCCGGAAGCCCGTGTCCGGCATCGCACCATTGTAGAGCGCGGAGAGATTGAGTGAGCCGCGCGCGTTGTCGAAGAGATAGGTGAGATCGACACGTGCGGAGTCCTTCGGCCGCCGGATCTCAGGCAAGCCCCCGGAATCAACCGCCGTCAGATGCGTGTAGGCACCCGAAAGGATCAGCGATGCCGTCAGCTGCACGCGCGCTGAAACCTCGATTCCATCGCGCGTGCTCACTCCCGGCGTGTTGACGGCCGTGAACGTGAAGCCCGGCCCCGGCACGAAGCCGTCGATCTTGTTCTTCAGGTCCTGCTCGAAGTAGGTGACGTCGAGAACCGCCTTGCCCTTGAAGAACGAGAACTCGACGCCCGCGTCCCAACCCTTGCTCTCCTCGGGTCCGAGGTTCGGATTGGGCGTGAAAAAGCCCGGAATCAGGCCGAAGTTCTCGAACATTGTCGGCAGCTTGACGGCTGTGCCAAGGCTCGCGTGCGGGCGCAGTCCCATTTCCGGCAGTTTCAGAGAGGCAGCGAGCCGCCAGGTATCGAAGTCACGGAACGTATCATTGTCGTCGTGGCGGATGTTGCCCGTGATAAACAGCCGCTGGGCGATGTCGCCTTTGTACTCGAGCGCGGTGGCGAGGCGCCCACGCTCGCGCGTAACGCCGTCTGCGAAGTCCGAGAGCGGTGTGAACGCCTCATCCTCTTTCTCCACCAGCACAGTGAGCGCGTGCTTCATCTGCAGCAGCGCCGGCGTCCCGAACCGCCACGTGCCGAGATAGCCGTACCGCATCGTCTCGCTGATGTTGTTGGTGAGGAACGTTGGCGTCACGTCGCCGGTGGTCGTCTCGTTGCGCGTCGCGCGCAGCACATGCGTCACAGCGCCATCGAGCGTATCCCAGCGCAGGTTCACGCCGCCCAGGAACACAGTGCTCTTGAAGCGCGCGGGGTCGTCGACCTGAACGGCGAGCGTGTTGACGATGCCGCCTTCCGTGTCGCGATCGCCGCGCTTGTCGCTATGGCGGAGCGTGAAGTCGAGCACGAGCCCGTCGGCGATCTTGACGCCGCCCTTGCCCATGACGGACTTGAGCGTTGCGCCATCGTTCTCGACACCGAACGGCGCGACATTGAATCCGGTCGAATGCCGCTCGTGATAGGCGAGCGAGCCCCAGGCGCGCTCATTGCCGCCGGAGGCGCGCAACGCGTAGTCGAAGGTGCCGAATGAGCCCGCCTCGGTGCGCGCTGTCATCTCGAGCGGCCCCTTGCCACCCTTGGTCACGATGTTGATCACGCCGCCCAAGGCATTGGAGCCGTAGAGCCCGCTCTGCGGCCCACGCAGCACCTCAATGCGCTCGATGTTTTCGGCGGAGAGATCTGAGAAGTCGAAGCCGCCTGTCGTGGTGTCGTTGGCGACGACGCCGTCGATCAGGACCAGCGTGTGATTGGCCTCCGCTCCGCGGATGCGCACTTGTGTCTGTGCGCCGAAGCTGCCGCCGCGACTGACCGAGACGCCGGGCAGGCTGCGCAGCGCCTCACCTGCGTGGCGGATCTGCTGCCGCCTGAGTTCCTCGCCCGTGACGACCGTAGTCGCGGTGCCGACCGTATCGGCGGCGTAGCCGTCCGCTGCGGGCCCGGCGCCGGGGCCGCCGGAGCCCGTTCCAGACGCCGACCCGGCGTTCCCGCTGTCGGGCGCTGCTGAAGCACTGGTCCCCGAACTCGGGCCACCGCCGGGGGTAGACGGTGAGGCCGGTGCCTGGCTCTCGCTCGCCGCCGAAGGCGTCCGCTTCGTCGGCGGTGGCGCCAGCGATCCGCCCTGCACCACGATTCCCGGCAGCTGCGTCTGCGCTGCTGCAGGCACTGCCGAAGCCGCGAGCAGCGCCGCGATCGCCGCCGCTTCAGGTATCGAAACTCTTGAAACACATCGCATCGGAACCCCCGTGTCATTGCGACGGGAGGCGTCTCGATAGGCAGCAATGCAGTCCGGAATCCTCGAGGATATCGAGGTTCAGCTCACCACAGCGACAAGTAAGATACGCGCATGAACCACCCGGAACGCGAACTGCAAACGCGACGACTCCCAACACTTGTGTCGCCACGACGGTGGTCCGCTCTGCCGCGCGCCCCGCACGGAAGATGGGCGACTCGCACCGGCAGGTCTCCTGGCTCACGGCTCTGACGCTGGGCTCCGGCCTTCCCGATAGCGCAAGAGTGCGCCGTCAGTGGCAAAGTGGAGCCCGGCTCGCCGCTTACAGTTGCGGGGGCAGCCGCGGGTTGGGAGCGTCTGGCAGCGCCAGCGTTCCGCACCGCGTTCCCTTTTCACCGGACGCAATGCGCGCCCGGAACCGGTACGATGGCGTGACCAAAGCAGGCCGCACGCGCGCCGTCAATCCATTGCCGTGCACGTGTTTCCGCAGCGCCACATGTGGCGAGCGCACCGCGCTGTCTAAATTCGCAAAGACTCTGCCGCGCTGCCGAAGGCGGCAAGTCCACCCCGTCACGGCAGTGTAAGGGTGCACAGCCTCAAGGAGCCAGAGGCTTCTCGCTCTCGACATGCGCGTCGGGCGTCCAGTTACTTCGCCTTCGCGATCACCTCCGCGCCGAAGCGCTCGATGCGATCGACGGCCTCCTGTACGGACGCGCCTCCGAGCCGTAGCGCCACGTGGCCGACGCCGACGGCTGCGAGCGCCTCGGCATCCTCCACCATCTGCGCCGAGGTCCCGGTAAAGAGGCGCCGTGCGCTGCCGTCGTTGATCTTGTGCTCCTGCCACTCGTAGAAGTCTTGCACCAGCAGAGCCAGCTTCAGTGACTTCGGATCGCGTTTCATCGACTCCGCTCGCTGTAGTACTTGCTTGTAGGCAGCACCAAGCCGCGCTGGCGTATCGAGCGGCATCGTCTGGCTGTTGTTGCCCGGGTACCAGGCCGTGCCGACTTCGATCGAGCGGCGGATCGCGCCCTTGCTCTCGCCGCCGATCCAGAGCGGCGGATAGGGCTTCTGCAGCGGCTTCGGCTCGAACACGATGTCGGTAAAGTTGATATGCTCGCCTTGGAAGGAGCCGCGCTCTTGTGTCCAGAGCGCGATACAGGCTTTCAGAGTCTCGTCGGTGTACTTGCCGCGCGCTTCGAAGTTTCCGCCGAGGAGCTCCATCTCCTCCTTCATCCAACCGGCGCCGGCGCCGATGATCAGGCGGCCCTTGGAGAGCACGTCGATGGTCGCAAGCATCTTGGCGGTCAGCATGTAATGGCGATGTGGGACGACCATGACCGACGTCAGCAGTCTCAGCGTCTTCGTCATTCCCGCGATGTAGGCGATGGTCGAGAGTTGATCGAAGCAATGGCCCTCGATCGCCACCATGAACTTGCCGCCAGGCACGTAGGGGTATTTCGACTCGAACGAGCCCGGCACCACGAGATGGTCGCTGACAGCGAGGAAATCGAAGCCTGCCCGCTCGGCCGCCATAGCGACGGCGTGGTAATTGTCCGCGCTCGAGAAGACGCCGCGCGTCACAGTGCTCAGGCCGAATTTCATGGGCTCCTCCGGGTGTCGTTCGACGTTCGAGTGTTGCGCAACCTTACTCCAACCTCGCCGTCGGAAAAGCGCCTGTTCGGTCTGGCGTTAGCCTGATTGGTCCCCCTGTGTCGCTGCACCCGAGCCCGCCACAATCATCAGGCACGAAGCCCAGCCGCGTTCATGTCGGCGGTTGTGGTGGTGATGGGGACAGCGATGGCATGCACACGTGTAACGTTGGGACTGGCCAGCCTCATCGCCTCGGCGACGTTGGCGCTCGCCCAAACCACGCCGAACCCGCCCGGCATTCCGGCGCCGCCAGCGCCAGTCCCGATCGAGAAGCCCGACTGCTCCGAGAAGGGCGTGAAGGCCATGGAGCAGCAGCTCGAGCAACTGGAAATGCTGGAGCAGGCGACGCCCGAGACCATCGGCCTCTTCTGCGCTGGCATCGAGATGCTCTCGAAGGCCATGGACTGGAAGGACGACGAGCCGCTGCCGCCCGCGATCAATGATCTCGCCAAGCAAATTCTGAAGCTGAACCTGACGCCGCGCATGGTCAAGTCCATGTGTCGCCAAGCGGAAGGCGAAGCCGGCCGCAATCTGCGCACCGACATCGGCCAGCTGAAGGCGCGTCTGCAGTTGTGCAAAGGCGTGTGATCAGGTGTCCGGCAGGCTAGGAATCGGACACCGTCAGCTCCGGTTCTTCCTTTCCCGCACCTCGCCGAAAACTTCCCAGTCAGCAGCCTTTTCCATGCCGAGGCGCTTGCGGATGGCGGCGCTCTGCGGGCGCAGGAACGGGTTAGTCTCGAGCTCGATATCGATCCGCGTGGGCAGCGTCGGCTTGCCGGCTGCGACCAGCTGCTCGACGTCCGCAGCGCGTTTCTTCAGTGCCTCGTTATCAGGCTCCACCGTCAGCGCAAACTTGACGTTCGAGAGGGTGTACTCGTGACCGCAATAGACTCCAGTGGCCGGCGGCAGCTTGGCGAGCTTGGCGAGTGAATTCCACATCATCTGGGCGTTGCCCTCGATGACCCGCCCGCAGCCCACGGCAAACAACGTATCTCCCGCGAACGCCACACCCTGTGACGGCAGCCAGAACGTGATGTGGCCCGCCGTATGGCCGGGCGTGTCGAGCACATGCACCTGCGTGCCGCCGAACGCGAACGTGTCGCCCTCGCCCACGGTCTTGTCGAGCCCCTTGATCTTCGCCGCCTCGTTCTTCGGTCCGATCACGGTGCATTTGGTCTCGGCCTTGAGCGGCTCGATGCCTTGGGTGTGATCGGCGTGGTGGTGCGTCACCAGGATGTGCGTGAGCTTCCAGCCCTTTTCCTTCAACGCCCGGCGGACGGGCTCCGTCTCCGGTGCGTCGATGGCCGCCGTCAGCCCGGCATCAGGGTCATGGATGAGCACGCCGTAGTTGTCCTTGAGGCAGAGAAACTGGTGAATTTCGAGGTTTGCCATGTGCATGCTCCTTGCGTGCACTGAAAGTGGTTACGGTTGGCGGTCAACCTAACAGCCGAAAGCCCATTTGCAACCCGCGTGCGATGTGCCCATGTTGGACCGGGGTCGGCACCATTGGGTCGACGCGGGCCACCAGACAATGCAACCGGACGTGACCGAGCTCCTGGACTTCTACGGCCGCCCGCTGGGCGGCATGGTCCGGCGCATCTTGGTGCACCGTATCCGTTCCCGCTGGAGGTCGACGGCCGGAGCGACTGTCGCGGGCCTGGGCTTTGCGACGCCCTATTTGATGCCGTTTCGCGGCGAAGCCGCCCGGGTGATGGCGCTGATGCCGATCACTCAGGGCGCCGTGGTCTGGCCGCAAGTGGGCCCAGCGATGACGGTCGTGGTCCAGGACGATCACCTGCCGCTTCCGGACAACTCGATTGACTACCTCCTCGTCGTCCATTGCCTCGAGGCGAGTGAGCGGGTGCGTGGACTGCTGAGAGAGATGTGGCGGGTTCTGAAGCCTGAGGGCCGCGTCATTCTGGTGGTGCCGAACCGCCGCGGTGTCTGGGCGCGCCTCGATACGACGCCGTTCGGCTATGGCCGTCCGTACAGTGCAGGCCAGCTTGAGCGGCTCCTCGCCGATGCGATGTTCACAGTGATCGATTGGAGCTCGGCGCTTTATATGCCGCCGTTCGACCGTCGCGTTGTTCTGCGCTCGGCACTGAGCCTCGAGCGTATGGGGGCCCGCCTCTCTCCTGCTTTTGCGGGCGTCATCATTGTCGAGGCAAAAAAGGAGCTGGTGACGCCTCTCGCTGACACGGAACCTGCGCGCGGTCTTCGGGTCCTGGTACCGGCGCGCAACTCGAGTTTCGCATCCGCGGACCCGAACAATGCTGATGCGGGCCAGCGTGGAGCGCGCAGCCGTAGGAGCCTGCCCCGCGGGCACTCACGAAAGAGTGAATAAAATCAACTGATGTGATTTGAATTTCGCCATGCTGTTATCTATCAGTTAAGCACGCGACTGGCTCTTGATCGCCGTCGCGCGCGCCTTGGTCTGCCGCAGGCCTAATATTTCTGAACCTGCTCCAGCGAGGCGTTCGGCCCGGGTTTTCCGGGTGTTGCGACATTGGAGAGTGCCATGAAACTGATCACAAGCGCATTGCTGCTCGTTGTAGGATTGAGCCTGAGCCCCGCACAAGCCGACTGGAAAGATGATGTCTTCACCGACATCACTCGGACGGCGCCTAGGAGCGACGCAGCCCTGGTAGTCGGAAACCGGACGTTCTTCGACGACCTGCGCGACCAAGCTCATATCAAGGCCTCTGACCGCATCGATGACGGCTTCGTCGGCGAGTAACCGCTGCGACGCCGAGGCAAGCGCAAAGGCCGCTTCGTCACTTGTCCCAAGGCGCCCGGTCCCTATGTGACGGGCGCAGCGGTCGCCGAACGTGGCCCTGAAAGGGTCACGGTTTCCGGCTACCACGCTGGCGCGAAGGACGGTGGGCGCGGGCCGCCGGCCTGATCTCGACCGCTCTTGCGGAAGATCCGGTGTGCCCGCGCCGCCGGGACTATCGAGCCGGGAACAGACGCTTTGCGCTTGCCCAAGATACGCGCCGCGATGTCGGCGGTGACGGCAGCTTCGCTGATCGTGGCGAGCATGCCGCTTCGTGCCACTGCCGGCTCGCCAAGCGCCGCGATTTCGCGCACCGAGTATGAGGCTTGCCAGGCGCGAGAGGAAGGCGCCTTCCGCATCGCCATCGAGCAGGTGACCGCCGCTGCGTTGCAGCGTGGCCTGCAAGGTCTGCAGTTCCGCCCGATCGTCAATGACGAGTGGAGAAAGGGCGGCTTCGACGAGATCATGGCCCGCCGCGTCGACGCGGCCATCGAGGAGCTGCGCTCTGAGACGAGCTGGAAGGACCTGATCACCTCGCTCGCCTCCAAGGAGACCGCGCAGAAGCTCGCCACGTCGGCGGCAGAGCGCGTTTATCGCTCCGACGAGATGAAAACTGCCATCGAAGGGCTCGCCGCGGGCGTCGGCCGCGAGATCGGCAAGCGCATCGAGTTGGCGGCGGCCGACTCGGCCGAGCCGGCGCTCCAGTGCCTCCGCGCCTTCCTTGGCCCCCGCTATGGCACAACCGTTGCCGGTGTGGTCTCGCGCGATGCCGGCAAGGAGTTCATCCTCGATCCCTCGAAGAATGCAGCCGCCGTGTCCGCTGGCCAGGTGCTGTTGGAAGGCCGCGATGGCATCGCCGGTGCGGTGATCCTGATCGTGCGCCGTCAGCTTGCCAATTTGGCGACGCGGGTTTCTCAGCGTCTTGTCGGCGCAGTTCTCGGGCGCCTGGTTTCGGTGGTGGCAGGCGGCGTGGGTGTCGTTCTCGTCGCCAAGGATATCTGGGAGCTCAGGAACGGCGTCCTTCCGATCATTGCAACCGAGATGAAATCGGCCGAGACCCGCGAGAAGGTCCAGGACGAGCTCGCCAAGGGCATTGCCGAGCAGATCAATGAGCACGTCCGCGATGTCGGCGCCAAAACCGCCGAGCGGGTCGTGGAGATCTGGCAGGACTTCCGCCGCGCCCACGCCAAGGTTGTTGAGCTCGCGGAGAAGAACGACCGCTTCAAGCAGTTCATCGACACGGTGCGTCCGCAGAACCTGCCGCGCCTCGACGAGACGGTGGCGCTCGTGTTGGCAAGCGAAGGCGAGCCGGCGATCTTGAAACGTCTTGATGATGGCACCTTGCATGAGGCCGTCGAACGCCTGCCGCCTGCTGCATTCGAAATTGCGCGGGAGCAGCGCTCTGTTGACACCGCCTTTCAGTGGCAGGCTCTCGCCGGTGAGCAGATTCAGAACGTCGTCGACAATGAGATCCACCGGCGCAACCAGCCTGCCGCGTTCAGCAAGGCGAGCCTGCAGCGCCTGCTGAAGCTCTCCGACAAGCTTGCCATCCAGCGCCTTGCAAGCTTGAAGCTCAACGAGCGCGAGCCGCTCTTCGAGCTGGAAGACGCCAATCTGGTGAAGCTCGCGCGAGCTGCGACCGAAAACGATTTGGCCTCACTCTCCGCATACCTCACAGCTCTGGATCGATCCGCCCGCCAGCGGCTCCTGTCATCAGTGACGAAGGTGCCCTCGCGCCTGCAGGCAGTGGCGCCTGCCTCCGTCCGGGACGCCATCCTCTTGAGCCGTGATCAGGCAGCGGCGCTCGGCGTCGTGCTGCGCTCCGACAACATTTTTGATTTCATAACCTTCACCAGTGACGTGACGCTTGTCCGCGAGGGCAAGGTCAGCCCTTGGGTGCTCTGGGCCCGCTACCCTGTTGCCATCTGCGTTTTAAGCTTTCTCGGTCTCTTGATATTTGCCATTGCATGGCGCCTGATTTTTGGCCGTCGACCCCGTATCATCGTGCAGGCACCCCCCAAGGCCTGAGGACGATGGAGTCCTAATCGGCCGTGGACGATTACCTTTCGCCGATAGCAACCCAAGTCTGCCTGGGTTAAGCGGGACTCCGATGTGATTCTGCAAACGGAGGTCTCGCGGCCATGGGATTGAAACCACCTGGAATTCTGACGTTCATGCTGTCCGTAGTTCTGATGGTTGTGGTGCTGGTGGCGAAGTTCTTCTCTGCCTCTATCCCATTGATCAGCGGCCATGAGTTCTACGCGCTGCTGTTTTCTTATATGATCTTGATGCTGGGTTGCATACTCAGAGGCATGTGAATGCGATGAGAATTTCTTGAATGTCGTCGGTGTGTTGTTCTGTCGCGCGGCCAAGCGCGCCCTGGCAGCAGAGCGTTCCCGCCGATTTAATTATACGATGGAGTCAAACAGAAAGTCTGAGGCCGGGCTCGCGAAGAGCGAAGGTGGATCCATTCGCCAGTACGGCCGCGACATCATTGCAGCGGCGCTATTGACCTTGGCAGCCGCGCTCTCGGTATTAATTGCCGTGACCGGGGAGGCGAACGATTCCAGTCGCGCTGGAACGCCGGTTCCACCAACACATCTCACGCAGAACTGATCGTAGCGGTGATGTGCGCTCCTGGATCGGCACTCACTGTGCCGTCCAACCGCCATCGATGGAATAATTACTGCCCGTGATAGAGCGAGCGGCATCGCTCGCCAGAAATACCGCGAGGCCGCCGATCTCTTCGGTTGTGATGAAGCGCTTGTTAGGCTGTGCTTGAACAACAAACTTCTTGGCGTCCTCGATTGAGATCCCCTTGGTCCTGGCAAGGTCTGGAAGCTGCCCCTCGACAAGTGGCGTCCAAACGAACCCCGGCGAGATGGCATTGACTGTGATCCCCGTCTCCGCGAGCTCCAGCGCAACCGTCTTCGTGAAGCCGGCGAGGCCATGCTTGGCCGCCACATAGGCCGACTTGAACGGCGAGGCGACCAGCGAGTGCGCCGAGCAAATGTTGATGATACGGCCCCAGGCGCGCGCCTTCATGCCAGGCACCGCCGCCCGCGTCGTGTGGAACGACGACGACAAGTTGATACCGATGATTGCATCCCATTTCTCGGTCGGAAACTCCTCGACGGGCGACACGTGCTGGATGCCGGCATTATTGACCACGATGTCGACGGCGCCAAAGTCGCGCTCGGTCTGCGAAATCATGTCGGCAATCTGATTGTTGCGCAGCATGTTGGCCGGGTTGAAGGCGACGCGCGTGCCGAACTTGGCCACAGCCCGGATCGCTGCCTCGTTATCGGCTTCTGACCCGAGCCCATTCACGACGACATTGGCGCCGGCCTCGGCGAGCGCCACCGCGATCGCGTGGCCAATTCCCGACGTCGAGCCGGTGACGACGGCGGTGCGTCCTTTGAGCTGCATGGGTGGGCTCCTTTCTGTGTAGCAATGGCCTCTTGGCGTCCCGACGCGCTCACCTTGCCTTCAAGCCGGCCAGCGCGAAGAAACGCACTGTGCGCGGCTGGCCTTTGCCAGCAGGGACGCTGCGCTCGCCGAGTGGTTTGGCATCGCTGAATCGGCTTATGATCTCAGACGCATCCCGGCGCAAGCTGACGAGCAGCACGGGCGCGACAGCCGGATCGTGATAGGGCCGGGTCAGCTCGTAATGGTCGAGCGGTCTAGGCCCCGATCGCCATGCGAGGACTGGCGTCGGCTCATTGCGCATGTAGTAGAGGAGCTCCGCCGTGACCGATCGGTCATCAGCAAACACGGCCTGGAATGGACGCCCCTCGCTACGTGCCGTGGCAAGCGTTAGCTGCGTCTCGTCCGCCAGCTCTTTCCAGCCAAGCGTCCGCTGAAAAGGATCACCGATCAGCGGCAGCGTGAAGCGTCCCGCAGCTGCCGTTCCCACCATGAGAAGAGCCGCCACCGCGACGTGCAGCGCGAGCGACGCCTTGAGCCATTTTACGGCTTTGAGCCGAAGCAGCGCGCTTGCAACCAGCAGCGTACCCGCGACGTAAGCCGTTGCCGCCCAGTTCGCGTGCGCGCGCGACACGAACGCCTGCACCGAAATCGCAATCAGCACCGGCAGCGTGAAGGTCAGCAGCAGCCGCTCGATGTCGGGCAGGCCTTCGTTCCAGGCGCGCACGGACAGGAGAACCAGCGCCGCCAGCAGAACCGGTCCGAACACGGCCGCCTGTGCCGCCAGGAACTCCAGGCCTTTGCCAACATTGAGCAGCGATCCACCCCATTTCGCATTGTCGGCAGTGTGCGCAATGGTCGGAAAGCTGTGCGCGTAGTTCCACAGAAGATTCGGCACGATCAGCGCCGCGCCGATCAAGAGGGCCGTCCAGAGCCGCTTATCGGCGAGCAGCCACCGTGCGTGCGGCGTCAGTACGAAGTAGAGAGCAGCCGACCCACAGAAGAACACCATCGCGTACTTCGCGTTCATGCCGAGCCCGAGCGCTGCGCCGAGGAGGATTGCCGGCCACCAGCGGTCGTGTGGGCCCCTGAGCAGCTCGAGGAATGCGAGCAGCGCTAGTGCCCAGCAGAGCAGCAGCGGCACATCGGTCGAGATGATCCCGGAGGACAGCGATACCGCCGGCAGCGTCACGAACCCGATCGCCGCCCAAAGCCCGGCCGTGGTGGAGAGGAACCGCTGGCCGGTCCAGAACAGCACCGCCGCTGTCGCCGTGTGCAGAATCGGCGCTGGCAGGCGAACGCAGAACGTCGAATCTCCGCACACCTTGGTCGTAAGCCCGATGACCCAGGCAATCAGCGGCGGCTTTGAATAGTAGCCGAACGCAGGCTCCTTCCCCCACGACCAGTATTGCGCCTCGTCAAAAAAAAGGTCGGTGCGGTTGAAATAGAGCGCGATAAGGCGGACGGCGAGCAAGGCAGCGAGGAACAAAGCGAGCGGCAATGTCATGAGATGCACATCACCCGGCTTCGACTTCTTGCGAACAGCTGGAGTGTCGCTGACTAGCCGCATTCACCCTCGCATTGCTCTTGCGGCCAGTCCGCTTTGAATGCATGAGCTGCTGATCTACTCGGTTGAGGGGCCACAAGAAAGCCTGTTATGAATGCACGTGCTGCCGAACCGGCAAACGGCCGCGGAGCGAACCCATGCGCATCACTGTCGTCATCCCCGCCCTGAACGAGGCCGGCAACATCGGCCGTCTCGTCGAGGAAACCTATGCCGTCGTCCCCGAGGCGATGCTGGGCGAGGTGATCGTCGTCGACGACTGCAGCGACGACACCACTGGCGCCGAGATCAAAACGCTGATCACGCAAGGGAATCTGCCGAGCCTGCGCTACCTGCGACACAGCTCCCGATCCGGCCAGAGCACCGCCATGCGCACCGGCATCCTTGCCGCCTCTCATCCCGTCATCGCCACGATGGACGGCGACGGCCAGAACGATCCTGCGGACATCCCGCGCCTGCTCGAGCGGCTGGCGGCGCCCGGCACCAAGGGTCCGGCTCTCGTTGGCGGCGTGCGCACCAATCGCAAGGCAGAAGGTTCCAAGCGGCTCGCCTCGCGTTTTGCCAATTGGCTGCGTGACCGCATTCTGAAGGACGACTGTCCCGATACCGGGTGCGGAATCAAAGTCTACTGGCGAGAGGCATTCCTGCGGCTGCCGTTCTTCACCAGCATGCACCGCTATCTGCCGGCGCTGTTCCAGACTTACGGCCATGAGACGGCCTACGTGCCGGTCAATGACCGGCCACGCGTCGCCGGTACATCCAAGTACACCAATCTCGGCCGCGCGCTGGTTGGCATCTATGACCTGGTGGGCGTGTCCTGGCTGAGGAAACGAACCAAGGTACCGGCAATCGTGGAGGATCTTCCCGAAGGCCGGCAAATCTCGGATCTCTCGGGCCGCATCCGCCGCACAGATCCTGCGAAACGCCAGGCAGGCGACAAGCCTTGAGCCAACCACCTCAATCGAACCCGGCTTCCGGTCCATCGGCCGCCGATTCTCATGAGACCGCCGGCACCAGAACCGGCATGAGAACGACCATGTTCAGCGCCGAATCGCGGCGCATGTGGGCATTCGCGCTGATCGTTCTCGCCGCCGTGCTGGTCCTTCACTTCACGCCGCTCCATGAATGGATCGATGACGTGCAGGCCTTCAAGCAGCAGATCGCGGCCTATGGCTGGAAGGCCTACGTCGCATTCGGCCTTGCCAGCATCGCGGTGATCTCGATCGGCGTCCCGCGCCTTCTGCTGTGCGGCACGTCGGGTGTGCTCTTCGGGTTCGCAGCCGGCACCGCCGTGTCCGTGGTCTCGGGCGTACTTGGCTCTTACGGCGCCTTCCTGCTTGCCCGCTGGGGCAGCGGCGCCTGGGCCGAGCGTAAGCTTGCCGGCGCTAACGCCAACCTGCGTCGCCTCCTTACCAACCCGACCATCGGCAGCATTTTCATCGTCCGCCAGCTCCCGTTTCCTGGGCTCGTGACCAACCTGGCGCTGGGCCTGCTGCCGATCCGGCATTCGATTTTCCTGATCGGCACCGCGCTTGGCCTGCTGCCGAGCACGCTGATCGTGACACTGGCCGGCAGCAGCCTCGGCAAGGAGAGCCTCGCCAAGGCGATCGGACAAGTGTCGCTCAGCATGGCTGGACTAGGGTTGCTGTCGATCGTGGTTGTGTGGCTTCGCCAACGAAATCGCACACCAGGCTGAGCTCGTCTGCGTCGCTGTTGCAACTCCCCGCGGCACTTCTGCAACAGCACTTCGAAATGCATCCGTGAAGCTCGCGGCAAGACTTCATCCGGCGACGGAATCGGGGCTGACTGGAGTCCTCGCGCTCAACCAATCCGCTGATTTTCCTGGGCATCCGGCAGCCTCGTCCACCGGCGGGCATGGGCATATTGCAAAATCAACATCTAGTATGTGTTGCCTCGACAAGCCACAACAAGTCGGTGACGAGCCCCTCGAATCGTCCTAGCGTGGCTTTCGAACCCATCGCCGCTTTGTATTGCCTGCGGCAACAATACGTCAGCTGGTCCGGTCTGAGTTTCGCGCCGGCAGCCGCACTGTGCGGGCCGCGTACCAATTCCGTGTTTGTCAGTTCGTCGTCGCGTGTCGCGTCGGTGCCTTGAGCGCTCCAGCGCTGAGCTGCCGATGCCGCCGCGTCACGCGTTCGACCGCTCCGGTCTCGGGCCGGAGCATGAGGGCAACAAAAAGACTGCTGCGGTGGACCGGCCGCATAGGCGCGACAGCGTCGATGATCAGGATCGGTTTGCCGCCATTGGGGACCAGAGCGGGGAACTTATGAAAATTGCGCGGCGCTTCACCGAGGCCGGAAAATCTCCTTACGCATCGATCGCCTTTCGGCGTGCGACGTCTGAAATCAAGAATCCGGACGGCTCTATCGTCTTCCGCCTCGAAGGTTTTGATGTGCCGGAACATTGGAGCCAGGTCGCTGCCGACATCCTGGCGCAAAAGTACTTCCGCAAAGCTGGCGTGCCTCGCCGCCTCAAGAAGATCGAGGAGACACAAGTCCCCTCCTGGCTCTGGCGCTCCGTCGCCGATGACAAGGCCCTCGCCGAGCTCCCTATGAAGGAGCGCATCGTCGGTGAGAGCGATTGCCGGCAGGTCTTCGATCGCCTGGCGGGAACCTGGACCTAATGTGGCTGGAAGGGCGGCTATTTCACCACCGAGGATGACGCCCGCGCTTTCTTCGACGATCACCGCTACATGCTCGCCATGCAGATGGCGGCGCCCAACTCCCCGCAGTGGTTCAACACCGGCCTGCATTGGGCCTATGGCATCGATGGTCCCGGCCAGGGCCACCACTACGTCGATTATCGCACGGGACAGCTGACACGCTCGGAGTCCGCTTACGAGCACCCGCAGCCGCACGCCTGCTTCATCCAGTCCGTCGACGATGACCTCGTCAACGAGAACGGCATCATGGACCTCTGGGTCCGCGAGGCGCGCCTCTTCAAGTACGGCTCGGGAACCGGCTCGAACTTCTCCAAGCTGCGCGCTGAGAACGAGAAGCTTTCCGGCGGCGGCCGCTCGTCAGGTCTGATGAGCTTCCTCAAGATTGGCGACCGCGCTGCAGGTGCGATCAAGTCCGGCGGCACCACGCGTCGCGCGGCGAAAATGGTCGTCGTCGACGTCGATCATCCTGACATTGAGTCCTACATCGACTGGAAGGTGAAGGAGGAGCAGAAGGTTGCCGCTCTCGTCACCGGCTCCAAGATCTGCCAGAAGCGCCTGAAGGCCGTCATGTCGGCTTGCGTCAACTGCGAAGGCGACGGTGACGCTTGCTACGACCCGGCGAAGAATCCAGCCCTTAAGCGCGCCATCAAGGAAGCGCGCCGCGAGCAGGTGCCGCAGAACTACATTCTGCGCGTCATCCAGTTCGCCAAGCAGGGCTACAAGGAGATCGATTTCGCGACCTACGACACCGACTGGGATAGCGAGGCCTATCTCACGGTCTCCGGCCAGAACTCCAACAACTCCGTGCGCGTGACGGACGAGTTCCTCGGCGCCGTCCAGCAGGACAAGGACTGGAACCTCACCGCTAGGCTTTCCGACAAGGTCGTCAAGACCATCAAGGCCCGCGATCTCTGGGAAAAGATCGGCTATGCCGCCTGGGCTTCCGCCGATCCGGGCATCCAGTTTCACACCACGATCAACGATTGGCACACTTGCCCGCAGTCGGGGCCGATCCGCGCATCGAACCCGTGCTCGGAATACATGTTCCTCGACGACACGGCATGCAACCTCGCCTCGCTGAACCTGATGACATTTAGGAGGGGAGTAGGGACTAGGGAGTTGGGAGCAGGCGGTGCGAACCGCGAACTGCTCCCTGCTACTCCCACTTCGCAACTCCCTGCTCCTTCTTTTGATGTCGCCGCCTTCGAGCACTGCTGCCGCCTTTGGACCATCGTGCTCGAAATCTCGGTGATGATGGCGCAGTTCCCCTCCCGCCAAATTGCCGAGCTTTCCTACCGCTACCGCACGCTGGGTCTGGGCTTCGCCAATATCGGCGGTCTGCTGATGGCCTCCGGCATCTCCTATGACAGTGAGGAAGGCCGCGCCATTTGCGGCGCCATCTCCGCCGTCATGACCGGCGTCGCCTACGCGACCAGCGCCGAGATGGCGGGTGAGCTCGGGCCCTTCCCCGGCTACGCGCCGAACGCTGCCGACATGCTGCGCGTCATGCGCAATCACCGCCGTGCGGCTTATGGCCAGAAAGACGGCTACGAACGCCTCGCCATCGCGCCTGTCCCGCTCGACCATGCCGCCTGCAAGGACAAGCCGCTGATCGAAGGTGCCATGCGCGCCTGGGATCGCGTCATCGAGCTGGGTCAAGCCCATGGCTTCCGCAACGCGCAAGCGACCGTGATCGCGCCGACCGGCACCATCGGCCTCGTCATGGACTGCGACACGACGGGCATCGAGCCGGACTTCGCGCTGGTGAAGTTCAAGAAGCTCGCCGGCGGCGGCTACTTCAAGATCATCAACCGCGCCGTGCCCGATGCGCTGCGCACGCTTGGCTACGGCGAGGCGCAGATCGCCGAGATCGAGGCCTACGCGGTCGGCCATGGGTCGCTGCGCCAGGCGCCGGGCGTCAATCATTCGACGCTCAAGGCCAAGGGCTTCACCGATCAGGCGCTGGAGAAGCTCGAAGGCGCGCTGAAGTCGGCTTTCGACATCAAGTTCGCCTTCAACAAGTGGACGCTCGGCGAGGACTTCCTCACCAGGACGCTGAAGATTTCAGCCGAAAAGCTCAACGAGCCGGGCTTCGATCTCCTCATCGCGCTGGGCTTCTCGAAGAAGGACATCGAAGCCGCCAACGAGCACGTTTGTGGCGCCATGACCTTGGAAGGCGCGCCGCATCTGAAGAAGGAGCACTTGCCCGTCTTCGACTGCGCCAACCCGTGCGGCCGGAAAGGCCGCCGCTTCCTCTCGGTCGAGAGCCACATCCGCATGATGGCGGCGTCGCAGCCCTTCATCTCCGGCGCCATCTCGAAAACCATCAACATGCCGAACGACGCGAGCGTCGAGGACTGCAAGGCGTCCTACATGCTCTCCTGGAAGCTGGCGCTGAAGGCCAACGCGCTCTATCGCGACGGCTCGAAGCTCTCGCAGCCCTTGAACTCGCAGCTGCTCTCGGACGATGAGGAGGAGGCCGACGAGATCGCCGAGCAGCTCACCGCCGCCAACCCGGCACAGGCCCGCGCCCTCGTCGCGGCGGAGCGTTTGGTCGAGAATCTCACCACCCGTGTCGCCGAGCTGGAGCGGGCCCAGAACGCCGCGCGCCAGCGCGAGAAGCTCCCGGCCCGCCGCAAGAGCTACATTCAGAAAGCGACCGTCGGTGGCCACAAGGTCTATCTCCACACCGGCGAGTACGAGGACGGGCGCCTCGGTGAAATCTTCATCGACATGCACAAGGAAGGCGCTGCCTTCCGCTCGTTGATGAACAATTTCGCGATCGCCATCTCGCTCGGCCTTCAATACGGCGTGCCGCTCGAGGAATACGTGGACGCCTTCACGTTCACCCGCTTCGAGCCTGCGGGTCTCGTCCAGGGCAACGACGCGATCAAGAACGCGACGTCGATCCTCGACTACATCTTCCGCGAGCTCGCCGTGTCGTACCTCGGCCGCCACGATCTGGCCCATGTCGACCCGCGCGAGATCGTCGGCGAGACCGGCCTCGGCTCCTCCGACGAGGAGCTGGAGGACGAGATTCCGCCGGCCATGTCGGCCGCCAAATTCATGTCGAAGGGCCTGACGCGCGGCATCCAGCCGAACGTTTATGTCGTGCCGGAGGCGCGCATGAATCTGGTGCGTGGCAACACCGCACTTGCCATGCAGGCAATCGAGGAGACGGCGGCCGCAAGCGGTCCCGAAGCGGCGTTGCAGAAGCTTGAGCAGCTGAGGGCTGAGCTGGCGGCGAAAGCCGGGCCCGCCGCGACGGCAGTTCTCGCGACCGAGACGACCATGACCACCACTGAGGTCACGGTCGAGCGCTCGGTGATCGGCAAGCCCTCGGCACAAGTGGTCGACGTCAGCCGCACGACGCTCACCACGGCCGAGCTGCGCCGCGAGGCCAAGGTGCGCGGCTACGAAGGCGAAAGCTGCGGCGAATGCGGCAACTTCACCCTCGTGCGCAACGGCACCTGCCTCAAGTGCGACACCTGCGGCGGCACCAGCGGGTGTTCGTGAGATTGAGCTGACGCCGCAACGCCTTGCGGCGCTACAACTCGGGCACAATTTCTGCCCGAATCACTGTGGATATCGGGGATGCCCTGACCGGGGCACCCCGATTTGCTTTAGATCAATGGTGTTCGGCGTCCGTTACGGCGTCATTTGTTCAGCGTCCACGAGTGCATGCGTCGAGTCATCACGAAGTGGAGTCTGTCATGGCGAACAAGCCGAATGAAGGTGCACCGCACGCGGCCTTCGCCGCTGATGCGGCCTTCGATCCCGATTGGCGCGTGACCATCGATCCGAGCGAGTACGACGCCGTCGGCACCGTCCGAGATCATCTCGACATTGAGGACGACATTACGGATCTCACCATCGCGTCCTCGCTGGCGGCCATCGCGGCCAAAGGCGACCCGCGCGCTCGCTGGCTGGCGGCGTTCACGTCGCCGTTGGGCAAATGGCTCGCACAGCGCGGCACCGATCTCAATACGGCGCTTAACGTGATGATGGCGAACGCGCCAAAGTCGAGTTGATCGGCGCGGTGAGCACAGACGCCGCTTATGGCTGCGCGAAGAGCGCGATTGGTGCGGGCTTCGGTCCAGCGCACGAGCAACGAGTGACCTGAATGACCGGCCTCAAGCCGCCCGTAGATCCGGGAATTTATCTCCTGGCCGACCACCTCGACGCAGCCCTTGCCGCTGGCGAGGACCTGCTCGCGGCCGCCCTTGCTGCTCCGGCCGACATCGATCGTGAGGCGCCGGACACCAGCTCCGGCGCCATCGCTGCCTTCGCCAATGACCTGAAGCGGCTCGAGGCCTCGATCGCCGCCCGCGTGCTGCAAGCCCGCCGCCGTGCCGCTGAGCTGCCCCGCCTCGATCCGGTGGTTCGCGGCATCATCAACCTCTTCATGACGAGCACCGAGAGCGCCCTCGATCTAGTCGACCATTTCGCCAAGCTGCGCGATGGCGGCTCCATCGATCCCTCGGACCTGATGCCCTACGCGGTGCTCCGCAGCCGCGGCCTGCTGGCCCCCGATGCCGCCGAGCTGCCGCGCTATCAGACCGTCACCATCTCAGAGAGCTACCAGATCGGCGGCCTGCTCCCGCTCGGCAGCCTCATGGACGTGGTCTCGACGACGCTCGATGCTTTGGACCTCCACTTCGATCTCTACCTGGACGTCGCCGCCCGCGCGGCCGCGCTTGAAGCAACCGCGCCTGAGCCCAACAACGCGCTTCTCGAGAGCGAATTGACGCGAGGAGCCGCAGATCAGCACCCGGAAGTGATCGCAATTCAGCCCTCGTCTTATCCCGACGCTGTGACCCGCCCTGATGTCTTCTCAGCGCGAGAGCTTGACGCAACAGCCATCGAAGCTCGGCCTGCAGCCCCGGACTTCGGAGCAGGTTTAAGCATGGCCGCGCCAGGGGCGCCCGAAGCGGCAGAACCCTCTGCCAGCGCCGCGCAGTCGCCATTGATCACCAGGGCGGTGCCGATGCCTCCTGCCCGAGAGGCGTTGATCGCGCGCGCGGTTCCAGTGGCGCCCGCTTTGCCCGGTCCGTCTGCGATGCTAACGGAGGCGGCGGCCGCAGCCGTTGAGACCGGCGACTTCAAGAAGCAGAAATCTCTCGCGGAAGCACTTGCGTTCCTTGAGAAGCCTCCGGCGTCTCCTTCCCCAGGCGGATGATGCGGGATCGGACGCTTGAACCACAGTCGGGGTTGCATTACGCGCTGTTAGTCGCCACCTATAGGCACGACGTCATCGGACCGAAGTTGGGGCGCAGCCCCTCTCGGTCCGTTTTTGATGTCACGAACAGGATGCGCGTTACGAATGGCCGATCGAACAAAGTCGTACTTGGACAACTACCCGCGTCGCCTCTCTCCGCCTGAAAACGTACTGTCGCGCCGCCGTGTGGTGACGTCGGTCGCAACTGCACCGCTGTTGCTCCCGCTGGTAGTGCCGTCCGCGCTTGGCCAGTCCACCGCATCGATCCCGGCACAAAGCCGCGCCGTCTCGAACCTCGAGAGCACCGAGCGCATCGACTTTTTTACGACCGCCGCGCACCTTTCTGCCGACCGCACCACGTGGATCCTCCCTATTCACGCGCGTGTCTACCGTCCGGAGCGCAGTTCGGTGCGCAAGGCCGTCATCGCAAAAGCTCTGGAGACGGCCTATGGCGTTGTCCCTGATCGAGGCGAGCAAACGATATTCGATGAGCGCATCAATCTTCTGCTCGGCGACAACAAAAGCGGGCGGCGGATCGTTGTAACTCTCGGCGGAAAGGATTATGCGCTGTCAGAGACCGGCGCCGACGGTCACGTTACTGAAGCGCTGAGAATCAAGGATGCTGATCTCGAGCCGATCCAGAAGAACGGTGTCGTTTCCTACGAAGCAAAGCTCGATCGCCGCGACCCCCGCATTTTCCAAGGCAAGGTGCTTCTGATCCCGCCGGCTGGCCGCTCGGTCATCTCTGACATCGACGACACGGTCAAAGTCACCTACGTCACCGACCGTCGCCGCATGATGGAGGCGACGTTCCTGAAGCCGTTCGAGGCAATCCCCGGAACCGCCAGTCTCTTCCAGACCTGGGCCAGCGAGGGCGCCCGCTTCCACTTCGTCTCATCGAGCCCCTGGCACCTTTATGCGCCGCTCAGCGCATTCCTGGCCGAAGCCGGCTTCCCTCCGGCAACGCTGACGCTGAAGCAGATCCGCCTCAAGGACAGCTCGATCCAGAACATCTTCGCTGACGCCACCCTCACCAAACCGCCCGAGATCGAGAAGCTTCTCGCGACTTGGCCCGGGCGAAGATTTGTGCTGGTCGGCGACAGCGGCGAAAAGGACCCGGAGATCTATGCCGAGATTCTGCGGCGGCACCCCGACCAGGTCGACCGGATTTTCGTTCGTGCGGCCACGCGCGTACGCCCCGACGATGAGCGCATCCAGAAGGCCTTCGAAGGCATAGAACCCGCTCGCTGGCAACTCTTTGTCGATCCCTCCGAGCTTCCACGCTCGCTCAATCGTTGAGCGCGCCGCATAGAGCTCGGTTCCTCCCGGATGTATCTGCGACGCTGGTTAACCGTGTGCGTAGATTCCCTGGAGAACTTATCCCCACCCTCCAGAGCGGCCTCATACTCCTGGGGTTCTGCCGCAATGCCCGGACGAGCTTCGTGCTCTCCCTGGCGAGCGGCGGAATGCTCTATCCCCGCAAGGGGCAAAGAGCCGCTCTTTGACAAGTGAATAACAATACTTGCGCGGGATCTGCCTCCCCGCGCGCGGCAACGTTTGGACGATGCGGGTTTGGCACGCATCTCCGAGCGCCGGGATGCTGCGTGCGTGGGAACCCCGAGCCCTCATTGCGACAGGACGCCTTTGGCTCGGCCGGGCCCCGTGCTCCTGTCGCAATCGAGGACGGCCCGCGAGCCGCCTATGACCGGGCAATCAGCTTGACGACCTTTCGGTCGCAAGATTCTGCAAGACCTAGCCTCCGCCATCGCATTGCTTCTGAGACCAGCGCACCAACAGCGACCGAATGCTTGCGCCCGCGCACTGTGACCAATGAGATTTCACGCCAGATCTCGGGTTCAACAAGCGGTCGCACCGCCACCTCAGGATGGACCGCGCACTGCTCCGGCATGAATGCGTATCCCATGCCTGCGGCTGCCATCGCGAGGATCCAGTCGTCGCGGTCGGAGCGATAAACGGTTCGGTCCTTGACGCCCTGCTCCTTGAAAATGCGGTCCGCCCGCTCGGCGTATTCGCAGTGCACGCGATCGAGATAATCCTCGCCGTCGAGATCTCGGACCGCAATTGTCCCTTTGGTGGCGAGCTTGTGCGCGGGACTGAGCACGATGACGAACCTTTCCCTGAACAGCGGTACGCGGTGCAAGCGGTCGTCGTCCTCGGTTTCCGGGTGACAGCAGACAGCAACTTCAAGATCGCCGGAATGCAATCGCTCGCAGAGCTCGGATGCCGTCGAATCGATGAGCTGCAACTCGATTCCCGGATGACGCGACCGCAGCGCCCGCACAAGCTCCATCAGGTTCGAGGGCGCGATCGTGCACATCAGGCCGAGTTTCAGTGACGCCCGCTTCAGTTTCACAAAGTCCACCGCCTCGCGTTTGGCATCCATCGCGCGGGAATGGATGTCGCGCAGGTGGGGCAGAACCATCCGGCCCAGCTCGGTAAGGTGCGTGTGCCGGCGTTCGCGGTTGAACAGCGGCCCGCCGAGTTCGTCTTCCAGCATCTTGATCGCGCGCGTAAGCGAAGGTTGCGAGACACTGCAGCGCTCTGCGGCTCGCGTGAAGTTCAGCTCGTCCGCAACGGCTAGAAAGTAGCGAATCTGATGCATCTCCATGGCATCGTCTCCACGCTCGGCAATGGTTGATCAGCGTGCCCCGAACTGCTTGACGCAGTCGAGGTATCGTTATCATAGCCGGCGGCTATGTGTACCCGCGTGTGCCATCTCGAGACTCGGCGCCAATACAACGGTCACGCGAACGCCTCCGACCGGCCAAATGTTAGCCGGCCGGGACCGCTGGTCGCAACGGAACCAGCGCGTACCGCTCCCGCGCGAGCTGACTCAGGTACGCAAAACCTTCAGCGCGTTCTGCCCCAGCACCTGGCGGCGCACGTCCTTGTCGAGCATCAGCAGCGACTGACCCGGCATGTCGTTGTCCCAGTGCGGGTAGTCGGTCGAGAACACGAGATGCTCTGGCCCGAGCATGCTGATCAGCTGATTCAGATGCTCCGGGTTCTCCGGCTCGTCCAGCGGCTGCGTTGAGAACCGCACGCGCTCCGACACGTACTCGCGCGGCGGCCGCTTCACCCACGGCGTGTCGTAGCGCAGCGACTCCCACGTGCGGTTGATGCGCCACATCAGTGGCAGCGCCCACGCGAAGCTGTACTCGACGAAGATGAACTTCAGCGTCGGGAACTTCTCGAACACGCCCGAGAAGCAGAGCGACGTGAGGTTCGCCTCGCCGATCTGAGCGAGCGACACATACCGCTCCGGATAATTCTCCGGGAAGCCGCCCGCCTGATTGGGCGAGCCGTAGTGCACGCTGTCGGTGCCGGTGACGTGCAGCAGGATCGGCAGGCCATGATCAACCGCCGCCTCGTAGATCGGCTCGTAGTAGCGGTTGCCCATCAGGATGTTGATCAGCGGCAGATAGACGGCACACACCTCCGGCCGCTTGCCGACGCGCTTGATTTCGGCCACTGCCGCGCGTGGGTCTTGCGCGGTCACCGTCATTGCCAGCCGCAGGCGCTTTTCCGTCTTCAGCGGCCACACGTCGAGGAAGTAGTCGTTATAGGCCGAGATGATCACCGCGCTCTCGTCCGGACCCGCGATCACTGTCCCCATCTGCCCGGCCTGCAGCGACGTCAGCACGGCAAGCGAGATGTTGTGAGCATCGAGCAGGTCGCGGCGCATGTACTCGGGATCGGAGCCCGCAGGCCCGCCCGACGGCGTTGCCGCGTCGTGGCGCGCGGCCGAGCCCGACGGATGCTCGAAGCGGAACGTCAACGGCAGGATGTTCGGAACGCGCGCCAGCTTCAATTTGAAGCGCTCGGCCCACGCCTTCGGCATGAACGGATAGAGCGGCTCGAAGCCACCGGCCACCACCGGATGCACATCGCAATCAATAATGGTGAGGCCCGGGTCACCCTTCGCGCGCATGGCCTTCGAGGTGGGTGTCTCGATGTTCATGGGCTGTCTTCCTCCTCGCCGGAATTGCCGCTCGACCTCTGGGGTCCGAGGTCGATCAAAATGTCGCCGTTCTCGATCTTCGCCGGATAGACGCGCAACCGCATGCGGCTGCCTGTGTAGGGCGCCCGCCCGTTCGCAATGTAGAATTCGAAGCCATGCCACGGGCAGCGCAGGATCTCGCCGTCGTGGCCCCATTCGAGCGTGCCGGGTGGCGCCGGCAGCGTCGTCCCGCTGAGTTGGCCCTTGCAGATCGGAGCGCCCTTATGCGGGCACCAGTTCCTGACCGCCTGCACCGTTCCGTCCGCCCGGCGCACGACACCGATCTCGCGCCGGCCCGCGGTCACGATTTGCAGCTTGTCGACGGGAAAGGCATCGGCCTTGCCGACGCTGACCATGGTTTGCGATTTGGCAGTCGTCATTGAACCTCGATGTCACGTGGCCGTCCGGCCGCGGTTTCTTCGCCACCAAACCTAATGCATGGGGATCGGCCCCGCCAGAGCCTTGTCCGGACATACCCTGCACGATAGGTTGCACGCGATGCTTGGCTCCGGTTTGGATACGCTCGAGTGAGTGAAAATCTCAAACATATGGAACGCGCCAAAGCGACGTTGAGCGTCCTCGAAGGACATGGCGAGGATATGCGCGATATCCGGCATGTCGTGCACTACTTCTACCGGGGCAACTTTGGCGCGCTTCGAAAGGTGCTCGAAGAGCAGGGGTATGAAGTTAGGCCAACGGTCAACAATGATGGCGTTATTGCCGAACGTCATGAAGCCATTGGGGAGGACTGGCGAATGACAACGCTCGCCGACCTTTGTCGTTTGGCCGACACTTACGGAGTCGAATACGATGGATGGGAAGCCTCAGTGACCAGAAAGAAGAGATTTGGCTGGCTATCGAGACTGCTCCGAAATCCGAGCTGAGCGACGCGCGACACTGACCCCTTCGATTATCATGAGATCGCGGGCATGATCGGCCCGTTCAAAGGAGCACACACCCTTGTCCAAGTCCGCCCAGCCCCGCATGGCCCCATTCGCGGGCGTCAAGGTCATCGACATCTCGAACTTTCTCGCCGCCCCGATGAGCGCCATGTTCCTTGGCGATTTCGGCGCCGACGTGATCAAGCTCGAGCGTCCGAAAACCGGCGACGAGGTCCGCTACTGGGGTCGCAACAAGAACGGCGTTGGCCTCTATTACAAGATCCTCGGCCGTAACAAGCGCTCCGTCACGGCCGATCTGCGCACGCCCTTTGGCGTCGAGGTCGTGAAGCGCCTCGTCAAGGATGCCGATATCCTGATCGAGAACTACCGCACGGGCACGCTGGAGAAATGGGGCATCGGCCCCGACGTGCTGCACGCCATCAACCCGGCCCTCATCGTCATGCGCGTCACCGGCTTCGGTCAGACCGGCCCCTACAAGAACCGCCCCGGCTTCGGCACGCTGGCCGAAGCCTACGCCGGCTTCGTCAACATCAACGGCGAGCCGGACGGTCCGCCTCTGCTCCCCGGTTTCGGCCTTGCCGACTCCACAACGGGCCTGATGGCCGCGTTCCTTGCCTCTGCTGCGCTCCACGAGCAGCGCCGCTCGGGCAAGGGCCAGGTGATCGACCTCGCCATCTACGAGACGCTCTTCTCCCTGATGGGACCGCAGGTCATCGATTACGACCAGCTCGGCGAGATTCAGCAGCGCCAGGGCTCACGCCTGCCCTTCACGGCGCCGCGCAACACCTACCGCTCGCGCGACGGCAAGTGGATGTCGATCGCCGGCTCCGCGCAATCCACCTTCGAGCGCATTTGCGAAGCCTTGAAGATCCCCGAAACCGTCAAGGACCCGCGCTTCATCGACAACCGCCGCCGCCTCGACAACGCCAAGGCGCTCGACGAGGTGCTGCAGGGCGCCATCGGCAAGATCGACTTCGACGACTTGATGACCATGTTTCTCGCCATCGATGCTCCGATCGCTCCGGTGAACAACGTCGCCCAGATCTGCGCCGATCCGCAGTTCATCGCGCGGGAGAACATCGCCTCGGTGGATGACGAGGAACTCGGCGGCCCCGTGCGCATGCAGAACGTGGTCGGCAAGTTCTCCGCCACCCCCGGCAAGATCAAAACCGCCGGCCCCCGCCTCGGCCAACACAACCGCGAGGTGCTGATCAAGGAGCTCGGCTTCACCGAAGCCGAGCTCACCGCCGCCGGCATCGATCTCCCCAAGCCCAAGCGCGCCGCAAATCGTAGGTCGGAGTGACCCGGCCCACACAGCCGAGGCGGAGCCCGTCGCCCGCTCCGGCGAAGTCCGACATCCCACGACCGGCGAGTCGTAGGTCGGAGTGAGCCGGCCCACGCGGCCGAGGGTGAAGCCCGGCGTCCGCTCCGGCGAAGTCCGACAACTCGCGACGGGACTTCGCGGGACGAGGCGCTGTGCCGTCCCCGGCGATCCGGTGGCCCGCTAGCTCCGACCTACGTCATCGATGTTTCTAATGTTGCGAATCGACTGTGCCCGCCATGACGCGCAAGCCGGCTCACGCGAAATACCGCTTCTCCAGCATGCAGTGGCAGCCATTGTTGCCATTCACCAGCTGCGTCACGCGCAGATCCGCCGCCAGCGAGCAGAGCGTGTACGCGTCTTCCCGCGATAAATTCTTGCGCTCGCAGATCAGCGCAATCATCAGCCGGAGCGCCTCCTTCGCCGCCTGATCCAGATCCGGATCGAACGCCATCGTGATGTGATGCGTCGACGATTCCGCGCGGGGCCATTTCAGCTTCAGCCCCTTGCGCAACGTGAATTTGAACGTGCCCGTCAGCGCTGTCTCGATCGCGGTCACGCACACCTCGCCGTCGCCTTGCGCACCGTGACCATCACCGCACGAGAAATTCGCGCCCGGCACATACACAGGGAGCAGGAGCTTCGTGCCCGCCACCATCTCCTTGTTGTCGAGGTTGCCGCCGTGCCTGTTCGGCGGGATCGACGACACCATGCCCCAGGCTGGCGGCGGGGCGACGCCCATCACGCCAAAGAACGGCCTCAGCGGCACCTCTGCGCCCCACGACAGCTTGCCGACGTTTTTCTCGTGATCGAGCGGAATGTGGATGATGCGAACTTCGTCGAACTCGCCCGGCAACGCGCCCGACAGTGGCCGGATGGCGTTGTAACCCCAGTTCTGGCGAAACTTGATCTCCTCGATCTCCACTTCCAGCGCATCGCCCGGCATTGCACCCTTGATCGCGACGGGGCCCGTCAGCAGATGCCCCGGCAATTTCCGCGGCACCTTGGCGTGGATCTCGGGCAATTCCGGCGGCAGCGCGAAGCCGGAGCTGGGCGGCGGCATCACATCCGGCGCCCCCGAAAGCGTCTCGATCGTGACGCGATCACCGCTGTCGATCGTCAGCACGGGCGGCACCGCCGCATCGAAATAGCCCCAGTGCACAGTCGTGAGCGTCGACTTCAACGTGTGATGAGCCATGGGGTCTGCTCCGGGAAAGGACAAGGAGATATCGGACGCACGGCTTCAGGAGTGCCGGCTTTGAGTATTCTCCGATGCCCGTCCGGGTGGCGCAATGCCTTAAGCTGCACGATTTTGCATCACTGCGACACGATCTTGGCCGTGCCCATTCGCCCGTCGTCGCGTGTCCAGTGCACGGCGCCGCCAGAGAGCTTGATCTTGATGCACTGCAGTTCCTTGTTGAACCAAACGGTCCACTTCTGGCAGAGCCGGCCCCGTTCAGCCCACCACTTGCCGCTGTCGGTTGGCGCGCCCAGCATCCCCGCGAGGTTGCCGGCTTTGCCCGTCATCGTGCCGTCCTCGCGGAAGACGATCGGCACCGTCGTGCCGAGCGGAGTATCGAGCGCCACTGTCTTGCCACCGACGAGCGCTCGCACGGCATCGTCGGCCGTCTCGCTCGGCGAAGGCGCTGGGACAGGCGCTAGGGGTGCCGGAGCAGGCGCGGGAAGCGCGGCGGGCGTCAGCGCAGCCGGCGTCGCCGGCATGAGCGGCGCTGAAACGACGGGCTTCGCCGCGGTCATCACCGCGGCCGCCACCATCGGCGCGCCAAGACCGGACCGCGCGACGCTTCCCCCTGCGCGCGCTTCCGCAATCGCCGCTCTCGCGACGGCCTTGCCGGGTTTTTCCTCGACCGCCGCCGCATCTGTGACGGCCGTCCCCCTTGTGCCCCGCATGGCCTCCGCAACCTGCTCCGGCACCGGATCAGGCTGTTGGCAGAAGCTTTCGTAGAACCGGTTGGCGACCGACTCGATGCTCGGTCCGTAGTTGGCGTTCCCCGGCGCCCAGTGCCGTGCCAGATCGGCGTAAGAGACCGGCCTCTGCAGCGCCGCCTGCCACGGCTTGAGCACACCCCAGGCCTGCACATTGCGCGTCCGCTCGGCGATCGGCGCCGCAATCGGCTCACCCGCATAAAGCAGCACATGCTGCAGATGCGCTTGGACTCCCGTCGCGACATCAGCGAAGGCATCGCCCGCAGCGCCGCCCGTCGCCCCAATCCCAGCGAAGTTGTTCTGTTCCGGCTTCACGGTGGCTGGCGTCCCGTCCGGTCGGCGGAACTCCAAATAGCGCGTCTCCACCATCATCTGGAAGAACGCGTAGTCCCAGCGGAGCCCCATCTCGTGGCCATACCGCATGTAGTAGAGCCCAATGCTCCAGAACCGTGCCTCGAGCTTCGGGTTCCTCGCATGCAGGTAGGCCATCAGCCGCCCGGGCGTTGCACATGTGGGCACGAAATTGCTCGAGCTCACCTTGATCCCGGGACTGGCCAGTGCGGCCACGCTCTGCGCTTTGGCCGGCTGTGCTGCGAGCACACTCGCAATTGCGGCGACGGGGAGCATACGGAACACGGCAAGCGTCAACATGGCCATCGCAATTTCTGAGCTGGCATTTGCGCGGAGCGCGCTGCGACACGGGAAATGGCTTGGAAGTCTGATGCAAGGATCGAGTGCGGTTAGTACCGGCCCGCCGTCGCCGCTGCAGCCAGCACCGTCTGCGCCCGCCGGTTCTGCGACCAGCAGGAGATGTCGTTGCAAACCGCCACCGGCCGCTCCTTGCCGTATGACGTCGTCCGGACGCGTGCCGGGTTGACACCATTCTGCTCGAGAAACCGCTTCACGGCCTGCGCCCGCCGCGCGCCGAGCGCGATGTTGTACTCGCGCGTGCCGCGCTCGTCGGCATGGCCCTCGATGGTCACCGTGTGGCCCTGGTAGCGCTGCAGCCATTGCGCTTGCTGCGCCAGCGTCTGCTGCGCCTCTGGCGTCAGATCGCTGCTGTCGGACGCGAAATAGACGAGATCGGCGCCCTGCGCGGAGAACTCCTGTGCCGATCCGGGCTGCGCAGCAGCCATGCCGCCGACGTTGCGGCCGTAGCGTCCGCCGTTTTGATCATAGGTGGATTTGCCGAGCCGTGCTTCGGGGCCTTTGTCGACGCCGCGCGCACAGGCGGAAGCGAAGAGCGCAAGAGAAAACGCAGTCGCAAGCTGCAAAGCGATGGTCGAACGGGACATGGTACGCATTACTCCGTAACTGATGTCCCTGGTTTGACTCGGAATGGTGAATGAGGACTTAACGTGCGCATGCTCGCCAAACGGCCTCACCTGCGAAGTCGAAAGCTCGCAGACGGCATCACGCGCCAAATCCCGAGTCGATTCAGCCCGCTAATCGGCGCAAGCGCGAAACGACGAATCTGTTTCTCCAACGTGCGGACTTTTTTACGCGCTCTCGATGTTTGGCTCTAGTTCGGGCGGTTTCGTCGATAACTGCGGCATTCGACTCAGCCGCTTGGTCTCGGCAAGTCCGACAACTTGGTTGTCGGCTTCGGCCGACCCGAGCGTCCGGAAATTGCTGGCGCCGGTTGTACCAGCTCGGCGCGAACGCCCTGGCCTCGTTCAAGGTCTCTCAGCAGCACCTCGAGCAGTGGCGTTGCCGCCTGCGCCGCATGCACGCTGCGCCCGAACGGCTCCCGCGTCGATCCCGTGCCCACCAGCACCACATACGAATAGGCTTCACCGCTGGCGAACTGCAACCCTCCGGCAATCCACGTGTCCACGGTCTGGTTGGGATCCTCCGACGTATCGGTGCCCGTCTTCGCGAAATGCAGTCTCAAGCCTTGCCGCTCGCTCGCGCACCAGTGTGCGAGCGCCTTAAGCGTTCCGTGGGCTGCACCCTGATGCCGGTAGCAGAGCGGCGCTTGCAGCATCGCCTTCACAAACGCTGTGCCGTGCGGCCGCACCAGCCGGTTCGGCACGATCGCGTGCTCGTCCCGCACTGCCGCGAGAGCGCCCTTGCCATGATCATAGGACTTGACCAGCGTTGGCGGCGGCACGGGCTTCTGTCCATCGCCGGTCAGTGACGCCAGCACCACACTTGCCATGTGATGCACCCGTCGCGGCGAGCCGGAGATCAGTCCCCGGGCCGCTGCCGTCGACGGTGGCGTCGCCTCATCTGCGACCGCCGCCGGTGGCATGTTGAAGCCGAACCCATCGATCAGCCGCTTGATCCGCAGCTGGCCGAGCGCCGCCGCCCGCCACTCCATCGGACGGTTGAGCGAGCACGCGAACGACACGATCGCCTTGCGCCCGCGCGGACTGGCCAGCGGCTGCGCGAGTTTTTCGCACGTGTCGGCACCTCGCTCCGGCGCCATCGTATCCTGGTAGACCGTCTCAGCTGTGTCCTGGTTCTCGTTGCCGGCAGCAATGGCAACCAGCATCTTGCCCGTCGAGGCGATCCGGCGCTGCTCGCGCTCGGCCATGTACTTGCCGGTTTTGCCATCGCGCGCGAAGGGCGAGCCGAAGTAGGGCGCCGTTTCGCCCACCTCGAAGTAACGCACGATCTCGCCCTTGGCGTTCGCTGCCACGACCGTGATGTTCGGCAGTTTCAGTCCTGGCTGTCCGGCCGCCCGCCGAGGATCGAGCGCGAACCCCGGGTTGAGCTTATCCGCGAGCTTTTGGTCGAGCCGCACCAGCTCCGCGCGCACAGCGTCGTTGAAGGCGAGGTTCTGCGTCACGTCGAGGGTCGTTGCGACCCCGCGCACGCTCTCGCGCCAGCCGAAGCCATGTAGCTGCTTCATCTCCTCGCGCATGCCGAAGCGCGCAGCTGGCAGCAGCGCATTGGCCCGGATCGTAGGATTGGCAACGGCGCGCTTGGCGAGCTCCGGCGCATGCAGCTCGAGCGCCTCCTGCAGCTTCGGCCGGATCTTCGGATCGGGCGGTCCGTTGGCGAGACTCACCAGCTCGAACAGGATCTTCTGTCGCTCGCCCTGATCCTCGATCAGTCGGTCGGCGCAGGTCTTGGCGCGCACCTCGGTGATGTAGCGCCAGTGATCGAGGCGCACCTCGTTCAGCCTTTCGCTGCCCTCCAGCAGGATGATCGGCTTGTTCACGGCCGAAGCCAGCACGAACTGCTCGGCGATCGAGAGATCCTTGGCCTCCTTGCCGAACACGACCCGGCTCGTCATTTCAACGCCGTGCAGCGGCGCCCCGCCCGTGCGCTGCGCCAGCCACAGATGGTTCGCGGCCCATTGCTTCAACGGCGTATCGTCACCGCCGCGCGTCAGCTCGTGGTAGATCACCGGCGCCAGCCACCACTCCCCGATCTTGCGGCGAAGCTTGCGGAACGGTCCCTCGCGCGCATCAGGCGGCGTCTTGTAGATCACGCGTGCGAACTGCATCGGCAGCGTCGAGCCGCCAACACCCAGGCTTGGCCGCTTCAGTGCGATGCTGCGCTTCACCGTCGAATAGGGAATTTTGAGGACGCCGAGCAGATCGATCCCATAAGGGTTGAGCAGCCCGCCGATGTAGCGGTCCTCATGGAACGACAGGCACTGCCAGTATCGCTCGGGAACAGCTGTCACGGGAATGGACTTGTGATCCGGATTGGCTGTGTGCCCGCCGAGCTCGATGGCGGTGTCCGTCCAATTCACATCCCGCTGGCTGTCGAGCCGCGGATCGAAGGCCCCGACGAACTGCCCGCGCCGGTCATAGATCGCCGTCGCCAGCCAGCGTTCGGCGTCGTAGCGCAGCCTCTCGCCCATGAAGGCGTGGCCGATCACGCCGCGCAAGGGGGCTGCGACGTAAACCAGCAGCATCGAGAACACCATGAAGCCAACTGCCGCCGCCAGCACGTGCCGCAAGGGTCCGAGCTTCGGATTGAACGCCACCGAGAAGAACAGGAAGCGGCCCAAGCGCAGCACCAGACCGAGCGTCAGCTCGATCACGCGGCTCGTCAGTCGCAATACGCTCAGCATATCGGGGCCTCAGGGCCAATACTCGTCCGATCCACCGGCAGAGACGCCCCACACGTTCCGCTACTTGTTCAATATGGCGTCGCTGAGCCGCGTTTGTGGCAAGTCCGGCAATGACTTGGGCCTGCCACAATCCAGGGATCGAAATCCGGTCGCTCACGCCCCATATCAGGCGGACCCACAGCGCGATTTGAGGCCGCTTTTCATGAGTGCATTCGCTCGCATTTTCCGTCGGCTCGACACGGACTCGGCTTCCCCTCGGCCGGCTGCTCCAGCGCCGTCCCAAACCGGTGACGGCCCGCTGCTCGATGCCTATTCTCGGGCGGTCGTGACTGCGGTCGAGCGCGTGTCGCCATGCGTTGCCCATATCCACATTGCCGGCGAGCGCCGCGGCCGTGCCGCCGAAGGCTCCGGCTCCGGAGTCGTCGTGTCGCCGGATGGCATTCTGCTGACCAACAATCACGTCGTGGAGGGCGCCAATCGGATCGTCATTACTCTGCCAGGTGAGCGCCAGGCGCGGGCGCGCATCCTTGGCCGCGATCCCGATACGGACCTGGCGGTGCTCCGAGCAGAAACCCATGACAGCTTGCCGGCCGCCAGGCTCGGCAACTCGAAGGCGGTCGTGCCAGGCCAGATTGCCATCGCGATCGGCAACCCTCTCGGCTTCCAATCCACCGTAACGGCGGGCATTGTCAGTGCCGTCGGGCGCACGCTGCGCGGTTACCAGGGCCGCCTCATCGGGGACGTCATCCAAACCGATGCGGCGCTCAATCCAGGAAATTCCGGCGGACCTCTCGTTTCCTCTTCGGCGGAAGTCATCGGGATCAATACTGCCGCGATCGTCGGCGCTCAGGGCATTTGCTTCTCGGTCGCGGCCAACACAGCACTTTACGTTCTCGGTCAAATTCTACAGCACGGCCGAGTACGGCGGGCCCGTCTCGGCATCGCAGGTGACCAGATCGTATTGCCGGAGCGTTTTCGGCACCGCAATGGTCTGTCGCAGACTGGAGGAGTTCGGATAGTTGAAATCATTGATGCCTCCCCGGCGACTGCAGCCGGGCTGCGACCTGGAGACGTGCTGGTCGCCCTGGACGGCCACCCTGTAACAGGAATCGATGACATGACCCGCCTGCTCGACGACAGCCGCATCGGCAGCTCAATCGGTGCCACGCTGCTGCGCGATGGCGTCTTGATCGAATTGCAAGTCATCCCTGACGAGCGCGGCTGATGTGACTGCTACGGCTTTCTTTACCGCCAATCAGAGCATAGGGAATATGCCGCTCAGTCTTGAGCGGGTTGCGCAAGGCCGGCTTTCCCGGATTGGTTCGGATCCGGCTCGCGAGGCCGACCACAATGCGCCAACGATGTTCAATTCTAAAGCTGTGATCCGAGCCTCAGATGCTGAAGTCGATCGATGGATTTGACCTCGATCGAAACAGCTTCGCCATTGCGTACAAGATCGAGCGTCACTGGCGACCCTGCGGCTCCCACCGCCCAGATCCCGCGATAAAGATCGGCAAGGGATCGCGCTTTCTTGCCAGCGACGCCGATCACCGCGTCGCCTGCTTTGACGCCCGCCTTGTCAGCAGGCCCGCCTCGCGTCACGCGCTGGATGACCAGTCTTCCATTGGTCTCCGATGTGTTGATTCCAATCCAGGGCTTGGCAGGGCTCGAGACGCGTCCATCGCCGATGAGCTCGCCGAGAATGGGCGCAAGGCGATCGATAGGCACGAACATATTGGTCGCCTCGCTATCGCCATGCCGCACGTCGCGGATGGCGAGCGAACCAATGCCAATCAGCCTGCCTTCCTTGGAGATCAAGGCAGCGCCGCCCCACCAAGGGTAAGCTGGCGTTGTAAAAATGGCTTCGTCCAGCAAGTATTCCCAATTGCCTGCGAACTCGCGCTTGGCCGCGATGGTTGCGGGGCCGACCGCCGCTAGGCCTCCGCCGCCTGCCACCAACAACTTGTCGCCCGTGGCAAGTTCAGCCGATCGGCCTAAGGGCATGGGGCGTACTTTGAGAGCCCGACTGGCTCTCAGCAGCCCGAAGCCCGTGTCATAGTCGTAACCAACTACGTCGGCGGCCGCAGTAGCACCATCATTGGTGATGACTTCTGCGCTCTGCGCCTCGACGATCAAATATCCGATCGTCAAGATGAGGCCGTCTCCGCCGATCACGACGCCGCTGCCGTTCCGTTCCCGCCCAAGTGTCTCGACGGTGCGCCCTTCGGGGTTGATGTATGTCTTGATTCGGACGACGGCGGAGAGCAGCTCCTCGGTGGCAATGGCCTGGGCGCGACTGTCCGGCGCAAAGAGCGGGCCAAGAGCAAGGGTCAACACCGAGACGGCGAGGCAATACTGAAGCAGAAGCCGGGTACGCATACCGCCTCCTCGAAACCGAAACGAGCGGTTGTGAATTTAGCACGTTTCCTTACTTCTGTAAGGAGCGTGCCGATCAGCAGCAAGCCTCTGCCGGATAGAGTTTTTGCACGGTGTTGACTGTTGGTCGGCTGCTGTATTTGGACTTGATTCCAAGCGTGCGTGGAGGGCATTGTCCCAGCCGATTCCGCTGCTGAGGATGCCGGCAGGACGCCCCTTTTGGGGCTTTGATTAAGGGCCACTCGATGAGTTCGACCAAGGCATCGTTTCTGAGCGTTTTCGGTCGAGTGGATGCGCCGAAACGGGAAACCTTGCGCCAAGCCCGCGCGAAGTCCAAGCCTGCCGGGCGGCGTCAAGATTTAAAGCCTCGGCTGGTGCTCGCAAGCGCCAGTCCACGGAGGCTCATGCTGCTGTCGCAAGTCGGAATCAGCCCGGACGCCTTACGCCCATCGTCGATCGACGAAACGCCCAAAAGGGGGGAAATGCCCCGAAGCCTGGTCACGCGGCTCTCACGCGCAAAGGCGGAGGCGGCACGTGATCTGATCGCCGACGACAAAGACTTGGCTGAGGCTTTCGTGTTGGCAGCAGACACGGTCGTCTCGCAAGGCGCAAGAAACATTTTTGGCAAGCCAAACGACGTGGATGAAGCCCTTGCCACGCTGCAGCGCCTGTCGGGACGGTCGCATCACGTCTACACCGGACTGTGCCTGATCACGCCTGACGATCGGGTACGGACGAAGATCGTCGACACGAAAGTGCGCTTCAAGCGCCTCTCCAAGGAGGAAATGCAGAGCTATCTCGCCTCGCGCGAATGGAAGGGCAAAGCGGGCGGCTATGCCGTTCAAGGCCTTGCGGGCTGCTTTGTTCAGAAGCTTGTTGGCTCCTACACGAATGTCGTTGGCCTGCCGTTGATGGAGGTTACAGGCATGCTGTTCGCGGAGGGCTTCCCGATACATTTCAATTGGCTCAAGGCTGGCGAAACGGAGCCGGAGTGAGACAACGCAGAAAGACTACCATCCATGGCAACGAGCAAACCTGGCCCGTTCGTTAAGCCGCCCAACACTAAATGTCCGATCTGCGGCGCGGCGGGAGATGCGCATTATCGCCCGTTTTGCTCGCGCCGTTGCGCCGATGTCGATCTTTCGCGCTGGCTCAGAGGCGCCTATGTCATTCCGGGTGGCAATGCTGACGCTGACGAGGATGGCGACGACAGCGCCGCAGCCAGTCAATCGAACTTGATCAAGGGAGCGGACGATGAAGATGCATGACATCCCGTTCGGCACGACCGATTGGTCGTCCGTGGAACGGACGGAGCACAAGGGCGAGACCGGCATGGCTACATGGCGGACGCAGGAATTTTCTGGCATCCGGGTCCGCATGGTCGAATACTCGGCTCATTATCTTGCTGATCATTGGTGCCAGAAGGGGCACATTCTTCTTGTGCTGGATGGGCGCCTTGAAACCGAGCTTGCAGATGGTCGACGCGTGACGCTGCGCCCTGGTCAAAGCTATCAGGTGGCCGACGGCGCGGAGCCGCACCGCTCTCGGACCGGTCCGGAAGGCGCAAAACTGTTCATTGTCGATTGAATTGTTGCAAGCCTGCGACCTGCTTGCGGCGCGCCAAATGGAACGGCACTGACACGACGATTCAGGCGAGGCGCGGGTAGGTCGCGCGCGGGTTTTCCGTCAATATTTTGCGTTGCAGGGCGGGCTCGATGCCGGGGGGCATCATGGCATCGCCGTCGTACTGCCAGTGTGGGAAGTCGGAGGAAAAGAGCAGCAGCTCCTCGCTTGGCAATTGGTCGAGGAAGCGCCTGATCGTGTCCGAATCGCTCGGAGCATCGAATGGCTGGATCGTGAAGCGGATGTGGTCGCGCAGGATTTCCATGGGCGGCCGGTCGATCCAAGGCACTTCGAGACGCACACCGCGCCAGAACTTGGAGAAGCGCCACATGTAGGCGGGCAGCCACGTCACACCCGATTCGATCATCACCGCCTTCAGCTTCGGGAACTTCACGAACACGCCTTCGGCGATCAGGCTGCCGACCTGGGCGTGGAAACCAAGCGATTGAGCGGCGTAATCCTCCATGTAGTAGGAGGGCCAGCCGGAGCCCGTCACCGCGTGGTGGTAGCTGGAGCCGGCGTGGATGCCGATCGTCAGCCCGTGCTTCTCTGCGGCGCGGTAGATCGGCCAGAACTCGCTCTTGCCGAGCGGACGCTCGCCGAGCGCGATGAACAGCACCTGCACGAAGCGTTTGTCGGCGGCGCAGCGGTTCACCTCGTCGACTGCGTATTCGATGTTCTGGATCGGCACCACCATGGAGCCGCGGAGCCGCGGGTCGCGGTCGAGCCACTCGTGACGGATCCAGTCGTTCACCGCCGCGCAGAAGGCCTTGGCCAAGTGCTCGTCGCGGATCATCTGCACCGCGTAAAGGCAGTTGCAGATGGCAAGCGAGAAGCCGTGAGGATCGAGCAGCGCTTTGGCCATGCGGCCGGCATCCTCGTCGGCTCGTCCGCCGGGAGCCGTGCGATAGTCCTCCCGGATCGTCATCGGCGCGTTTGCCGGGTAGGCGACGGTTTCGAACGCGTCGATGCCGCGCACGTGCACCGTCTCAGCCCAGTAGGGGTCCATGTAGCGCGTCAGCGCCTTGATGTTCGGCACCCTGGGGTGGACGTCGCAGTCGATGGCGCCCTTGAAGTCGGCAGTCACGGCAGCTCCTTTGTCAGATCGGCGATCCTCTCACGAGGCCGGCCTCGTGCCAACGCCTTGGCATCACTCCGAGACCCGGCCCCTGAGGTCGCGCTTGATCACCTTGCCGGCGGCGTTTCGCGGCAGGGGTTCGGCGAGAACCGTGAACGACTCGGGGATCTTGTAGTCGGCGAGATGGCCGGCGCAGTGCATTTTCAACTCGCTGGTCGCCGGTGCGCAACCGCTGGGCACGATGAAGGCGTGGACGCGCTCGCCCAGCACCGGGCAGGGCTTCGCGACAACCGCCGCCTCGATCACGCCCGGATGGGCGGCGAGCCAGTTCTCGACCTCCACCGAGTAGATCTTGAAGCCGCCGCGATTGATCATGTCCTTGACGCGGTCGAGCACGGAGACGTAGCCGTCCGCGTCCATGGCGCCGAGATCGCCGGAGCGCCAGTAGCCGGCAACGAAGCTCTCGGCGGTGGCTTCACGATTGTTCCAGTAGCCGGCGGCGACGTTGGGGGATTTGAGCCAGATCTCGCCCGTTTCGCCCGAAGCGCACTGCCGGCCGTTCTCGTCCATCACGATCATGTCGGCGACGGGTACCGCGCGGCCGACGGCTGAGCGGCGCGCGAGGCTCTCCGACGGCGGCATGAGCACCACGGGTCCTGTCGTTTCGGTGGAGCCGTAGGCGTTGAGGAGCTTCAGGTTGGGCAAGAGCTCGGCGAGGCGGCGGATCGTCACTTCCGGCATCGGCGCGCCGCCATAGCCGCCGACGCGCCAGCGCGTGAGATCGGCGCGCGCGAAGCCTGCATCGAGCAGGCAGAGATTGTACATCGCCGGCACCATTAGCGTGTGCGTCATGCGCTCTTGCGCCGCGAGTTGGATGAACTCGGCGGCCTTGAATGTGGGCATCACGATCAGCGTGCCGGCGGTTCGGAGCAGGGCACCGATGGCGGCGGTGAGTCCGGTCACGTGGCTGAGCGGCACAGAGACGATGGAGCGGTCCGCGGCCGTGAGGCCCATGCACGTCTCGTAGATCATCGCTGCGTGCACGATGCCCATGTGGGTGAGCATGGCGCCTTTCGGCCGTCCGGTGGTGCCGGAGGTGTAGAGGATCGCGGCGAGGTCTTCTTCGGGGCTGTCGATGGGCGGCACGGGCTCGCTCGACGAGACTTCGGAGAATGCGACGGCGCCTGTGATCGCGCCGCCCACGGTGATGCGCGTCTCGAGTTCCGGACATTCGGTGGTGCCAGGGACTTTTTCGGAGAGCTCCGTGCCATGGATGATCGCCAACGCGCCGCAGTTGTCGAGGATGTAGGCCAGCTCCGGCCGCTCCTCGCGAATGTTGAGGAACACGGCAATGGCGCCGAGCCGCACGATGGCGTGAAACGCGATGACGAACTCGGCACTGTTGGCGAGCAGGATCGCGACACGGTCGCCGCGCTTGACGTCGAGCGAGCGCAAGCCGCCCGCAAGCCGCGCAACCTGGTCTTCAAGCGCGCGATAGGTGAGCCGCACTGGACCACAGATCAGCGCCTCGCCGTCCGGATTGCGTGCCAGCGCATCGGCGAGCATGGCCGGCACGTTCTGCGGCCGCTCGGCAAAGCAGCGCACCACGCGCGTGCCGAAGTGGCGCTCATCGCGCATCCGGGGGATTGGTCCGAGCCAGTGCATCGCGGGCGTCTCGATCAAGCAACGATTCGATGCCTTTCCATAAGCCGCAGCTCGTAGTGTGCGCAAGCAAAGCGCAGGGCACCGAGCCCCGCGCGCGTTCGACCACACCCGTGCGCGTGGAAATACGGCCGATGCGGCGCGGCAGCTCACGCGGCCTTTCGCGTGCTACTTTCGCTTGTAGATGCGCTTTGCCGCCTCGGGCGTGACGAAGCCGTCTTCCACGTCGGCGGCGAGAGCTGCGGCCGCGCGTTTCGACGGCGGACCGTAGCCGGCACCGCCCGCTTCGATGACGGTCATGCGGCCACCCGGCTGCACCTCCACGCGGCCTTTCGCGTGTACCGGCTTGCCGTCCACCGCGTGCCGGCGCAGCGCACCTTCACCGCCGCCGAACACTCCGCGCGCCGGGAACTCGGTGCGGTTGCCCATGCCGAGCAACGTCAGCAGATGCCCGCTGTCGTTGCGCAGCTCAACCGTTTGCCCGAGGCCGCCGCGCCATTGTCCGGGACCACCTGAATCGGGCCGCAACCGCTTCGAGACCACGCTCGTGTGCGTCAGCGTCTCCCAAACTTCGACCGGCACCACCGCCATATTGGAGGGATGCGGCAGCGTCGACCAGCCGTCGAGGTCCTTCAGAGCGCCATAGCCGCCAGCCGCGAAATAGAGCGCGGTGAACGGCCGCTTGTCCGCCCGCGTGCCCTGGAACGTGATCAGGTTCATCATGCCGCTGTCGGCCTGAACGCGGTCGGGCGCTGCCTTGGCGAGCGCGCCGTAGATCAGCGGCGTCACGAAGTGGCCCATGGCGTGGCGCCCCCCGGTCGGGAACGGCGGCAGCGCGTTCAAGATGCAGCCCGGCGGCGCCTTGGTGGTGATCGGTGCGGCGGAGCCCTGATTGTTCGGGATCGACGGCAGAGTGAGCGTCTTGATCGCGTGCAGCACCATCGCATTGGTGTAGCAGAAGGGCACGTTGACGCCGGCGCGCACGCAGCCGCTGGTGCCGTCGAAGTCTGCTTCGACGCTGTCGCCCTTCACAGTGATCTTCACCGCGAGATCCACCGGCCCGGCGAATCCCTCGACGCGGATCTTGTTGCGGTAGGTGCCGTCCTTGAACTCGCGGATCTTGGCGCGCATCTGCGTCTCGGCTTGGCCGCGAATGGCCTTCGAGAGTGCGGTCAAATCCTCAAGCCCGTACTCGTCCATGAAGGCGACGATCTCGCGCCCGCCCACCTCGTTGCAGGCGACGTTGGCCATGATGTCGCCGACAGTTTGCTCAGGGACCCGCACGTTGTTGCGCACGATGTCGAGGACGAGCTGGTTCAACTTGCCCTGCTCGTAGAGCTTCAGCGGCGGCAGACGCAGGCCCTCGTGATATATCTCCGTCGCCGAGGAGCCGAAGCCCGAGCCGCCGATATCGGGCAAATGCGTGATCGACACGGTGTAGGCGACGATCTTTCCCTTGCGAAACACGGGCCGCATCATCGTGATGTCGAAGAGGTGCCCTGTGCCGAGCCAAGGATCATTGGTGACGATGATGTCGCCGGGCTTCAGTGTCTCCGGCGGGAAGCGCTTCAGGAAATGTCGCGCGGTGACCGGCGCGCTGCCGATGAAGGCTGGAATGCCGAACGTGCCCTGCGCGATCGTGTGCGTGTCAGCGTCCAGCACCGCGCAAGTGAGGTCATAGCTCTCGTAGACGATGGTCGAGAACGACGAGCGCACCAGCGTCGTCACGATCTCGTCGGTGAGCGAGACCAGCCGGTCCCACATGATGCCGAGGCTGACGGCATCGAAGGCTGAGGCTTTGGCGCGTTGACGATTTCTCATGGGGATCACTCTCCACCTGACGTCGCGAGTTCTGCTACCAAGTTGAGGCGCTCGTCCACTGTCACCCGATCGCCGGGGCCGACGACGCACGTGCTCTCGTGCTCCTCGATCAGCGCCGGGCCGGCGATGGTCTGGCCGGGCTTCAGGCCGTAGCGATCATAAACCGGCCAATCGGAAAGCCTGTTCGAGCGAGGGTCATAGGCGCGACGCGTGCCCTTCAGCGCCTTCGGCAGCCCCGCCTTGCCGGCGAGCCGCACGGCCTTGCCCAATCCCGGCGCCGGCCCGATCGCCTCCACCTTCCAGTTCACGATCTCCAGCGGCTCGTTGAGGCGCAGCGTGTACTTCGCCTCGTAAGCGTCGCCGTAGAGCGCGCCGAGCTGCTTGAACAACGGCGCTGCACCTTTCGCGCTCGGCAGCGTCACCTCGATCTCGTGCCCCTGGCCCTGATAGCGCATGTCGAGGCGGCGCACGATGCGAATGTCGCGATCCTTCACGCCGGCCTGATGCAGGAACGCCGTCGCGTCCGCTTCCAGCGCCTTGAACGTGGCGCCGAAATCAGCGGCATCGATGTCGTCCACGTGCACGCGCCGCGAGCGCGCGACCTCGAACGCCAGCGGGCTGATCAGCAGGCCAAGCGCCGACATGACGCCCGCTGCCACCGGGAAAATCACGCGCGGGATTTTCAGCTTGCGAGCGATCGAGAGCGCGTGCAGCGGCCCCGAGCCGCCGAACGCCACCATGCTGCCCGACCGATAGTCGAAGCCGCGCTCCGTCGCGTGGATGCGGAACGCGCGCGCCACGTCCTCGCTGATGATGTCGTGGATGCCCCAGGCCGCGCGCATGGTCTCGAGCTTGAGCGGCTTGGCGACCTCAGCTGCGATCGCCTTCTCCGCCGCTGCGCGGTCGAGCTTCATCTGGCCGCCAAGGAAGAAGTTGGGGTCTAGGAAGCCCAGCAGCAGATTGGCGTCGGTGAGCGTCGGCCGGGTGCCGCCGCGGCCGTAGCAGGCGGGTCCCGGATCGGCGCCGGCAGAGCGCGGGCCGACGCGCAGCAAGCCGCGATCATCCACCTCCGCAATCGAGCCGCCGCCGGCGCCGATCTCGATCATGTCGATCACCGGAATGCGCACAGGCAGGCCGCTGCCGAGGCGGAACTCGTGCACACGCGCGACTTCCATGGCGTACTTCTTGACGGGCTCGCCGCCACGCACCAGCGCACCCTTCGCCGTGGTGCCGCCCATGTCGAACGACAAGAGGTTCGGCAGCTTCAGCGAGCGGCCGTGGTGCGCGCTCATCAATGCACCGGCTGCGGGGCCCGACTCCAACGCGCGCACCGGGAACCGCCGTGCCGTCTTGGTGGTCAGCGTGCCGCCGCTGGAACCCATGATGTAGAGCCGACCCTTGTAGCCGGATTTCCGCAGCTCGCCCTCGAGCCGTTCGAGATAGCGATCGAACATTGGGCCTGTGAATGCGTTGACCGAGGTCGTCGTCCAGCGCTCGAACTCGCGCATGTTGGGGAACACATCGGCCGAGCCCGACACGAACAGGGACGGCGCGGCTTTGGCGAAGATCTGCACCGCGCGCCGCTCATGCTTCGGATTGGCGTAGGCGTGGAGGAAGCACACTGCCACCGCGCCGACATCCAGCTCGACGAAGCGCTTGGCCGCCTTGCGCACTGCCGCTTCGTCGAGCGGCGTCTCGATGCTGCCGTCGTGACGCGTGCGCTCGGCCACCTCGATGCGCAGTGAGCGGCGAACGAGTGGCGGCGGGTATTTGATCCTGAGATCGAACAGGTCGTAGCGGCGCTCGAACCCCATATCCATGATGTCGCCGAAGCCGGCGGTCACCAGCATGCCGGTGCGGGCGCCTTTCCTTTCGATGACCGCATTGGTGACAAGTGTCGTGCCGTGCACGACCTCGATGACGTCTTTGATGGCGACATTGTTCTCGGCGACCAGCGCCTTCACGCCCTCGAGCACCGCTTCGGAGGGATCGCGCGGCGTCGTCAGCCGCTTGTGAATTGCGATCTTGCCGCCCTTCTCGTCGTGGAGGGCAAAGTCGGTGAAGGTGCCACCGATGTCGACGCCAATGCGATACATGAGAGTAAGCAGTCCTGCCGTGGTCGCGCCGCCTGGCGCCGCTGGTTTCGGACGCCAGTCTATAGGCCGAACCGGCTCCGCCGAACGCTCCACATTGCCGCGATCGTTAATTGCGGGCGGATGTCTGGTGTGCGCCGTTGGCAGGTCGAGCTGTTGAGCCGGTTACGCCTCAAGCGTTGTGCGCTTTCCACCCCATCTCCCAGAAGTCGGCTTCGAGGCGGGTGGCCTCGCGGAAAATCGCCATCAGCTCGGTTTCGCGGGCAGGCGTCGCGTAGCGGCCGGCCAAACGATCGAGATGGTCGCGTGCCTTGGCCGCCACTTGGCTGTAGGGCTCGCCGGCGTATTCGGCGATCCAGACCCGATAGGGGTTGTTCTCGCTCATACCGTTCGGCATCGCCGCCAGCCGCGTCGCGATCTCCGCATAGCCGACGATGCACGGCGCCAGCGCCACCTTCAGCGACAGGAGGTCGCCGCGCATGCCGGCATCGAGCACATAGCGCGTGTAGGCGAGCATCTCCGCCGCGGGTGGCGCCGTCTCCATGTCCTCGAGCGACAGGCCCCAGCCGCCGCAGAGCTTCACGTGCAGATCCATTTCCACATCGAGGATGGCGGACACGCCGCCGAGCCCCTCGCGCATGTCGGCGAGCGTCGGCGACTTGTAGATTGCCAGCGCGTAGGCCCGCGCAAACTCGATCAGGAACAAATAGTCCTGCACCAAGTAGTGCCGGAACGCGGACTCCGGCAGCGTGCCGTTGCCCATGCCGTCGGTGAACGGGTGGCGCGTGTAGGCGTCCCACTCCGGCTTGGCGGCGGCTTTCAGGCGGTCGAAGAAGCTCGTCACGCGCGTTGTCTCCTGAAGTCTCGGATGGGGCTGCTCTCCGCGCGGGCCACTTTAGCAGTGCAGCGCCCACCGCGGCCATCCCCGGACATTTCTTGCCGGCACACGTGAAAACTGAGCTAGCATCATCCTCAGGGGAAACGACGGAAACGGACAGCGCCATGATGCATCGCCTCGAGGACGAGCGGCTTCTAACGGGACGCGGGCGCTTCACGGCGAATCTCGATGCGCCGGGTGCGGTGTGGGCGGCTTTCGTGCGCTCACCGCACGCGCATGCCGCGATCAAAGCTGTCGACAAAACGGCTGCCATGGCGGTGCCGGGTGCGCTGCTGGTGGTCGACGGCGCCGATGCGCTGAAGGCCGGCATGAAAGGCATTCCCGTCGCGCAGCGACTCACCGACGAAGCCGGCAAAGGCCCACGCGAGTCGCCGTGGCTGGCGCTGGCCGCGGAGCGCGCGCGGCACGTCGGCGAGTGTGTCGCCATGTGCATCGCCGAGACCGAGAGCGCCGCCCAGCAGATGGCCGAGGCCGTTGCGGTCGACTACGACGTGCTGCCCTCCGTCACCGACGTCGCCCAGGCGCAGGCTGCCGCATCGCCCCAGCTCTGGCCGTCCGCCCCGAGCAATGTCGCCTTCCACTGGACGCTCGGCGACAAGGCGGCGACCGAGCAGGCGTTTGCCGGCGCACGGCACGTCGTCGAGGTGAAAGTGAAAAGCCAGCGCCTGATCGTGTGCCCCATGGAGCCGCGCGGCGCCATCGTCACCTACGATGCGGGAGCGGGCACCTATCACTTGCACGCGGGCAACCAAGGCATGGTGATCGTGCGCGATCAGGTGGCGCACATGCTGGGCATCGCCAACGACACGGTGGCGGTGACCTCGTTCGATGTCGGCGGCGGCTTCGGCATCAAGACCAACACGTATCCCGAATATCCCGCGCTGATGCTCGCCGCCCGCATGCTGAAGCGCACGGTCCGCTGGACCTGCTCGCGCTCCGAAGCATTCATGACCGATGCCCAGGCGCGCGACTCGGTGATGCACGGGCGCATGGCGCTCGACAGCGACGGCCGCATCCTGGCGATGGATATCAAAGCGACGCCGAACCTCGGCTCCTATGTGCACCCGGTCGGGTATTTCATCGCCTGCGCCAACTTCTCGCGCTGTCTGCCGGGGCCGTACAAGATCCCGGCCATCCGCAGCGGGGTGACGTGTGTTTTCACGAATACCATGCCGACAGCACCCTATCGCGGCGCGGGACGGCCAGAGGCGGCCTACATCACGGAAAGTCTCGTCGAGGCAGCGGCGAAGAAGCTTGGCGTCGACGCCATCGAGTTGCGCCGGCGCAATCTGCTGCCGGCCAGCGCCATGCCACACAAGACAGCGGTCGGGCAGACCTACGACTCCGGCGACTTCCCGCGCATTCTCGACGGCGCCATTGCAGCGTCGGACTGGCACGGCTTTGCCAAGCGGCGTGACGAAGCGAAGGCACGAGGCAAGCTGCGTGGCATCGGGCTCGGCATCTTTGTCGAGATCTCCGGTGGCGTGCCCGTCGAGCGCGCCAAGATGCAACTGCGCGACGACGGCCGCGTGCACGTTCGCACGACGTTGGGCGCCACGGGCCAGGGCCATCAGACCGTGTTCGCGATGCTCGCTGCCGAGCAGCTCGGTGTGCCGACCGCGCAAGTGCTCGTGCACCAGGGCGACAGCCGCGGGTTCGTCGACGGTGGCGGCGCATCGGCCTCACGCTCGACGCAGATGGCGGGCCTCGCCATGCGCGCGACGGCGTTCCAGCTGCTCGACAAGGCGAAGCTCAAGGCCGCCGAGCGGCTTGGCGCCAATCCAGCCGAGCTGATCTACGAGGACGGCCGCTTCCTGCAGCCGGGAACGAACCTGGCGATCGGCCTCGATCATCTCGTGCAGCCGGGCGAAGCGCCGATCGACGCAGAGGAGCGGATCGAGTCCGTGCCGACGTGGCCCAACGGCTGTCACATCGCCGAGGTCGAGATCGATCCGGAAACGGGCCACGTCGCGCTCGTCGCGCTGACCGCGGTCGATGATTGCGGCCGCGTCATCGCGCACGAGTTCGCGGAGGGGCAGGTGCACGGCGCCCTCGCCCAGGGCATCGGGCAAGCGCTGTTGGAGCACGGCTTCTACGATCCCGAGAGCGGTCAGCTGTTGGCGGGCTCGTTCATGGACTATGCCATTCCGCGCGCCGCCGACCTGCCGCGGTTCAACTCGATCCTCGAGCCCGTGCCGGCGCGTTCCAATCCGCTCGGCGTCAAGGGCGTCGGCGAGAGCGGCACGGTCGGCTCACTGCCGGCGATCTCCAACGCCGTCGCTGACGCGCTCTCGGCATACGGCGCGCCGAATATCGAGTTCCCGATTACCGCAGAGAAAGTCTGGCGTGCCATAAACAAGGTGTAGGCGTGACCGTCTCAAGCGACAACTGAAATCATTTCCGTCGCCGATCTGAACCGATCATAGGTCCACCTCAGCACCTCACCCGGCCGATTGGAGCCCAAGTGCCAAATCCGCGCGCCGATCGCAGCAGTCCTCCGCGGCACTCAACCGCAGATGCGTTGCAATTGGCTCTTCGCATCTCGGCCGAATTTTATGGGTCAGCGAAAAAAGCGCCTTGAGCGCTGTCGCGTGCGATGCTGGCTCCGCGGGTAGGACTCGAACCTACAACCAACCGGTTAACAGCCGGTTGCTCTACCATTGAGCTACCGCGGATTGCGCTGGTCACCGGCTGGACAGCCGGACGCCAAGTGCCATGTACGCGAATTCAGCGAACAAGTCCACCGCTCGACTGCCGCGTCGGAAGCTTCCCGGAGCCGGCATTGTGTTTTCAACGGAAGTTGGCAAATCCGTCATTCGGAAACATCTGAACGTCAATCGGGACTGTTCCTACTGGGACTGCCACCGCCGCTGCATACCCTTGATCCAGGTCCAGGTCGCGGACGTTGAACGCCTTAGCCTGGAGCCGATCTTCGGACGCACTCAGACGTGCACGGTCTTCATCTGTGCCGAAAATTCCGTAACGCGTCAAAATGCGGCCCATACCCTCGCCAGTCGCCTTCGCCACTGCCTCGAGACGCACCCAAGCCTGCAAGAAGGCATGCTCAGGTGGTGAGGCCGGAACTGGCTCTCCAGCGATGTCCGCTGCGGCAGCGATTATCATGTCCCGTTTGCCCGCCGGCAACCTCGGGACGCGTGGCGCCTCGATGTCGCAGCCGACCGCGCCATCACGCGAGATCGCAATGAGTGCACGCTTGCCGCTGTGTGAGAGACTGAATGCAGGTGCACTTCCGTCAAGGCTTGGTTTGCCAAGCGGCGACTTCGAAAAGGGCTTGAGGGCTGCCGCCCGTCCAATTTCCCGCGCCAGCACCAGCCGCAGCGCCAGATGTGCGATCGAGCGCGGAGTATTTGCTTGCGGGTCGTGGCCCAGAATGCGTGTGATTTCCCGTTCGTCGCTGGCCGTGCTGCCAGTTGCCTGGCTAACGATCAGCATCGCGATCATAGTCGGAAGTGACATTCTGTCGATTTCGACGAGCCACAGCTCGGTCGAGGGCCGTGGATCGCGGTTCACTCCGCGCCACCACGGCGAACGAGGTCGACGCGAACGGATGCGACATCCTGCGGCGCCTCCCCTTTTAGGATGACGCGACAAGCTTCGAGCTCAGCAAGTGCCAAATCAATGATCCGCCGAACCTGAGCGCCGTGAAGAAAGCCGTCCGGCGACGCCGCTGCAGAAGGCTTGGTGTCAACTTTGTGCGATCGCTTTTGGGGGCGCTCAGGCAAGCTTCTATCGGATCGAAGGACAGTCGCGGCATCGATGACGTCGGGCTTGGAAAACTCCTTGACCGCATCGACGCCTTGTTCGCGCAAGATTTTCTGAACACCCTTGATAGTATAGCCCTCGCGATGCAGCAGGTGACGAATCCCTCGAAGCAGCTCCAGGTCGGTTGGTCGATAGTATCGCCGTCCACCCCCCCTTTTCATCGGTTTGATCTGAGAGAATTTCACTTCCCAGAAGCGCAGGACATGTTTTGGGATCGCAAGATCGTCGGCAACCTCGCTGATCGTGCGAAAAGCATCGGCCGACTTCGTCATGCCAGTCCCCAGACATTGCGCTGCCGACGCCCATTCGGCCACGCTCACACAAGCGAGCGCTATTCAGCAGCCTTTTTTCTGCTCATGCCAACGTTGATCTTGGACTTCATGATATTACTTGCACGGAACACAAGCACCCGACGCGGTGTGATTGGTACCTCTTCGCCCGTCTTGGGATTGCGGCCGATCCGTTGACCCTTGCTCCTGACGCCGAATGACCCAAAAGACGAGAGTTTCACACCTTCACCACTGGCGAGTGTCGACGAGATTTCGCCAAGGACGCGTTCAACGAGCTCTTGAGACTCGTTTCTCGGCAAACCGACTTTGCGCACCAGCGCCTCTGCTAAATCGGCCCGAGTCAAAGTTTTGCCGCCCATTTCCAGCCCTCCCCACGCTTGCTACACTTAGATGCTAGCGGGGCAGGCTCGCGCGGTCAATGCTTCGGCCGTCTGCAAGGCCCTGAATTCGCTTGTATAATAATCTCCGTGGCCAAGATGCGTCATGCTTACCAACGGGCGAGTACAGCGCCCCAGGTAAACCCACCGCCCATTGCTTCCATCAAAATCAGCGAGCCTTCCTTGACCCGGTGCTGCTCGAACGCTTCGTTCAGTGCGAGCGGTATAGAAGCAGCTGACGTGTTTCCGTGCTTGCTGAGCGTCATCACGATTTTTGCCGGGTTGACGCCAAGCTTTTTTGCAATGCCGTCGAGAATGCGCTGATTGGCCTGGTGCGGCACGTACAAGTCGATCTCGTCGGGTGCATAGCCGGTCATGACCAAGGTTTCTTCGATGACGCCGGAAATCTTCTGAACGGCGTGACGGAAAACTTCTCGGCCATTCATGCGCAAGTGCCCGGTCGTCTTGGTCGATCCGGGGCCGCCGTCGACGTAAAGCAGCTCTTCGAACCGGCCGTCGGAACGAATTTGCGTCGCCAGGATGCCCCGATCCTCACGGGTGCCATGCTGCGTTTGTGCTTCGAGCACCACAGCGCCTGCTCCGTCGCCAAATAGCACGCATGTTCCGCGATCGGTCCAATCGAGGATGCGTGAGAACGTTTCCGCGCCGATCACCAATGCACGCTTGAACTGCCCGGTCCGCAGAAAATTGTCAGCCGTCGTCAGTGCGTAGATAAAGCCGGAGCAAACCGCTTGCAGATCGAAAGCTGCACCCTTGCTGATGCCGAGATTGTTCTGGATCTTGACCGCAGTTGCAGGAAAAGTGCGGTCTGGTGTCGCGGTCGCGCAAACAACAAGGTCAATATCGACAGGATCGATCCCTGCTCGGATCAGCGCTTGACGCGCAGCTGCCGTGCCCAGATCGCTCGTCAGTTCACCATCCGCCGCAATGTGACGTTGTCGTATTCCGGTTCGTTCAACGATCCAAGCGTCCGTCGTGTCGACGATGAGGGACAAGTCCTCATTGGTCATGATCCGCTTGGGCAGGTAAGCTCCGACACCCCTAATCACCGATCGATTGATCGCCACGTCTTACCTCGCCTTCTGGTCCCTGGGCACATTCCGGTCCTTGTCCAGGGCCTGTCTCTCGCTTTCAGCCGCGGCAAGTTGCTCCAGCTTCGAGGCAACCGCTGCTATGTCGGCTGATAAGCGTTCATTCACGCCACCAGCCGCCATCTCGTAGCCGAGATTGACGGCACTCGCAAAACCTACAGCATCGGTTCCGCCGTGGCTCTTGATCGCAATGCCATTAAGGCCGAGAAAGGCAGCGCCGTTTACCTTCCTTGGATCCATCTTGTCTCTGAGCACCTGAAAACCGTGTTGAGCCAGGAATGCGCCAAGCTTGGTTTTCCAGGTCAGCATCATCGACTGCTTGAGGTATGTGCCGATTTGGCGAGCCGTTCCTTCAGCAGTCTTCAAGGCTATGTTGCCGGCAAATCCTTCGACCACGACGACGTCGACAATGCCCTGTCCGATTTGATCACCCTCGATGAACCCGCGATAGTCAATTGGTAGGCCGAGATCCGCTTGCTTCAGCCAGGCATGGGCTTGTTTGACCTCCTCGTTGCCTTTGATCTCCTCAGATCCCACGTTGAGAAGCGCCACGGTTGGACGATCAATGCCGAATCGCGCGCGGACCAGACCTGCTCCCATCAGGCCGTAGCTAATTAGCTGGCTTGCGGACGCTCCGATGTTTGAGCCGACATCGAGAACAATCGACGGTCTATTGAGGGTCGGCCATTGTGCAGCCAGGGCTGGCCGCTCGATTCCAGGCGAAGGTCGCAGGACGAGGCGTGCCAGCGCCATTAGCGCACCAGTGTTGCCTGCCGAAATTGTCGCATCTGCCTCCCCATTTTTCACCGCTTCGAGCGCCAGCCACATGCTGGACCCTTTCCCACGGCGTAGCGCCTGGCTGGGCTTGTCATGCATCCCAATGGCAAGGCTCGTGTGGACAATGCGCGAGGCGGTTGCCAAAGCTCGATGCGGACCCAGTGCGCTCCCTATGCGCGCCTCGTCTCCAAACAAAATAAATCTCGCATTTGGATGGGCCTCATGCGCGATGGCGGCGCCGGGCACGATGACCTCCGGCCCGTGGTCGCCACCCATGGCGTCGAGCGCGAGCGTCTTGGGTTCTGGCATCCGATGTGAGCCTGCGATTCGAGACGTACGCGGGCACTGCCCGCTCCAACTCTCGACTGTTCCCCCTGCGTCGATCGAACATAACGGTTTCAGCGGGAGTGACAATGGCGGAGGTGCAACCACCGGTGGACGAGCCGTCGACATGGAGGGAGGCATCCCGTGCCTGCGCATCATGTCTTGTTTTTCAAGGCTGCAAGCTTTGCGAACGGGTTTTCGGGACCGGGAGACGATGCGTCGCCGCCGCTCTCTTTCGTTTCCAACTCGACGCCCTCGGCACGCGGGAATGGGTCAAGACTGCTAGCGATTTCCTCGAAGACCACGCGGCCGAGATTTAGTCGACCGGCTTCGATCGGCTCAAATTCAGTCGCTTCGAATGGGTCGCCTAGGTCGCTCTCGCTGTCGCTCTTGTCTTTGTCCGATGCCGGTTGGAACTCGACATTGAGGTCGAAGGACAGGGTGTCAGGCACCGGATCCAGCGACACCACGCATGATTGCGAAACGCGGGCCTCGATTTGGCCTTCGAGCAGATAGCGACCGCCGGCTTGCCGCCGGATCCGGCCGACAAGAACCAGGTGTTCGCAGCTAAGGATATCGAGCGCCTCAGCGACCGCCACCCGTTCCTCGAGTGTCGCCTCGCGGTCAAGCTTCGTGCCGCGCTCCGAGACATCGGTAACGTTGATCGACCAGTCCAGTGGCAATTCTTCGCTCAAGGTTCGGCCTCATCTGAACAAGCAGGTGATTGCAGCAAGAGCAAGCGTTAGCCAGTGAGATATGGCTCTGGCTTCGGGAAGGAAATGCGACCCGTCCGTACTTGGTCCGACGCTTGAACAGCGAGGTCTTTGCGCGCAGCGCGCACGTAAGCCGCGAGCTTCTCGCTGCAGCCATTAGGAGGCTGCCCTTGAAAGATGTAGGCCATCGCCGCTAATTGCGCACTGTGGCCCGACTCGTCAAACGCCGAAGCATAATCGTGGATACGTTCTCGCATGGCGGCGGCCACTCTCTGGATACGGCGCGGCACCCCCATGTCACCGATTCCAATCTGGCGCATCGCATCATCCATGTCTGAGACGAAGTGTTCCATGACGTGCTGGCCGAGCTTTTGTCCTGTGGTTCCCTCGCCTTTCAGTCGATCAAGCACGAGAAAAATGTGCAGAACGATCATTTCGAACCGGCCTTCCATCGTGTCCGGCACCTTGGCAACACTGTAGAATTCGGGCAGGCGAGCCTGCGCCACAATGCGCTCATAAAGATTTTGTCCTTTCAGGCGCAGCTCGGCGTTGCGACTAAACCAGTTTAACATGCCATCTCCCGCGATGCCGCTCGGCAGGATTTCGGACGGTGGACCACGACGCTGTGGGCGAAGTCGGTCGCCTCATTGCCACGCAGCGGGCGTGGCGGTAGTGCGACAAGATGCGTTGCGGCGGCGATTCGCTGCCGCGCGTGATAGTAGGCCGCCTGGGGCCCAAGCGCCAGGAACTGGCCAAGTATCGGGGGACGACGCTGACCATGATCAGCGATTCAGTGAATTCTACCCAACTGCTGACGGGTTCGGGACGCTGCTTGCTGCGCCGGGGCTTCGCTGTCGTCGGCTTCGTGCTCTTACTTGCTGGCTGTGCAGCCACGACCACGAAACATGGCCATCACTTCAATGATGGCGATGTTCAGCAAGTCCAGCCGGGTATGAGCCAGGAGGCCGTTCGAATGGCACTCGGCACGCCCGATACGACCTCAACTGTCAACGGAGGCAACACGTTCTACTACATTTCGAGCACGACGAAGCAGACATCGTTTTTCAAACCGGACGAGGTTGATCGCAAAGTTCTTGCCGTCTACTTCAATCGAGCTGGAAGCGTGGAGCAGGTCTCCAACTACGGTATGAAGGATGGCCAGGTCGTCGACTTCAACAAGGGCGAGACCCAAGCCTATATTCGTGACCGGAACTTCATCCAGCGCTTCTTCCGTGGCGTTGGTCCGAAACAGAAAATCGCTGAGTAGCGGGCCTCGAGCCGCGACCCGCTGACGCGTGAGTGTCGTCTGCATTGGGGCTCGCTGGATTTTTGTTATCTGGATTGCCAGATATGTCTGGCTGCCCCCGTCTCGGACGGCCGGGCGCCGACTCATGCCTGTCCCCCTAGTTCCGGCACAATCGTGTCGTATGTGAGGCTCACCCAGGAGGTGGGCCTATGCCCGCTCACAATTGGTCATCGTCGATGCGGCGACGGGCGCCAAGACGCCGCTCGGTAAGCCAGGCCTGATCGCCAGCATTTCACCCTCGCCAGACCAGACATATTGGCTCGTGACGCGGATCGAGCAGCCATTCTCTTTCTCCGTTCCATATTCGAGCTTCGCGCGAGCAGTGGAGATCTGGGATTGGCAAGGAACACCGATCAGGACGCTCGCCAACCTCCCGGTTGCCGACGAGATTCCACGTCAGGGCGTCGAGATCGGTCCGCGTGGGATCGGCTGGGTTCCCTTGCTAGGGTCTGAGCGTGGTGCGGACGCCAAGTCGAATAGCAGGGCGACGCTGATCTGGGCCGAAGCTCTCGATGGCGGCGATCCCCTGCGCAAAGTCGAGCATCGCGACAAGCTGATGGTGCTGGAAGCGCCGTTCGATCAGACGCCGCGCGAGGTCATGAAGATCAAGCATCGCTATGTGGGTGCCGACTGGCTCGCCAAGCCCGGCACGGCGCTGATGAGCGAGTTCGACCGCGACCGCCGGTGGATCACGACACGGCTGGTTGACCTCGCCGTACCGCACAGCGCGCGAGCCATTTTCGACCGGTCGGTGAATGACGCCTATGGTGACCCAGGCCGCCCGGTGTACGAAACGCGCAAGTCTGGTGAGAGTGTCGTGCTGCAGGACGGCGATGCCATCTTCCTCGCCGGCAGTGGTGCTACGCCCACTGGCGAGCGACCGTTTCTCGACAGGCTCGATCTCGGCACTGGACAGAAAACGCGTCTGCATCAGGCAGACGACAAGGTCTACGAGCGCTTCGTCACCTTCCGTCGCCAGGATCGACAAACCGAGATCATCACGCGGCGAGAGTCGAAGACAGAAGCACCCAATTACTCAATTATAGACCTTCAGACTGGAGGCCGCCAAGCGCTCACGAATTTCCAGGACCCGGCGCCGGCGCTTCGCCAGATCACTCGCGAATTGATCACGTACAAGCGCGCCGATGGAGTGCCGCTCTCGGGAACACTCTATCTTCCGCCAAACCACAGTGAAGGGGCGCGACTGCCGGCGCTCATCTGGGCCTACCCGCTGGAATTCTCGGATGGGGGAACCGCCGGCCAAGTCAGGAGCGCGCCGAATCGGTTCTGGCTGCCGGCGGCGACTTCACCGGTGCTGCTCGCCCTGCACGGTTACGCCGTTTTGATGGATGCCACCATGCCGATCGTTGGCGATCCGGAGACCGTCAACAACACCTTCATCGAGCAGATCACGCAAAACGCCAAGGCGGCGGTCGAAAAGCTTGACGCGATGGGGATAGTGGATCCGAAGCGGATCGTTGTCGGCGGCCATAGCTACGGCGCGTTCATGACCGCGAACCTGCTTGCGCACACGGACCTGTTCGCAGCCGGAATCGCGCGCAGCGGCGCCTACAATCGCACGCTCACGCCGTTCGGATTTCAGGGTGAGCGGCGTTCCTACTGGGAGGCGACCGAGCTCTATACGAAGATGTCGCCGTTCACCTACGCCAACAAGATCAACGAGCCGCTGCTGCTCATTCATGGCGAAATGGACACCAATCCAGGGACCTTGCCGATTCAGTCGGAGCGGCTCTATCAGGCAATGCGCGGCACAGGCGGAACAGCGCGCCTCGTCACCTTGCCGTTCGAAGATCATGGCTATGCTTCGCGTGAGGCGGTGCTGCACGTTGCGGCTGAGATGATCGCGTGGGCCGACCGCTGGACGAAGCCGAACAAGGGTGAGAGCGCCGTCCGAAACAACGTGAGCACGAAGCCGGGGCAGGAGATCGAAGCCGTCCCTGCACAGAAGCATTGAGCAGCGGTACATGCTTTGGTGCCGAACTGTCACTTTTGATTGGGCGGATGCTTCTGGAAGAAACTGCTGATCGCCTTGGTGATCGCGTCGGCGACCCCGGTCTGCCATTCCGCTGATGCCATGAGAGCTTCGTCCTCAGCGTTGCTCATATAGCCGAGCTCAATCAGGACGGCGGGCGAGCCGGGTTGGCGCAGGACACGAAACGGCGCCGACTTTATCGGGTCTTTGGCGAGTTGCAGCTTTTGACGCAAATGGCCAGCGAGCATGCCCCGGAACTCGTTGGAAAACGTGTGGGATTCGCGGCGCATGAGGTCGAAAAGAATGTCTCGTACCTGTCCGTCGGCTTGGTCGGCCTGCACTCCGATTCCAGCAAGGAGATCGGCGGAGTTCTCTTTTTCGGCCAGCCTTCGGGAGCGCTCGTCCGAGGCGCGTTCTGATAAGGCGTAGACGGACGCGCCCCGGATGCTTTGGGCAGCGTCTTTTTGGTCGAGCGAGTCGGCGTGGATCGACACGAACAGGTCGGCATTGGCACGCTGAGATATCCGCACACGTTGGTCGAGTGACACGAATGCGTCGGTCGTGCGCGTCAGGACGACGTCGAAGCGTCGCATCGCCATGAGGCTCTTGCGGACCTGCAGCGCGACGGCGAGGACGATGTCCTTCTCGCTGCCGCGAGAGCCCAAAGCGCCCGGATCGATGCCCCCGTGCCCCGGATCGATGACGACAACCGGTCGCGCCCGGTCCGCTCCGGCTCGCGCCTTATGAGCCGCTGTTTCGGCTGCTCCTGGGTCGGGAAGCTCGATTGCATGGGCCGCGTACGCAAGCTCCGCGGCGGCAAACTCGGTTGGGGTAGTCGCCACGAGCACAATCTCGAGGCGATGGCCAGGGGCGCCTGCAACAATGTGTGCGCGCTCGACTCGCGTTGGCCCGGAAGTGTCGATGACGATCCGCGCCTTGTTTTGAGCATAGTGGCCGAATCGGAAAGCCGTGACGAGGCCGGTTCCTTGCCGACCAGTGCCGCCAGGGAGCTCAAACGCAACCTGATCGAGATCCAGCACGACCCGGTAGGGGTTGCTCAACCGCGAGAGCGAAAACGCGACCTGGCCGGTGATGCCGAACACCAACCTCGTGCGCTGACCATCGCCTTCGATTGTGGCCGAGTTCATGATCTTGAACCGGCCCGGACCGTCTGCGGCGGCGCCCGACTGTCCCCCTCCGTCCTTGGTCGTCACTGGTGCCGCTGGCGGCAAGTTCACCGAAGCGCCCCATCCTGGAGCCGTGCCGCTGCCTTGTGCGTGGGCTCTTGAGAACTGTAATCCGCACGAAATGACGCCAATGCAGCTCACGAGCAGCACAAGCGACGTTTTGCGCATCTTGCTGGTCAAACTCGAACACCCCCTGCGAGCGATAGCTTTACTCTACGGCTCCAACTGGAAAGCGCTACATTCCCTCGAACTGTAGACTTTCTGAATTCGTCTGCATCGGAAAAGGTTCATCTCCGGTCGGCCTTTGCCAGAAGCTGCCGGCAGCACACGGAATCCTTGCATCGTCGCGTTCAACCAAGTATTGCTTCTCCCGTTCCGTCCAATCTATGGGCGGCACGCGACCGCGTTGCAGTGAGCCAACGGGCAGGACGAACCGGTTCGAACAGATAGTTCGGCAGGAATTGTTCGGGGCATGCGTGCGCCGAGAGGGTGCAGCGCCAAGAACAATGCCGGAACTTGGTGCGTTGTGCTGGCGTTTTGGGGTGCAGCCCGGTTGAAGATTCGCCTCGGATTTTGCCGTGTTAGCTGCGCGTTTGTGCGCTGTGCGGCGAGATCATCGGCCCAATAAGTGCTGATCGGCTCGATCAGCAGTGCCCTCTGTTGGCTTGCGGGTCAGCAGAAAACAATATTCAACAGGACTCCAAGTCCTAAAGGACTATGAGACATCGGAGCATCAGAACCGGGAGCAGCAGGACCTCTGGTCTGACCGTATTGGGCCATGCCCAGCGCGTGCTGATCCCTCGCTCAAACGGAACCCTTCCCTGGGTTAACGGTGTAGCGCGATCGCTCCTCGAGACAACGTCAACCCCCTCACATCATCGCGCTTTCGATCGCGTATGGCGATTCGGCGGCCGCCTGTCCGCCGATCTCCGTGCTGCGCGCCAGCGCGCTAGGACGACATTATGGACAAGCACAACAAGATGCTTATCGATGCCACCCACCCCGAGGAGACCCGGGTTGTGGTGCTGCGCAACGGTCGAGTAGAAGAGTTTGATTTCGAGTCCGCCAGTCGAAAACTGCTCAGAGGCAATATCTATCTGGCGAAGGTCACACGCGTCGAGCCGTCCTTGCAGGCCGCCTTCGTCGAGTACGGGGGCAACAGGCACGGCTTTCTTGCATTCAGTGAAATTCACCCCGACTACTACCAAATTCCGGTTGCCGACCGGGAGGCGCTGAAACAGGCGGAGGCCGAGGCAGAAGCCGCCGCCGAAGCGGAAGCCGACGAGCGAGTTCGGCGCCGCTCTCGGGGAAGGCGCCAGCGTGCTCCACAGTCCGAAGGTGGCACTGAGCAGCCCTATCCCGGTAATGGCGACAGCTATTTCGATGATCGCACCGACAGACCTCGCGGGCGCGTCGGTGGCAGAGGCGTTGAGCGACCGCGAGCTCTCGCTAGCGATGGCGAGTCGAGCGACTATACAGTTGAGGGCTATCGGGAAAGCTCTAACGATTCTAGCGATGCTGGTGTCACGGGGAGCTTCGCCGAGCCACGCTCAGATTCCGACTTGGTAGACCACGGCGAACGTTTTTCGGAAGGTGCCGAAGAAGCAGGCGACTTCGAATCGAACCGCAGCATCGCAGAGATGGAGCCGATCGAAGAAGCCGCCAGTGAAGCTGACGCTTTCGAGGAGGTGCCCGAGCGCCCGCGCCGAAGAATGCGGCAATACAAGATCCAAGAGGTGATCAAGCGTCGTCAGATTATCCTCGTGCAGGTGGTCAAGGAGGAGCGTGGCAACAAGGGCGCAGCCCTCACGACCTACATCTCGCTCGCCGGACGCTACACCGTGCTGATGCCGAATACTGGGCGCGGCGGTGGTATCAGCCGTAAGATCACCCAGGCACAGGACCGCAAGCGCCTGAAGGCCATCGCCGAGGAACTCGAGGTTCCAGACGGCATGGGGCTGATCATTCGCACTGCCGGTGCCGCGCGCACGATGCAGGAAATCAGGCGTGACTACGAATACTTGTTGCGGCTTTGGGAGAATGTTCGTGACTTGACGCTGGCCTCGACAGCCCCTTGCCTCGTCTATGAAGAAGGCAACCTGATCAAGCGCTCGATCCGCGATCTTTACAACAAGGACACTGGCGAGATCCTGGTTGCTGGCGAACCCGCGTTCCGCGAGGCTCACCAGTTCATGGGCATGTTGATGCCTGGTCACAGCGACGATGTTATCCACTACCGGTCGCCGGAACCGCTGTTTAATCGTTTCGGCATTGAGCGTCAGCTCAACGCCATGTTCAACCCAATGGTGACACTGCGGTCCGGTGGTTACATCGTTATCAATCAAACTGAAGCTCTGGTCGCGATCGATGTAAACTCGGGCCGCTCGACGCGCGAGTTTTCAATCGAGGAAACGGCGCTCAACACGAACATCGAAGCTGCTGAGGAGATTGCGCGACAGCTTAAGCTGCGCGATCTCGCTGGTCTCATTGTGATCGACTTCATCGACATGGAGGAGAAGCGCAATAACCGGACAGTCGAGCGGCGGCTGAAGGATGCGCTGCGGCACGACCGTGCTCGCATCCAGGTGGGCCGTATCTCGCACTTCGGACTTCTCGAGATGTCACGGCAGAGGCTGCGGACGGGAGTCGTCGAGGGATCGACATCGCAGTGCCCGCATTGCCAAGGAACTGGCACGATCCGCTCGATCGAGTCGATCGCGCTTGTCGTATTGCGCGGTCTGGAAGAGCAGTTGATGCGTCAGCCCGCATCGGTTGTCGTTCAGACGAATGCTGGCGTCGCGCTTTACATACTCAACAACAAGCGACCGTTTATCAATGAAATGGAGCGCCGATTCGGCATCTCCATTTCTATCGAAGCCAACGATCGCATGCACAGCGCCAACTTCGCGATCGAACGAGCCGCGCAAGCGCCGGATCAGACCAAAGTGCAGAGCGCCGCTGTCAATATGGACTGGGGCTTCGACAGTTCCGAGCGTGACGAAGAACAGGAAGATCAAGAGCCGGCGAGAAATGCCTATCGGCGCGATCGGTTCGGCGACGAGGATCGGGATGAGCAAGGCGGCGAGGGTGGACTGAATCGCCGTCGGCGCCGCCGTCGCCGCGGCGGCCGTGGTGGCGAACGGTTTGAAGATGATCGACGGTCGGACAGCGGGTCATTTGCTGATGATCGAGAGCAACGCCACGAGGCACGCGATCGAGCCAACCGCAATGGCGAAGAACATGCCGCTCGGAATGACAAGTATGGCGATCGGTATGATCCGAGTGAACGCGTAAACGACCGCGAACAGCTGGATTCTGACGAACAAAGTACTGCTGATCGGTACGGTCGGGAGGAGGACGCTGGTGGATACGACGTGCCTCGCGAAAAGGCCGGCAGCTCGGATGACCATGAGCGCAACGCGGAGGGGAGGTCTCGGCGTAGCCGCCGCCGCGGTCGTCGGGGTGGTCGCTCTCGGACGGGCGACGATCGCGGCCATTCAGAGGGTGCGCGACAGAGTGGCAATAATCTGCACTCTCCGGCATATGGCGTGGAAAGTAGCGATGCCGAGGGTAGGGTCGACGCGGTAGAGCGCGAGCCGATCAACGACGTTGAGCATCTGGAAGGCAGATACGCCGGGGCGCGTGATGCGCAACGGCCGACAATCGTCGACTTTGTCGATCAGCCTCCTCCCGCACGTCACGATAACGAGCGTCGGACGATTGTCGAGATTGCCGCCCCTGCATCATCGGCTCAATCCGAGGAGCCGGAGGCGACGCAGTCAGCTCAGCAGCCGTCCCGAAAAGGCTGGTGGCAGCGGCGATTTGGTGGTGGCGACTGATCGTAATGTTCGGCAGTAGTCGCGACGATCTCGGTGTTCTGTTCAAGCATGCGACGCATGCGCTGGAACTCTTTCGCTGTGGTTGTTCTGCAAAGGCCGGTTTGAGCGCGAAGGAGCGGGCTCAGTCGGCTTATGCCTGAGGTCACCTTTTCCATGACCAGTACCTGAGCGCGATCGCAGTAGTTCAGTTAGCCTCTCGCTAACTGAAGAGCGCGAACATATGTCTCCTTCGGAACAGCGCAGGTGTGTTTCTGCGCGTACTCTTGCATTGTCGTTATCGATTTCGAATTGGGCATTTCAGGACAATTACAATGAAGACAGCCATAGCCATAGCGGCAACAATCGCCATCGCCACAGCCGGGATTGCTACGTTGAAATCAAAGGAAGAGCCTTCGATCTCACCCACTGAACTGACGATCAAGCACGGCAGAGATTTGCCGAAGATCGAAGCCAATGGCATTTGAGCGATTTGGCAGGAGCTAATGACACCTATCGGGGACACCAGTTCGCCTGCTCCGAGGCGTCAGGCCGGCGGCTTGGCATTCTCTGCCATGCCTCGGGATTTCATGACTTGAGTGATTTCGTCGAGGATGACGGGATCGTCGATGGTGGCGGGCATCTTCCAGGATTCGCCATCGGCGATCTGGCGAAGCGTGCCGCGGAGGATCTTGCCGGAACGCGTCTTGGGAAGGCGTTTCACGGTCATCACCTGCTTGAAGGCGGCCACGGGACCGATTTCGTCACGCACGAGCTTGATGACTTCAGCCTCGATCTCCCTGGCGTCACGGTTGACGCCGGCATTGAGCACGATGAAGCCGACCGGGATTTGGCCCTTGAGCTCATCTGCGACGCCGACAACGGCAGACTCCCCGACATCATTGTGCTTTGCGACGACCTCTTCCATTTGCCCGGTAGAGAGACGATGCCCCGCGACGTTGATCACGTCGTCGGTGCGCGCCATCACAAAGACGTACCCGTCCTTGTCGATGAAGCCGGCGTCCGATGTCGTGTAATAGCCCTTGAAGTCGGCGAGGTAGCTCTTGCGGAAGCGCTCATTGTTGCCCCAGAGCGTCGGCAGGCAGGACGGCGGCAGTGGCAGCTTGACTGCGAGCGTACCGGTTTGGCCGGGTGGCACAGGATGGCCCTTTTCGTCGAGACATTGCAGGTCGTAGCCGGGCATAGGCACAGTCGGTGACCCGTATTTGACGGGGAGCGCACCGAGCCCGACTGGATTGCCAGCAATGGGCCAGCCGGTCTCCGTCTGCCACCAGTGATCGTAGACTGGCACTTGCAAATTGGCCTCGGCCCATTTGATCGTCTCGGGATCGGCACGTTCGCCTGCGAGAAACAGCGAACGGAAGGCGCGCAAGTCATAGTTTCTGATCAGCTCGCCTTTCGGATCTTCCTTCTTGATGGCGCGGAAAGCGGTCGGCGCGGTGAACATCGCGGCTACTTTGTGCTCGGCGATGACTCTCCAGAAAGCGCCGGCATCTGGAGTCCCGACAGGTTTGCCTTCGTAAAGAACCGTCGTGCATCCGTGCAGCAATGGGGCGTAGACGATGTAGCTATGGCCGACGACCCAGCCGACATCGGAGGCGGCCCAGTATACTTCGCCGGGTTCGATGCCGTAGTGGTTCTTCATCGTCCACTTCAGCGCCACCATGTGACCGCCGTTGTCGCGAATGACGCCCTTCGGCTGCCCGGTCGTGCCGGATGTGTAAAGGATGTAGAGCGGGTCCGTCGCAGCAACGGGCACGCAGCCGGCTTTGCGGCCGCGGGACTTGGCGTCCTGCACGAGATCCTCCCAGTCATGATCCCGGCCAGCGATCAACGTCGCTTTTTCCATGGGTCGCTGCAGGATCACGCAGGTCGTAGGTTTGTGCTCGGCGAGCTCGATGGCTTTATCGAGCAGTGGCTTGTAGGGGATGACTCGCGTTGTCTCGATGCCACAGCTTGCCGAGAGAACCGCGACGGGCTTGCTATCATTGAAGCGGGTCGCGAGCTCGCTTGCCGCGAAGCCGCCGAATACGACGGAGTGAATGGCACCGATTCTGGCGCAGGCCAGCATGGCGATGGCCGCTTCGGGCACCATGGGCATATAGATGATGACGCGATCACCCTTCTTGATGCCGAGGTCCTGCAGCACGCCGCCGAGTGTTGCCACCTCATGGGTGAGCGTCTGATAGGTGTAGCTCTTGGTGGTCTTGGTGACGGGGCTGTCGTAGATCAGCGCCTTCTGCTGGCCGCGGCCTCGCAGCACATGGCGATCGAGGCAGTTATAAGCGGTGTTGCACTCCGCGCCAGTGAACCAGCGGCCATACTCGCCGGCGTAGGGATCGAAAACCCTATCCCAGAGATTGATCCAATCGATCTCGCGTGCCGCCTCGGCCCAGAACGTCTCCGGGTCCTTCTTCCACGCGGTGTAGACGTCGTGATAGCGGCTCATGCGCACTTCCCTCTCGATCGAACGTCGTTCGGCTGCAGCTGCACTGGTCAGCCGGTGGTCGGGTCTCTCAATGGCTTCGTTTGACCACTGTTGGCCAGCGCGGACAAGTCGTCGAACGTCCAATCGACTTCCAGTGTAGCGCTGGAGGCGCGCAAATCGGGCGCGAGGGCCATGCTGGGTGGCGAAGGAGGACCGTAAGGCGTCCCGTGCGGCCGGGGGGCTTCTTCACGATCGAGCCGCACTTGACTGGAGCGGACGTGACAGAGCCAGCACATGATGTCCCTGCAAAGTTGTTTCGCCGTTTAGGCCGCCCTGTCGATCACTTGAAGAGCCGCTTCGATGCCAGGGCAGCACCGTCCGACATTGCACGGAGCTTGGCCCAGACGACGTCCTCAGCGACGCGGCCCATGCCGGCCGAGGTGTCGAAACCGCAGTCGGTCGCGGCCATGATGCGGGTCGGATCGCCCACGATCTCGGCGGCGCGCACGATTCGGTCGGCGACGACCTCCGGGTGCTCGACGAAATTGGTCAGCGTGTCGATGGCACCAATCGCGAGTACCTGATCCGGCGCGAGCGGCGCTCTCTCGAACACCTTGATCTCGTGCGCGTGGCGCGGATTGGCGAACGGCAGGACAAAGCCGCCCACGTTGGCCCGCTGCAGGATAGGCCAGATCTCGGCGAGCGGAACGTCCTTGTCGTGCGGGCCCTCGTAGTTGCCCCAGCAGACATGCAGGCGGATGCGATCGCGCGGCAGGCCCTGGATAGAGGTGTTGATCGTGTCAACGACCGTTTCGACAAAACCGAGGAAGTCCTTGAGTGGCCGCTTCTGGAAGAGGCCGTGGCACTCGAGTGCCAGGTCAGGGCAATCGAGCTGCAAGACGAAACCGTTGTTGACGATAGTTTGGTACTCGATGCGGATCGCCCGGCCAATGGCGGCGATGTAGCTCTCGAAGGTGTCGTAGTGCTCGTTCTGGCAGATCGAGGCGAGAATGCCGGGCGATGGCGCGGTGAAGAACGGCTCGACGTAGCGCCCGGCGAAGCTTGACAGCGCAGCTCCGAAGTCCGCGCATTCGGCCTGGAGCTCGCGCTCACCGATGTAGCTGATCGGGCCGACACACTTCGGAATGTTATCGCGGTTACTCACGGCTTCGCCGCGGGCAGCAATCTGCCGGGTGAGGTTCTCTTTGTATTTCGGGTACGCTTCCACATCTGCCCATGGCAGGCGTGATCCTTCGCCACCGAGGCCGGAGAGACGATGTCGTAGATAGAGGACGAACGACTCGCGCTGCTGCTCGCCGTTGTTGATGACATCGATGCCGGACGCGATCTGCTGCTGCACGACCCACGGGACAGCGCGGCGTCCCGCATCGTCCACGAAGGCTTGATCGACCTGCTCCCCCTTTGAGCGCCGCGCATAAACCCGGGTTAGGTCCGGCGGACGGGGCAGGCTGCCCACGTGCGTCGTTAAGATGCGCGTGTCGCTCTTTTTCATGGGTCCAACCTCTGCGGCGCGGAGTTCCTAATGCCGCATTGTGAGATGGCCGGACGCACGCCGCAATCCATTCAGCTTCCTGACGCTCGCCGGTATGCAGGGGGCGCCGCCATGCATGCGCCACAGGCATCGCCGGCGGCCACAGCCAAGAACGTGCGTTGCGACCTCCTCGGGCTTCAACCTATGATGCCAGCCAGTCGGTGGATGCATTCATTCGGGAGACTCTCATGGCCGTCACTCCAACCAAGGACGTCATTGCCGAGCTGACGCCGACCGGCGTGCTCCGGGCCGGGATCAATATGTCGAACTTCCTGCTGGTGACGGGAAAGACGCCGTCGGGTGATCCCGATGGTGTGTCTCCAGATATGGCGCGGGCCATTGCCGAGCGGCTCGGCGTGGGCTTGAAGCTCATACCCTATAAGTCGCCGGGAGAGCTTGGAGACGATGCCGAGAAGAACATCTGGGATATCGGCAACATTGGTGCGGAGCCGCAGCGGGCGCGGACGATCAACTTCACGGCGGCCTATGCGGAAATTCAGTCGACCTACCTGGTGCCGGCAGGATCGCCGATCAATGCCATTGCCGATGTCGACAAGCCGGGCATTCGGATCGCTACGACCGGACGCAGCGCCTACGGTCTATGGCTCGAAAACAATATCAAGCACGCGCAACTCGTCCGCGCCGACACTCTGGATGCTTCCCTCGAGATCTTCCTCAAGGAGAAGTGCGATGTGCTGGCGGGACTGAGACCGCGGCTGATTGACGACGTGAAGAAGGTACCCGGGGCGAGAATTCTCGATGGCCAGTTCAGTGCCGTGCAGCAGGCCGTTGGAACACCGAAGAAAAACGCCAAGGCGGCCAAGTTTCTGGCCGACTTCGTGGAGGAAGCGAAGCGCACGGGCGTGGTCGCCAAGCTGATCGAAAAGCACAAGGTCAGCGGGTTGTCGGTGGCGCCGCCAGCTTAGATCTCCGATTGAATATGCTATCAACGAACAAAAGGCCCGCGGCCGGGGGACTGGCCGCGGGCTAAAAGCGTGACGCCTCTATGGGGGGATAGGTGGGACGGCGCCACGTTTCGGACCGTTCCATAAAAGCCGAAGTGCGGCATATTTGCAAGAGGGCAAGGAAAAAATATTTAAGAAGTCGTAAAAGCTGAATTGATTTTTTTCAACGGATTGCTCGTCACATAGGATCTTTCCTAACGCCTTCGCCCACCTGCGCTGTCGCTACCTAACAGAGAGGGCGGGCCCTGGTGCTCGGTCAAGCGCCCACCCACCCCAGTCCAAGTGGTCAGCCTGGCGAAAAAGGGCGGCATGACGCTGCCGCCCGGCTGCTCAGTGCAGGACGGCCAGCTTACTTGTCGAGCCAGAACGTGTCGAAGCGCACCACGTCATAGATGCCGAAGTAATCCTTCGGGTTGTGACCCTTGACGTAATCGTACCAGACGTCATTGATCTTCTCCCAGCAAATCGGGAAAAGAGGTGGGTCTTGCTCCATGATTGCCTCGGCCTCGCGGGCCAGGGCGATGCGCTTCTTGGCGTCGATCTCGGAGTCGAGCTTCGCGAGCACCTCGGCGAACTTCGGATTGTCCCAGGCGGCGTAGTTCTGCGGCCCGCCCTTCTTGTACCAGGCGTTGAAGTAGTCGGATGGGTCCATCAGTGTTGAAACGATGGCGCTGATGGCGAGCCCGAAATTGCCGGCGGCAGCGTCATCGAACCAGACCGAGTCGACCACGGTGCGAAGCTTGGTCTCGATCTTGAGTGTCTGCTGCAGCATGGCCTGAATCGCCTGCGCCCACAGCTTGAACGAGGCAATGTCGCGCACCATGAAGTCGACGTCCTTGATACCGTTTTCAAGGCCTGCGGCCTTCATCAGGGCCTGGGCTTCCTTGATGGCGGCGGTCGAGTCGTCCTGATAGCCGGGCTTCTTCCTGAGCTCTTCGATCGGCGTTGCGAACTCTGAGAACGGATAAAGGAAGCCGCCGACCAGCATCGGCGCCACGTCCTTGACCACGTCCACGAGCACCGGTTTGTCGAACACAAGGTGGATGGCGCGACGCACGCGCGGGTCGTCGAACGGCTTGCGGCGGGTGTTCGGCCACACGGCCTGGATGACGCTCTGGTAGAAATTGAGCGTCGACATGCCCCGAGTGTCCTTAGCCTTCCTGGCCGTTATCGGATCGACGATGCGTGCATAATCCGTGCGCCCGGACAATACGCCCGAGCCGAGCTCCGTCGAGAACGGCAGCCCGTGATAGAACTCGATGCCGTCGAGATAGGGGAGCGGCTTGTTCCAGTAGTTCGGATTGCGCTCCATCACCCAGACTTCGTTTTCGACCCGGCGCTTGCTCTTGAACGGCCCGGTGCCGGGAATGTCCATCAGTCGGCGCAAATTGTATTGATTGTCCTCGAGAGTCTTCTTCCGGACGACGCCGTTCCAGCCCGAGGCGATCGCCCCCATGATGTATTCGGGCGGCCGAGGAGCCGACAGCTTGAACACCACGGTTTTCTTGTCAGGAGCCTCGATCGACTCGACCGCCGAGAACAGCACGCTCCGCGGAATCGAGATGCCCTGCGGAGGTTTGGCAATGCGGTCGAAGGTGGCTTTGACGTCCTCCGAGGTGAGCTCGGCGCCATCATGGAAGGTCACGCCTTCACGCAGAAAAAAGGTGTACGTCTTGGCGTCTGACGAAATCTTCCAGCTGTGTGCGAGATCGGGGATGATCGTCTTGCCGCTGTCGCGTGGGTCGCGACGGACCAGGTTGTCGAACATGCATCCTTGAGCACCGAGGCTGGCTATTGTGCCAGACTGGTGGAAATCGAAGTGCGGCAGGCGGCTGTGAATCCCATAGCGCAACACGCCACCACGCTTCGGATTGGGCTCAGGCGCGGCAAGCTGGAACTTGCTGCCATCGAATTCCAGCGGAACGTTCGCCAGCCCGAAGTTTGGAAAAAGTCCTGCGGCGCCCGCGGCAGCGGCAGCTCCACCCTTCAGCACGTCGCGGCGATTCCACCCAGGGTGCCAAGTGCCATTTTTGATCATGCTGTTTCCTCCTGATGCAATCCAGACGTCCGACAGTGTGTGCTCTGAGGACGGGCACATCTTTTTGCCGCCGAGTAGACTAGACGGTGGCCAATCCGGAGTCTCGAAAGAACGACGCAGGCGTCGCACTTCGACCTGTTGGCGAATTGGCTGGCGGCGGCTGTGGGCCGCCGCCCACCCGCCTGCATTGGCGACGTGGTTTCATTTCAGCACTGCGAACCGGTCGATTTCGAATCTTGTTGTTGGGCGAACGAAATTGGCGGCCGGAGGGCTCCGGCCGCCATTGGCAGTCAAAAACCGCGCCGACGTCCGGCTTATTTGTCGAGCCAGAACGTGTCGAAGCGAACCACGTCATAGATGCCGAAGTAGTCCTTGGGATTGTGGCCCTTGACGTAATTGTACCATCCGTCGTTGATCTTTTCCCACGACATGGGCAGCAGTGGCGGGTTCTTCTCCATGATGTCTTCTGCCTGCCGAATGTACTCCAGCCGCTTCTTCGCATCGACCTCGGTGTCGATCTTCGGAAGCAGCGCGTCGAACTCCGACACGCTCCAGTTTGAGTAGTTCTGCGGCCCGCCCGTCTTGTACCAGGCATTGAAGTAGTCCGACGGATCGAGCAGAGTCGATACGATGGCGCCGATGGCGAGGTCGAAGTTGCCGGACTTGGTGTCGTCGAACCAGACCGACTCGACGACCGTACGGATCTTGGTTTCGACGCCGAGCGTCTCCTTCAGCATCGCCTGGATCGCCTGCGACCAGAGCTTGAAGGTCGCAACCTCGCGCACGAGGTAGTCCAGCGGCTCCTTGATGCCGTTGGCATAGCCCGCCGCCGCCATCAGCGCCTTGGCTTCCTTGATCGCTGGGCCTGGGTCGCTCTGGTAGCCGAGCCGCTTCTCCAGCTCGGCCTTCGGCGTTGCGAACTCGGAGAACGGATAGATGAAACCGCCGACCATCATCGGCGCGTTGTCCTTCACCACGTCGACAAGCACGGCCTTGTCGAGCACGAGGTGGAAAGCCCGGCGCACGCGCGGATCCTCCATCGGCTTCTTCTTCGCGTTCATCCACGTTGCCTGGATGACGCTCTGATAGAAGTCAGTGCCGGCCATGCCTTGCGTAGCCTTGACCTTGCGCATGGTAGGTGGGTCGAGGAGGCGCGCATAGTCGATGCGATTGGAGAGGAACGAGGAGGCAAGCTCCGGCGAGAACGGCAGAGCATGATAGAAGGCGATGCCGTCGAGATAGGGCAGCCCCTTGTTCCAGTAGTCGGGGTTTCGCTCCATCTCCCAGACTTCGTTCTCGACCCTCCGCTTGCTCTTGAAGGGCCCCGTCCCGGGGATATCGACCACGCGGCGCAGATTGTACTGGTTGTCTTCCAGCGTCTTCTTACGAACGATGCCGTTCCAGCCGGAGGCGATGGCACCCATGATGAAGGGAGCTGGGCGGGGCGCCGCAAGCTTGAACTCGACCGTATGCTTGTCGCGCGCTTCGATCGACTCCACGGCGCTGAAGAGGATCGAACGTGGGATCGAAATGCCCGCTGGCGGTTTGGCGATCCGATCGAACGTCGCCTTGACGTCTTCAGCGGTTAGTTCGGCGCCGTCGTGAAACTGGACACCTTGCCGCAGAAAGAATGTGTAGGTCTTGCCGTCGGCCGAGATTTTCCAGCTGTGGGCGAGATCGGGAATGATCGTTTTTCCGCTGTCGCGCGGATCTCTTCGAACGAGATTGTCGAACATGCAACCTTGAGATCCAAGGCTGTTGATCGTGCCCGATTGGTGGAAATCGAAGTGCGGCGGGCGGGAGGTGATGCCGTAGCGCAGAACTCCACCCCGTTTGGGATTGGGTTCTGGAGCGGCAAGTTGGAATTTGCTGCCATCAAACTCGTTCGGGACGTTTGCCAGCCCGAAATCAGGAAATAGTCCGGCTGCGCCGGCTGCCGCTGCAGCGCCTCCCTTCAGTACATCGCGGCGGTTCCACCACGGACGCGTGGTCCGATTCGTGCTCATTCCAGTTCCTCCAATTTAGTCCTTTCAGGACGGATGCCGGTGTGCTCTCTTGGCGGGCACATCCTCTTGGTTCTTCAAGATTAGACGGCCGAAAGCGTGGAGTCACCTGTGAACGATATAAGACCTGCCGGCACGCAAGGGCCGGGGCAGGGACAAGCCGCGCCGACCACGGCGCTTGGGGCTCCCGTCCTCGAGGTGGACACACTGCAGACGCACTTTTTCACGCACGCAGGCGTAGTCAAAGCCGTCGATGGCGTCTCCTACTCTGTGCGCAGCGGCGAGACACTTGGCGTAGTTGGTGAATCGGGTTGCGGAAAAAGTGTCACGGCGCTGTCAATTCTGCGCTTGGTAGCGAACCCGCCCGGCCGCATTGTTGGTGGCCAGATCCGGTTCGAAGGCAGCGATCTGCTCAAGCTGTCCGACGCCCAAATGGAAGACATTCGAGGCAACCGAATCTCGATGATCTTCCAGGAGCCGATGACCTCTCTCAACCCGCTCTACACCGTCGGAACGCAGATTGCGGAATCGATCGCGCTGCACCAGGGCCTGTCGAAGAAGGAAGCCATGGCTCGTGCCGTCGACATGCTCAAGCGCGTGTCTATACCGGAGGCGGAGCGACGCGCGCAGGCCTATCCGCATCAGATGTCCGGCGGCATGCGGCAGCGCGTAATGATCGCCATGGCGCTCGCCTGCAATCCGAAAGTGCTGATTGCCGATGAGCCGACGACGGCGCTCGACGTCACAATTCAGGCCCAGATCCTGGACTTGATGCGCGAGCTACAGGAGAAATTCGGCACTGCAATCGTGCTCATCACTCATGACATGGGAGTGGTGGCGGAAAACGCCGATCGTGTCGTCGTGATGTACGCCGGGCGTAAGGTGGAAGAGGCGCCGGTCGACGATCTTTTCGAACGTCCTGGGCACCCTTACACCAAGGGGCTGCTGGGCTCGATCCCGCATCTTGACGATGCTGCCAAGGCTGGCGATCAGAGGCTGCGGCTGAATGAGATCAAGGGCATGGTGCCATCGCTCGCCAAGTTGCCGCAGGGTTGTGCTTTCGCGCCTCGGTGCTCCTTGGCAACTGATCATTGCCGCACCATGCGGCCAACATTTGAGGAGCATCGTCCCGAACACTTTGTCGCCTGCTGGAGAGCTGATGAACTTCTGGGAGGCTCGCGATGAACGATTGGACCGCCACTTCGGAAATCGAGGCCCGCTCAGGGGGAACATCCCCGGGAGTTGCAACTTCAGCGACCAGGGCAGCCACGGGCAATGCTGCTGTCGCGCATCGCCCCGTCATCGAGGTCGAGGGCCTGAAGAAGCACTTCCCGATCTATAAGGGCGTCTTCTCTAGGATTGCCGGCCAAGTTTACGCCGTCGATGGTGTCTCGTTCCACATCAAGCGCGGTGAGACGCTGGGCCTGGTCGGTGAATCCGGATGCGGCAAGTCGACGGTCGGACGCACGATCCTGAAGCTGATGGAGCCAACGGCTGGCCGCATCGTCGTCAAGGGCAAGGAGATCACGGATCTGCCGCCGCAGGAGATGCTGCCCTACCGCCAGACACTGCAGATGATCTACCAGGATCCCTACGCTTCCTTGAATCCACGCATGACCGTGGCCGACATCGTCGGTGAGGCGATGGTCATTCATGGCGTGGGCAAATCGGATGAGCGCGAGCAGCGCGTTGCGGCGCTTTTCCAGCGCGTGGGGCTTCGACCTGACCTCATGTTCAACTACGCGCACGAATTCTCGGGCGGCCAGCGACAGCGCATCGGCATTGCACGCGCATTGGCTCTGAACCCGGAACTCATCGTCGGCGACGAGCCGGTCTCTGCACTCGATGTCTCCATTCAGGCGCAGATCATCAACCTGCTGATGGATCTGCAGGACGAACTCAAACTATCTTACCTTTTCGTCGCGCACGATCTGGCGGTGGTCGAGCATATCTCGCACCGGATCGCGGTGATGTATCTCGGGCGGATCGTCGAGACGACGGACAAGAAGTCCTTGTTCGAGATGCCGCTGCATCCCTACACCGAGGCGCTGCTCTCGGCGGTGCCCATTCCGAAGGTGTCGGCGCGGAAACGGAAGCGCATCATTCTGCAAGGTGACGTGCCGAGCCCGATCAAGCCGCCGACCGGCTGCCATTTCCACACGCGATGCCCTTATGCGCACAAACGATGCACCGCGGAGGCGCCGCAGCTGCGCGAGGTGAAGCCCGGGCATTGGGCGGCGTGCCACTTGCACGACGCGGGCGCGATGGTGCCGATGGCGCGCCCGGCCGGGGAAGCCGCACTCAATTAGTGCGGGTATTACGCCCGACGAGCGAGCGCCCGCCGTCCACGATCCATTACACGTCGACCTTGAAACCGAGGTCGATTTCGGAGGCGGCATGACCGCCGCGGAGACCCCAATTCTGCGTCGGCACCTCGATCAGAACGGTTTTGACCTCGCCGGCAGGAACGCCGAGCGCAGAGAGATTTTCGACGATGGTCCGGTACAATGCGCGCTTCGCCTCCATGGACCGGCCAGCGAACAGGATCACCTCCACACGGGTGAAACGCTCGGTCCGGCCCGGCGAAACGATGCGGCTCGCGGCGTCATAGACATCCAGCACCACATCGCGATCGTGCTCAGGGATTTTCAACGACTGGACGAGCGCCGACTGTACGGCTTCGATGATCTTGGCTTCGGCTCCCCGTGCCCAAGAGCCTGTTGCAATTCGCGTGCTCGGCATGCTGGCCACCCTCCCGATCGCATTCACCTCATGCAATTCACGTCGCCTACAAGGGTTCGGCGAGCTGATATAATGATTATGCGTTATCCAAATGATTTGCCGATCGAATGACCTGGCTGCCGGCAAGCCGCACCGAGGACGACACCATGGCCCAGAAAGGTTTTCTGCTCGTCTTGATGCAACCGCCGCCAGCATTGGAGGATGAATTCAATGCCTGGTACGATACCGAGCACATTCCCGAGCGGTGCGCGGTGCCGGGGTTCAAGACCGGCCTCAGGTTCGTGTGCATCGACGGGCACCCGAAGTACCTCGCCATGTACGACCTCGAGAGCTACGACGTGCTCTCGTCGCCGGGCTACGTGAAGGTCGGATACGAGAACGCCACGCCCTGGACGAAGCGCGTGACCAGCCGCGTCAAGGTCTGGCGCTCGGCGGGGCACCAGGTGTACGCGGCGAGCGGTGTGACGAAGCCCTGCGCTCGGGTGCTGCTGCTGCGCTTCCGCGGTCTCAAGGCCGGCGACGAGCGCGAGATCATCGCCGCGGCTCGCGCAGCGTTCGAGAGCCGCCCGGAAGTCAGCCAGCTTCGCGTGCTCGCTCATCTCGCCGGCAAGGACGTGATCGACTACATGGCGTTCGTCGAGTTGAAGCAGCCGATCCCCGGCCCGCTCGATCTGAAGGCTTTCGGCACCTATCAGGATGCCGTCGATCTCGTGAACACCTACGCACCCTACTGAAACGCAAGGTGCCTTGCTTCAGCTTGGCATCTCTCGTTCGGCTGTGAGACGGCGCGGGCTGAAGCCATGCGCTGAACTTGGAACATCGGAGTTGACCCATGAAAGCCTGGCAGATCGTCGCCGACGGCATCGATGCATTGAAGCTTGCAGACGTTGCCTCGCAACCGCCGGGACACGGCGAGATCCGCGTGCGCATGAAAGCCTCATCGATCAACTATCGCGATCTGATGACGGTCAAGCATCCGTCAGCGCGCAATCTGCCTTACCCGCGCGTGCCGAACTCGGACGGCGCCGGTGACGTGATCTCGGTCGGCTCGGGCGTCACCGAGTTTAAGGTGGGCGACCGCGTGGCGTCGTGCTTCTTCCGCCATTGGGTCGACGGCCAATGCTCGACGGAGGCGATGAACAGCGCCCTCGGCGGTGCGCTCGATGGCGTGCTGGCGGAGGAGGTCAACCTGCTGGCAGCGGGCGCGGTCCGGATCCCGTCGCACTTTTCCCATGCCGAGGCGGCGACGCTGCCCTGCGCGGCGCTGACAGCCTGGAACGCGCTCGTCGAATGCGGGCGCGTCAAGGCCGGCGACAATGTCCTGCTGCTCGGCACCGGCGGCGTCTCGATCTATGGCCTGCAGTTCGCGAAGATGCATGGCGCACGGGCAATCATCACCTCGTCGAGCGACGAGAAGCTGGCGCGCGCCAAGGCGATGGGCGCCGATGTGACCATCAACTACCGCAAGCATCCCGATTGGGAGAAGGCGGTGCTGGAGGCGACCGGTGGCAAGGGTGTCGACATTGTCGTCGAGGTGGGCGGGGCAGGAACGCTGCCGAAGTCGATCGCCGCGACGCGAGTGGCGGGGACGATCTCGCTGATCGGCGTTCTGGCAGGCGGCCAGATCGACCCGTCGAGCTTTATGCGAAAGTCGATCAAGATGCAGGGCATCTACGTCGGCTCGCGGCGCATGTTCCAGGACATGAACCGGGCGATCGAGGTGCATGGCCTCAAGCCCGTCATCGACCAGCGGTTCGCGTTCGCCGACGCCAAATCGGCCTACAAGGCCATGGAGGGCGCCGGCCACTTCGGCAAGATCGTGATCGAGGTGTGAGGACAGGAAAAGAGCGACACGGGGTCAGACACCTGACACGCGCCGCCGAGCCACTTGCTGCGACGTCGATTGTCAGGTGTCTGACCCCACGCTTTGCGTTGGATCACGGGCGCGCAAAAACTTCCCGGCTGAATAGCGCTCGGGGATTTGCTAGGAACGGCCAGGCGTCAGTTTGGAACTGTTCCAATGCAATTGAAGCCGTCGTCATCACCTCAGCGCGATCGCGCCTACTGGCCGGCTGGTCATCCGGATATCGGGCACGGCCGGATCGGCGTGCTGCTGCTCAATCTTGGCACGCCCGACGCCACCGATTTCTGGTCCATGCGGCGGTACCTGAAGCAGTTCCTGTCCGACCGGCGGGTGATCGAGGAGCCGCGCTGGAAGTGGTGGCCGATCCTGAACCTGATCATTCTCAATGTGCGGCCGGGTCCCAAGGGCCGCGATTACGACACGATCTGGAACAATCAGCTGAACGAAGGACCGCTGAAGACCATCACACGTAATCAGGCGGAGAAGCTGGCGGAGGCGCTGCACGATCTGGCGGGACCGGATGGCAAGCCCGTGATCGTCGATTGGGGCATGCGCTACGCCAACCCGTCCACGGAATCGCGGCTGCGCGTGCTCATCGCGCAAGGGTGCGAGCGCATCCTTCTGGTGCCCCTCTATCCGCAATACGCGGCGGCGACGACCGCGACCGCTGCCGACGAAGCGTTCCGCGCGCTCATGAAGATGCGCTGGCAGCCGGCAGTGCGCGTTGCACCCGCGTGGCATGATGATCCCGTTTACATCGACGCAGTGGCGGTCTCCATCGAGCGGCATCTGCAAGGGCTGTCGTTCACGCCGGAGAAGATCATCGCGACGTTCCACGGCATGCCCGAGAAGTATTTGCTGCAGGGCGATCCCTACCACTGCCAGTGCATGAAGACGTCACGGCTGCTGCGTGAGAGGTTGGACCTGCCACAGGATCGCTGGGTGACGTCGTTCCAGTCCCGGTTTGGCAGTGATCCGTGGTTGCAGCCTTACACCGATGAGACGGTCGAACGGCTGGCAAAGTCGGGCACAAGGAAACTCGCGATGGTCGCGCCGGGTTTCTCGGCGGACTGTCTCGAGACGCTGGAGGAGCTGGCGATCGAGAACCGCGACATCTTCGTCAAGAACGGCGGTACAGACTTCAGCTACATCCCCGCGCTCAACGACAGCGCCGAGGGACTGCGCGTCATCGAGCATGTCGTGCGCCGCGAGCTGCAGGGCTGGGTGTAGCACCGTAGGTCGGAGTGATCCGGCCCCGAATCGCGAGATGTCTCAAGGCGGCAATTCCGGCGAAGTCCGACGGCGGCTGGGTGTAGCACCGTAGGTCGGAGTGATCCGGCCCCGAAGCGCGAGATGTCTCGAGGCGGCAATTCCGGCGAAGTCCGACGGCGGCGAGCACCAAGCTGCCGGACTTTGCGGGAATGAGCGCAGTGCCGAGACTGCGCCAACCGATGGCCCGCTCACTCCGACCTACGACCGATTTGTTTTAGGTTGGCACCACCCGTAGCGCGATCACGCACGGCCAGCTAGCGCGACGACCTCGCAGAAAACCATTGGGCGGGCCGGGCGCACCGCGCTACGATTGCGGGCTGAATTCCAGACCACAGTTCGCAAGGACCCGCCCATGGCTCGCATTCCCTACCCCGATCTTGCCAAGTCGCCGCCGGAAGTGCGCGAGATGCTCGGCCGGCTGCCGACGCAGGCCAACATCTTCAACATGATGGCGCACGCCGAGACGTGCCTGAAGCCGGTGATGAAGCTCGGCGGCACGCTGCTCGGCAAGCTGAAGCTCGACCCGAAGCTGCGCGAGTTGTGCCTGCTGCACGCCGTCAAGCTCGAAGGCGGCGACTACGAGTGGGTGCAGCACGTGCCCATTGCAAAGGACCTCGGCGCGACAGAGGCGCAGATCGCTGCACTGGAGAAGGGCGACGACAAGGCCGCGTGCTTCTCGGCTCTCGAAAAGGCGGCGCTAGTGTTCACCCGTGAGGTCGTGGTCAATGCCAAGGCGTCGGAAGCGGCCCTGGCCGAGGTGCGAAAGCACCTCTCGGAGCGCGAGGTGGTCGAGCTGATCCTGATGGCCGGCTTCTACATCATGCTTGCGCGCCTCACCGAGACGCTCGGCGTCGAGAATGATCCGCCCATGGGCAGCGCGCTCATTCGCGGCATCGAGCAACGCGTCGCCGCCAAGAAGAAATAATCGCGCGGCGGCGGGCACGAGCGAACTCAATAAACCAGCCTCGAACGGCCGCCACGACAACCCGCGCGCGGAGCACCAATCCTCATGTCCGACACGAGACCCAGCGGTGCCGCCGCTCCGGCATCCCCCTTCGAGCGCCTCCGCCAGGCGCTCGGCGTCGAGCCGAGCGAGGTGGCGGCGGTCGCCGCATCATTCGCCTACTTCTTCTCGGTGCTCTGCAGCTACTACATCATCCGGCCGCTGCGCGATGAAATGGGTGTCACCGTCGGCAGGGACGGGCTCGAGACGCTGTTCACGATCGTGTTCTTCGTCATGCTGGCGGCGGTCCCAGTCTTCGGCTGGGTTGTCTCCAATTTCGCGCGGCGCCTGGTGGCCCCCATCGTCTATGCATTCTTCATCTCGAATCTGATCATCTTCTGGTTGCTGCTCTCGCAGGGAGCGCCTGGTCCGCTCCTCGCGTCGTGCTTCTTCGTGTGGGTGAGCGTGTTCAATCTGTTCGTCGTCTCGCTCTTCTGGATCGTGATGGCGGACGTGTGGACATCCAGCGACGCCAAACGCCTCTACGGCCTGATAGCGGCGGGTGGCAGCGCCGGCGCCTTCTGCGGACCGCTGATCACGCAAACCTTCGTGCACGCCGTCGGCGTCAGCAATCTGCTGCTCATTTCCGCGGCGGTCCTGACGATCGCGCTGGTCCTGTCGCTCAAGCTGCGCGAGCTGATGGGCCGCTCCGACCAGGAGCAGCAGCGGCCGGCGGGTCAGGGCCTGCTCGACGGCGCCAAGCGCATCTGGGAATCGCCTTATCTCTTTCAGATCGCGCTTTGGGTTCTGGTGGCCAATCTCATTTCGACGTTCTTCTACTTCGAGCAGGCGCGGATCGTCGGTGCCGCCGTTCCGGACCGGCCGGACCGCGTGCAGCTTTTCGCGCGCATGGACCTTGCGGTCAGCGTGTTGACCATTCTCGGTCAGCTTTTTCTTACTGCCAGCATCATCAAGCGGGTCGGTATCGGCCGCAGCATCGCGGCGCTGCCGGCGAGCGCCGCCCTGGGCCTCCTTGCGCTGTTCTTCGCGCCGGTCCTCGCGGTGATCGTGGTCGTGATCGTGATCGAGCGCGCCATCGGGTTTGCCATTACGAACCCGGCGGCGAAGGTGCTCTACACGGTCGTCACACCGGAGGACAAATTCAAGGCGCAGAACTTCAACGACACGGTCGTGTTCCGCGGCGGCGACGCCGCGAGCGGCTGGATCTTCAACAGCGTCGCCAAGGGTCTCGGCGTCTCGACACCGACCGTTGCCGTGCTGACCGTTCCATTCGCGCTCTATTGGATTTGGCTAAGCCTCAGGCTCGGTCGCGAGCAGGAAGAGATGGCCGAGGCGCAGAAGCCGTCCCGGCAAGCGTAGATGATGTTGCGCCGGGCACGCGCTCGGCATGGGTCCCATCTCAGGGCCAACGTTGCTTGCACTAACTCCGACGCCTTAGGGTGGGCGAGACTCAATCATTCATCGGAACAGAAACGCGAGGAGGAGCAGATGGCGACACTTGGGTTCATCGGCCTTGGCATGATGGGCGCCAGCATGGCGTCGAACCTGCAGAAATCCGGGCACACGCTGGTGGTCAACGACTTGAACCGGCAGGCGGCCTCGCAGCATTTGAACGCGGGCGCCACGTGGGCCGCGACGCCGAAAGAGGTGGCGCAGAAGGCAGAGGTGATCCTGACCTCGCTGCCGGGACCCAAGGAGGTCGAGGCCGTCGTGTTCGGCAAGGACGGGCTCGCCGAGGGCATGAAAGCCGGCTCGGTGATCTTCGATCTGACGACGAACGCGCCCTCGATGGTGCGCAAGCTTCATGCGATGCTGCTCGAGAAGGGCATGCACCTGCTGGACGCGCCGGTCAGCGGTGGCCCGGCGGGTGCCAAGTCGGGCCGGCTCGCGATCTGGGTCGGCGGCGACAAGGCGATCTTCGACAAGCACAAGTCGGTGCTGGACGGGTTTTCGGATGCGGCGCGCTACATCGGGCCGATCGGAGCAGGCTCGGTGGCGAAGCTCGTGCACAACTGCGCGGGCTACGCGGTGCAGGCAGCCCTCGCCGAGGTGATGACGCTCGGCGTCAAAGGCGGTGTGGAGCCGGCAGCGCTCTGGGACGCTGTGCGCATGGGCGCGCTCGGCCGCCAGCGCACGTTCGACCGCCTCGGCGATCAGTTCCTGCAGAACAGCTACGAGCCGCCGGCCTTCGCGCTGAAGCTCGCCTACAAGGACATGACGCTGGCGACGGATCTTGGCCGTGAGCTCGGCGTGCCCATGCGGCTCGCCAACATGGCCTACGCCGACATGTCGGAAGCGATGAACCGCGGCTGGGAGGCACGTGACTCACGCGTGCCGATGACGCTCCAGGTGGAGCGCGCTGGCGTCAAGATCGAGGTCGACAAGAAGCGCATCCAGCAGTCGTTCGAGAACGACCCCCCGTATGGCGCGCCAGCGAAGAAGGGGTGAGATGGAGCGCTGTGCTCGACCAACTCACGCAGTCATCCTCGGGGTTGTCCGAGGACCCATTTCTCCGCGCACTCGGGCGTCGCGAAGTGCGTTGCAAGCGCAGCGACCTCCCATCAAGATCAACATCCGCTGAGCCATGGGGTCCTCGGCGTAAAGCCGAGGATGACTCCAGAGAGAGTGTTGACGGCACGGTGCGCTGAACCCGATCGGACTCTACCGCCGCTCCTCGTAAAGCCCTTTGTCGATGGCTTGCCGCGTGAGCAACCCGGCGATGGCGTCGAGCGTCGGCGTTTCGACTCGTGCCACGCGGGCAAATGCGAGCGGGATCGCCAGCATCGCGTCGATCTCCATGGGGCGCCCGCGCTGGAAATCGACGCTGATCGACGGCGTGTGGTCCGGTGCATTCGGCAGCCAAGCCTCGGCCTTGAAGCCCGGAAGGTCGATGCCGTGCGCTGTGGCGATGGCGACCGCCTCGCCGGCCGCCCGCAGATAAAGCGCACTGAGCCGCGGATCAGCGGGGACAATGGCGAGCTTGCGCCCGACCGCTGTCGCCAGCATCGACGCGGTCATGTTGACCATCAGCTTGCGCCAGATCGCCTGGCGAATGTCCGGCACCTCAGGCGATGTCATGCCGGCCTCGGTGAGTAGGGCGCGTAACCGTGCGGCCCGCGGCGTCTGCGCGTCGCTCGGCTCGCCGATCAGCACGCCGTCGACCTTCGGGTTGGTATCGCGCGCAATACCCGGCTGCCGCATCTCGCTGGCGAACTGGATGATGCCGCCGATGACGCGCTCGCTGAGCAGGCGCTCCAATTTGCCCTCGGGGTCGAGGAAGGCGAGATCGGGTGGCCGCGGCCGAGCCGGCGAGAGCCCGATCGCGTACCACCAGGGAATGCCGTTCTGCGCGATGATCACCGGCGTCCCTGGCCCGAGCAGTGGCGGCAGGCTGTCCGCCATGGCTGCGGGCCTGGTCGCCTTGAGCGTGGTGATCACCAGGTCTTGCGGGCCGAGGTCCGCGGGCCGATCGGACGCGCGAATGCGCTGGTGGATTACCCGGTCGCCGGTCTCGAGCGTCAGGCCGTTGCGCCGGATGGCGTCCAGCGTCTCTCCACGAGCGACAGCCGACACCTCGTGCCCCGCGGCCGCGAGCTTGGCAGCGATATAGCCACCGACCGCGCCCAGACCATAGATGACGATCCGCATGATTTGGCCCCCGTTTCCACCGCTGACCGGCTGCGTGCGTGCTTTGAGGCCTACGCGGCTCCATAGCCGCGAACAAGGGGCGCAAGCGACGAAGTGACTTCTGTGGCCGCAGGTCTCGTGGTTCAGTGTGGCGGCACGCAGTTCAGGATTGGGAAAGCAGACATGTCACCGGACGAGGCCAACGCCATTCTCGAGCAGAACTTCGCGCCGTGGGTGAAGGCACTCGGGATCGGGGCGGATGCCGTCGGTGCGGATACGGCGACGCTGCGCATCCCGTTCTCGGCGGAGCTCTGCCGCGTCGGCGGCATCATGTGCGGCCAATCGCTGGCATCCGGCGCGGACACCGCCATGGTCATCGCGCTGGCCGCTGCCATGGGCGGACTTAAGCCCTGCACCACCGTGGATCTCACCATCAACTTCATGCGGCCGATCACCGGCAAGGACGCACTGCTGGCGGCGCGGGTGATGCGGCTTGGCAAGACGCTGGCGTTCTGCACCTGTGAGATCAGCGAGGCCGGCGCGGTGAAACCAGCGGCGTTCTCGACCGGGACGTACGCCATCCTGGCATGATAAGCACCTCTCGATTCTAGCACGCAAGGAGCCGCCCCATGTCGAAAGACCTCGTGCAGCAGCAGTTCGGTGCCAACGCCGCCAACTACCTGACATCCACCGTGCATGCCAAGGGCGCGAGTCTCGGCCGGCTGGTGGAGCTGGTGCGCCCGGGCAAGGACTGGATCGCGCTCGATGTGGCGACCGGCGCCGGACATACGGCCGCGGCTTTCGCGCCGCATGTGGCGCGGGTGGTGGCGAGCGATCTGACGCCTGAGATGCTCGTGCAAGCGCAGAAGCTCGCAACCGAGAAGGGCTTCGCCAACATGGAAACGGCACTTGCCGATGCTGAGAGCATGCCGTTTCAGGATAACAGCTTCGATCTCGTCACCTGCCGGATCGCGCCGCATCACTTTCCGGACATCTCTCTGTTTCTCTCCGAGGTGCAGCGCGTGTTGAAGCCGGGCGGTGTGTTCGCGTTGGTCGACAACGTGTCGCCCGATCCCGAGACGACGCCTGGCTTCTCCGAGACCGAGCTGCGCGATGCCGCAATTGCTTACAACGCCTTCGAGAAAGTCCGCGATCCCTCGCACGGCCGCGCGCTGCCGACGGCGGAGTGGCTGGAGCTGATCCAAGAAGCGGGACTGACACTGCGCCATCGCGAGCATGCGCCGAAGGCCATGGACTTCGCGAGCTGGGTGAAGACCATGAACGTGCCCGGTGAGACGGTGCCGAAGCTTCGTGCAATGCTGGACGAAGCGTCGCCTGCGCTCCGCTCCTTCCTGAAGCCCGCGGTTGCGGACGGCAAGCTCGGCTTCACGCTGGACGAGCTGATTGCCATTGCGGTGAAGGCGGGATGAGGCTGGTGCGGCGCCACCCCGCGCACTCTCAAAGCGCCTGCCCGCCGTCGACGTTGATCGACTGACCGGTGATCCAAGACGCGAGGTCGCTCGCCAGGAACACCGCCAAGTTGGCGACTTCTTCCGGGTGACCCATGCGGCCCCAGGGGATCGAGCGCAGTGTGCCCTCGTAGAGCTTGGGATCTGACGTCTTGCGCTGATCCCACACCCCGCCGGGGAACTCGATCGATCCCGGCGAGACCGCGTTGACGCGGATCTTCTTCTTGGAGAGCGTCAGAGCCTGGCTCTGCGTGTAGTTGTTGATCGCAGCCTTGACGGCGGCGTAGGGGGCGCTGCGCACCGACGCGCCGAGGCCCGAGATCGACGACACGTTGATGATCACGCCCTTGCCGCTCTTTTCGAGATGCGGAATGGCGGCGTGTGACGCGCGCACCGTCGCCATGACATCGATGTTGATGCCGGCGGCCCAGCCCTGCTCATCGTCCTTGTGGCCGAATCCCGAGGCGTTGTTGACGAGAATGTCGATGCCGCCGAGAGCTTGCGCCGCTTCACCAACATAACGTGTGACGGCCTGGCCGTCAGCGAGATCGCAAGGAGCGAAATGCACCTTGTGTCCGAATTTGGCCAGCGCGGCGGCAGCCGTCTTCAACGTCTCGGCGCCACGTGCACAAATCGACACGTCCGCGCCATCGCGCGCCAGCGCCGTTGCGATCGAATAGCCGATGCCGCGGCTGCCGCCGCAGATGACGGCTTTTTTGCCCTTGAAGTCGAACTGCATGAGTTGCCTCTTGAGGTGGGTTGCAAGTGCTTGGTGTGCGTTGCGGCCTTGCATCCGTGCTTGGATCACGCCAAAGATGCACTGCCGCCTCAGCGCCAGGCTGAAGCTGGTACCGTGCTAGTTAGATCCCCGCGACGCGTTCAAATTCTTGCTTCGCAAGACCGACCTTCTCCGCCGCGGCAATAATCTCCCCCCACGTCGTCGGATCGACGGGGATGCCCTCTCTCAGGCGCGTGGCTTTCCACTCGCGCTCAGGCTCGCCGGCGATGCGCACCTTGTCGAAGCCCTCGGCGGGTGGCGCTTTCCGAAGCCAGCCGACGAATTCCTTGATCTCGTTCTGGAAGTGATCCGATGTATTGAGCCGCTCGGGATCGAGCACGATCGTCAGCATATTGTTGATCACCTTCTTCTGTCCCTTGTAGGGCTGGCGGCCGGTGTTGCCTCCAGTCAGCGCGCCGCCAAGCAACTCAGCCATCAATGCGAGACCCGAACCCTTGTGCTCGCCGAAGGGCAGAATTGCGCCGTGTGGCGGCACCACGCAGTACCTCGGCTCTGTCGTCGGACGACCCTTGTCGTCGATCAGCGTGCCGGGTTCGATCCTCTTTCCCTTGTTGTGGGCGACACGCACCTTTCCCTGCGCAATGCGGCTCGTCGCGAAGTCCAGGATGATCGGCTCTTCGCCTTTGCGCGGTAGGCCAATACAGATCGGGTTGGTGCCGAACCGGCCATCGCCGCCACCCCAGGTGGCGACAATTGGGCGAGAGACGACGTTGACGAAGTGCAATGAGACGAGCCCGGCATCAACCACCTGCTCGGCCCAGTGGCCGATCCGGCCGATGTGGTGCGCATTGAAGACGCCCACGGCGCAGAGGCCGTGCTTCTTCGCGCGATCAATGGCGAGCACCATGGAATCGTGTCCGATCACCTGGCCGTAGCCGGACTGGCCGTCGAGGCGCAGCAGCGGCCCCGTGTCGAGCACGATCTTCGGCGCCTGATTGACGGCAAGGCCACCCTCCTTGAGCGAGTCGATGTAGCGCGGGATCATCCCGACCCCGTGCGAGTCGTGACCCTTGAGATTGGCCTCGACCAGGTTGGTGGCGACGAGCCTGGCTTCGCGAGCGTTGGAGCCTCCCTTGATCACAATGGTCTCGGTGGCAGCAGTCAGCTTTTCCGCGCCGATGATGATGTCGTTCTGCATGGGGGTCCGTTCTGCTGCGCCAATTGATCTCGGCGTGAAGGCCGATGCACGTCTGGAGCCGTGCTCGGCGGCACCCTTGCACAGGCGTGAAGCGCCCTCAAGCGGGCCGGCAACCAGCGCGGTCGGGGCGCGACCGCGCACCATGACGGAGCCGCGTCGCGCTCAGGCTCCGCGCTGCTCGAGAAAGCGAAGCACACCGAGGGCAGCCGCGCGGCCGGTCGCCATGGCAGCCTGCAGCAGATAGCCGCCGGTCGGCGCGTCCCAGTCCAGCATCTCGCCGGCGACGAAGACGCCAGGCAATCGGCGGAGCATGAAATGCTCGTCGACCTCGGCTGCTGCGATGCCGCCCACGGTCGAAATGGCGCGATCGATTGGCGCAAGACCGGTGACGGTGAAGGGCAGCTCTTTGATCAACGCTGCGAGATGGACCGGCTCGCCCGGCAATACACCCTTGATGGCCTCGCGCAGCAGCGTGATTTCCAGTGGCGACAGGGACAGCGCCTTGCGCAGCCAGGTACTGACTGAGCTCTTGCCGCGCGGCTTGGCCAGGCGACGCGCGAGATCCTCAGCGCTCATGTCGGGTCGCAGATCGAATACGATGCTGGTTCTGCTCTGCTTGTTGAGCGCCGTCCGCAGCGCGCGCGACAACGCGTAGACCGCGTTGCCTTCCAAACCAGTCGCCGTCACCAGCGCTTCGCCGCGCACACGCGTGCCATTGCAGGTGAGCGCGATACGCTTCAACGGTGTTCCGGCAAACTTCGCTTTGATGTGCCCGGACCAAGGTATCTGCACGCCGCAATTGGCAGCTTGCAGCGGCGCAACTGATATTCCGGCGGCCTGCAGCGTCTCGCACCAGATGCCGTCGGAGCCAAGTCGCGCCCAGCTACCGCCACCGAGCGCCAGAACGATGGCATCGGCGCGAACGACGTCTGTGCGGCCCTCGCCGTCGATGAAGGTGGGGCTGCCAGTGTGTGAGAAACCGGTCCAGCGATGCTTGAGGCGCACCGCAACCCCACGCTGGTCGAGCCGCTGGAGCCAGGCGCGCAACAGCGGCGAGGCCTTCATAGCTTTGGGAAACACGCGTCCGCTTGAGCCAATGAACGTCTCCTGTCCGAGCGCGTGCGCGAAGGCGATCATTGCTGCAGGCGGGAATGCGAGGATGGCCGGCTCGAGCCATTTGCGCTCGGGACCGTATCGGGAGAGAAAAGTATCGAGCGGCTCGCTGTGCGTGAGATTGAGCCCGCCACGACCGGCCATCAGAAACTTGCGTCCGAGACTCGGCATGCGGTCGCCGATTGTGGTTCGGCAACCGGCTTCTGATATCACATCGGCAGCCATCAGCCCCGCTGGCCCTCCGCCGACGATCACAACGTGCGTGGCTCTATCGAGAGTTGGTGGCATCGGATCTGCGATCGGCGCGTCGGTGAAAATGCGACGCGCGCATCAGCCAATGATGCGCGCGCATGACGACGGCGGGTATTTCAGAGCAGCCTCACTCACCAAACACCCGTATTCGGCATCGAGGCCCAGGGCTCGGCCTTGGGCTTCGCGTCTCCCTTCTGCAACAGCTCGATCGAGATGTTGTCAGGCGTCCTGATGAAGGCCATGCGGCCATCGCGCGGCGGACGGTTGATGGTCACACCCTGCTTCATAAGTCGGTCGCACAGCGCGTAGATGTCGTCGACCTCGTAGGCAAGATGGCCGAAGTTCCGGCCGCCCGAGTAGGCCTCGGGATCCCAATTGTAGGTGAGCTCGACCAACGGCGCGCGAGCGGACGCACCCGACGCCTCGTCTTCATTGGCAGCCAGGAACACCAGGGTGAAGCGACCTGCCTCATTGGTGACCCGGCGAACCTCTTTCATGCCCATCTTGTTGCAGAAGAAGTCGAGGCTCTGGTCCAGATTGGTGACGCGGATCATTGTGTGCAAATAGCGCATCGGCGGCTCTCTCGGTGAGGTTCGCGTTTCGGGAACGGCTAACTGCAAGAAATACTATGCGTTCCGGAGGCGCAATGGCTCTGTCCGAGGACTTGGACTGCCGTCGCGCATGCAAGATCCGGTCATTTCAGCGTTCAGTTAAGGGACACCTGCCGGTTCATGCGGTTCAATGGCGCACTCTGGGGATGGCTTGTGCACAGCTCATCATGATCATTGTTCAATTGCCATGAGGCCGCTTGTGCGAATGCCGAATCACTCAAGTGATTCTGGGGTCAAACCGCTGAATGTCAGTGCAGGGATCGCAATCCACAGGCGCAGATTTCACTGTCTGTGCGTGACCGGAGAACATCAATCGCCAAAATCGATGGGACTCATAATAAATCAACGCAATCAATATTTTGCTGTTGATCAAGTGATCAGAATCGGAAGCCGCGCTCGAAGATATCAAGAGCCGGTGTGCTGTCCGGGTTTGACTGTGTGGCAACGCCGTGCGTATGGTCGGCCTCGTTAACGCATCGCCCGGAGCGAGGGGGCAATCTGGCTTCTGGCGATGCGGCTAGTGAGCGATAAGGGATGCCGATTAGGTTAGGTGAGCTAGGCGTCCTTCGCTTGATCGTGAACAATGTAATGTAAGCGGGGTTGAATATGGGGGATTCCTCTAAGTCGAATCCGGACTTCCTTGGCCGGTTGGAGCCGCTGGGAGACCTGCGGAAGTCCGATGAGACGGCTGGGCTCGAGGTCTTCGAGATTGCTGGCTCAATCAAGTGGTTCGATGCCTCCAAAGGATACGGGTTCATCGTCCCTGACAATGGGCTTCCCGACGTGCTATTGCACGTGACCTGCCTCCGGGCAGGCGGCTATCAGACGGCCTATGAGGGTGCCCGGGTGCACGCTCAGGTCCTCAAGCGGCCAAAGGGCATGCAGGCCTTCCGAATCCTGAGCATGGATGAGAGCACGGCCATTCATCCCTCGCAACTGCCCCAGCGCACCCACGTGGTGGTAGAGGCGGAAAGCGACTGGGAGCGTGCCATGGTTAAGTGGTTCAACCGGGTGCGGGGGTTTGGCTTCCTCACTCGTGGCGAGGGCACGCCGGATGTATTCGTGCATATGGAGACGTTGCGCCGGTTCGGCTTCACCGAGCTGCGCCCTGGCCAGATCGTTCAAGTCCGCTGGGGCATGGGCGTTAAGGGGTGCATGGCGGCCGAGCTTCGTCCAGACGGTGTGCCGAGTGGTCTTCCGTCCTCTCACTGATCGGCTGTTGAGGAATTCGACCATGGGTTTCCGCAGGGCTGCGCTGAGCGCGGCCCTGTTGCCGTTTTTGTTGGCTCTGATGCTCACCCCGACAATGGTGTTGGCTCAACCAGCGATGCGGCATGACATGTTGAAAATTGTAACCTCATCGGGCGAGCACACTTTCAAGGTCGAGATTGCCGAAACGGACGAGCAGAAAGCCCGCGGGCTCATGTTTCGCCGCAGTCTTGCCGACGATGCCGGCATGCTTTTTCCTTATTCAACCGATCAAGAGATCACGATGTGGATGAGGAACACTTACATTTCGCTCGACATGGTTTTCATTAGGTCGGACGGAATCGTACACAGGATCGCCAAGGGAACTGAGCCCTTTTCGGAAGCAGTTATTGCTTCGAACGGGGCCGTTCGCGCTGTTCTTGAGATCAGGGCTGGGATCGCGGACAAGATCGGCCTGAAGCCGGGCGACAAGATCGTCTTTCCGCTTTTCGGGGCGGCAAAGTGATCCAAAACAAGTCAGGCGATTGCTTTGGAGCCGTCTCAAACGCTTGACGGCACGCGGCGAAATCGGCACATGCTCTGTCGATCGATAGGCGGGGAGTAGCTCAGCCTGGTAGAGCGCCTGCTTTGGGAGCAGGAAGTCGCAGGTTCGAATCCTGTCTCCCCGACCATCGATTCCGGTGAGCCAAGCCGGTAAACACCAGAGGACCCCATGACCGCACGCATCTACCGCCCGGCGAAGACGGCAATGCAATCCGGGCAGGCCAGAACCAAGCAGTGGGTGCTGGAGCACGAGCCGGCGGCTCCGCGCGTGGTTGATCCGCTGATGGGGTGGACAGGTTCGACCGACACGCGCGCTCAGGTGACCTTGAGCTTCGATACTCTGGAGGAGGCGACGGCCTATGCTGAGAAGCATGGGCTCGCATATCGCGTCGAGAGCCCGAGCCCGCGGAAGCCCGTGCGCAAGTCTTACTCCGACAATTTCCGTTTCGGCCGCATCGGATCCTGGACGCACTGATGCTGATGGTCGGACCGAAAGTCGGCGCCGGCTCCAGCCCGGTCTGAACTTGGCGCCCGAAGCGCCTATCAGTCTGGCGGCCATACTTCGATATGTTAGGCTGTTGTGATCGGTCCCGTAGCTCAGTTGGATAGAGCATCTGCCTTCTAAGCAGAGGGTCGCAGGTTCGAATCCTGCCGGGATCGCCAGCGTATTCACCGGAGGCGCGAGACATGCACAACAGCGGCGCGATCACGTGGTACGCCATCGCCGTTACTCAGGTGGAACCGCCGCCAGCATGCGCTGCCTTTGTCGCGCCTTTGCGCATCGGCTCAGGGTGGCAGGTCGAGCTCAGCGGGCGAGATCAGCGCAACTGGGATCGGCTGGCCCAAGACCTGCTCCGGATCTCTCCCGAGCGTGATGCATATCTGCTCTCGAATGGTGATGCGGAAGCTCTGCCGTTTCGCGCCTTGCTGATCGAGAATGGAACAATGGCCGGGGCGCTGCTGGTCGCAGCTAGCCCCTTGGTGATACCCCCGGAAGGACGAGATTGGCTGGGCGCGCGGCTCGGCACGGTCCTTGATGCCGGTGAGCGGTTCAGACTTCTTGACGGCCGACCCGGCGGCGCGATGACGCCGCGCGGTGCCATTGTTTGTTTCTGCTGCCATGTGGGTGCGAACGCCATCATCGAAGCGATCGATGCGGGCCATCGTGACATTGGGAAAATCGGTGCGGCGACGCGCGCTGGCACCAACTGCGGCCGGTGTCATTCCGACATCGCCAGCTTGCTTGCCCAGCGATCTGCCGACACTCGACAAATGAGCGGCTGAGCGCCGCTAGCGCCACAGCACTCAACCAGAACGCCGCCGGCGGGTCGTGCTCAGGACACGAGTGCCAACTCCCGCTGTCACGCAGCGTCGAAGGAGAAATGGCTGTCGTCGAGCTGCCAGGACACGAGTGGAATGCTGGCCTGAACGGGTTGATTACATCTGTTGTCGGCTCGATCACGTCCAGCTTGCGACTGCTGCTACTCCCATGCTGCATATTTGGATGGCGGTCAGATGATGCGTCGTGAGCCATCCGCGGCTGGCGGCCGTCTCGTTTTGGAACAGATCGTGTCCACGCGGGCGTCTTGTTGCGCCGCGGCAGCCCGCCGAAGTTCGAATGTTTAGCGCTCGGTGATCTGCAGCAGGTGCGGCGGTGCACGATTGAGCGATCTGGCTTCTGAGCGACGGCGATCGCGCTGAAAAGCATCACGAGGGCACGCAGCGCTCATTCGCGATAGGCGATCCGTGTCGTCCGCGACGATATTCATTGAGATCCGAACCATGCCAGCAGTCACGCACGCGCGACACAACACATGTTCACAAGTTGCGCGATGCATCGAACTCGCACGCTTGCAATAGCGCATGCGCTTATCCAAACGCGTGGCGTCGAACGGTTCTCTAGCGCCCCATGAGCGTCGCCAGAGCTGGCAAAGAGTTAGTTCAAGAAATCCTTTTGATCAGAGAGCGGTAGGCCAGTTCGGAAATCCAATCTCTGAAAGTCGAAGGGCCGCTCGATGGAGCGGCCCTTCGAATGTCGTCAGAGGCGACCAAGAGCTCAGCGCTTGCGCGCTTTCGCTGCGCGCTTCTTGCCGGCCACTTTCTTGACGCGGCGGCGAGCTGCGAGTGTGTTGCCGCGCAGTGCAGTCGCTTTCTTGCGAGGCGCTGCGCGCTTCGTCTTCTTCTTGCGCTTCTCAACATTGCGCGCTGAGCGCGCTCCACGTGCTGCGGCCATGACATCACTCCTCTGCTTGCCGTTGCACTCACAGCAGCACTAATTCTTTTTTGGTTAATGCACAAGCAAAAGCATCACGCTGTTGTCCACAACACGAACACGCGACGACGCATCGAGAGTGCAATCTCTGTCTCGATTGCAGACCGACGCGAGACAACTATTGTCACTGCATGTCGCGAGTGCGAGTGCCGCGCGTGGGTGATCGCGATCACACTTCGTGCACACTGACATCAAGTGGCATGCCACCGCGCGCACGCAGTGTGACACGCGAGAGAGGCTCCGGTGCAAGCGACGGCGCGCATGAGAACTCCGCGCTGCGCACCATCGTCGCCAACAGCACAACTGCCTCGATCATCGCGAAGCTCATGCCGATGCACGTCCGAGGGCCAAAGCCAAAAGGAATGTACTGGGTCCGCGAAAGCAGCTTTTCCTGCTCGGGCGCGAAGCGGATCGGATCGAAGAGATCGGGGTCGCGCCAGAGCTTGCGATGCCGATGCAGCACGAAAATCGGTATCACCAGCATTGCTCCCGGTTTGAAGTGATGGCCGCCGAGCGTGACAGCATCTTTGGCCATGCGGCCGATTACCGGGGCAGGTGGATAGAGCCGCATCGCTTCCTTCAGCACTTGGCGCGTGACCTGCAGGGCCTCAATGTGATGACTCTCGATCGGTGCACTACCAGCAATGGTCCGGACTTCCTCGTGCACGCGATGCTGCCACTCCGGTGACCGCGCAAGCAGATAGAGCGTCCAGGTCAGCGCCTTGGCCGTCGTCTCGTGGCCGGCGGCGGCAAACGTCAGCAGGTTTTGCGCCATCTGCATCTCGGACATCGGCTGGCCCGTGTCGGGATCTGTGGCCTGGCCAAGGCGTGCCATCAGCCCGCCGCTTGCCCAGCCCGCTCGGCGCTCGCGCGCAATGACACCGAGGATCGTCGATTGCAGCCGGCGGGCGGAGCGGCGCATTCTGCCTTTCGCCGGATGCCAGACCCAATCGGGCACGCGCAGCATCTCGAATGCGATGTCCCAGCTGGTGCCTTCGAGATAGCGGCCAGTCTCCTGCTTCAGAACCGTGGCTTCCGCCGCGTTCGCGCCTTCGAAGATCGTCGCTTGCAGGACATCGAAGGTAAGATCGGTCATATCGCGGTCGATGAGGCGGCGGCTGCGTTTTCCGCTTCGGCGCAACTCGGCAACGAACCGCTCTGCGGTGGCCGACATCTTCGGAACATGTGTCAGCAGATCGGCGTGTCGGAAGAGCGGCGCCGTGATGCGGCGCTGCCAACGCCAATGTGCGCCTTCCGACGTGAGAATGCCGTCGCCGAGAATTGCAGAGAAGATGCGCTTTTCCACCGGCGACTTCGGGAAGCTCTCATGATTGGCGAGCAGGATCTCTTCAATCAGCGCGGGATCGGTCACCCAGGCCATGCGCCCGCCGAGCGCAGGCGGCGAGAATATCGGCTCGTGATAGACGGGCTCCGGGATCGCCCGCAGTGGATTACGCACGAACGTCGGCAGGAACTTCCAGATCGGCAGTGGTGCCCGCGGCGGCTTGATCGAAGGTGGATAGAGAGCACCCGGCGAGGCGTCGCGATGCGCTGCTGGCGAGTTGCTGACGGCTGGAGTCATGGCGGCCTCGATGGTTCAAGTGCTCTGCGGGCACGGCTTCGTCCGCGACTGTAGCGAGGATGGTGGCAGGCTGTGGCCTCTCTCGGATCTGCGGTTCGCCTGCACGATGGCGTGACCCATCGCGCGATTCAAAGGCGCGACCAGGAATGGAGCTCGGTCAATCGATTATCTAATCCCGAGACCAGGACCAAGAAAGGGTGGTGCCCAAATTAATGGCACAAGATGCTCGCGGGAGCGACTTGCCGAGCGGGCGTCACGCGTACACTGGCGATTGCCCAGTGTTCGATGAACGCCCACTTTTCCGAGCCAACGACTTGATCTTCGAGGGCTCGAGGCGAATCGGACACTCTGCAATCAGGCGTGAGACCGCATGTCTCAGCCGTGGCCGAACCACCCGCTGAGATATTTCCAGACTGCGCCAATGCCATCGCCGAGCACCAGCAGAACAAACGCCCAGAGGAACGCCGACGACCAGTTGGCGATTTGGAACTTAGTGCGCGACATTTGAACGGCGCCGGCTACAATCGGAACCGACGCGCGCAGCGGACCCGAGAAGCGGCCGAGCACGATAGCCCACGCACCCCATCGCTCGAAAAAACTGTGGCCCTTCGGCAGCAGATCGGGATGCCGTGACAACGGCCACATGCGCGAAATCTGGTCGTGATAATGAAATCCAAGCCAGTAGGAGACCCAGTCACCGAGAGCCGCGCCGATCGCAGCGGCCGTCAGGATCATCCAGAAGTCGAAACTTCCGGTGCCGCCGATCAGTGCTCCGATCCCGACGAGGATACCCCAGAAGGGGAGGATGAGTGACACAAAGGCGATCGACTCGCCGAAAGCCAGCGCGAACACAACCGGTGCCGTCCATGAGCGATGCGCTTTGACAAACTCTATGATCGGCTCGGCGTATTGTTCCAGGCTCATTTGATGCATTCCCAAGGGCAGACAGCGAGCAACAAAGTCCGTGCGCCCGAGCGCTTGTCAACTCGCCTCGGACGATCAGGACCGCACGTAGCACAAGGCGACGTCAGTGTCCGATACGATACGTTGGCGCAAGGGCAGGTCGGTCAGGCGCGGCAGCGGCGTTTCATTTCGACGCCGAGCTCCTTTGCTACCTCGGCAGCAAGCATGGTCCCCCGCGAGACCTGGGCAGGAGAGAGTGTGGCGGCAGCAGGACTGCGAAGCACCGTCGGTGCTGCGTCAGCCTCACGCCGACCATGGGCAAGCTCGTCGCAGGTCAGCTCCTTCTTGCGTGACTTGTACGCGAAGAGCCGAACACCTGACGCATAGGCTTCAGGCCCCGCAGGCTCCTTGACCCATTTGCGATCCTTGTCGGAAATGATGGTGCGCAGGGCGGATTGGCGTTGATCGATGCACTGCTTGCTGTCGTCAATGCAACCCATGCCGCTGGCGGGGCTGGCTGTGACTTGAGGTTCCGAGCTTGCACAAGCGGTGAGCAGCAGTGCCGCCACTGTGACAGCGGCGATGGCCGTTCCGCACGATTGATCTCGCATGTTCCCGCCCCCCGATGGGCCCGTCCCTCTTGTCTCCCGCTGGGAGAGGCCATAGAAGGCAGTGGTGGCGGTCCTGTGGCAATGTCAAGCCATCTGCCGCCGGCTCATGAAGCAGCGTTGCAGAGGACCCGTCCAGACTTGGACGACGATTGCCGTCGCGATCCGCTAACACTTTACTTCAGAACCTGAAATCAAAACGTCTTCCCGAAAGCAGGAGTGAAACGAATGGCGCATGCAATTTGCGTACATAAGGTCGGCGGCCCGGATGCTATGCAGTACGAGAGCGTCGAGGTCGGTGCGCCGGGGCAGGGGCAGATCAAGCTGAAGCAGCATGCGATTGGCGTGAACTACATCGACGTTTATTTGCGAACGGGGCTGTATCCCCAGCCGGTGAGCCCGTTCGTCCCTGGCATGGAAGGCGCCGGTGAAGTGACGGCAGTCGGTCCGGGCGTTACTGATTTGAAGGTCGGCGATCGGGTGGCATATGCCGGCCCGGCCGGCGGATATGCGACCGAGCGGCTGATTGCGGCCGACCGCGTCGTCAAAATGCCGGATGGCATCGACTACAAGACCGCTGCCGCGATGATGCTGCAGGGCATGACGGTGCGTTACCTGATCCGCAAGACCTACAAGGTCGTGCCCGGAACGGTGATGCTGTGGCATGCCGCGGCGGGTGGTGTCGGCCTCATCGCCTGCCAATGGGTGAAGCACCTCGGCGGCATGCTGATCGGCACGGCTGGAGGCGCCGAGAAATGCAAGCTCGCGCTTGCGCACGGCGCGGCACACTGCATCGATTACACGAAGGACGATTTTGTCGCCAAGGTGAAGGAGATCACAGGCGGCAAGCTGTGCGACGTCGTCTATGATTCCATCGGCAAGGATACGTTCCCGAAGTCTCTCGACTGCCTGAAGCCACTCGGACTGTTCGTGACGTTCGGCAATGCGTCGGGCCCGATCGAGAACCTGAATCCGGGCATCCTGTCGGCGAAGGGCTCACTTTATATGACGCGCCCGTCGCTTGGCAACTACACGGCAACGCGCGCCGATCTCGTCGAGACGGCCAACGATCTCTTCGATGTTGTCAAGAAGGGGATCGTGAAGATCCCGGTCAACCACACGTACGCGCTGAAGGACGCTGCCCAAGCGCACCGCGATCTCGAGGGGCGCAAGACCACCGGCTCGATCGTGCTGACGCCCTGACGTCGGCAAGTCGTGCCCATGGCGCGCCGCGCCGAGCGACTTAAGGCATTGTGAGAAGCAGTCGGGCCAGGAAAGCACAACTGTGGCGCTTTCCTGGCCCTCCGCTTGTCATCATTTGGCAATGTCGCGCACGAAGGCCTTGAAGCCCTCGTCGGTGATCGGGGCGCCGACGCGCTCGGCTTCCGCAAACACCTGATCGGCCGTCCATCCCTCGGCCTTCGCCTTGGCAAGCATGGCGTGCAACACGGCACGCCCGCCGGCCATTCAATGCACTCGGACTGGCCCGTCCGATGCCGCGATCGCCTCAGCGACGGCATCAACTTGGGCCGGGTCGAGGTTCTTCGAGTCGACCGGGATGTGCACATAGGCGAGACCTGCGCGCCGCGCGGCCTCACCTGCCGCGACCGGGTCCAGCGGCTGGTTCTGCTCGCCCGGCCGGCGAAGGTTGATGACGGTGCGGATCCCGTCCGCGTACATTGCGGCGAAGTCGGCCTCGCTCGGCTGACCGCCGGTACTGACGCGACCGTCGATCTTGACGGGTGGTTTCATCGTTTATCTCTCCTTGGATGGACACTGACGCGCCAAAGCTAGACCGATTTGCGGGTATTGCCACTGGTTATGTCCAGGTGGGTGCCGGAGGCAGGCGTTACAAGCAGTCCTTCAGGGCGTCGCCGAAGATCGATAGGCCGAGGTCGATCTCCTCATTGCTGATCGTGATCGGAGGCGCCAACCGAAACACGCCCCAGCCGCCGCGAACGATGCTGGTCGATAGGCCCAGCTCCAGGCAGCGGTTCATGACGCGTTGTGCGAGCTCAGGCGCAGGAGTCTTGCTGTTGCGATCAGCGACCAGTTCGATGCCCATCAGGAGGCCGCGGCCGCGTATGTCGCCGATGACCTCGTAACGCTGCTGCAGGGCTTCGAAGCCGGCACGCAGCCGTTCGCCGGCCGCCACGGCCCGCTCTGCCAATCGATCCCGCAAGATGATCTCGATGACTTTCAGGCCTACGGCCGCTGGCAGCGGATCAGAGGCGTGGGTCGTGTAAAAGTGGAACTTCTTGTCGAAACAGCGATCCTCGATTGCGGGCGTGGTCAGTACGGCCGAAAGCGGCAGGCCGGCGCCAAGCGTTTTTGACAGCGTGATGAAATCGGGCACGAGGCCGTCGTACGCGCAGTCGAAGAGGCGGCCGGTGCGGCCCAGTCCCGTTTGAGCTTCATCGACAACGACGAGCATGCCGCGAGCACGCGCCCGTTCGGCAACGGCCTTGAGGTAGCCAGGCGGCGGCACGATGACACCGCCGGACGAGAGGATCGACTCGATGATCAGCGCCGCCGGATTGCCGCTCGACTGCTTGTCGAACAGCTCGAAGCCATAGTCGAGCTCGCCGAGCCAGTCGTAGGCATTGCCGTTCATGAAGCGCGGACGATAAGGCGTCGGCGCGGGCAGCACGAACGAGCCCGGCAGGGCTGGTCCATGGCCGTGCCGGCTGCTGTTATAGGTAGCCGACGCAGCTCCCATCGTTACGCCATGCCACGAGCGGGAGAGCGCCAGCACTTCGAACCCGCCGGTCGCGGTTCGCGCCATTCGCAACGCAGCCTCATTGGATTCGCCGCCCGTCGAGAGCAGCAGCACCCGGCTGAGGTCGCCCGGAGCGATCTTGGCGAGCTGCTCGGCGAGGTCGATGACCGGCCGCGACAGCAGCTGGCTGTAGAGGTGAATGAGATCGCCGGCCTGCTCTCGGATCACCGCCGTGATCTCGGGGTGGCTGTGACCGAGAATGGCGCTCATCTGCCCCGAGGCGAAATCGAGCAGGCGGCGCCCATCGGTGGTGGTCATGAACGAGCCCGACGCGCGCTCGATGATCGCCGGCTGAAAGAAGTGCCCATAGCGGACCAGATGCCGGTCGGCCCGTTCCCACAGGGCTTGATCGGCGTGAGAACGGTGGGTGGCCGGCGTGTTCATGACTGCTCTCGTCAGACGTTGATCAACAACTGTCTGTCTGCCCGGGGCGGCTGTCAAATGCAGTTGTTTTCGATCCTACCTGAGTTGGGGCGGCTGTTGAGCGCGTCTTCGGGGGCTTGGACGAATCACCTGAAGTGGTTGAGCAACTCAGGCGCTTCAGCTAATCCCGGCACATGAGCGACAGACCGATTCTGCCGGGGCCAGGCCCCATCGAGCCGGTGCCACTGAAGGTGGCACTGGAAGAGCGCTACCTCGCGTATGCCCTCAAGACGATCATGGACCGCGCGCTGCCCGATGTGCGTGACGGCCTCAAACCTGTCCACAGGCGGATCATCTTCGCGATGCGCGAGCTCGGACTGGTTCCCGATGGGCGCTATTTGAAATGCGCCAAAATCGTCGGCGAGACGATGGGCGACTTCCATCCGCACGGAAATCAGGCGATCTATGATGCGCTCGCGCGTCTCGCGCAGGATTTCTCGGTTCGCTATCCGCTGATCGACGGGCAGGGCAATTTCGGCAATATCGATGGCGATAACCCGGCTGCCGAACGATACACAGAAGCGCGGTTGACGACGGTTGCGTCCGCACTGCTCGAAGGGATCGAGGAGAACGCGGTCGACTTCCGGCCGAACTATGATGAGCGCAAGGGTAAAGACGAGCCGGTCGTACTACCGGCAGCCTTCCCGAACCTGCTCGCCAATGGCGCATCGGGGATCGCGGTCGGCATGGCGACCAACATCCCGCCGCACAATGTGGACGAGATCTGCACGGCGCTGTTGCACCTGATCAAGCATCCAAACGCGACGGTTGAAAAACTCGTCGACTTCATCCCGGGCCCAGATTTCCCAACCGGTGGTATCATCGTCGAGCCGCGAGAGAACATTGTCGAGGCCTACCGTACGGGGCGGGGCGGCATTCGAGTGCGCGCGAAATGGGAGAAAGAGGACACGGGCCGCGGCAGCTACCAGATCGTCGTCACCGAGATCCCCTATCAGGTCAGAAAGGCTGGTCTTTACGAGAAAATCGCCGAGCTGATCCAGGAAAAGAAACTGCCGCTGCTCGACGATGTGCGTGACGAGTCGGCAGAGAACATCCGCTTCGTTCTGGTGCCGAAGTCGCGGACGGTCGACCCCGTGGTGCTGATGGAGAGCTTGTTCCGCCTCACTGAGCTCGAGGTGCGCTTCGGCCTCAATATGAACGTGCTGACGGCGGGGCAGATCCCGGCTGTTCTGGGGCTTCGGGATGTTCTGAAACACTGGCTCGAGCATCGCCAGGAAGTGCTGATCCGGCGTACCGAGCATCGGCTCGAGAAGATCGAGCATCGGCTCGAGGTGCTCGATGGCTACCTGATCGCCTATCTCAACATCGACGAGGTGATCCGGATCGTCCGTTTCGAGGAGGAGCCGAAGGCCAAGCTGATAGCCAGGTTCAAGCTGACCGAGGTGCAGGCCGACGCCATCCTGAACCTGCGATTGCGGCAATTGTCGCGACTCGAGGAACAGGAGATCAAGGCGGAGCACAACAAGCTCTCGGGCGAGAAGCGGCAATTGAAGCAGCTGCTGAAGTCGGAAGATCTGCAGTGGGAGAAAATCGCGGACGAGGTGAAGTCGGTCCGCGAGACCTGGTCGAAGAAGACGGAGATTGGCCGGAGGCGCACGCAGTTTGCCGACGCGCCCGCGATCGACGTGGATATCGAGCAGGCGATGATCGAGAAGGAGCCGATCACGGTCATTCTCTCCGAGAAGGGTTGGATCCGGGCGCTCAGGGGACACCAGGACGACCTCTCGAAACTCGACTTCAAGCAAGGCGATGGTCTGAAGCGCGCAATCAAGGCCTCGACCACCGACAAGATCATCGTATTCGCGACCAACGGGAAGTTCTTCACTCTCGAGGCGTCGCAGCTGCCCGGCGGGCGTGGTCATGGCGAGCCGGTTCGCCTGATGGTCGATCTCGAGGAGAACAACGACTTCACAGAGATTTTCGTGCACGAGCCGGGGCGCAAGCTGCTGGTGGCGGCAACGTCCGGCCACGGTTTCGTGGTGCCTGAGGATGAGGTCGTTGCCTCGACCCGCAAAGGCAAGCAGGTGCTCAATGTCGATGCGCCGGCTGAGGCCTGTGTCTGTGTCCCGGTCGGCGACGGCGATCACGTCGCGACAGTTGGCGAGAATCGCAAAATGCTCGTCTTCAAGCTCGACGAGGTCAACGAGATGACGCGCGGCAAGGGCGTGATCCTGCAGCGTTTCAAGGACGGCGGACTGTCGGACGTACGGGCCTTCAAGAAGTCGGAGGGTCTCACATGGATCGACGCGGCTGGCCGGACGTTCACGCTGCCGTGGGGTGAGCTCCGCGACTGGATCGGCGAACGTGCCCAGGCCGGCCGGCTCGCACCGAAGGGCTTCCCGCGCTCGAACAGGTTCGGACCGGCATTCGAGTGAGCTCGGCTTCGCGATTCATCGCCAGCAGTGAGCTGCGTGGGTCCCAATCGGGGCCCATCGAAATGCACCCCACGAGGTAGCCGCGATAGATCACGTGCCATCTGGCCGGACGGCACCCCCTGCATCATGCGCTGCAAGCAGCGCATCGATGAGCCGGTGTACCTTGAGGGCTTCGCGGCCAGTGACGCGCGGTTTGCGCTTCGCGACGATGGCGTCGATGAAGTCGGCCCACACCGCGCGGTGATAATCGTGCGGGAAGGCCATGGGATCGGCACCCGTGCCGCCCGCCGAGCCATCGGGCGTGATTTCCTCGCGCGTCCCGTCGGCGTAGGCAATGAAGAGCGAGGTGCCCGCGAGGCTCGCCGATCCTCTGGTGCCGGCAATGTCGATGCGCTCGGCAAAACCCGGATAGGCGGCTGTGGTGGCCTCGATCACACCAATCGCGCCGTTTTCGAAGCGCACGGCCGCCGCGACCATGTCCTCCGTTTCCATGCGATGGACGGGCGATGTCTGCGCGAAGCCTTTCACCGCGACAATTCCGCCTGCGCTTGGCTCTGTGAGCGACAGCATCAAATCGAGCGTGTGAATGCCTTGCGTGAGGAGCACGCCGCCGCCGTCCCGGGCACGGGTGCCGCGGCCGGGCTCGTCATAGTAGCTCTGCGGTCGCCAGAGGCGGATCGAAGTCGAGCAGTTGGCGATTTCACCGAGGCGCTTCTCGGTCAGGATCTGGCGCAGCCGTTCACCCGCGGGGCGGAACCGGTGCTGCAGCATCACCGCCAGGGTGATGCCGGCTTTCTCGGCTGTTTCCACGAGTGCGACTGAACGATCGGTCGCAATCTCCAATGGCTTCTCGAGAAGGATGTGCTTGTCCGCAGCGGCGGCGCGCTGGACGAGATCGAGGTGCGTGTTGGGTGGCGTCAGGATGCCGACGCCAGCGATCGAGCGGTCGGCAAGGATTGCATCGAGCGATGTGGCTGCGGGAAACGGAAACTGGCTGGTGAACTTGGCGCGGCGCTCGGCGCTGGGTGAGAACGCGGCGGCCACCTCCGCCTTGCCTTCGTTGACGAGATCAACCAGCCCCTTGGCATGCGGCCCGACGGCCATGCCGAGGCCGATGATCGCGAGTTTGGGCTTCATGAGATGGGCCTCACAGATCGTTTGACAGGCAATTGCAGTCTCGACCCTACCAGGATCGAGGCTTGCGGCCAGTCCATCGAGGGCAGCGCCTCGCCAAGGCGATATTCCCCGCCGATCGCTGACCAGCAGCTATTGAGGAATGCGGGTGCGCTACAGCGCGTCGGTGCGGTCGGTGCGGATGCAGGCGAGGTCAGTATTCATCGGCTGCTCCTTCGCAAGGATCGGCGTTCGAGCGCATGGGTGGTTACTCTCGCTCCACAAGCAGGACAGTACCGCTCATGCCTTTGACCCGGACGCGAGAGCCGGTTGGAGCCTCAGGACCTTCCGCCAGCCAGACGGTGTCACCGATCCGCACCTTGCCCCGTCCGCCGCGAATGGCGTCCTCGACGGGCACGACACGGCCGATGTACTCGGTGCCGCGCTGATTGAGGCCCGGAATGTCGGATTGCGCCACCGCTGCGCCAGCGAAGCGGCGAGCAACGAACATCATCGCGACAGAAAGCACCGCGAACAGCGCGACCTGCCAGGGCCAGGTGAGACCGAAACCAAGACTGAAGAAGCCCGCCAGGATCGCGGCAAGGCCGAACCAGAGCAGATGAACACCTGGGAAGACCGCTTCGAGCCCGAAGAGTATCACGGCCAGGATCAGCCAGTTCCAGGGGCCGAAGCTCGAGAGTGCGTTGAGCAGCGACATGGTTTCGCTCGTCATCAATGAATGAGACTTGATCTGGGCACAGGCACCGATCAACCCAGTACCTGGGCTTGCCGGCATACAACCCGAACCAAGAGTGATCGACGGGGACGTCAGATCGCCTCTTCTCAAACTTTCGGAACGATGCTGCCGTTGGGTCGCTTGCCCCCATCCTTGAAGGCCTCCTTCGCGATCTCGGCAACGCCGCTGAGCGAGCCGATCACCGAGGACGCCTCCAGCGGCATCATGATAATCTTCTGGTTGGGTGACTTGGCAATGGCCTCCAGCGCCTTCATGTAGTTGTTGGCCACGAAGTAGTTGATCGCTTGCACATTGCCGCGTGCGATAGCGTCAGAAACCATGCGGGTCGCCTCGGCTTCGGCTTGCGCGGCCCGCTCGCGGGCTTCGGCGTCGCGAAAGGCGGCCTCCTTGCGACCTTCGGCTTCGAGAACGGCAGCTTGCTTCTCGCCCTCGGCCTGCAATATCGCCGCCTGGCGATGGCCCTCGGCTTCGAGAATCTGAGCCCGCTTGTCGCGCTCGGCCTTCATCTGCCGGGCCATGCTGTCGACCAGGTCGCGTGGCGGGGCGATGTCCTTGATCTCGATGCGCGTAACCTTGACACCCCAGGCTTCAGTTGCGGCATCGACGACGTGCAGCAGCTTGGCGTTGATCTGGTCGCGGTTGGAGAGCAGCTCGTCCAGGTCCATGGAGCCCATGACAGTGCGGATATTGGTCATGGTCAGGTTGACCATGGCAGCCTCGAGCTGGTCCACCTGATAGGCGGCTTTGGCGGCGTTCATGACCTGATAGAAGCTGACGCCGTCGACCTTGACCATGGCGTTGTCGCGCGTGATGACATCCTGTGAGGGGATATCGATCACTTGCTCTTTCATGTTCATCCTGTGGCCGACGCGCTCGACCACGGGCAGGAGGAAGTTCAGGCCGGGATCGAGCGTACGGGTGTACTTGCCGAAATTCTCGACGGTCCATTCGTAGCCCTGCGGCACGAATTTGATGGTCAGATTGGCGATGAGAACCGCGAAAGCCAGCAGGATAAGGCTGAAGATCCCAAGGCTGCCGAATCCGGCGAATGGGTCTAGCATGGCGATACTCCCTTCCCAGAAAACTCGATCATGATGCGAGTTTAGGCTTTTTGTAGGCTGCACAAGGTAAAATAACGATGAAATAGAGCGGCGCGGAACCCGCCAACGTCCGCGGTCGGATAGTACGCGAATATTATGTTAACCTGAATAGATACAATTTTATCTTTGATTCACGTGAAACATTTTTGGGCGGCGAAGCGATTTTTGCAGGTACGCAGGAGACGTGCAGTGGTTTCACGTGAAGCGTTCTGCAGGCTTTGGTCCAGCGAATTCAATGCGGCAGTGTCGCCCGGTGATTGGCAACGTCCTCTGCCGCTGACGTGTTGGACACGTGAAAACGTCGGCATCAAGGGTGGGCGTATCGCATCCAGCTCTGCAAGACCCATCGGCTCTGCTTTGCAAAGCCGAATGACGCCTACCCGTTATGCGCTTAAGGTGCCGGCCCGGAAAGCTGCGCAATCGAGACTGGTAGGCGTATCGCGCAACATGAAACATGAAGCATGATCATGAAGCATGAGGATGAGAGGCTGATGAGCGACGATCTGTTGGCGAAACTGGAAAAGCACATGCCGCCCTTCATGAAGCTGCTGGGCGTCGAGCTCATTGCCGTAACACACGACCAGATCGATGCCCGTCTCACTGTGCGCCGCGACATTGAGAACGGCTCGGGCATCATGCACGGCGGCGCCTATATGTCGTTTGCCGATTACCTCGGTGCCATCGGCACGGTCATCAATCTGCCGAAGGGCGCTGGTACGACGACGATGGAATCGAAGACCAACTTCTTCGCCCCCGCTCCCATCGGCAGCACCGTGCACGGCCGCTCGACGCCCTTGCACAGAGGCCGGCGCACCATGGTCTGGCAGACGCGCCTCACCAATCCGGAGGGCAAGCTCTTGTGCATGGTGACGCAAACACAGATGGTGCTGGAGGGCGTCATTCGGCCGGAGGCGCAGTAGGTGAGATCGCATCCTTCGCACCGACTGTTGTGGATCGCTCTGCATGCCGGACCCATCACAACCCGACTTGACGCTGATGCCGCACGACATCATCTCCCGTGCACCGGCTGTACGACGCATCTGCGCTATGTGGCCGTGAATCAGGACTGATCCTCGACACGCGCGCTTCCAGGAGGTTCACATGCGTGATCTCGTCCCCGAGCCCGGCAATCCCGACCCGATCGATCCCGGTGTTCGCATCGGCCATACGCATCTGAAAGTGTCGGACATCGAGCGCTCGCTGAAATTCTGGCGCGATGCGCTGGGCTTCGAGGTGATGCAGCGGCTCGACGGCGCGGTGTTCCTCGCTGCCGGCGGCTATCATCATCACATTGCGCTAAACACCTGGGATAGCCTCGCTGGATCACCGCCCGCGAGAGGCACGACGGGCCTCTATCACGTCGCAATTCTCTATCCGACGCGGGCTGCCTTGGGCCGCGCCTTGAAGCGTGTGCTCGATGCCGGCATCAAGCTGACGGGTGCCTCGGATCACGGCGTATCGATCGCGCTATATCTCGACGACCCCGATGGCAATGGCGTCGAGCTTTACTGGGACAAGCCTCGCGCCGAGTGGCCTGTGCTGCCCGATGGGCGCCTCGACATGGGCCGCGGGCGAGTGGACCTGGCTGCGCTGCTGGCAGAAGGCGGCCGATGAAGAGCGTCCCCCACGCCGCTTGCAACGAGCACCGAAAGCAAGCGCGACGGCAGCCTGGACCTGCCTCGTCGCCGAAGGCCGAAGAGAGTGACGATAGGAATCAGCCGCGCATCCCGTCGACACGGGTCCTGCGAGCCTGGTGTGCTGGCCTGTGAGCAGTACCTCCGCACCGGAAACAGGGCGGCTTCCGTCCAATTCACCGCTCTTCCATCGAACCGGACGACTTTCGTCCGGCGATTAGGGACTGCCAGAACGGAGTGCCGCCAGAGCGGGTTGACACACCCGCGTCAAGTCTCTAGGGCTCTCCTCGGTGACGCGGGGTGGAGCAGCCCGGTAGCTCGTCAGGCTCATAACCTGAAGGTCGTCAGTTCAAATCTGGCCCCCGCAACCAATTTAACTCACTGAAAATATTGCATTTGCTGCAGTCGTCTCCAGTGTGAACGGCTTGATCGATAACGCTGGGACATTGAAAGCGCCTCGGAAAAAGGCCGCAGCGCGCACAGTCGAGACGCTGTGGGCAGCCACCGCCGACGCCATAGGCTAAATCACCCGCCAAGACTGCCTCGGCTTCTTCGCCGCCACCGGCTAAGATTCCGTGTGAATGCGATCTGCTCTACTTACTGCGGTGTGATGCGTACGGTCAGCACGTCGGCATAGGAGCCGGCGACGAGGGGGACGCTCGGGTTCACCGGCGTGATCGACACGGTCAGGTTTCCCGAAGTGCCTCCTGACGTGCCCTGCGTAGCAACCCCGCTGCTCGAGTTGAAAGTTGCCGCGGTGCCGCCGGCAATGGATGCGCTCGCCGAATAATCGATGGCATTCGAGAAAGCGGGGTTCGAGTTCGAAGGCCCCGTGATGCGGCCATTCTGCGACAGGAGGTCGATCACCACGACGCCGGAGCCGGTGCACACGACTGCGTTGCCGAGCGGCAATGTCGGTGTGATTGGTGAAACGTCGGTGATGCGTCCATTGCTCGCGACCGGCACTGTTGCCGTGCCGCGCGTCGGCGTGCCGGAGCCGCCAACCGTGCAGACGCGGACGACGTTGACGGTGAGGCCGATCGAGAAGCCTCGCGATAATCCCGACTCGGGCGTAGTGCCCGAGAAGACCTGCAATGTAAGGCTCGCCGAGTGCACCCCGGAGCTCAAAGCGGCGATTTGCGTTGTCGTCAGGGCAGGCACGTTCAAGAACAGGCTGACTGAGAAGGTCGTGGATCCAGATGTATTTGGCAAAACTGGAATCGCCGCGAACGCCGCTGGCGTACCCCCGTTGTAAAGGATCGACGTGCCGCCCGAACTTGTTGACAGCGTATAGGGCAGCTGAGACGTGCCATTGATCAGCAGCGGTGATACCCCCGTGTAACCCAGTGCCAATGAGGTACAACCATTGTTGGCACCGTTGTTCTTGGTCACCGTGACGTTGAGCGTTGCAGTGAGCGATTGTGCCGACGTCGAGGGCGTGTAGCTCGATAAGCCGGTGAGCGATACGGAGTCGACTGAGGTGATCTTGCACTGAGCGCTGGCAAAGCCGGCACCGAGCATCATCGCGGCGAGACTGAGCAGAACAGCGCAAAATTTTGCGGCGTGTTTCATGTCATTGCTTCTCGACAGGGCGCAGCGTGCCGGCCTGATAAAGACCTTGCGTGCCCTTTGGCACATCGATCACGTAGCGGTGAGGCGGTCCCTCGGTCGCCAACTCGACGATCCAGCGGCCGGGCGAGAGGCCGTCGGCGCTGAACTTACCGGATGCATTGGTGAATACCGTGACCTGCTTCTTCGGATCATTGGCCAGATGCGCGGTGCCGCTCAACAGCGGCACTGGCGAACCGTCCGAGAGCACCAGCACGCCGAAAGCGGTGACCGAATAGGCCGAGCCGACCTCGAGTTTGTAGCCGGCGCGGTAAGGTGCGTGCGTATCGAAGGTGCCCGAACCGAGGCTATAGCCGAGCGGCAGGTCCTCGACGTCGACGGGGAACGACATGTTGGTATAGGCGGGCACATCCGTGACGAGGGCGGGGCCAAGCAGGTCGGTACGGGCGCGGGCGTCCTCGCTCGAGCCGACCGTCACGGTCTTGCTGCTGATCGTCTCGTGCGGCTTGACGATGGCGAAGCCATTGCCACGGATGGGCGCGCCAACCGCGACGGCATCATCGGCGAACGCGATGCTGGTTCCGACTCGCACTGCACTGCGCTGGTCGTTATGATGAGGCCGGCCACCGAATCCGTCGAAGCCGCCGGTGTGCAGCACGCGAACTTCCGCTCGATTGCCGTAATACCCGGCCGTGGCCGTTGCTTTGGCGAGGTCGGTGTGACTGTTCGTGTTGACATCGACGGAAGCATCCCAGCGGTCGACGCCGCGGCCTGATTGCGTGTGCGCCGAAACGTAGGCGTCGCCATTGAGCGAGTCATAGCTTGTCGCGATGCGCGTGTCGTCGGTTGGGCGCCAATAGAGGCGCGCCAGGACTCTGAAATCGGCTTCATCGCGCACGCGCGTATCGGCGAACAGATACGATTCGTTGGAGTAGCCTACAGTGAGGCTGCCGGAGGTGGTTGTCGACAGCGCCTTCGACAGCGTTAGATCAGCGCCAAAGCGATCTCCCTTGAGCGTGTAGGGTGACAGCGCCACGGCCTTGTCGTTGGCGAACTGGTAGCGGGCCGCGAACGTCGCCGCAACGCCGTTGGCGAAGGGCACGGTGTAGGCAGCATTCAAGCGGAGCCAGTAATTGTATTGAGGGTAGAGAATACCGGAGGCGGTGGTCAGGAAGTCGCCTGGTGCTCGGAACTCTGTGCTGCGGTACTCGGCGCCCAAGCGAAAGGCTTCCCGCAGTCCGCCGAAGCCGGCGAAAGGACCTTGGAAGTTTATGACGTCCCAGTTGGCGTTGGCGGCGATGCCGCTGCCGCGCGGTTCGTGACTGGCGGCGCCGTGCAGGCCGAATAAGCCCCACGGCGTCATCGAGAACACGCCAACGCCGCCCATGACCACATCGCGATCGGCCTGCAGATGCGCTTCGCCTGTGACACGGTCGCTGATGCCATAACGGTAGAACCCTGTTCCGAACATCTCGTCGGTCCGGTACATGCGCTCGTTGTCCCTGAGGTACGACGGCGTGCCACCCGACAAGGACCACTCACTTTTTCCGGCGCCGAGCAGGCTGCCGTCGTAAAATGTCGTGAAAGACATGGTGCGACGCTCCCCCGCCTCGTCGGTGATAACGAGCTCGACATCGTTGGCACCGGTCGTCAGCGGCAGGTCGGAGATGTTGTAGTTGCCGGCGCGCAGGCGTAATCGTTGCACGATGGCACCGTTGACGAGCACCTCGACGTCGGATGATCGCTCGATGCGAAACGACGAGCGGCCGGTCGGGCGAATGCTTTCGCCGGGGCGAAGCTTGCGCGGGCTCTTCTCGAGCGTGACGCCGAGGACGTCGGGAAGGCGCTGGAAGCTCGTTCCCATGCTGTCGGCGTCGCCGACCTGGAGACGCAGTTGATGCTCCGGCATGTCGTAGACGATCCGCGAGCGCTGGCGCTCGAGGCCGGCGGAATGCCCATAATTGCAGATGGCGCCGGTCGGGCACTGGAAGGCATCGATGCGGCCGTCGTAGGCGAACTCATTCTCCAGCACGATATTGTATAGTCGGAACACGCTCAGAAGATCGATGCGGCCACTCGTGGTCGCATCGCTCGTCACGTCGCCCCAGCGGTGGTCCAGTCCGGTGATGATGTTGAGATAGCCGGAGAAGATCGCTGGACGCACCGCGTTGGCGCTCATGCTTGGGCCAGTGCGACCACCAAGGCTGAGATCACCAACGGGACGCTGGTCTGCACCGGCGGACAAGGCGAGCTCGAATGAGCTGGGATCGAATGCGATGTTGATACCGGCGGCCTTCAGGTCGGCAATGGAGATTTGACCATTGCTGTCGCGCACTCCGCGCAATTTCGCGAGAATCGCTTGGTCGGTAACCGGCGTCAGTAGCTCAATCAGCGGGTCTTTCGGGATCAGGACAGTATCGTCCGGATTGATTCGAATGATGATGTCGCCGAGCGTCTGGTTGTCGTCCTTGAGCGGTACCGGCATGGACAGCACGCGCCCGGTCGGGTTGAGCTTCGATGACACGCTCTTGGCATAGACGGGCTCCTGCGGCTTACCCTTCTGCGCATGCCCCATGTCTGCGCAGAACAAGGCCGCAATAACTGCGACCGACCAAGCGAGAACCGGCCGGCACATACGCACCGGCGAAGCCTCTCGCTTGTCTGACGTTGGTTTCATTGCAGTCCCGCGAAGCGTCGAACGTCAGCACAGCGCGACCTGCAGGATATGTTGATGACTAACAGCAGAAGCGTCAGCGTTTCGGTTTGAAGTCGATCGTCGACTGCACGGTCTGGACATTCGCTGGAAGTTCGATCGGCAGCGTGAAGCGGCGCTTCTTGCCGGGCTGGACGAGGCCGATGCCGACCCGGTCGCTGATCCAGTTGCCGTTCGCGGTGTGCGACCAGCTTCCGCTCGAGAAGCGGATCGTCGATTGCGGCAGCAGTGCGTGCACCTTGGTCGGGTTCTCGACGGTGACTGTCGGATGGCGCTTGCCGGTCTTGGGGTCGGTCGACACCACGGTATTGACGACCCGTAGCGAAGGCGCGCCCTGCGGCGGCGCAACATTGACATTGACGCCGAAGCTCATGACGACTTGCACCGCACTGGCTTTGCCTTGGAGCTTCACCGGGATCTGGTTGACGCTGACCATGAAGCTGTGGCTTTGCTGCAGCATCGGGTCGCCGACCCACTGCATGCGAAACACTTGCGAAGCGCCGGGTGCAATCAGCACCTGCGCCGGCAGGATGAGCAGATTGTCCGGAGCTTTCGAGTACGTTCGCTCCCCGCTCTCGCTGAGCGTCATCCCCTCAACGGTAATCTCGATCGGCATCGGTGCGCGGCCCTCGTTGGTCACCGTGAACTGGCCGCGGCCGGTCTTGCCGATCGAGGTCATCTCGACGTGCACGGGTGACACCGTCAGAGCCGACGCGAGATGCGGGGTTGCAAACATCGCGATGCCAGCGAGAGCGGCAATGAAGCGGAGGGCAGGTTGCCTGGACATCAAAACCTCGGAGAGCGATGGGCGTGATGGGAGGTTACCAGCGACGGGTCGCCCGTCGCTGGTTGCTGTGGTCAAGGTACCGGTTCGATGCGGAGCGTCAGAATATCCGCGTAGCTGCCCGCCACGAGCGGCGATGCGGCAACCGGTGTTACGGTTACGTTGACGTTCGCAGTGTTGAAGGCGTTGGCTTGAGCTTGAGCTGTGCCATTGGTCGGTGTGGCGCTTGTCGCAGTCGCTGCAACAGTGGCTTGCGTCTGCAGGAGCGTCGTCGTGGCGTTGTAGTTGATGTAGTTCTGCATGCCACCCGACGGTCCCGGCCCGAACAGGCCGCCGTTGAGCGAACGCAGCTGAGCAGTAGCGTTCTTGTTGCAGACGACCGTCCCGACATCGACCGAAACGGCTGTCGCCGTAACCGCACCGCCGGTGATCGCTCCCCCCGCGTTCAGATCTATAGTCTTGTTCGGCGATACAACACCGGATGTTGTTCCGTCGATCGAGCAGAACGCGGTAACCGTGGCTGTCACATCGATCGGCTGATCGGTGGCGACGGCCACACTTGTCATCGCGGCGAGTGCCGCGAGGCTTACAATGAGCGTCTTCATACTTGCTTCTCTCCGTGGTTAGGCAGCGTGAACGGCGCACAATGACGAGCCGTGCGCGGATACGATCCGACGGCACCGTCGTGCACCAATGGCGATGCTAGGGAGCTCAGACTGAACACGAGACATACGAAGCCGGCGCGCAAGCCGGTCAGCTTGCGAGGCGGAACTTAGTCTTAAGCCGCAAGGGTTTTTTGTATCTTCGCTCAGCCGAGGATGTTCACCGCCATGTCGGGGAGAATTCCAACGCTTCCTTCCCGTCCCACTGCTTAGGCTTCCGCATGCAACTCATCGCGGTCGCCGCCGGGAACTGCGAATTCCAGTCAGACGCCTGTGGTTATCTATACTATGTAGTTATTGATTCGCAATTTGTATCCCGATCGCTGTGCCAGGTTGCAGTAAGGGCGCACGTTGTAGTTGCCGGCAAGCAATACTCCGGATTGCCGGGCGCGAATTGCATTCACCCGCATGAGGCCGATGAGCAAAGTGCCGCGATTACCTGCAGGAGTTCAGGACTGGCTTGTCGTCGAACCTGTCTCGAGACCACTGCACGAGATCTCTCACAAGCAAAGAGTCCGAAGCGACCAATGAGACATGATCTCGGCCGGAGTAGGTGCGAAAGTCGACCCGCTGGCCTGCGGAGCAGCGCGACTCCACGTATCGGTTTTGAACTTCGGGCAGGACGAGATCGTCGCTCTCGCCCTGAGCAATCAGCAAGGGTGCATGGATCGTGCGCGCGGGTGTGTTCTCTGTCAGGCGCTCGCCGAGCGGGCCCGCGGTAGGATCTCGCGAGAAGATTCCGTCGGCCGGCAGCAGAGATGTCTCCAGCACCGAGAACAGCGTCTGGTAACCGGAGACACAGCGAGACGCGATATCGCGCACGATAAGCCTCGATCCGATACCGACGTAGTCTTCCAGCTTCACATCCGGGTAAGCCTGAGCGTAAGCCACGACAAGGTACGACGAGACGATTTTTCCGAACATGCCACCTTTCGAGGACATCACAAGGCTCTTGAGATCGCTTGCGGGTGCGAGCGCGGCAATGCCGACAAGCTTGAGCTCCGGAGCGATTTCCATCGCCAGTATTCCGGTCCAGAGCGCCGAGTTTCCACCTTGAGAATGCCCCCAGACGACGGTCCGTTCGCCTAGCGAGACGTCTTTCAGCTGTCGTGCTGCACGAACCGAATCGAGCACGGCGTGCGCTGCGTCCGCTCCAACGAGGTAGCTGTGGTCGCCCCCGGTTCCGAGTCCTGGGTAATCAGTTCCGACGTAGGCCCAGCCCTCGCGAACGATAGCGGCAATATCGGGAACTTGGGCGAAGGGGTTGTCGAGCAGAGACGGAGCGCAGCCGTCGGCGATGCCTGTCGTTCCATGAGCCCAGGCGACAACTGGAACAACAGACTGTGGTTGCTCGGGTGCCACTACGACGGCACTTGCAAGCACGCGCCTTCCGCCCTGAGTTGTGACATAAAGAATGCGCCAGCCCCGCGCGCCTGGTGGAACGGCCTGAGTGTATGGCTCGATTCTGAGCAGCGTTCCTGCAATCTGGTCACGTGGCATCGCGTGCCTGTAAAAGGCGTCTGGCGCTGCCGGGCTGCTTTTGATCCAGGCAAAGACCGCCCCACAAACAGCGAGCAGAGTGAACGCGGTGAATAAGCGGATCAGCCTCCGCACGTAGCCGCGGCAGTTTGCTCTCGTCGAGGCCACCGCAGTCTCGCCTTTCTGATCGTCCGCGCCCCAGCATCGCACAAATCCGCGCACGATGGAACCGGAGGGCGCCCCAGGCGTTATTGATGATTCGTTGGTACTTGGGGGCGAAGATGCGGACAAAAATGCTAGGAGGTCGGCGCATACTGTTGGTGGAAGATGAACCGATAATTGCGCTTGACCTGGTGCAGACACTAACGGACGCGGGCGCGGTGGTGATCGGGCCCGCGCATAATGTCGCGAATGGCAATGTTCTGATCGACGAGAGTGAAACCAGACCTCGCGGTTCTGGACTGGCGGCTCGAGCAGGAGACCAGTGCACCGATTGCCGCGCGGCTCGCGCGATTGTCCGTGCCATTCCTTTTCTATACCAGCTCTCGGGGCCGACCCGAGATCGACTTTCCCGATGCCGCGATCCTCGATAAGCCGGCAAGGCCCGAGAATCTTGTCGCTGCCATAAAATCTCTGATAGACGAGAGCTAGAGTGTTCGTGTTCGCGTAACCGCTCGAGCAAGGCGGCCGCCGGGTGAAGGGTATGAGTTGATGCCAATGTCGGATCCGACGCGCTCTGATCCGGAGCGGCCGGTCGTGGAATCGTCGCCGACAGGCGGTGCCTATGAGGTAACGCGGCGCACGCTCGATCTGCGGATTAGGCAGCAGGAAATCTTGGCTGAGCTCGGCGTGGTCGCTCTGAGCCGTTGCGGCTTCGAGGAGCTGCTCCAGCGCGCAGTCGAACTCGCCGCCAAGGGACTGGAAGCTGAGCTATGCAAGGTGCTCGAATATTTGTCGGGGGAGAACAGGTTCTTGCTGCGCGCCGGCGTGGGATGGAATCCGGGCCTGGTCGGGTCCGTAACCGTCGGCGCGGATCTTGAATCGCCATCGGGGTTCGCACTTCGCACCGGCAAACCCGTGATTTCGAATCATCTCGAGCATGAGGAGCGGTTCCGCACGCCGGAGCTCCTCAAGGTGCACGGTGTCAAGCGCGCCATCAACGTCATCCTGCAGGGCGACGGCGTCCCCTACGGAGTACTCGAAGTTGATAGCCGCTCCGAAGGCGAGTTCAGCGAGCACGACATCGCCTTTCTCCAGGGCTCAGCTAACATTCTCGGAATGGCCATCGAGCGACAGCGGTACGAGCGCAACCTGAAAGCTGCGCTCGATCATCAGAAAGTGCTGATGAGCGAGATCAATCATCGCGTCAAAAACAGCCTTCAGTTGGTGGCGAGCCTGCTCAAGCTGCAGGCTGCGGGGATCGCCGACGAGACATGCAAGCAAAATCTTCAGGACGCTGTAGGGCGCATCAGCGCCGTGGCGCGCATTCATGAGCGCCTCTACCGGACGTCCGACATCGGGCAGGTCGATCTCGCCGGATATCTCGACGACATAGGCCAAGACCTGACCGAGTTAATGCCGGAATGCGATCTGACGTTCAGCTCCGAAGGGCCGGTCCTGATCGCGACCGACCGTGCGGTGCGTGCGGCTTTGCTGGTGACCGAACTCATCGCCAATGCGGCCAAGCACGCCTATCTGGAGCGCGGGCGAGGACCCATATCAGTGAAGCTCTTGCACGTCGACGAGCGAACGGTGGCGCTGTCGGTCCGCGACGCCGGACGTGGACTTCCGGTGGATTTCGGCATGAATAAAAAGGGTCTCGGCATGCGCATCGTTGGCGCGCTCGTCGAGCAGATGGGTGCGACGCTGGAGCACATTCAGCACAAGCCCGGAACTGAGTTCCGGGTCACTTTTTCGCTCAAGCCGGCAGCAGCGTAATCCGCGCTCGCTGCAGACAAACAGGGTTACACGTACTTTCATATCAATTGGTTTCCAATTGGTGATGCTGTACTGATTAAGAAAGCATGAGCCTTAGCCTGTATTGCGTACGAGCCTTCGCGGGCCGTCTGAGGGGACCATGCCGTTCTTCCCGATTCACACCAGTTACCCAACTTTGCAGCGCTTGGCTGAGTTGCGGCGGAACAGTGCTCTCGCCCATGGGCTCTCCGTCGTGCTGGTGTTGATTGCCGCGCTGCTGCGCTGGTTGATCGGTCCACAAGACGGTCTGCCGTTCATCACCTTTTTTCCGGCAATCACCGTCGCAACGCTCGTTGGTGGCTTGTGGCCCGGACTTCTTGCACTGTCTCTGTCCGCTGCGATGGCCTGGTATTTTTTTCTGCCGCATTATGCTTGGGCGGCGGGGTATGCTCAGTTGTTTTCTGTGTTCCTCTTTGTGCTCATGAGCATGGCAATCATCGGTGTCATCGCGTTGCTTCATAACGTCGTGGATCGCTTGATCGAGCAGGAACGCAACGTGCGTCAGTTGATCGAGCGCATGCCGACGGGGATCATCGTGGTCGCGCGCGACGGGCGCATCAGGCTTGTAAACGCGGCGGCAGAGCTTCTTTTCCGATACGATCGGCAGGAGCTCATCGGGAAAAGCATCGACGAGCTGCTGCCCAGCCGGCACGCGAGAGCACACAAGCGTTATCGGGACGCCTATGCCGCTAGCCCGGAGGAAAGGCCGATGGGGCTCGGGCGAGATCTCAGTGCGCTGCGGAAGGATGGAGTTGAATTTCATTGCGAGGTCGGCCTCAAACCGCTGAAGAGCGGTGAAGAAACGTTCACGATCGCAACTGTTGTTGACGTCTCGGAGCGGCGACTGGCGCAAGAGCGGGACCGGCTATTGTCACGCGAGCTGCAGCATCGGGCTCAAAATCTGCTCGCGGTCGTTCAAGCGATCGCAAAGCGCACGTTTGCCTCAAACGGCGACGCGGACGAAGCACAGGAAATCTTCCGTGGGCGCTTGCAGGCGCTCTCGGCGGCGCACCGGGCTTTGAGCAGGGGAGAGTGGAAAGGGGCGCCACTGCGCGAGATCGTCAAGGCGGAGGTATCTGCATTTGGTTCGCAGATAGAGTTAAACGGGTGTGAGCTCGCCGTGCACGCCGATGCTGCGCAGAACCTGGCGCTGATCGTGCACGAGTTGGCGACCAACGCGACAAAGCACGGTGCGCTCTCGTCATCGGAAGGCAGAGTGAAGGTGAGTGGGTTCGTTGAGAAGCGCAATAATCGAGATCTGCTCGTTTTCCGTTGGATCGAAAGCAACGGAAAACCCGTCAATCCGCCCGATCGGAAGGGATTCGGAACCGTGATCCTCGAGAGCGTGGCCAAGAGTTTCGCCGAGGATGTTACGCTCGAGTTCGCTTCCGAAGGGCTGCGCTATGAGCTTGCGATAGCTCTGGATCGTGCGGCGGCAACCGCTCGCGCTCCTGTTTCCCAGTGACATGCCGGCACATCTTGCCTAAGATCATATGCTCGATGGCTTCTCCGTCACCATCGGCCGTCGAAGCGACTTCACTGCAGAGGCCAGAATGGCTCGCAAGGGAGGAAGTCATGACGAAGATTGCTGCCCAATCGAGGAGCGGTTCAAAACCAGCGCGCGCAGGGCAACACTGCGACAATGTCGTCACGCGCGCGCCGGCAACGAGGCGCGCCTGACGCTTAGCCGGTGATCGAGTCTCGTCCCAACTGAAGCTTCCACTCTCCATTGTGGCGGCTTGCGGCACGCAGAACTCTTCGCAATCACCATCGGTGTCGGGTAACGACACAGCCCGCCTCCTCGAGGCGCTGGCTGCCGACTGTCTCCGTCAGCATCCAACAACCGCCGGAAATGCGGTCTGATCCGATGCTGTTGATTGTCTCCGCGCGTTTTCCCCTACAGGAGGGATTGGCAATGCTCCACCGCAATTCTGCGTCTCAACTGGCCGTATCGGCGCTGCTTGCGCTGTCGATGATGCAAATTCAGAGCCATGCAGGTGCATCGGAATATCCGTCGAAGCCCGTCACCATAGTCATTCCGACCGGACCAAGTGTGTCAGGCGACATCATCATGCGGGCCTATGCCGAGGTCGTCGGCAAAATTCTCGGACAGCCGCTCATCGTCGAGAATAGGCCCGGCGGCAGTGGCGCACTCGCAGCGGCCTATGTGGCTGCAAATGCAAAGCCCGACGGGTACCTACTGCTCAACATCACCATTCCGATCTACCGCGTACCTGCTATGCAGAAGACTTCTTATGATCCCGTGCGAGACTTCCAACCCGTCATCCTCCTCGGCGGCTACACGCTTGGTGGCGTGGTGAAAGCCAGCAGTCAATTCAAGGCATGGAAGGATGTCATAGAGTTCTCAAAGTCCAATCCTGGCCAGTTCACCTACACAACGGTCGGGCCTCATACGACCAATGCCATTGCCATGGAAACAATGGCGCGCGAGTCCGGCGTCCAATTCACGCACGTGCCCGGCAAGGGTGGCGGCGAAGGCATCGCGGCCGTGCTCGGCGGTCACGTCAACGCCATGGTCGAAAGCCCTGCCTGGGCGCCCCTCGTTGCAAGTGGCGAGATGCGACTGCTGTTCCTCCTGAACCAGGAACGCAGCAAGAAATGGCCGGACGTGCCGACAATCCGGGAACTCGGCTACCAGTATACATTCGACTCGCCCTATGGCGTCGTGGCTGCCAAGGGAACCGATCCCGCCATCGTCAAGAAGCTGCACGACGCTTTCAAGATCGCCTACGACAATCCGAAGGTGATCGAGACCTATGACAAGTTCGATTTCGTGCGTCGTTATCTCCCGACCGCCGAATACGAGAAGTTCGTCGTCAAGCTCAACGAAGACGAGAAAGCCGCCATGGCGCGCCTCGGCTTTGCGAACACGAACTAGTCCTCGTGGCGCATGTGCCGGAGCGGTAGACGACAGGAGTGTTCAGGGTGAACGGTCGCGAATGTGGGTGGGCGCCAAGGCCAAGTGCGTTCGTTCAGCCCCTTCAACTGCTAGGTTACACTCATGCGCGTGGATCTGTGATCACGACCTGCGGAGCGCACACACGTTTGGCGCGGGCGTTGGTCGCCAGAAATCGGTTGGCAATGACCACGGGTCGAGCCTCCTGAAGAGCTCAATCCTTGGCGCGCTCGACGTATTCTGCATCCGCCGTCGTTACGACAACGCGGGTGCCGGATTCGATATGCGGCGGCACCATGATGCGCGCGCCGTTCGACAGCTTGGCGGGTTTGTAGGACGACGACGCCGTCTGCCCCTTCACCACAGGATCTGCTTCCACGATCTCCAGCGTTACCCGCGGGGGCAGCTCGATCGCGACCGGCGTTCCCTCGAACAGTTGCACGCTGCAGCTCATGTTTTCCTGCAGCCAGATCGCCAGGTCGCCGATCAAGTCCTTCGAAATGCAGATCTGCTCGAAGGTGGTGGGCTCCATGAAGTTGAAGCCCATGTCGTCCTCATAGAGGTAGTTGAAGCTCTTCTCGTCGAGGAAAACACGCTCGACCGACTCCGTGGTCCTGTAGCTCTTGACGATCTTGACCCCGTCCGAGATCCGCCGCATGTCGATGTGCGTGGTCGGTGTGCCCTTGCCCGGCCGGATGCTCTCGGCCTTCAGCACAGTGCACAAGGCGCCGTCGATATCGAGCACGTTGCCTTTCCGCACTTCGCTTGCAATAACCTTCACCACGGCCGTTCTCCGTCCAATTTCAAGGGATTGGCAGCCGATGTTCGCCGCCAGGAGGTCACACGGGGGCAAGAGCCGACCGCGTTGTGCGCCGCTACATACCTGCTTCTCTCGCCAAGGCCAAGGGCCGCACCGGCCGGAAAATGCCGCATGATCCTTGCTTGGGAGCGCCCATGATCTCAACCCGCCCCTTCTGGCATGCTGACAAGCACGCCGACCGGCGCCCCGTGCTCGAGGCGCGAGGACGCGTTAAAGCAGCGCTCCGCAGATGGTTCGAGGCCGAAGGCTTCACCGAGGTCGAGACGGCATGTCTGCAGGTTTCACCCGGCAACGAGACCCACCTTCACGCTTTCGAAACCGAATTTCGCACCGAGTCTGGAAACGCCCGGCCGCTCTATCTTCATACCAGCCCCGAATTTGCCATGAAGAAGCTGCTCGCGGCTGGTGAGCGGAAGATCTTCTCCTTCGCGCCCGTGTTCCGGAACGGGGAACGGAGCGCCCTGCATAGCCCGGAGTTCACGATGCTCGAGTGGTATCGCGCGGGCGAGCCGTATACCGCTCTTTGGGACGATTGCGCTGATCTCTCTCGCCTTGCCTTGCAAGCCGCAGGCAGCTCGCACTTGCGGCACGGCCGGCAGACTGCACCAGCTGGCGCGCCAATAGCGACGCTCACCATGGCCGAAGCGTTCGATCGGTATGCTGGCATCGACCTGCACCGCTCGATTTCGCCGAGCGGGGTCGATCGCACGGCATTCGCCACCGATGTCGCGGATATCGGCATTCGAGTCGCGGGAGACGATAGTTGGAGCGACCTGTTCAGCCGGGTCCTCGTCGACCGTATCGAGCCGGCGCTGGCCAACTCGGGCCGGGCCACCATTCTGACGGAGTGGCCGACGCACGAGGCCGCGCTGGCTCGCCCGACTGCCCGCGACCCGCGCTTCGCCGAGCGCTTCGAGTTCTATGCTTGCGGTGTGGAGCTGGCAAACGGGTTTGGGGAGCTCACCGATCCACACGAGCAGCGCCGCCGCTTCGAGGCGGAGATGAACGAGAAGAAACGCATTTATGGCCGCAGCTACCCGATCGATGAGGATTTTCTGACCGCACTGGCGCAGATGCCGCCCGCCGCCGGATGCGCCCTTGGGTTTGATCGCCTCGTCATGCTCGTGACCGGCGCAAGCCACATCGACCAGGTCCAGTGGACGCCGGTTTGGTCAGGTTCGTGATCGTGTTCTCACCAGAACTGGGCGAATGCCCGTCAAACGTGACAGGCCGCCTTGAGGCGATCTGCATCAGGGCTCGAGAAGTTAGGCAGACGAATAGGAGCGCTTTGCCGGAAAGAATGGGTCACGCACCGACTGCTCTCGTCGGTTGTCCTCCCAGCCGGCGCGCTGGATGTGCCCTGCTTGGCCCCGATTGCTTGCAATTCGCAAAGGCCGCCATTATAGCCTTGAACCTTCGGAGACGTGGCCGAGTGGCTGAAGGCGGCGCTTTGCTAAAGCGTTGTACCCCTAAAGGGTACCGTAGGTTCGAATCCTATCGTCTCCGCCAGATATCTGCGTAAACCATTGAAAAGATTCAATGAAATTTCATATTGCCTGCTTGGCCCACTAACCTGCCCACAAACATTGCGACGAGCTTCGATATACATCGGGATGCTTCCCCCAGCTCGGTCGGGCGGTCGTGCCCCTCCCTCGGAAGGCGGAAGACTGCACCCTCCGGGCGAGGGCCTGGGCCGAGCGTCATCTTTGGGCACTCGTCGACCGGCCGCCAGGCGGGGGTGGGTGTTCTCTCGGTCGTATCCGAATACGATAGCAGCAGCCGCGCGGGTCCATGCCATTCAACAAGTGAACGACGGTCAATTTGGCCCGATACTTCGCAGCAACTCAGTGCGCGCCACCGTCCGGCAATTAGACTGTCGCGTCTCGTGCCCGTGCGAAGGATGTCGGACGCCCAATCTCCTCCGGCCGCTTGTCCTCACGGAAGTGCTCGAACGCGGCATGGCGCAGGATCTGTTCATCGGTGACATCGCGGTAGGCGACCTGGGCGACCAGCCGCGGCTCGATCCACCGTACGCCGGCCCGTTGCTCGCGCGTCAGGGCCTTGGCGACCGGTGCCGACTTGACCTGAATGCCGGCAAACGCATCTGCCATGGCGCGCGCCTCGGCCTGGGTGAAGCCGGTGCCGACGCGGCCGGCATAGACGAGCGCGCCCGCTTCGTAAAATCCCAGCACCAGCGAGCCGATGATGCCACTCACCGTTCTCGACGGCATATAGCCGATGACGACAAACGGGTCAGCCATCACGCATTTCGATTTGGTCCAGTCGCCATTGCGGCCTGAGCGATATGGCAAGTCGGTGCGCTTCGAGACGATGCCTTCGAGTCCCATGGCACAAGCTTTACGCAGGATCTCAAAGCCGTCGCCACTCATGTGCTGACTGTAGCGAAGGAGGCCCTGCGGCAGCGGCGCCTCGAGCAACGCCGCCAAGCGCCGCTTGCGTTCGAGCAACGGTCGGCCGGCCAGAGTGCGGCCTTCGAGGTGGAGCAGATCGAAAGCCATCATCTGAATGCGGGCCGCAGCACCCAGCTTCAGCTCGGACTGCAAGCTCGAGAAGCGCGAGACCCCTCGCTGGTCCAGCACCACGGCCTCGCAATCGATCGTCGCCGACATGACCGGCAGCGCGGCGAAATCCTCGACGACCCCGCCGAAACGCGGTGTCCAGTCCAGGGCGTTGCGGGTCAGCAGACGCACGGTGCCGTTCTCGACGAGCGCCTGCATGCGGTAGCCGTCGAACTTGATCTCGTGGACCCAAGCATCGCCGTCCGATGGCACGCGAACGCTCTGGGCGAGACACGGCGGCGTGAAGGCCAGTGAAGGCTTCTTCGATCGTCGGCTGCTCATCGAGGGCTGCCGATCAGTGCGTCGATTGCCTGCCGCAAGGGACGCGCAT
>CAZCQH010000008.1:0-128623 GCA_964500805.1 uncultured Hyphomicrobiaceae bacterium
CGGCGATGCGCACGGTCGAGGTCGAGGCGTTCTGCTCGTGGTCGGCGTGCAGGATCATGATGCGATCGAGTGCCTTCGCAATCGTGGGATTGACGATGTAAGGCTCGCACGGCACCGCGAAGCACATCTGCAGGAAGTTCGACGCGTAATCGAGATCGTTGCGCGGATAGATGAAGGGCTGGCCGACGGAATACTTGTAAGCCATCGCGGCGATGGTTGGGATTTTCGCGATCAGGCGGTGCGAAGCGATCATCCGGTGCTTCGCATCATGGATGTTCGTCGAGTCGTGATAGAAGGCAGAGAGAGCGCCGACGACGCCGCACATCACCGCCATCGGATGAGCATCGCGACGGAACCCCGAGTAGAAGCGGGTCAGCTGCTCGTGCACCATCGTGTGGTGCGTGATCGTGCGCTGGAACTCATCCAGCTGAGCCTTGTTCGGCAGCTCGCCGTTGAGCAGCAGGTAGCAAACCTCGATCATCGAGGAATTGAGCGCGAGCTGCTCGATCGGGTAGCCGCGGTAAAGGAGGACACCCTCCTCGCCGTCGATGTAGGTGATCTTCGAGGAGCAGTTCGCCGTCGAGGTGAAGCCCGGGTCGTACGTGAAGCAGCCGGTCTCGCGGTACAGGCGGGCGACGTCGACGACGTCCGGCCCGATCGTGCCGGATCGGACCGGCATCTGCACCTGCTTGTTGTTGAGCAGCATGGTTGCTGATCTGGCATCAGCCTTGTTCGCGCCGTCGTTCATTCGTCGTTCCTCGCTCGTGCGTGGCCACCCCGGCGGACCGGCCGCGACCCCAACCCCCGATTATCGGACCCTCTTAGCACACCTTATTCCGCAAAGCAGCAAGCCTGGAAGTGGCTGACCAACAGGGGACTTATGCACCCGAAGTGGACTTTGGACAGCGTTAACGCGAAGGCTGGATTCGGCCCCTACTGAAGCCTTCGACGCCATCGAGCCCTGTCGAGAAATCAGGTCGGCCCGTCGAAACGCCGAGCTTGCATCGAGCCCCGGGCCTCTGACACTCTGCCGCCCGCATCGAGGGGAGGCTCCATGAAAGCATCGTTGTTCTATCTGCCGGGTGTCGGCAGTCGGTCGGAGATCGAAACCGGAATGGCCGGGATGCGGTCAGATCTCTATCAGCAAATGCTGCGCGAGCTCTCCGAGCAGTGCCGTCTCGCCGACGGTCTCGGCTACGATTCTGTGTCGTTCACGGAACATCACTTCCACATCGAGGGCTTCGAGGTCTCCAACAATCCGGTGCTGCTCGATCTCTACATCGCCATGCAGACCAAGCGCATTCGCGTCGGCCAGCTTGGCATCGTGCTACCAGCCTCGAACCCGATCCGGGTCGCGGAAGATATCGCCATGCTCGACCACATGTCGGGCGGGCGCGCCTGCGCCGGGTTCGCGCGCGGCTATCAGCGTCGCTGGGTGGATGTAATGGCCCAGCAGACGCACGGCATTCACGGCGCGCTTCCGCATCAGCACGACGAGATCGATGCCGCCAACCGCGCCGCGTTCGAGGAGTGCTTCACCATCATCAAGAAGGCCTGGACCGAGGAGATGCTCTCTTACCAGGGCAAATACTGGAAGATCCCGCCAGGTCCGACACCCTGGACCCTCGATACGACCGAGAAGTGGGGCAAGGGTGTCGAGAACGGCATTCTCAAAGCGGTAGGCGTAGTGCCGAAGCCGCTGCAGAAGCCGCATCCGCCGATCTTCCAGCCATTCGCCTCGTCCGAGCGCTCGGTTCGCTGGTGTGCCGAGCAGGGCGTCACCGCCGTGCTACCGCCCATGCATGAGACCCGCGAGCGCGCGTTGATGGAGCTTTATCGCGACGTCTCCCGCCGGCCGTTCGGCGACGGCATCGGCATGCTGCGCGACATCATCATCGCCGACACGGACGAGGAGGCGAGGCAGCTCTGGGCCGATTCCGGACAGTTCGCCGGCAATGCCTGGTTTGTGCCGTTCGGCTTCCGTATGGGCATGCTCGATCCGAAGACCGGGCTCGCGCCAACGCCCGACGAAGCGATCGAGAAGGGCTACGCCTTCGTCGGCACGCTCGACACGGTGTTGCGCAGCGTCGAGGCCTTACGCAAGAAGCTCCCCGTCAACTGGATCTTCGGCTGGATGCACATCGGCCTCGTGCCCCACGCCAAGATGATGCGCACCCTCGAGGATTTTCATACCAAGGTGTTGCCGCGGTTCGCGTGACGAGGGGCGGCCCCGGCGCCGCCGATTCTCACCCGAGCGACCGGCTCAGGATTGAAAGACCATTGAGCGCGCGGGGGAAGCCGCTGTAGGGCGCCGTCTGGATCACCGCCTCGATGACCTCGGCGCGCGACAGCCCGACGTTCAAGGCCGAGGCCGAGAACTTTTCGAGCTGCCCCTCGAGGCCCATCGCGCAAAAGGCCGCCACCGCGCACAGCATGCGCTGGCGATGATCGAGGCCCGGCCGTGACCACAGCTCCCCGTAGCCGTAGCGGATCGCCGACGGGTAGAGCTCGCCGGTAATGCTGTTGCCGGGCGCGGCATAGCCTTGGGTCGCGCGGGTGCCGTGCAGCTTCGCCATCACCTCGTGGCCGATGCGATCGAGATCGGCAAAGCTTTCCGTGCGCGCCGGCTCGGCGGGAATGGTGATCTTCCGAGCCTTGAAAATCTCATGCGCGGCGCGCGCCGACGCTTCCGTGGTCACAAAACCGGCGTAGAGGCCGACCTGTACGAACACCTCGAGGATGTTGCGCGCCGAATGCCCGAGATCAAGCGCGGCTTCCGTCAGTCCTTTCAGGGCGTCGAGCCGCTGCAGCACGGACACCGCCGACAGCGCGCAGATCGCACGATCTGGTTTCGCAAGATTGGGCCGATCCCAGATGCCGCCGTGCACGACCTCGGTCATGAAGGCGTCGAAGCCCGGAACGAGGTCACCGCCGTCATATCCCGCGCCTTGCAGCGCAGCGCGCACTTCGGCGCCCCGCTTCCTCAAGTCATCGCGTGTCATAAATCAATCCCGTGCTCGGCTGTTGGTTCTGTCACCCAGGCTAGCACCGATGAGCAAACGGGAGAAAGCGGGGGAGGGGGCGAACTCAGCTCGCCTCCGCGAGCAGCGACAGCTGCCGCACGACTGCTCCATCTTGGTCCATGAGGCGCGTGGGATACTCGCCCGTGAAGCAATGGTCGGTGAATGCCGGGTTCCTCGGATCGCGGCGATCATGGCCCATGGAGCGGTAGATGCCGTCGACCGAAAGAAACGCAAGGCTGTCCGCACCCATGAACACGCGCATTTCCTCGACCGTCATGTTCGCGGCCAGCAGGTCCTTGGTCCGCGGCGTGTCGATGCCGTAGAAATCCGGGTGCGTGATCGGCGGGCTCGAGATCCGCATGTGGACTTCGCGAGCGCCGGCGTCTTTCAGCATCGCGACGATTTTCTTCGACGTCGTGCCCCGCACCACGCTGTCGTCGATCAGCACGATACGGGCTCCGCGAATGACCCCTGGATTCGCCGAATGCTTGAGCTTGACGCCGAGCGCGCGAATGCGCTGCTCCGGCTCGATGAACGTGCGTCCGACATAGTGATTGCGGATGATCCCGAGCTCGAATGGCAGGCCGGAGAACTGCGAATATCCGATCGCTGCTGGCACGCCGGAGTCTGGGATCGGCACGATCACATCGGCGGGTACGGCCGACTCGCGCGCGAGCTCCATGCCCATGGCCTTGCGGATCTCATAGACGCTGCGCCCGCCGACAACGCTGTCGGGCCGGGCGAAGTAGATGTACTCGAATATGCACGGCCGTGCCGGACGTTTCGGGAATGGCCGGTAGCTCTGCACGCCTTCGTCGGTAATCGCGACGACCTCGCCATTCTCGATCTCGCGCACGAACTCGGCGCCGACGATGTCGAGCGCGCACGTTTCGGAGGTGAGCACATAGGCCTCGCCGAGACGGCCCAGCACAAGCGGCCGGATGCCGATCGGATCGCGCGCGCCGATCAACATGCCGTTGGTCAGGCAGACCAACGCAAAGGCGCCCTCGATCTGCATGATCGCATCGGTGAAGCGATCGATGATCCGTCGCTTTTTGGACCGCGAGATGAGATGCAGAATGACTTCTGTGTCCGATGTCGACTGACAGATCGCGCCCGACGAGATCAGCTCGCGGCGAATGGTCAGCGCGTTGGTGAGGTTGCCGTTGTGGGCGACCGCAAACCCGCCCTGGTCCAGATCCGCAAACAGCGGCTGGACATTGCGCAGCACCACATCTCCCGTGGTCGAATAGCGGTTGTGTCCGAGAGCCATGCGCCCGCTGAGGCGGGCGATCACATCGGCTTTGTTGAAGTTGTCTCCGACGAGGCCCAGGCGACGTTCTTGATTGAAGCGGGTCCCGTCGAAACTGACGATGCCGCATCCCTCCTGGCCGCGGTGCTGGAGCGCGTGCAGACCAAGCGCCGTGATCGCCGCGGCATCGACGTGGCCGAACACGCCGAACACGCCGCATTCTTCGCGGAGCCGGTCGTCACCGTGGCGATTTACGTCAGGGGCGGGGGTGGGCTCGAGCCGGGGCGTTTCAGGTAGCACAGTGCGAGCTTCCCGCTCTTCGCAACCCGGTGCCTTCGCCATGGGCGATCTCCGCGCTTTCGTCCCGCCGGCGCAGGGGGACTCGACTTGACCCACCTGCAGTCGGCGCCCGTATAGGCCGAATTCAACGCCTTTTCCATCCCTGAAGCCGCACCGCTGTCATTGACGCACAGAGGAGCTGGCCGGCCGGCAGCGTGGCCTGACGTTCGACGGGAGAGCTACAGGTCGGCTGCCGGCTAGCCCTGCTTCTGGTCGTCGCCGACCTTCGGCGCTTTCTCGATGACTCGCTCGAGTACGGGCCGAAGCGTTCGTGACGAGCGCTCAAGGATCGGCCGCGAGACCGAGTCCTTCACCCAGGGGAACTGCCTGGTCGTGTCGGGGAAGAACTCCTGATAGAACATGTAGGGGATGAGCACTAGGACGAAGCCCCGCACGGCACCAAAGGCGAATCCAAGCAGGCGATCGATCATCCCGACGTTGCTATCGAGGATAGTGTCGGAAATCCGCGTCGTAATTAGGTGAACGATGGTCAGCACAAGCAGAAAGATGACCGCGCCCGCTGCGACCTGAATGACGATGGGGGGAGCGCCGAACTGCTTGCTCAGCAGGTCGACCTGCTGGCTGAGGCTGCCGCCTGGGCGCGAGGCCGATGCAAAGTAAAAAGTCACACCAGCTGCAGCAACCCACGAGATGATCGATAGCACCTCCCGCGTCAGCCCTCGGTACATGGCAAGCAGGCCGGAAAGCGCCGCAATGGCAAGCAGCGCCACATCGAGATAGGACAGAGGCCCGAGCATTCGCGTGAATTCCCTGAGGACCGGAAAGAGCTAGATCGCACGCATAGGCCGCTTACGGTGCCAGTTGGCGTGGCGGTTCACTGGCATGGCCCAATGACCTCCGCAAGCTCCTTCAGGTGAGAAAGCCGTTGAAGAGAGAGCTTCCCGGCGCCGCCGTCGAGATCGCCCGCTGCCGGGATGAAGGCCCGCTTGAAGCCGAGCTTCTGCGCCTCCTTGAGCCGCGTTCCCATATGACCTGCTGCTCTGACCGCTCCCGATAAGCTGATCTCGCCGAAGTAGACGTGATCGACCGGTAAGGCAACACCGGAAAGTGACGAGAGCAGGGCGGCCGCAGCCGCCAGATCAGCCGCGGGCTCCGTGATCTTCAGGCCACCTGCGACATTGAGATAAACATCGTGCTCGGCAACCGATACGCCGCACCGCGCTTCGAGCACCGCGAGCAGCATTGACAAGCGATTGGAATCCCAGCCGACGACTGCGCGCCGTGGTGTGCCGAGCGATGTCGGGGCCACCAGGGCCTGGATTTCGACCAGTAGCGGGCGGGTTCCTTCGACCCCGGCGAAGACGGCAGCACCCGGGGCTTTGCTGTCACGATCGCCAAGGAAGAGCTCCGACGGATTGGCAACCTCGCGCAGGCCCGATGCCGCCATCTCGAAGACGCCGATCTCGTCCGTCGCGCCGAAGCGATTCTTCACGGAACGCAGAATTCGGAACGGATGCCCGCGGTCGCCCTCGAAGTAGAGCACCGTGTCGACCATGTGCTCGACGACTTTCGGGCCGGCGATTTGGCCTTCCTTGGTCACGTGCCCGACGAGCAGCAGGGCCGATCCTGTCTGCTTGGCAAAGCGAATCAAGGATTGTGTCGCCGCCCGTACCTGACTGACGGTTCCAGGGGCTGCCTCGATTGCGTCGGCCCAGAGCGTCTGGATCGAGTCGATGACAATGAGGTCCGGCCGCTTGCCGTCCGACAGCGTCGCGAGAATGTTGGCAAGATTGGTCTCGCTCGCGAGCGAGACCGGTGCTTCGGAAAGGCCGAGCCGCTCGGCCCTGAGCCGGACTTGAGCCGCAGCTTCCTCGCCGGAGAAGTAGATCGTGCGCCGGCCGGCTTTGGCAAACGCCGCGGAGACCTGCAGCAGCAGGGTCGATTTTCCGATCCCGGGCTCACCGCCGATCAGGAGCGCCGAACCCGGCACGATGCCGCCGCCGGTGACGCGGTCGAGTTCCGGCATGCCAGTGACGATCCGCGGTGGCGCCTCGCCGCGTGACGTCAGCGTCTCGAGCACCACGGCACGTCCGCGGGTGCTCTTGGCAATGCCTGAGCCTGGCGCGGGGCCAGCATCCGTTTCTTCGACGAGCGTGTTCCATTCGTCGCATGCAGGGCACTTCCCGACCCATCGCGTCGAGACCCCGCCGCAGTTCTGGCAGACGTAGGATGTGCGCTGTGCTTTCGCCATCGCGACATACAACTCCGATTCGGCTGCGCGGGCGAGTCGGCTGCTCAAGGTCCATCCTGGTAGACGCGGTGCACGCGTTGTCCAAGGCGTGTCAGCAGCTCATAGCCGATCGTTCCCGCACGATCTGTGAGATCGTCGATCGTCGTCCGCGCGCCCATCACCTCGACCCAGCCGCCGCGCTCGGCAAGCTTTGCCGGCACATCGGTGACGTCGACAGTGATCAGGTCCATGGATACGCGGCCGACGACAGGCACGGGATGCTCGCCAACGAAGCCGACCGGACCGGGTTTGTCCGCGGATCCACTCAACGCTCTGAGGAAACCGTCGGCATAGCCGCACGCCAGCGTCGCCAGTCGCAGCGGCTGCGACGCTTCGAAAGTTGCGCCATAGCCGACCGGCTCACCGGCGCCGATCTCGCGTGTTTGCAGAATGCGCGCCTGCAGCTTTACGACCCAGCGCATCGGATTGCTGTCGCCCTCGAACGCACGCCCCCCATAAAGTGCAATGCCCGGCCGTACCAGATCGTAATGATAGTCGGCGCCAAGGAACGTACCGCCTGAATTGGCGAGACTGGCGGGTGCGGGCGGAAGCTTGGCGCGCAGGTGATCGAAGCGCTGTTTCTGCGTTGCGTTCATCGGGTGCTTCGGCTCGTCCGCGCACGCGAGATGGCTCATGACCAGCGAAAGCTCGAATTTGTCGAAAAGGTTGCGGTCGTCGTTGGCGAGGCGTTCCACTTCCGCAGGCGGCAGGCCCAGGCGGCTCATACCGGTGTCGATGTGGATCGCCGCGCGAAGCCGCCGGCCCGTCGCCTCGCCATAAGCGACCCATTCATGGACCTCGGCCAGGCTCGAAAGGCACGGCCGCAGGTCGAAGCCCGCATAATGCGGAGAGGCACCGGGCAGCAAGCCGTCGAGCACGTAGATCGTGGCACCTGGGTGCACCTCGCGAACCGAGCGTCCTTCCGCGAGTGTGGCAACGAAGAACGTTCTGCAGCCCCCGGCCACCAGCGCCTCCGTGATCTGGCGAAGCCCAAGGCCGTATGCATTGGCTTTGATCACGCCCGCGCACTCGGCTCGACCAGATACCTTGTTGAGCAGGCCCCAGTTGGCTCGGAGCGCGCCGAGATTGATCGTCAGCACCGCGCGGGCATCAGGCGGAATTGCGTTCGGGTCGCGGATCACGGGTTGCAGCCTCCTCGGTGGCGGTCAGTCTATCTGTGCGGACCGGGTGCGGAAAATATTTCCGCGCGTTAAGCACGTTCCTTTAGATCTCGTTAGTTCAACTCGGCAATCCTTTGTGAACGATTGCAAATGCGCGTCGCACAAGAGAGCCGCACATGTCAGTCCGCGTTTATGGTTTTGAAAGGCGTGCATTTGGTCGCCGCCGGAGTTGCATCCATGCCATGCTGCTTGTCCCGGGCCGGCCGCCATCACCTTGTATCATCCGGAACTACTCGCTGAGCGGCGCATTGCTGGAGCTCAATGAGGTTCTCGACCCGCCCTTCAACCTGAAGCTCAGGATCGACAGGACGGGCGAGGTACTCGACTGCGAGTTGAAGCACGCGCGTGGCGATCGCGTCGGCGTAATCCTTCGAGGTGGTGATCTGTACGGAACATTTGAGCGGGCCCTGGGAGAGCCGAAGGCCGTTCGGCGCATTTTGAACATCCCCCTCGAACCACTGCCCCGCATCTCGGGACGGGAGCTGCGGCGCAAGGTGCTCCAGCAGTGATCCGCCATCTGCCGCTGCGAGCAGCCGGTGTTTGGACTGGAGGAGCAGGCTGAATTTTAGCAAAATTCGAACTGCTTGGATTGTGGGGTCAGCCAAGCAAAGCTTCGAAAGAAACGTGCGATAACGTGCGGCAACGTTGAGGCTTCAGTCCATTGCAGCACGGCCAATGAGACAGGTAGAACGCAGGAAATTCGGTCGTAGAGAGTGCAGTGTGGACGCGATTGTCGTCTACGGTGATGGTATCACCCGCAGCTGCGTGATCAGGAACGTGTCGGCCCGCGGGGCTATTATCGAGCTGGAGCCGGGTGTCGAGGTGCCCAGCGAATTCGAGCTGCGGCTCGAGTCGACCGGGACGCAAGGGATCTGTATCGTTCGTCATCGAACGGAAGGTCGGATCGGCGTTCAGTTCGTATCTCGCGCGCTCGGCCAGGATCTCGAGAGAGTTCACCAGCGTCTACTCGCCGAGACCGAACTGCCGGTGCATGGCTCAGTGGAGCGCGCGACTCACGCCGCACCTGTCTACAATCCGTTGAGTGCTCCAGCTCTGCGTCGCAATTTTCTCCACAATCCAAGCTCAGGTGGCGAGCCCGTTGCGACGGGTGTTTGCGGAAGTTCTCCGCGGGCCAGTCCTTCCGTTTCGCCCGATCCGCCTCCACTGCCGATCGTATCAGCGGCGTCGGACCAGCCTGCGGTGAAATCTGTCCGCAAGGAGTTGCTCATTCTGCCAGTTTGAGCCGGTTGGCTACTCTCGCCGCTCGGGCAGGAAGCGGTCGCGGGCCAGATCCGAGAAACGCGTGTAGCTGCCTTCGAATGCCAATTCGACGGTTCCGACCGGACCATGGCGCTGCTTGCCGATGATGACCTCCGCTTTTCCGGAGACCTGCTGCATCTTTTCCATCCAGGTCTGGAACTCGGGCGTACCCTCTGAAGGCTTGGTGCGCTCGACGTAATACTCCTCTCGGAATACGAACATCACCACATCGGCATCTTGCTCGATGGAGCCCGACTCGCGGAGATCGGAGAGCTGCGGACGCTTGTCCTCGCGCTGCTCGACCTGGCGCGAGAGCTGCGAAAGCGCGAGTATCGGCACCTTCAACTCCTTCGCGAGCGCCTTCAGGCCGGTGGTGATCTCGGTCACCTCCTGCACGCGTCCTTCGGATGTGCGCTTCGAGCCCGCCAGCAGCTGCAAGTAATCGATGATGATGAGCCCAAGGCCCTTCTGGCGCTTGAGCTTTCGCGCGCGCGCGGCGAGCTGGGCAATGGTGATGCCGCCCTGCTGATCGATATAGAGTGGAATGGTCGAGATCTGCTGCGACGCTTCGGCCAGGCGATTGAACTCGGGCTCATCGATCATGCCACGGCGGATCTTCTCCGACGAGATTTCGGCCTGCTCGGAAAGAATGCGCGTTGCCAGCTGCTCAGCTGACATTTCCAGCGAGAAAAAACCGACGATGGCGCCGTCCAGCACCTTTTCCGTCCCGTCCGGCTGTCGTTCGGCGCGATACGCCTTCGCGATGTTGAACGCGATATTGGTCGCGAGCGACGTCTTGCCCATGGACGGTCGCCCGGCCAGGATCACCAGGTCGGAGGGCTGCAGGCCACCCAGCTTGGCATCGAGATCGCGCAGGCCGGTGGCGATGCCCGACAGACCGCCAGCGCGCTGGTAGGCATTCGAGGCCATGTCGACGGCCGTTCTGAGCGCCTCGTCGAAACCGAGAAACCCCTGATTGTACTTGCCTACCTCCGCGAGGTTGAAGAGGCGTCCTTCAGCTTCCTCGATCTGTTGTTCGGGCGCGAAGTCGATCGGATTGTCGTAAGCTGCATTGACCATGTCCTCGCCGATGATGATCAGCTGCCGGCGAAGGGCGAGGTCGTAGATGATCCGGCCGTAGTCGTAGGCGTTGATGACTGTCGTCGCACTGGCGGCAAGGCGCCCGAGATACTGCGGCACGGTGAGGCCGGGCTGGATCGGGGCCGCGTTCTCGAAAAAGGTGCGCAGCGTAACCGGCGTCGCTGGCTTTCCGACACCCTGCAATTTGCCGATCGTCTCGAAAATCTGAGCATGCAGCGGGTCGAAAAAGTGCTCGGGTTTCAAAAACCCGGTCACCCGCTCATAGGCCTCGATGTTGATGAGCATGGCACCCAGCACGGCCTGCTCGGCGTCAAGGTTGGCTGGAGCCGCGCGAAAGGGGGCGGCGTCCGTTGTCGACGTGCCAGGGGCAGGTGTCAGGGGCTTTGCGATCTCTTGGGGCATGCCTGTGGCATTAGTCGATTCGGGTCGCGGGTCTGATCAAGCTGACGCATGACGAAGCCGCCCATCCCCGCAATGCACAGGGCATAGGAAAAACGTTTGGCGCCGCCGCGCCGATTCGCTGGATTGCGCGCCGCTACTCCCCCGCCATGGACATCGGAGGGCGCCTGGCACCGGAATTCGACAGCGAGCCGGCCGATTGCAGGTCGGGCATGAGGTAATCGCGGGTCAGCGGCAATGCATCTGGCCGCTTTGCCAGCTGGATCTGGAACACCACAAGGTTCTGGTAGCGGAACGCGGCCTCCGAGCCGGCCAGATAGAACTCCCACATCCGGCAGAAGCGTTCATCGCGGATTGCTGCTGCCTTGGCCCAGTTCCGTTGGAAGCGTTGGCGCCACCGCCGAAGCGTCTCGGCGTAATGGAGCCGGAGCACCTCGATGTCCGTGACCCCGAGGCCCGACCGCTCAATGGCCGGCATCACCTCCGAAAGCGCCGGAATATAGCCGCCCGGGAAAATGTACTTGGCGATGAATGGATTGGTCACCGTCGGCACATCCGAGCGGCCGATGAAGTGTATCAGCGCGACGCCGTCGTCGGTCAGCAGGTCGTTGAGCTTGCTGAAGAACGCCCGGTAGTGATTGACGCCAACATGCTCGAACATGCCGACTGAGACAACCCGATCATAGCGCCCCTCAATGGCGCGATAATCCTTGATCTCGAAATGAACGGCGCTGTCGAGACCATGACTCCGGGCCCGGTCCTCGGCCCCCTTGAGCTGCTCGACGGACAGGGTCACCCCGTCGACCGTCGCATGGGCCCGCTTGGCGAGATGCACCGCGAGCCCGCCCCAGCCGGAGCCGATATCGAGCACCCGTGCACCATCGAAGAGCGCAAGCTTGGCTGCGATGAGATCAAGCTTGGCCTCCTGCGCATCATCGAGCGAAATGTTGGGCGAACGGAAATAGGCACACGAATATTGCCGGTTCTTGTCCAGGAATAGGTCGTAGATCGAGCCGTCGATGTCATAGTGATGGGCAACGTTGCGACGCGATCGGCTCTCCGGGTTGAACTGGGCGATCCGGCGCGTGACGTAGCGCAGCTTGTCGAAGAGCCGCGTCCAACTCGGAAGCGGATTTCGAATAGCATTGGAGAGGACGAGGTCGAGAAGATCGTAGATCTCGCCCTTATGCATCACGAGGCGGCCATTCATGTAGGCCTCGCCAACCGCCAGCTGTGGGTTGATCGCGAGCTGGCGCTCTAGGCGCTTGTCTCTGAGTTCCAACTCGACAGGAGGGCCGCTCCCGTCACCGAATGTGTGCCGGGTGCCGTTGGCAGCAATGACGGTCAGGTTGCCATGAATGACAACGGTCTCAAAGGCAAAGGCAAGTGGCTTGAACATGGGTGTCTCCATGCCCGAGTTGGCCTCTACATTGCGGTCGAACCAGTTGTAATTGCCGTCCAGCCGCAACTTTCCCCTGTTCAAAAATACACTGGGGCGAGCCAAAATCAAGGCGGCAGCGCTATCGGAATTTGTCCCGCAAGAGCCGCGTTCGGAAACTCAGACCTCGATTTGACCGTCCGCCACACGCACTGAGTGCCCGCCGATGCGAACGGTGGCGATTTTGCTGCCCTCGATTACAATTGTAAGATGGATATGGCTTGGACGGCCCATCTCGAACCCTTGCTCGATCAGGTAGCGATGCTCTCCGGCAGGCGGCATATCGAAACGTTGCACCACAGCGGCGAATGCGGCTGCCGCCGAGCCCGTGGCCGGATCCTCGATGATGCCGTGGGCCGGATCGAACATTCGGGCATGAAATTGCGCTGAATTCTGCTGCGTGTCGCGGCAGTAGAGGTAGGCCGCACCGCGCGCGTCGAAGGTGCGATCCCAGCGGCCCAGCACGGGCCGGGCACGAGCGATGGCTTCAAGGCTTCGCACGGGGATGAAGCTATATGGCAGGCCGGCGGTATAGGATGTCGGCCTATGGTTTTCGAACCCGATCTCGTTCGGGATCAGGCCGATCGCGGCCGCGAGATCGTCGATGGAAGCCACGGCGCCAACCTCGTTCGGCAGTCGCGGAGCGTCAAATTCGGCGAACGTCGCCTTGCCGGCACGCCTGCGGACACCCACGCGGACCGTGCCGACCGTCTCCTCGAGTGCAATCAACGCGTCGTGGTTGTCGCCAAACGTGCCAAAACGAAGCTCGGCGAGCAGCGCTGCCGCGCCGACGGTCGGATGGCCGGCGAACGGCAGCTCAGCGCGTGGCGTGAAGATCCTGACCCTTGCTGAGTGCGCTGGATTGTGCGGCTTCACCATGAACACTGTCTCGGACAGGTTGAATTCGCGCGCGATCGCCTGCATCCGGTTTGTGTCAAGGCCATCCGCGTCGTGCACGACGGCAAGCGGGTTGCCCCCGAATCGCGTCTGCGTGAAGACATCAAGCGTGTGGAAGGCAAGGCGCATCAGGATGCTCTATGTTGGGCGGGCTCTGTGCGAGCCCACGGCCGCGGACAATGCCGGAAATCGCAGATCAATCCAAGCTGCGGGGAGTTCATTCCCGGACTGGCAATCGAAAGACCTGGCTTTTGGATGCGAGCCGCTCTGCATCGACGATGCCCCGGAATTTTTGCTCATCGGTAAGGTTTCACTAACTAATCGGTGCAATGCATGGCTGCGCTCGAGCCATGCGGATCGAGCCGCCACTTGTTGTTTTGCGTAGGGTGGATTCGATGACGTCTTGCACGTTGCCGCGCTTTGGTGCGGCCATTGCTGCTGGTATGATTGCTGGTGCGTTATTGGCTTTGGGCGGGGGCCTCGCCGGCGCCCAGCAACTCGATGCCTGGGGGTCGCTGCGCCAGGGATACGCCAAATCAACTATCGCTACCGAGAGCCGTCTTGGATACGACCGCCGGCCGCTCGACGGCACGCCTCGGCGAGCGCCCTTTCCCGAATATGACTATACGCCGCCGCCGATTTGGAATGGTGTCTACTTTGGTGGTCATGTCGGCTATTCCATTGCTGAAATGTCGGGCCCGCGTTTCGATAATCTAGAGTTCACAGGCGGCGTATTCGGCGGCCATCTCGGGTACAACTGGCAGGCAGGCAACGTTGTATTCGGATTGGAATCTGATTGGAGTTGGCACGATAATGGTGGGTCCCGAGAATACGCCGGTTACGCCAATCTGCGCGCTAACCTGAACCAAGCCGCCTCATTGCGGGTGAGGCTTGGCTATACGTTCGACAATGTGATGCTTTATGCGACCGCTGGCGGCGTGGCGGCGAGCGCGAGTGTCTACCAGGACCTTGGGCCCTTCCAAGCGCGTCAGCAAGAAATGCTGTACGGCTATGCCGCGGGCGCGGGACTAGAGGTCAAGCTCTCCCACAATACGAGCGGTCGCATCGAAGCCATGTACTACGGCTTCGACGACAAGACGTTTCACTTCAACACCGGGTGGATGGCGATCGATACCGGTGTCATGACCGTCCGAGCCGGTTTGACCTACCACTTCCAATGACGATTTCACGTTTGTTTTCAGCCGCTGGAAGTTTGTCACAATATGGGCACAAGGCAGCCACGAAGGCGCCGACTGCCGGCGCTATTAGCTTTCTGTGAAACGCCGGACAGCAACCCATAATAAAAAGTTGCTTGAGGATCGGATAGTTATTCTCTTCACTCCCATTTCAGAACCTCTCGTAACTTGTGATTGGGTCGCCGCAGTATTGCCGCAGTCAAGCCCCGATCTCGGCCAGATCGAAATGCCAGATAGCTGCGTCGACGGCGACGGTGATTTGCTGATCACTCACGAGCTGGCGGCGACGAGATCAAGCCGCGCCAAGGAGGCACCGGGCATCACCTCTGAACCGATGTCTCCTCGGCGCGGCAATGAGCCAACCAGTCGTCCGGTTTCGTCCGGTTGACCCAAATCGAAGTCAAGCCTGCTTGGCCGATAAGCCGGCGGGACAATTTCGGGAAAGCGGCTGTCCTCGGATGGCGATGCATTCCCGGTCCGGAGCAGCAGTGGACCCCCGCTTCCACTGCTGCTCCGGAGGGCTCGCTGCCGCTGCCCCAGGGTGGCGCAGTAAGCCGCTGCCGGAAGGCACATTCGGCGCCGCACCGCCACACACCTCCCTCCCCGACGCGGCGTTGAATGAGCCTTCCGGTGGCACTTTCCGGCGCAGCCGGCGCAATCATCAGTTCCCCAGGCCAAGCACCTCGGCGAATCGATCAAATTCCTCTTCACAATTGAAATAATGGACCGACGCCCGGAGCACGGCGTCGAGGCCGCGCTTACCCAGGTCCAGGCTTGCATAGCGCGCCCTCGAGACGGACACATTGATCCGGGCGCGAGCCAAGCGCTCCATCATGGCGCCTGGCGTCTCATCGGCTTTGGTGAAAGTCACAATGCCGGAGCGGCGGCGGCCGAGGTCAGTGATCGCGATTCGCGGGTCAGCCGCCAGCCGACGCCTGAGATTGTCGGCCAACTCGACGACGCGCGCTTCAATGGCATCAAGGCCAAGCGCTAGTGCGTAGCGCGCTGCCGCTCCGAGCGCAATGCGACCGGCAACGTAGCTCTCCCAGTTTTCGAAACGGCGCGCATCCGGCAGCATGCGATAGCCGCCCTCCGGGCGAACCTCCGCGGCGTGAAGATCCAAGAATGGCGGCTCGAGCCGATCAAGGATGGATTTGCGCACATAGAGAAAGCCGGTGCCGCGAGGGCCGCGCAGGAATTTGCGACCGGTACCCGAAAGCAGGTCGCAGCCAATGGCTTCGACGTCGACCGGCATCTGCCCAACCGACTGACAGGCGTCGAGCAGGTAAAGAGCGCCATGCTGCTTCGCCAGCCGGCCAACTTCTGCGGCCGGATTGACGAGACCACCCTGGGTCGGAATGTGGGTCAGCGCGACGAGCCGGACGCGTCCGGCTCTGAGCTCCCGTTCCAGTGCGTCGAGATCGATTTCGCCGTGCGCGTTGGAGGGAATTACCGTGATCTCGACACCTACGCGCTTCTGCATCTGAAGAAATGCGATGTAGTTCGACGCGTATTCGGCTTCGGCGGTCAGGATGCGATCCCCGGCTTTGAACGGAATCGCGTAGAAAGCCATGTCCCAGGCCCGGGTGGCATTCTCGACATAGGCGATCTCTTCCGGGTGTGCATTGAGGAGCTCGGCGAATGCGTCGTAGAAATCTGCTAAGGCATGCTCGGCGTTCCGGGCCGCTTCGTAGCCGCCGATCTGCTGCTCCATCATCAGGTGATCGAGCAGCACGCGCATCACGGGCTCAGGCGACAGCGAGGCACCCGCATTGTTGAAATGAATGAGCGAGGTGACGGACGGCGTGTCGGCACGCACCCGTGCCACGTCGATTGGGGATCGTTGGATGGGCATCCCGGTTTCTCGGTTGTCGGTCCTGGCTCGCTCTGCGCTCAATCTAGATTAGCAGTCTTCGGGCGCTGAAGCTTGTCATGCCTGTCGGGCTTGCCCATGGCTGCGCACGAATCGGACCGAACCCGAAATTCGGTTGCTGCTGGTGACGTGCTTTCAGCATAGTGTAGCCCATAGTGTCTACTTGCTGTGCTCCGGGGAGACCTCATGCCACGTTTTGCCGCCAACCTGTCGTTCATGTTCACCGAGATGCCGTTCCTCGATCGGTTCGAGGCGGCGGCGAAGGCCGGCTTCAAGGCGGTCGAGTATCTCAATCCGTTCGAGGCGCCGAAGAACGAGATCGTGGCGCGCCTCAAGGGCAATGGACTGACCCAGGCACTTTTCAACATGGCGCACGGCGACTGGACGAAGGGCGAGCGCGGCATGTCCGCGTTGCCGGGGCGCGAGGCGGATTTCGAAAAGGCGGTCGCGGCGGCGCTCGATATGGCTGAAGCGACGGGGTGCAAGCGGCTCTTCGCCATGGCGGGCTTGAAGCACCAGGGCGCCAATCGCGCCGACTACGTGAAGAACCTGAAGCGCGCGACCGAGATGGTGAAGGGTTCGGACGTCGTGGTCATCATCGAGCCGATCAACACGCGCGACATTCCCGGCTACTTCCTGAACCTCACCGGTGATGCGCGCTCGATCATCCACGAGGTCGGCGGCCCCAACATCGGCTTGCAGTTCGATCTCTATCACCGCCAGATCATGGAAGGCGATACAGCAACGGCGATCAAGGAGTTCGGCGCGCTCGCCAAGCACTATCAGATCGCGAGCCCGCCCGATCGCGGTGAGCCCGACGACGGCGAGATGAACTACCGCTATCTCTTCCGGATGATCGACGAGTCCGGCTACGACGGCTGGGTCGGCTGCGAATACAAGCCGCGCGGCAAGACGGTCGACGGCCTCAAGTGGGTCAAGGCGCTGGGGCAGACACTCGGGTGAGGGGGTGCGTGCCCTCGATCGGGTGTCATGAGCGCCGGCCGAAGCTCCTCCGTGAGGTGGCATGGGCTGAATGGCGCACGGGCCTGAAGCGCGTCGTGCCCGGATGTGCCGCAGCCTCGCTGCCCCGTACATGTGCTGCTGATGCTTCCTGCACATTCACCGCACTTAGGCTCTCGATTTGGGCTGTTGCCCTGTTCGCCCAGGCGCTATCAACGCTGCTGCGCGCTTCACTGACTTCGCGAGCCAATCGGCCGGCGGCTCTGGTCAGCGAGTTCGGGACGACATCGTTGGTGCCTGTCGACACCGAACCTTTGGTGTCGCTGGTATTCCGCCTGCGTCTCCCAAGCGTCCACATTATCGCGACGCAAATGCAAGCAGCTACGATCAACCAGAACCACCAGTCGACGCCATCGTGCTCGCCGTTGCCACCGGGACGAATGATAGGAATCCGCAAGCGCCGCGCTTCGGCGACCGCCGGAGCGACGAGGGTAACCGCGAATGCCGGGAGTCCTAAGGTGATGCGGCGCATGTAACGTATCCGAAGGAATGGCAGGTCACAGCATTGCACCAGATCGGCATGAACGGATTGCTGACGGTTAAGGTGAATGGATCGTCTCGATCTGTTCAGAACCTGTCTCGGACGTTGCTGAGTGCGCCAGTGCGGCTTGCACCAGTCGTGATACGATTTATGAAGTCGATCGACATAGGTGTCGGGCAATTCGTCGTCCAACGCAGTTGCGGATGGTTCTTGCATGTCCGATCCTGCGGTAAGACTTGCAGTCGGAAGGAGCTCCCATGAAAATCCTGATCCTCGGCGGCGCGGGCATGATCGGCCGCAAGCTGGCGGAGCGCCTGGCGCGCGATGGCAAGCTTGGCAGCGAGGCCGTCTCGAGCCTGACGCTCTATGACGTCGTCGCGGCGCAGAAGCCGGCCGGCGCCAAGTTCCCGGTCACCGTTCTGACCGGCGATCTTCCGGCGCCCGGCGAGACCGATAAGCTCGTCAAGGACAAGCCCGACGTTATCTTTCATCTCGCCGCGATCGTGTCGGGCGAAGCGGAGCAGGAGTTCGAGAAGGGCTACCGGATAAACCTGCACGGCACCATGAACCTGCTGGAGTCGATCCGAAAAGCCTACGACGGCGCCACGAAGAAACCGCGCGTCGTTTTCACGTCGTCGATCGCCGTGTTCGGCGCGCCCTTCCCCGACAAGATCCCCGACGAGTTCTTCACCACGCCGCTGACCAGCTACGGCACTCAGAAGGCGATCGGAGAACTGCTGCTCGCCGACTACACGCGCAAAGGCATGCTGGACGGTGTCGGCATACGGCTGCCGACCATTTGCGTGCGGCCCGGCAAGCCAAACAAAGCGGCCTCGGGCTTCTTCTCCAACATCATGCGCGAGCCGCTGGCGGGACAAGAGGCTGTGCTCCCCGTCTCCGATGATGTGATGCATTGGCACGCCTCACCGCGCGCCGCGGTCGGCTTCCTGGTTCACGCCGCGACGATCGATGGCAAGAAGCTCGGCGACCGCCGAAATCTCTCGATGCCAGGCCTCGCGGTGACCGTCGGCGAACAAATCGAGGCATTGCGCAAGGTCGCCGGTGAGAAGGTGGTCGCCCGCATCAGGCGCGTACCCGATCCATTCGTGCAGGGCATTGTCGCCGGCTGGCCGCGCAACTTCGACACCAGGCGTGCCATCGGCCTCGGGTTTAAGGCGGAAGGCAGCTTTGAGGAAATTATCCGGGTTCACATCGAGGACGAGCTCGGCGGCAAGATCGCGTGAGGTGTGCAGGCACGCGGTGCGTCCGCGCCGAGCGTTGCATTTCGATTTTTGCAAAGCAGTTCCATGTGCCCACTGAGGAAACTCTATGTCGAAACCACTGATGTTGCTCGCGGTACCGGAGTCGAAGCCGTTCCGCGCGAGTCTCGAGAAAGCCGGTCTCTCGAACCACTTCGAGATTGTTGACGTGCCGCAAGGTGAAAAGCCCGCTCGGGACTTGCTCACTCGCGCCGAGGTGATGCTTGCCTTCGCACTGCCACCGGGCGCGATCGCCGAGATGCCCAAGCTCAAATGGCTGCAGTCGATGACGGTCGGCGTCGATCATTGGCTGTCGCGGGGTGACCTGACCGCGAAGCATGTCCTCACGGCGGCGCGCGGCACGCATCGGATCGCCATGCCGGAGAACATCCTCGGCGCGCTTTTCCACATCACCAAGAAGTATCACCAGATCGCGGAGAAGCAGAAAGAGTCGACCTGGGTGCGCAGCATGTCGGTGCCGCTCGCCGGCAAGACGCTTGGCATTCTGGGTCTCGGGGCAGTGGGGCAGGAACTAGCGAAGAAGGCAGCAGCACTCGAGATGCGTGTGATCGGTACAAAGCGGACGGGTACCAAGGTCCTGGGCGTCGACAAGGTCTACCCGGCAGACGGCATCGACGAGGTCCTCGGACAAAGCGACTTTGTCGTGTTGCTGTTGCCCGTCACACCTGAGACCGAGAATGCGATCAACGCCCGGCGCCTTGCGTGCATGAAAAAGGACGCGTGGCTGATCAACTTCGCACGGGGCGCTCTGATCGTAGACGACGACCTGATCGCGGCGGTCGGGTCAAAGACCATCGCGGGCGCCGTGCTTGACGTATTCCGGACGGAGCCGCTTCCCAGCTCGCATCGCTTCTGGACGACGCCGGGCATAATGGTCCTCCCGCACATCGGTGGCGGGCATCCAGAGCGTAATCTGGTCGTCGCGGAGCTATTTACAGAAAATGTCCGCCGGCACCTCGCCGGAGAGCCGCTGAAGGAGGTTGTGGACCGAACACGAGGATATTGATGGCCGATTGTGCTGCCCGATAGGGGAACGCATGGCACTGACGGTTCGCCTGTTCAGCACTCTGCGGGACTGGGCCGTGATTTGTCTGGCTCAGGGCGAACGCGCGTTAGGCCTTAAGCACGCCCTGACCCAGCCTTGGGCTTCGTAGCAGCAGTTGACGTGCGCTGAGACCTAGGATGGGATGGCGCCACTCGGGGGCGACCGCTGCCAATGGCACTAGTACAAATCCTCGTGTTGCTATTCCGGGGTGGGGTAAAACCAGGTGAATTCCTCTCGTTCTCACGGCTTTTGATCGAATCTGGGCGCCGCAGTAATCGAGAATATCGATATCGAGAGGGCGGGGTCCCCAATGCCCTGGTAGCGTTCGACCCGCTTGTCGCTCAAGGAGCTTCAGCCGCCTGAGCATCGTCGCCGGAGGAAGATCGGTGAAGACGCACAGGACCACGTTCAAGTACCAAGGCTGTCGAACATAACCTATTGGCTTAGTGAGATAAAAATCTGATTTCTTGAGCACCGAAATGCCCATCGACGGCAGCTGATGAATAGCTTTGTCGAGGCTTGTCCGGGGTGCTCCCCATGGACCGCGCACATTGGCTCCAAGTGCCAGCAGCACAGGTTGCCGCTTATTAGCGCCCGGGACATCGAGAGCTTTTTTACTATTGCGCACGTCAATTATTCCATGGTTGGACTTCTCAGGCCAATTTTATTGGCTTACAAGGTAGTGTCTGACGAAAAACAGAGTTGTGCCGTGGATTCGCACGGGCACATCGTTGCAATTGTGGCGGTGATTTGCCCGCCAAATTTACGGACGAAAGGCGCCCAATGTTTTTTTATCCGACTGAGCGAATCGCGCTCTTCATTGATGGTTCGAATCTCTACGCTACCGCCAAAAGCCTCGGGTTCGACATTGACTACAAGCGGCTGCTGACGCTATTCCGGAGCCAGGGTCATCTTGTTCGCGCGCTCTACTATACGGCGCTGGCTGAAGACCAGGAGTATTCGTCGATTCGTCCACTGATCGACTGGCTGGACTATAACGGCTACACGATGGTGACGAAGCCTACGAAAGAATATACCGACGCGTCCGGTCGTCGTAAAATTAAAGGTAATATGGACATCGAGCTCACTGTCGATGCCATGGAGCTGGCGCCCCATCTTGATCATGTCGTCCTATTTTCCGGCGACGGAGATTTCCGCTCGTTGGTCGCGGCCCTCCAGCAAAAGGGCTTGCGCGTTAGCGTCGCTTCCACGCTCACCACGCAGCCGCCCATGGTGGCTGATGAGCTGCGCCGCCAAGCAGATCAGTTTATCGACATTGCGGATTTGGAGCAGGATATTTGCCGCGATCCGAATACGCGTGTGCCGCGTGAGGCGCGTGAGCAGCGCATGCAGCAATTCCGCCAGCAGCGGGGCGCGGAGCAGCGCAATTACACCTCGGGCGATGAGCCGGCTGATATCGACTGACGACCGTCCTCAAGCATCGCTCATCAGGTTTCACCCGGCGCATGCGCAACATACGAGACGCGTCGGAGCCGGCGAGAGACTGCGGTTTGTGCAGCCGCCTCGTCCAATTTCGCGAACAGAACCGCGCCTCCGAGCCAGACTGGCACAATGCCCCCGTTGCTTCATTTGGGGATCTGAGTGCCTCAGCATTGATCGTCGGCTTGGCGCCAGGGCTCAAAGGGGCAAACCGTACCGGACGGCCATTCACCGGTGATTATGCCGGAGACCTGCTCTATGCAACCTTGCTCGAGACCGGATTGGCAACTGGCACCTACGCGGCAACTCCCGACGACAGTCTTCGGCTTGTGAACTGTCGGATCACGAATGCCGTCCGATGTGTTCCACCGCAAAATAAGCCGACGCCTGCCGAAATCGCTATGTGCCGCAGGTTCCTTTCGGCGACGCTTGACGCCATGCCGAACTTGCGCGCCATTTTGGCTTTGGGTCGGGTCGCGCACGAATCCGTCTTGTCGGCCTTGGCCGCAAAGCGGTCAGGTCATCCATTTGCGCATGGTGCCAAGCATCGATTGACGGATCGCGTGACGCTTTTCGACAGCTATCATTGCTCCCGCTACAATACCAACACTGGCGTCCTCACCCCCGACATGTTCCGCAGCGTGCTTTGCGATGTCGTCTCGCACCTAGGCGCCATAGAGGGCTGATCGGCCGGGCGCATGGCGCTCTTTCTCGACATTCTGACCAAAGTTACGCTTCCAATCATCGTGCTGGTGGCGCTCGGCTGGCTGTTGCAGCCACGCCTTCAGCTCGACGTCGCGACATTGAATAGGCTGCAAGTCTACGTCGTCATGCCGGCCTTCTTCGTCCACTTTTTGTCGAGCGGAAAACAACCGATCTCGGTGATCTGGCCCGTAGTTTATTTCGGGATCGTCCAGTTTTTGATTCTGATCCCGATCGGCTGGCTGATCGCGTTGCTTATGCGCCAGCGCCGCAGTCTGGCCCCCATGATCGGGCTCGCCACCGCCTATGCCAATGTCGGCTTTTTCGGCGTGCCTGTGACGCAGCTCGCATTTGGTTCCGAGTACCTGATCTATCAGTCGGTGCTTGCCGCTCTTATGGCCATTCTCACCTGCACGGTGGGTGTCTGGATGATGGCACCGAGCGGCGGCAATGTCCTGATCAAGCTCAAGTCCGTGTTCGAAACGCCGCTCGTGCCGGCGATCGGGCTCGGGCTTCTGCTGCGGGGATTCGAGGTTGAGGTGCCAGTTCTGGTCAGCCAGCCGATGCAGTTTCTCGGCTCGATTTTCACCCCGCTGGCATTGTACACGCTCGGCGCTCAGGTTGCTGCGACTCGAGTCGTCGAGGCAGGCCGAGTCGAATGGGGCGCCCAGACTCTGCTGCTGCTGTTGAAATTCGTGCTGGCGCCCGCGCTGACTTGGTGGATTTGCCGAACCATGGGTCTTCCGGATGACATCTCTGACGTCATCGTGGTGGCAACGGCAACGCCGGTTGGCGTCCTGATCACGATTTTTGCCGCCGAGTACAAGTCCGAAAGTGCTTTTCTGTCGACGGCTGTGGTGCTGTCGACCGCTTTATCTCCGGCGTTCGTTACAGGCTGGATCCTGATTGCGCGGCTCTATTGAAGGGCCGAGCTCAGGCGTCACGTGCCGAGAGAAAGGCCGCCATCGACGGCAATGGCCTGGCCCGTGATGTGACGCGCAGCCGGCGACAGCAGGAATGCGATCAAGGCGGCAATATCCTGCGGCTCGGCGATGCGTCCGAGCGGCGTCGCCTCGGCGGCCTTTCGCCAACCGTCTGGATTGAGCGCGGTATGCCCGCCGTCCTTCTCCGTATAGCCCGGAACGACGGCATTGACCGTGACGCCACTGGGCGCGAGTTCGGCAGCGAGCGCGCGTGTAAGGGCTTCCCCTGCTGCTTTCGCAGCAGCAGATGCGGGAAAGAGCGCATTCGGCACAAACCGGTGAGCGACGAACGACGAGACGAACACGACGCGCCCGTGCGGTGAAGTCTGGAGCGCCGGCGTTGCCGCCTTCACCATGTCGAAGAACGCGCCGGCCATCGAAGCGAAGGACCGGTCGAGATCAGCGCGGGAGAGGCTCGCGATGGATCGCTTGTCGGCATAGCCGGCATTTGAGACGAGATGATCCAGGCGTCCGAAGCGTTGCACCGTTTGCTCGACCAAGGCTGCACCCCGTCCGGCCTCGCCGAGATCACCATGAAGGGTGATCACCTCGGCACCCTGTTGAGACGCAACCTTGGCGAGAGTTTCGAGCCGCTGCCTGGACACGTCCGTGCCACCGCGCGTGTGGAGCGCCAGTCCAGCGCAACTGGGCGCGATCTGACGCACGGTTGCGGCACCAATTCCCGAAGCGGCGCCTGTGACGAGAACAACTGGAGTTGAGGGCGGAGAAGTCATGGGTGCCTCGAAGCTGGAATTGCAAGATTGAATGTAGGCTCACAGCTAAATGCCAGCCCAACGAGCTAGCTTATGAACGTGACGCCACACTACTGCAGTGATTACTCTTGCGCCTCAGGAGTTAGCGATGTCCATTGGTGTTCTGATGGGAATTGCTGACCTCGGCGTCGCGTGTGTAATGATCTATCAAGTATCGAGGGAGTGAACGATGAGACTGAAAAACAAGGTAGCCATTGTTACTGGTGGTGCACACGGAATGGGAGAGGCCGAAGCCAGGCTCTTCGCTAAGGAAGGCGCAGCTGTCGTCATCGCCGATGTACTCGAAAAGGAAGGTCAATCCGTCGCCGCCGACATCAGCGCCAGCCAAGGCCGGGCTATGTTCGCCAAGATGGACGTGACATCCGAAACTGACTGGAAACGGCTGATAGCCACCACGCTCGAGGCTTATGGCAAGCTCGATATTCTGGTCAACAATGCCGGAATAAGCGGTAGCTCGGTCGGCGATGAACTTGCGCTGGCGGGATGGGAACGGCTGATGGCTGTGAACGCAACGAGTGTATTCCTGGGCACCACCCTTGCAGCGGCGGCAATGGCCAAAACCGGCGGTGGTTCGATCGTCAACATCTCGTCGATCATGGGATTCATCGGCGGCGCGGATAGCCACCCCGGCTACAGCGCATCGAAAGGCGCAGTGCGCATCTTCACCAAAACCGCCGCGGTGCGGTTCGGACCAACCGGAGTACGGGTGAATTCCGTCCATCCCGGCTACCTGCCTCCCATGCTCAACAGCACCAACGCGGCCGGTCGGGCCTCCAAGATCGCTGCCACGCCGTTGCGTCGTTTGGGTGAGGTGATGGATGTCGCATACGGGGTGCTCTATCTCGCATCCGACGAAGCCTCATTTGTTACAGGTACTGAGCTGGTGATCGATGGAGGCTACATCGCTCAGTGATAGAGCTTTCGCCGGCTCGAAGAATTGATACTGCGCTGCCTGGGCGTCGAGCGTTGGAACGAGTCGTGCCATCCGGGAGAAAGAAGCATGGGTCGTGTACGGCGGCAAATGCGCCTGGCCGTGTTTTGGCTCGGCACTGGTAACCATTCCGCCGGCTGGCGCATGGAAGGCGCCGCTGACTCCAACTGCAATTGGGATCATCTCGAGCAGGGCGCGCGCATTGCCGAGGCCGGCAAGTTCGACATGTTCTTCATCTCGGACGCGCTCGGCACCGGTCCGACCGATCATCCATCGTTCATGTCGCGGCTCGAGCCGACAACGGCGATTTCCGCCCTGAGCCGAGTCACACGGAACGTAGGGCTCGGCGCAACGGTCTCGACGAGCTTCAGTCATCCTTACACGGTGGCGCGTACGTTCCAGTCATTGCAGCACATCAGCCGGGGCCGTGTTGCGTGGAACGTCGTGACGAGCAATGCCGAGGTCGGCGCACTGAATTATGGTCTCGATCGTCAACTCGAGCACGGCAAGCGCTATGAGATCGCCGAGGAGTTCGTCGATGTGGTACGCGGGCTCTGGGCGACCTATGACCGAGCAGCTTTTCCGCGCGACAAGACGAGTGGTGTCTACGTCGATCCGAGCAAGGTGCGCACGCTCGACCACCACGGCCGCTTTTTCAAGGTGCGTGGACCGCTCAATGTCGAGCGCACGTTCTACGGCGATCCACTTCTTATTCAAGCTGGTGGCTCGGAGTCCGGTCAGTCGCTGTCGGCGCGCATCGCCGATGTCGTGTTCTCCATTGTAAGTGGCGACGCCCATGATGCGAAAGCAGCTTATGTGAGGCTCAAAGGACGGCTCGCGAGCTACGGGCGTGAACCTGACCAGCTCGCAATTCTGCCGGGCGTAATGCCCATCATCGGCAATACCGATGTCGAGGCGAGAGCTCATCTCGATAAGCTGCAGAGTTTCATCTCCCCGACCAACATGCTGACGCTCGTTTCACACAGTATCGGTCACGATATCTCAAAGTATGCACTCGATGGTCCGGTGCCTGATTTGCCCCCGTCCAACAACAGCCAGACGTTCTCGCGAACCCTTCTGGAGATGGCTCGGCGCGAAAACATGACGCTGCGTGACCTTTACAACATCGCCGCGGCAGGGCGCGGGCATTGGGTGCTATGCGGTACGCCGGCACGAATCGCAGACACACTCGAGGAATGGTTCATGGGCGGCATGGCCGACGGCTTCATGATCCTTCCACCATACTTCCCAAGTGGATTTCAGCAGTTCGTCAATCTCGTCGTGCCGGAGCTGCAGCGGCGAGGGCTTTTCCGCCGCGAGTACGAGGGCTCAACGCTCCGGGATCATTTTCAGCTCACCGGCGCTTAGCATCAGCCAATGCCGATGTTCGACTACGAGCTGTTCTGGGCGCACGCCTGCACGCCGTGCGCGTGGTGGGGGAACCAAACCACAGGGTGCACGTTAAACGCTGTCTCCTACCAAGGCTTACATCGAGCGGAGCTTGGCGATGAGGCCTGCGCTGGGCGTCTGTTTGCTTTTGGTCCTCTCGGCCTGCTCAGGGCCGCAATCGGCAATCGATCCGGCGGGACCCAATGCTCGGTCCATTCATACGCTGGGCATGTTCATGTATGCGGGCGCAACGTTGGTGACGCTGCTCGTTGCCGGGCTCATGCTGTATCCGTTCGTCCGTCGCAGGGCCAGCCGCGTTCCGACCGCCTGGTTCCTGTGGGGAGGCGGCGTTGCCCTGCCGTCCATCACACTCGCAGCACTCGTTCCTTATGTTCTGACGATCGGCAACGACATGCGGGCTGCGACCGCTCCGAACCGCGTGGTCATCGACGTCACCGCCGCGATTTACTGGTGGGAAATGGCGTATCGGCCAACTGCCGGCGTCGGGGCGGCCGTGACGGCTAACGAATTGCGGTTGCCCGTGGGAGAGCCGGTCGAGCTCTGGCTTGGCGCCGCCGACGTGATTCACTCGTTCTGGGTTCCCAGTCTCGCCGGCAAGACGGACATGATTCCAGGTCGCCTCAATCGCATGGTGATCCAGGCCGACAAGCCAGGCGCGTGGCGAGGCCAATGCGCCGAGTATTGTGGCCTTCAGCATGCATTGATGGCGTTCGACGTTATCGCTATGCCCCGTCCGGAGTTCGATGCTTGGCTCGCCCGGCTCGCGGCACCGGTGCCTGAACCTGCGAACGAGGAGCTCAGGCGTGGGCGCAGTATCTTTCTCGCGTCTGGATGCGCAGCATGCCACACCGTGCGCGGCATCAGCGAGAGCAGGCGCGGGCCCGACTTGTCGCGGGTTGGTGGGCGACGGTCGCTGGCAGCCGGGGCCATGCCCAATACCGTCGGTACGCTCGCGGGGTGGGTCGTTTCCGCGCAGCACCTAAAGCCCGGCAACCTCATGCCATCGTTCGGCAATCTGACCGGACCAGAGTTGCGCGCCCTCGCCAACTTCATGGATTCGCTCAAATGAGCAATGTGGTGGCGCACAGGGAAGAGGGCGGCGAGGCGCTGGTTCTGTTTCCCCAGTCGACCGGCCCCGAAGGGCGCGAGCGGCTGAAACGCGCCTGGGCGCAACCGGAACGGTTGGCGTTCCTGCGCGAAGTCAACAATACGCATATCGGTGTCTTGTATGTTGCGACCGGCTTCGCGTTTTTCCTCGGCGCGGGCGTACTCGCGCTGCTGATGCGCATTCAACTCGCGTATCCCGGCCTCGCTTTCCTGGATGCTGCCACCTACAACCAGTTCTTCACCATGCACGGCACGGTGATGATGTTTTTATTTGCTGTCCCGATTGTCGAGGCGTTCGCAGTCATGATCCTGCCGGCGATGCTGGGCACGCGGGACATGCCGTTTCCATGGCTCTCCGCGTTCGGCTACTGGTGTTACGCGATCGGTGGCGCGCTGGTGTTCTCGAGCCTTTTTTTCGGTGTCGCGCCGGACGGCGGCTGGTTCATGTATCCGCCGCTCACCGGCAAGACCTATTCGCCCGGGATCAACACGGACATCTGGGTTCTGGGTCTGGGCTTCGTCGAAATCGCAGCCGTAGCCGCGGCCGTTGAACTGATTGTCGGCATCTTGAAGACACGCGCCCCTGGCATGCGACTCGGCGATATGCCCATCTTCGCCTGGTACATGCTGGTCACGGCCGGCATGATCATGATCGGAATGCCCGCCGTGATCGCGGCCGACATCTTGCTCGAGCTAGAGCGCGCCTTCAACATGCCCTTCTACGACCCTACGAAGGGCGGCGATCCACTGCTCTGGCAGCATCTGTTCTGGCTGTTCGGTCATCCTGAGGTTTACATCATCTTTCTGCCGGCGGCGGGCATGGTGTCGATGATGCTGCCCTCGCTCGCTCGTACTGAGCTGGTTGGGTACACCTGGATCGTGCTTGCGGCGATTGCCGTGGGCTTCCTCAGTTTCGGTCTGTGGGTGCACCACATGTTTACGACCGGACTGCCCCAACTTTCGCTGGCGTTTTTCTCGGCGGCAAGCTCGGCGATCGCGATCCCCATGGGCATTCAGGTTTTTGCCTGGATTGCCACTTTGTGGGACGGCACCCCGCGGCTGAGTGTGCCGATGCTATTTCTGCTTGGCTTCCTGTTGATTTTCACGATCGGCGGCTTGACCGGAGTGATGGTCGCCGCCGTGCCTTACGACTGGCAGGTGCACGACACTTACTTCGTGGTGGCGCATCTGCATTACGTGCTGATCGGGGGAATGCTGTTCCCGCTTTTCGCCGGTGTCTACTACTGGACGCCCCTCATCAGCGGCCGAATGCTGTCGGCCCGTCTCGGAAATTGGGCGTTTTGGCTGATGTTCATCGGCTTCAACGGTGCGTTCCTGCCAATGCACGTCACGGGCCTGCGGGGCATGCCACGTCGGGTCTATACATACATCGATGGCCTCGGCTGGAACTGGCTCAACTTGATCTCGACCGTGTTTGCATTCGTATTTGCAGCCGGAGTGCTCGTTACATTCGTCGACCTCGTGCGGCACTGGTGGAGCGGGGAGAAGAGAAGCGAGAACCCGTGGGGATCGGCGTCGCTTGAATGGGTGTCTGGCAATCGCAATTACGGATTTCGCAGCATCATGCCAGTCGAGACACGTTACCCCGTTTGGGACCGGCCAACCTTGCCGGACGAGATCGAGGCTGGGCAAGGCTTCCTACCCGATGCCCCCGTTGGCCGACGTGAAGCGCTGGTCACGACTCCCATCGACGCCATACCCGAATACATCATCCGGCTCCCGGGGCCGGGCGCGACCCCGTTCGTCGCGGCGCTTGCGACTGCCCTCTCCCTCGCTGCCGGCACGATTGGGCTCATGATTCCTGCGGCAGTGGGCGGTGTCATTGCGCTGGTGGCCGTGCTTGCCTGGTTGTGGTCGCGCGACGAGGCGCAGCCGCAACTGCTCGCAGATGCCGGACGCGGACTTGCGCTTCCACTCTATGCCAACAACGCTCGGAGTGTCGGCTGCTGGGGATTGGCTGTTACACTGATTTCCGACGCTGCGGTGACGGTTGCGTTTGCCTTCGCCTACCTCTTCCTGTGGACCGCCCGTCCGACGTTGTGGCCGGTTGATGCTGCACAGCCGACCGCGCTCTGGGCGCTGTTGTGTGCACTCGCTGCAGTCGCAGCGTGGTTGCTGATCCGCGTCGCCGAGCGTCTGCTGCCGGGTGATCGCCGTACCACAACGGGCCTTTGTCTGGCCGCCTGCGCGGCAAGTGCCGCCATGAGTGTGCTGTTCGGTTACTGGTGGCTGAACGAGCACGTGCCGGACCCGACAGCGAGCAGCTACCCCGCTGCGGTCTGGGCGCTGGCTGGCTGGATCGGACTTCACGTGGCGATTGGTGCGTTCATGGCGCTGTGGTGCCTTGCACGGCTCTGGTTCGGCATGCTCGATGCCTGGCGCTGCCTCACATTGCGGATCTGTGCGCTCTGGTGGCGCTATTCAGCTGTGAGCGCAGTAATCGGCATGACATTCTTGGCGGGATTTCCCCATGCTGTCCGATAACGGTTCTACCGAAGCGCAGGCCACGCGTTCCGGCAATGCCGGGATGCTGCTTGATCCTCTATTCGGCTTTATCGTGTGGGCTGTGCACTTCCTTGTCATCTATTGCGCTAACGGTCTCGCGTGCGCTCGCGGAATCGGCGCTTCAGGTGCAGCTTTGCAAGTGACCTTCAAGTCGCTACTCATCGCGGTTACGATTCTTGCGCTCGTGGTCGTCGTTGCTCATGCAGTGATCCGCTGGCGCAGGCGGGACGCGGCGTATCCGTTTCTCTCGGATATCGCGGTCGGAAACAGCGCAATTGCTGCGGTCGGCATCGCGATGCAGATGTACCCGCTTTTGATGTTGCACCTATGCCGGTGATCGTAGCTGCCGCATTTTTGATGTTGGCTTCGTGCCAGGCCTTTGCGCGCGGTGTGGCGCCGCTGCCGCCGGACGCCCTATGGGGAGCATGGATCATTGAGGTTTCTGTGCTCCTGCCGATTGGTATGATGCATTGGCTTTACGGCCGTGGTGCTTTTTGGGCTGTGGCGACACGCCGGGACAGCTCGCGGCCTTTAGATGCGTCATCTTCCTCTGTTTGACGCTGGCGAAGCTATCGACGGGGCCTCCACATGACCGGAACCAGCCCCGGCAGCCTGCGTTCTCGCAAAAAGGCCAGCTCAGGACCCCAACATGCTGAAGACCAAGCGCACGACTTATGGTCCGGTATTACTGCCCTGGAAGCGTTGCCGTGCTTGACCGGCGACGCGGCTGCTTCTGCGCAGTGCTCTCGGCTGCAACCGCTATCCTTGTGGGGTGTGGCGACGCGCAGCCGCCGAACCACCTTCGCATCGCTGATGCAGACCCGGAACGTGGTCGCGATCTCGTTCAGGCGCTAGGATGCGGTGCGTGTCATACGATTCCGCGCGTTCCCGCCGCGCGTGGTGTGGTTGGGCCACCGTTGATCGATTTTGCGCAGCGCACGATTGTCGCTGGTCACCTGCCGAATGTTCCGCGCAATCTCGTGCCGTTTCTGATCGATCCTCCCGCCCTGCTACCCGATACGGCCATGCCGAGCCTCGGTTTGCAAGCAGCAGCGGCGCGTGATGTCGCGGCTTTCCTCTACTCGCTCGGTTCGGCCGAAACTAGCGTGCAGCCGCCGGACTTGGCTCTCGATATTGGTGCACAGCCCGCGCCGACGGCGCCGTTAGCCTCGGGAGCGGCCAGGCCCTGACGTTGCAGTCTCAATCGTCTGTCTGCGCTCCAGTCCCGCAGCGAACCACAGCAGCCACGCAACGCCGACGGCGAGAACTGCAGTGACGTCGGCGAGTGACGGTGGTGGCGCATGTTCGACCGGCCTGATCAGCCAAATCATGTGAGCAATGTGATGCACGAGTAGCAGTGCGCAGGCCGTCAGGATGCGCCAGCCCTGTGCCCGAGCCGGCATCAACAGCAAAAAAATTGCGGCAGCCAGTGCAGGGATCACGACGGCGAGCTTAAGCCAGCCCCAGCCGCCATGCATTCGCTCGACGTACCAGCGGGCCTCGCCGGGCAGATTGGCCATCCAGACGACAAGGAACTGTGCGAACCAGACCCAAGCCGTCAACAAGGCAAGGGTCAGCAAAGCGCGCTCCAGGCTAATCATCTCCTCGCTCGGCGGTCGCGACTGGCGTGCGACCGTGACCAGGATGGCAACTGCCAGGGCGGCCATGATCTGGCTGACGGCAAAGGCGAACCCGAACAAGCTCGACCACCAGTACGGCTCGCGCGACATCACCCAATCAATCGTCGCCAGCGAGAATGTGGAAGCGAGCAGTGCAAGCCCAATGCCACTCACCATCAAGTGTTGACCGCTGTGACTTACGACCCAAGCCAGTGCCGACCACGTCATCAGATAAAATGCTGCGCGCAACGTGAACCAGTCGATCGTTAGCCATTCCCGGCGCGCCGGGGGCAAGAGTGCCGGTGTCTCCACCCACGGGTAGAGCTCGGCGAAACCGAGCGAGAGCGGCAGTGCCAGCGCGGCGATGGCCGGTATCGTCCATGAGGCGGGCTCCAACTCGTCGCGGATCGGAGCAAGCCAGCGGTCGCCGAGCAGGTGACCGATCATCAACAGGCCAAGGCTTGCGACGCAAAGTCCTGCCAATGTGACGATGCAAAGAAACCAGCCTTCGCGCAGTTCCGGCGAGCCGAACAGAAAGCCGATGCATACGATGCCAGCTGTGACCAGTGCGGGCGCAAGCCATAGTCGGCCGGTCATGGCGCATCGCCCTTTCCTCGCTGCTGCAAAGACTGGACATGCGCGGCAATAGCCCACCGATCCGCGGGTGGCACTCGGTCTGCCATCGGGTACATGACACCGACACCATTTGTGATCACGCGAACTGTGTGTGCGGGCGGCAGTGTTTGCAGGCGCGCGCTGCTGAATGGCGGCGGTCGCGGGAAGCCCCTGCGAACGACCGGACCATCTCCGCTTCCGTCGGCGCCGTGGCAAGGCGTGCAGAATACGTGGTAGCGCTCGGCTCCGCGTATGACGTAAGATTCGATGTGGCTTGGCGGGCCAACTAGCGCGGCATGCGCAGCACTCGTTCCGCGAGCGATTGCGCCCGTTGGCTGGTGGCCGGAATCAGTCCGCGCGATCGATGGCTTGCCCGGCTCCTGGCCGCAACTGGCCAGAAGCAGCGTCCAGCCGATCACCGTCAGACATTTCGTCATTCAGCGACCTCGCTGATCGAAAGCGGGTTCGTTGACTGCAGGAACGCGCGAACCCGTGCCTCGTCGCCTTCGGACTTACCCACCTCGATGCTCAGGAAAAAACGATCCTGCGATGCGCGTTCAAAATTCTGCGCCTCGAATATCGGATGGTGAAGCGTGGGCAAACGGCAAAGGAACAGCATCCCGAGCAGGGTCGCTCCGCCGCCGGATAGAACTCCGACGATCATGCTGGCAGGGATGAAGGCGGGCCAACTGTGCAGTGGTCGCCCGCCAACGTTGAGCGGGTAATCGATCGCATTCGTCCAGTATTGCAGCCAGTATGTCCCGGCCGCGCCGGTGACGGCTGCAATGAGCGTGATAGCGGGAACAATCCACGTCTCCAGGTTCTGCAGCTTCGCAGCCTCCTGCAAGGGATAAGGCCCGTACGCTTCAATGAAGCCCAACTCACGATCCAAAGCCGTGCTTAAGGCGGCGTTTACGTCTGTTTCTCGCTCGAACTCGGCGACCAGCGCACGCATGCCTAGCTCTCCTCGTGCCGAGTCTCGAACATGGACACAACCGGTAGGTAGCGAACGAACAAGCAGAACAGCAGAGCGAACAGGCCCACGGTGCCGAGCAGCAACAGCCATTCATTCAAAGTCGGCGTGTAGGATCGCCCCCACAACGCGGGCAGGTAGTCGCGTTCGATGCCCCACACCACGATGGAGTACCTGTCGAGCCACACGCCGATCATAACGCCGAGAGCGGTCGTTGAGCCGATCACCAGGTTTAGCCGCGCTCGCTGCGACCATAGGATTTGGGGTGCGATGACGATGAGCGCGATCGCGCTCCAATACGTCCACGCTCCACTCCCAACAAAGCGGTAGAACGTTGCCGTCCGCGTGTAACCGTCAGACAGGGTGGCGACAAAGATCTCCCCCCCGTAGAGATAGGCGGCGACCAAGACGTTTGCGAGCAGCAGGTACGAGATTAGATGCACGTCTTGATCATCTATGTACTGGTGCAAATCGAACATGTGACGCAACAAGAGAGCCGCGAACAGCACTGTAGCCAATCCGCTCGCCAGTCCTGTGATCACGAAGTGCAGGGGTTGCCGAGTCTCATGCCAGTCTGGCACCAATGTTGACGCGAACTCAAAAGCGACGGCACTTTGCAGCACGAGGACCAACGGCAGCACCATGCCGGCCACTAAGCGATAGGCGCGCTGATGGTAAGCCCACTGCCGCGAAGATCCGTGCCAACCCAGGGCAAATAATCCGTACACGCGCTTTACTGTAGGGCGCTGTGCCCGATCCCGCAGCGTTGCCAGATCTGGAATGAGCCCGACGTACCAGAGCAGCGTCGTGATGACGATGTGGGTGCTGATTGCCCAAAAATCCCAGGTGAGGGGGCTGCGAAACTGTGGCCATACTTGGAACGTCGAAGGATAGGGGAACAGCCAATAGAATAGCTCGGGACGGCCGAGATGGATGATCGGGAAAAATCCGGCCGCGATCGCCGCGAACAGCGCGAGCGCTTCGGCAAAGCGGTTGACGGAGGTGCGCAGCCCGTGACGTCGCAGCACCAGAATCGAGGCGAAGAGACTGGCGCCATTCGCGATGCCGATCCACCAGACATAGTTGGTCAGATCGAAACCCCAAACAAACGGCAGGTTATTGCCCCATATGCCTAGTCCGGACCAGAATAACCAGATCAACGACAACAAGAGTGTGATGAGCCCGACGGTTGCGGCCAGTACGGCCAGCCACCAGCGCCAGCTTGTGCGCGGCCGCAGAGGAATTTCGGCAATCGTTCTGGTGGAAGGCACTGTCTCTGCGGTCATGCTCACTCCGACTCTGTCGTGCCAGACCGTCGGCGAACGCGGGCGAGATAACTGGTGCGCGGGCGTGTGTTCAACTCCGCAAGGAGAGCGTAATTGCGATGGTCGCGCTTTTTCAGTGACACGGCCGTCGTCGGATCGTTGACATCACCAAAGACGATCGCGCTGGTCGGGCACGCCTGTTGACACGCGGTGCGCACTTCCCCGTCGCGGATCGAGCGGTTCTCGATCTTCGAGATGATTCGAGCTGAACTGATCCTTTGCACGCAGTAGGTGCATTTCTCCATGACCCCGCGCGAACGAACCGTAACCTCTGGATTGAGATGAGCGCCGACCTGCCCGGGCGGCGTTGCCGAATAGTCGAACCAATTGAAGCGGCGCACCTTGTAGGGGCAGTTGTTGGAGCAGGTGCGGGTGCCGATGCAGCGATTGTAAACCATGTCGTTGAGACCCTCGCGCGAGTGCACAGTGGCATTCACCGGGCAGACAACTTCGCAAGGGGCGTTCTCACACTGCATGCACGGCACGGGCTGGAAAAGAGTCTCCGTAGTGTCGGGTGAATGATAGCGGTCGACTCGCAGCCAGTGCATCTCACGTCCTGCCGCCACCTCCTCCGCGCCGACCACTGGCACATTGTTCTCTGCCTGGCAGGAAACGACGCATGCGTTGCACCCGATGCACGCATCGAGGTCGACGGTCATGCCCCAAGCATAACCATCGTGGACATAATCCGGATAGAGAGAGGCCATTGCTTCCTGTGGCCGGGATTCAAACTCTGCTCCAGCGGCAGCGTTAGTGGCGACGACCTTGACGATGTCGCGACCTTCCATGCTGTGGTGGTCCTGAGTCGTAACAAGCCGCTGTCTTCGACCGGTCTTGGCGATTGTCGCTGCCAATGCCCAGGGCGACGAGCTCAAACGAAGGCGATATCCGTCAAATCCGATTTCTGAGCCGACCACGCCAGCCGCACTGCGACCGTAGCCGAGCGATACCGTGATCGTCTCTGGCGCCTGTCCTCGAATGCGTTGAACTGGAGCATCCAGCGAGCCCACCGCACTCGTGATCGTGATCACGTCGCCGTCCTCCAAATTGAATCGAGCGGCGGTCTCCGGGGCAATCAATGCCGCATTACCCCAAACCTGCTTTGTGATCGGTTTCGGCAGCTCTTGCAGCCAGGGATTGGCGGCATAGCGTCCGTCCCAGATCGACGCGTCTGGTGCAAAGTGCAGGAGGAGGCTCGGAGCAGTGAGGTTTCGTTCCGCGCCGGTAATTGATGCCGCCCAGTTCTGCCGTAACTCGACCGCAACCGGTGCCGCCGCCGATCCCTCAACGACACCGGACTCCAACGCGTTGGTCCAGCGTTGCTCGAATTCAGCTGTCCACCGCTTGCGCCAGTGCTCCTTGAGCGCGGTCATGCCGTCCTGAGGCTGCCCCAGCAGCGTGGTGAACAACTCGATCGGTGAGAGAGTCTCTACAAACGGTGCTGTCACCGGTTGCTGCATTGAGATCATACCGTCGAATGTAACCATATCTCCCCAGCTCTCGAGCGCATGCGGTTGCGGCAGATGCCAGCTGCACACGCGTGCGGTTTCTTCTTCTGAGAAGCCAAGATGCAGGGAAAACGGCGCGCGCGAGATCCTCATCGCGATCTGAAGGTCTGCGGCAGCAGTGAAGACTGGGTTGCAGTCGGCAATGATGAGATGCGTGACTGCTCCAGCATCAAGCCTATCCGAGAGCTCGGCGAGTGATCCGAATTCGGGCGCTTGCGGGAGTAGCGGGTTGAGGAAGTGAACCGTGCGCCCGACTGCACCTAGCTTCGAATTGATCGCATGTGCAATTGCGTGCACGCTGGCTGGCTGATCCCGACCAGCAAGCACCAGCGATGCCGGGCCTGCACTTCGCAATGCTGCCGCGACATCGCTCGCCTGAACAGGATTGCCTCCCGGGACGGAGTCGGGCATGACGCCGAGCGCGGCGCCGATCGAACGCGCCATACGCTCGATCTCGTGAGGTGTCATCGCGAGAAGCTGATCAGCCCGCGCGCCGGTGAGCCCTGGGGTGGTCTCGGCAACAATAAGCCTGGGCAGCCGCCCGGTTTCTCGTCCGCGAGCGCGCCTCGCGGCAAAATCCGCTCCATAACGCACCTGAAGCGGACCATGACCGAGAAAATCAGATCCGAAGCTGACAATCGTATCAGCGTGCCGCAGATGATGCACTGTCGCAATGTTGCGACCGAACGCGAGATGAGCCCCCGCCTTCGCAGCTTCATCGTCGACCGGTGCATGGACGTATAGGCGTACTTCGGGTAGTCGATTGCGTAGCTCGACAAAGAGATCGCTTACCGTCGGCGATGCGACGGGCCCAATCAGGATGTGTAATCCCTCCCCGCGACGCGCAGCGACGTCGCGAGCGAGCACGGCGAGCATGTCGCGAGCCTGCCGCCAGGTTCGACTTTGCCCCCGCTCGCTCACCGACCGCGATCGCTCGGGATCGTAAAGCGAAAGCAGCTCGGCCTGCATGTAGGCATCGCTCGCACCGAGGCTCGCCGGGTGCAGCGGATTGCCGTCGATCTTGACTGGGCGGCCATTGACGGTCTCGACCAGCACACCTCGACCGATGCCATCGAGACCGAGCGACGTGGCATAAACGACTGGTTCGCCTTCAGCCCACGCATATCCAGTAACAGGCCGAGACAGTAGTGGGCTGCCGAACCGATCTCCCTGCCTGCACCCGCTTCCGGCCATGGCCAACGAGGCGAGCATGAGCTGCATCAATCGTCGGCGGTTTGGATCAGTCGGGGGACGAGCGGGGTCTTCTTCACGGCGGAAATCGGGATCGTCCGACCAGTCACGCATTGAGGTCACCGATGGCACGTCGAACAGTTGGTGAGCAGCGGTGCGGTTGCAAGGTGGGATTGCGTTTTGGTCCCCACCGGCTCTACTTGAAGCTTGTGGTGGCTGCGATGACACTCGAGACACCAGCCCATCGACAGAGTCCTGGTCTTTACGGTTTGCGCCATTGTCTCTACCTCACCGTGGCACGTGCTGCATGCAATGCTGTTGGCTGTATGAACGCCATGATGAAACCGAGCGTGGTCAGGGAGCCGATGAACCGAATTCCAGACGATAGGTTGGCCAAGCGCAACACTCGTACGCAGAGGCTCGAGCAGTGTTGCTGCTTTCCAGATTTGGGAGTGACAAGTCATGCACGTGTGAGCCGACGGCATGCCGGCACTTGCCGATCTCTCGACAGCTGTGTGGCAGTATCTGCAGTCGATCCCCAATGTGCCTGCATGAAGATCGTGCCGGAAGGGAATTGGTTGAGCGGTCGCTTTTCCGACGTTCCAGTAGGAGTCCGAACGAACCCAGAAAAGCCCAAGGGCGATAGCCGCCGCACTCCCCGCGAGTAATAGAGCCAGAATGGTCCTGAACACGACAGTTGAGTGCCGGCTGAACAGCTGCCCCATAACCGCTTCACGCAAGCTCCTCATGAACTACGGGATACAGCGTAACGTCGAACGTCATTCGAAGTTCCCGCAGCAGCCGGCTGACGGGCTCAAACCCTGAATAGGGAAGCGCCGGCACTGTGTCGATTGCCGGCAAAGGTCGAAATCGAGGGACGATGGAAGTTTACTTTTTATGCCGACTCAGTTTGCGGCGAACGTCACGAGGTTGGGCAGAATGCTGGCGTCCCGCGCGCGTATCTGCGCGCTTCTTTTCCGACGTGCGATCATATTCAGCGTTGGTGAGTTTGCTTCGAGCTGCGCGCGGCAGGTAGCGCTCCCCGGTATATCGACTGTTCTTACCTGATCGTGTGTTCCAATCGGCTTTGGTCCAGCGGACCAAGCTGTTGTCCCCCGATTTTGCACCGAGATATCCTCCGCCCCGGCGCTTGTATTCTTGAACAGCTAGTTGTGCCTTGCGCGCCGACCATTGGCCGCGACGGCCGCCGCGGCTCGAGCGGGTAACTGCAGCTTTGACCCGTTCCCACAACTCAGGATTGGTGCGCCGAGCAGCCCTGGACGTCACCATCCCGTTCAGACCGGAGTTTTGGCATGCTGCTCTTTGTCCAGACGCGGCCGTGCCCCCTCCGCGTAGGCTTTCGCAGCTGACATGACGTACTTGACGCCTTGGACACCGGAATTGTCCCAGTACTCTGCATCGCGCAGTTCAATCGCGATGAAACCGAGATCTTCTTGATCTTTTCCTTGGGGAAACCAGACCCGCCATTCCTCGCGCCACAGGCGTTCCACCAATGAGCGATCTTTGATCACGCGAGCCTCACCCCGAGCCGCAACATAGCGACTGCTCTCTTGCAGCACGAGAGAAACGCGAGGATCAGTCTCGATCTCTGTTGCCTTCGGAGATGCCATGCTGGTGACAAAGAAAACATCGCCGTTATCATCTACTTCGGCAATCCACATTGGCCGCGCATGCATCTCTTGACCATCATGAGTGACCAGCATCCCGCTCCGGAACGAACGGGCCAGCTCAATGAATCGAGCTCGGGTATCGATTTCGCCTGTCTGCGCTTGCGCGCGATCGTTCTGGGGATTGCTCATAACCTATCGCCCTCATAGTCCCCTGCGATCGCGCACCGAATCGGTATTCGTGACGGGAGCGAACAAGGTCACGCCATAAATGGCGGCCAGGCCGACTAATGCGTAGATGATGCGCGACAGCCCGCTCTTGTATCCCACTTCGCCACCGAAAATTGCAGCGACCAGATCGAAGTTGAAAATGCCCACGAGACCCCAATTGAGGCCGCCGATCACCAGCAAAGCAAGTGCTATCGAGTTCAAGCTTCTCATAACGGTCTCCATGGGCGCTGGCGTTGCGCTCAGATACATCGCGCAAGCATCAGGCATGCACGGCCATGATCGTGAAACGTCATCAAGAACGATCAGTTCCGGCTGCATGATGACTTTGTTGTGCCGGTCACGGAGATGGGCGTCGCGATCGATTTGAGCAGCTGCTCAGAGCCGAGAGTGTCGCCCATGGAACTCCGCTGGGACACTTCCATGCACTCGAGTGCGACACATCAGTGGCGCGCCGAATCTCGCTCGTCAGCATTCTGAATTGCTGCTGCTGCGCGCTTTACTGCTTCGTAGCCGGCCAAGGCGTCGCGTCTTGCGGCGCCATGCTCGACGATCGGGAGAGGATAATTCTGCCCGAGTCGGATGCCTGCGCAATTGAGTGTAGTAGGATCAGCCTCGAACGGTGCATGGATGTTTGCTGTCGGCAATCGTGTGAGCTCAGGGCACCACCGTCGTACATAGGCCCCTTCGGGATCGAACTTGCGACCTTGCTCGATTGGGTTGAAAATTCGGAAGTAGGGTGCTGCGTCTGCGCCGCTTCCGGTCACCCATTGCCAGCTCGCCACGTTGTTTGCGAGGTCGGCATCGACCAGCGTGTCCCAGAACCACGCCTCGCCCTTGCGCCAGTCAGTGCGCAGATGCTTGACCAGGAAGCTCGCCGTGATCATGCGGACGCGATTGTGCATGTAGCCCGTCGCCCACAGCTCGCGCATGCCGGCGTCCACCATGGGGTAGCCAGTGAGCCCCTTCTGCCAGCGCTTCAGAGCCGACGGATTATTCGCCCAGGGATAAGCGTCGAATGCTGGTCTCCAATGGTTCTCCGCCATCGCCGGAAAATGGTACAGAAGGTGATGATTGAACTCGCGCCAGCCAATCTCGGATAGCAGCTTGTTCGCTGCACCGACGAGTGAAGGCTTGGCTGACAGGCTCTCATGTACAGCCGCCCAGATTTGGCGTGGCGAGATCTCTCCCCAGTGCAGATGTGGTGACAACCGTGTCACGCCAGGGAGATCCGGACGGTTGCGCAGTTCGCTGTAGCTCGCAAGCGATGTCGCGAGGAACCGCTCCAGCTTTTTTCTGGCCGGCTTTTCGCCGGGCTGCCACTCCAGATTGAACCCCTTTGCCCAGTTGGGTCGCGTCGGCAGCAGGAGCCAGTCGTCGAGCCGGTCGCCAAGTGCGGAAATGTCGGCAAGCTTCAACGATGGTGTCCGTAGCGGTGCATCGAAACGTTTGCGCAGGCAAGCGCGCCAAAACGGTGAGTAGACTTTGAATGGCTTCTCGTCGCTTGTGGCGACTTGCCAGGGTTCGAGCAGCAAGCTGCCGTTGAAGCTGGCAACCTCTATGCCGCGAGCACCCAAGTCGGACATCAATGCCTTGTCGCGCCGGACGGCGTATGGGTCGTAGCAGCGGTTCCAGACCACCATCGTTGCGCCCGTGCGCTCCACGAGAGCCGGCAGCACCTCTGTCGCCGCTCCGCGCAACAAGACGAGGCCGCCCAACGAGGTACTGAGCGATTTCAGGCTATGGTGGAGCCACCAGCGCGACGCGCCGCCGATGGGCCGTCCCCGAGGTGGTGGCGTCTCGTCAAGAATGTAAAGCGGGATGACAGTGCCCCGGTTTGCGGCGTGGGCAAGTGCAGGGTTGTCGTCCAGCCGTAAATCCTGGCGGAACCAGACAATCGTTCGCATTCGATGCCTCGTCGATACCATCGGTCGGGGACATATGCTTCGAGTAGCGGGAACGCAAGGCGCAACGGGTCGTTCCGAAGCGACCAGCGTCCCTGAGCTCGGTGTCTTTCAGACAAGCGCACTCGTCTTGATCTGATCGACGCGACTTCGATCGACGTGCCTTCAACTTGACACGTCTTCCCGGGCTGTTGTGCTGAGTAGTGAGGCGCAGCAGCGGGCCGACTCAATGTAGCTTGATCTCAGGCTTGGTAAGACCGCCAATCCAACCACCCAAGGTTTCGAGCAGCACGACTCGCCAGCCGAGAAGGGTTGCGCGATGCTGCCGATAGAGCCACTTATAGAACAACCGCGCCAACAATCCCTGTATGCGATAATCTTTTCCGCTGATGAAGCCCATCAGCGTGCCAATGGCGCTCTCTTGGGACCCGAGGGACACCAGAGAGCCCAGGTCTCGATACCGGAACGGCTCGATGGTCCGGCCCGCTAGAAGGGCGGGTATGCTGCGCGCCAGGTAAACGGCCTGCTGCCGGCTCGCCTGGGCCCGTGCCGGCACCAGTCCGCCGTGGTCAAGCCATGGGCAAGCCGCGCAGTCCCCAAGAGCAAAGATGTTTTCATCGCGCGTCACGCGTAGCCGCTCGGTGACCACGAGCTGGCGAGTGCGGTTGACCTCGAGACCGTCGAGCCGCGTGAGCAGGTCGGCTGCTCTGACCCCGGCTGCCCACACGATAACATCAGCCTCGATGACCGCGCCTCCCCTGATCGAGAGCCGATCCTTCTCAATCCCAACCACGACTTCACCGTTTCGAATGTGAATGTCGAGGTCGCGAAGGGATGCCGAAACTCTCTCCGAAAGGGACTCTGGCAGTTGCTGCAGGAGCCGGGCGTCTGCATTGACGATCGTTATGTCAATGAAACTTTCGGGATCGAGCCGATCGAGGCCGTATGAGATGAGGATACGGGACGAGGCCTTGATTTCTGCGGCCAACTCGACGCCGGTGGCACCGCCCCCCACAATGACGAGTCGCAGCCGGTCCACTTTTCGCGGAGCTGGAGCATAGTTCGCGCTCATACAAGCACGCACGATCCGCGTCCTCAGAGCTTCGGCCTGTTCCGCCGTGTCCAGCTTCAGCGCATGTTCGAAACCGGGTACGCCGAAATCGTTGGCAATGCCGCCGATTGCTATGACCAGAACGTCATAGGCGATTTGACGGGCTGGGATGATAATTATGCCAGCTTCGTCCTGTACAGCAGCGATCCGTACCGTCTTTTCAGCTCGATTCAATCCTTCGAGCGAGCCCTGGTGAAAAGTGAAGCCATGAGATCGAGCAAGCGCAAGGTAGGAAATTTCGTGGGTTGCTGGATCGAGACTTCCCGATGCAAGCTCATGAAGCAGCGGCTTCCACAAATGCGCCTGCTCGCGCTCGATCAGCGCGACATCAATGTCGCGGCGTCGCGACAGCCTTATTGCCAGTGCGAGGCCGCCAGCGCCGCCCCCGCAGATCACAACGCGCGTGCGCGTGTTCATGGCTCGCGTCTGCGGGCTTGGAGCAACCAGCGCAGCTCCGCGATCGCTTTGGCGGGATTGAGTCCCTTGGGGCACACCTTGGCACAATTGAGGATCTGCCGGCAGCCGTAGACGCCGAGCGGCTGTGCGACAATATCCAGTCTCTCGTCGGTGGCCTCGTCACGGCTGTCTTGGACCCAACGATGCGCCTGAAGCAACGCTGCAGGTCCTGGAAACGTCTCTTCGTTCCACCAATAGCTCGGACAGGCCGAAGAGCAGCAAGCGCACAAGATGCACTCATAAAGCCCGTCGAGCTTCTGCCTCTCGGGCGGTGTCTGGCGATTCTCAGTACCGTCGCTCGGCTCCCTGCTCTGAAGCTGTGGCTGCATGGCGTGATAGTGCGCGAAAAATCGGCTGAGGTCGGGTACCAGGTCGCGAATGACGCGCATATGCGGCAGCGGATATATCGACAGCGGACGCTTGCCATCGCCGAGGGCGGTCACACAGGCGAGCGCATTGGTGCCGTCAATGTTCATCGAGCAGCTGCCGCATATGCCTTCACGACACGAGCGGCGAAAAACCAGAGTCGGGTCGATCTCATTGCGGATCTTGTGCAGAGCATCCAAAACCATAGGCCCACAGCGCGCCCGCTCGATCCAGTACGTGTCGAGGCGGGGATTGGAGTCCTCTTCCGGGTGCCAGCGATAGACTTGCAGCTCGCGCCACCCAGATCCGGTGGGATGGTTCCAGACGCGTCCAGCCTTCACCCTGGAATTTTCTGGAAGTCGTAGCTGAACCATTTGGATGCCTTCCCCTACTGAAACGCCAACCATTGCTCAGCAGGCCGCTTCAGTCGCGGGAGCCTCGATTTTTGGGCGAGCGGAAGGCTCGACCAGCGCCTACCTTGATCGCGGAACAACGCACCCGATGCCTTAGGGTTCACGGACGACCATCAAAAGTGCAGAGCTTGCTCTCCACTCATTCAGCCGTGTAAAGGCCAAAATACAATGATGAGCGGCGTCCCGAATATCAGGACCATGAGAGACACGGGCAGCCCCAGCCGCCAATAGTCCGTGAACTTGTAACCACCGGGGCCCATCACCAGAAGATTGTTCTGATGCCCGATTGGCGTGAGGAAATCGCAAGCGCAGCCAAGTGCGACGGCGATTAGGAACGGATCGGCGTTATAGCCAAGCGATTTTGCGAGCACGGCGGCAACTGGCCCCAGCATCAGAACGGCTGCGGCGTTATTGAGAAATGGCGTGAGAAGCATGGCAGTGGCCAGCATCAGACCCACGGCCAAGTAAGCCGGGATCAGCGCGCCCACGATCGCCAGCTGATGTCCGATTATATCTGTGACACCGGTCGACTGGAGCGACTTAGCGATCGGTATCAACGCTGCGAGTAGGACAAGTACCGGCCCCTCGATCGCCTCGTAAGCATCTTTGAGCGAGATCTGCTTGAGCAGCACGACGATCAGCGCGGCGGCGGCAAAGCCGACCGCCACATTGACGATCTTGAAGCCGATCATCGCGAGTGTGATACCGAGAACGGCGAGCGGCACGAGACCATCGGTCGATTTGCCAAGTGATAGGCTCCGGTCGGCAAGCGGCAAGAGCCCGAGCTCCGATAACGTTTTCGGCAGCGCCTGTTGCCATCCCTGCAGTACGACAATGTCGCCAACCTGGAACTCATGGCTCTGTAGCAACTCACCGCGGCGCTTTCCCGCTCTGCTCACGGCGAGAAGGTTGACGTCGTGGACCCGGCGAAGTGAGAGGGAGCGCGGTGTCTCGCCGATCATTGGGGAATTGGCGGTTACAACCGCCTCCGTGGTGCCGAGCTCATCGTTTTCTTCTTCCGCGGAAAGATCGCGCGCGTGGACAAGCTCGAACTTCGCCGCGTCGACAACGGCCTTGATCTGGGCAGGATCTGCACGAACCGACAGCACATCGCCGGCGTAAAGTGGCCAGTTCTGATTTGGAATGTAATTCTGGCCTCCGCCGCGCAGTATCGCGAGCACGACGAGGTCGTCGGCCGACCGTTCCAAGTCGCCGACCGTTTTGTTGACGAACGGTGAAGCAGCTGGAATTTTCAGCTCAGTCGTATAGTTCTCTATCGAGAAACGCTCCTCTGGTGTTGGCGTGCCTGTGCGCTTGGCCGGGAGCAGGCGCCAACCGACCGTCAGGAACGCGACGACAATCAGCGTGAGTGGCAGGCCGACCCAGGCATAGTCGAACAGTCTGAACGGAGCACCGGTTTGCTCCGCGCGAACTGTCGAGATGAGCAGGTTCGGTGATGTGCCGATCTGAGTAATTGTGCCGCCGATCAAGGAAGCGAAGGCGAGAGGCATCAGGTAGAGCGATTGCGGTTGCTTTGATCGACGCGCAACCTGCAGGGCGATTGGCATGAAAATCGACAGGGTTCCGACGTTCTTCACAAACGCCGACATCAGGGCAACTGCCAGGCTCAGGGCGCCAATCTGAATGCTGATCGAATCAACGTTCTGCAGTAGCCTTCGAGCCAGCCTATCGAGAATTCCGGATCGCGCAACGGCCTTGCTGACGATCAAAACCGATGCGATGACGATGATGACTGTGTCAGAAAACCCGTCGAAGGCCTCGTCTTGTGGAACTGTTCCTGCAGCCACCGCAGCGAGCAGTGCTGTCACCGCTACCACATCGTAGCGCCAGCGATCCCAGATGAACGCTGCAAGCATCGCCACGACGATCGTAATGGCCGCAATCTGCAGTAGGGACAGTCCCAGCATCTCTCCCCCCCTTTGACGCCAGCGATCTATGATCGACGATGCATCACACTGATGGATCAAGGCACGGCAGTTATTCCGAGCTGACCAAGGGCGGCCAGCAAGTTCCCTTTCTGATGCAACTCATTTGATTTTGAAAGTAGTCGGGTGCGGCCCGCAGACGGGATAGAGGCTCGACTGCCGTTTCGTTGGCTGCGCCAGGAAACCGGAAAAACTGGCGCATTCCTCCTGCCGTCTTGTCCGGTTGACATGCGGACCACCAGCGGGGAACGCCACCGATTTCGAAAGAGTTCCTCTGCCAAGGTGTTCGCGACCCATTCGCACGTCTTCCGTCTCATGACTGATGAGCGCTCATCGATCGGCGTAAAGTGAGGCTCTTTCGACGTCAGGTTTCTTTGTACTCGGTACACCTCGCTGCGAGAACGTGCGAGCCGTTTGCAGCGATGCTGGCTCTCATGCGTTCGAGGATCTCCCATTCACACATTCCCAGCGTGACGGCTCTGATGTTCGGAACCCGCGTAACGAAGCAGTGCAGCTGCTGGGCTGGCCGTTTGATCGCGCGCTTCGAAGGTCGCAAAGTGACATAGCCGCACACCAGAAGCTCAGCCACCAGCATGATCCTCTCCTTGCTGATCGCGACCAACGCCATGCAAATTCCTACGGCAAACTCGCTGGTAAGCGGATCGTTCCAGTGCCAATAGAGTTCCTGAACCCCTGGCCCGCTACGCATTGATGTCATCGATCGACCTGATGCGCTCTTCGCAAGGGGTTGAGAGCTGAGCAGGAACGTGCCATCGGGTCGGAACCCGCGCGGCTTGAGGGTGTTGCCGTGAAGCCTGTGCGGGCGAGTGCAGTGAGCCTGGGCCGTGAATCAACTCGCTGGCATGATCGACTGGATTCTTTTGCACCCCGTGATCACCGCGGTCATGGCATTCGCAGCGCTGCTGTTCGTTGCGGTAGTCATTCGAGAGACACTGCACCGGCTCACGAGGTGGTGGCGAGCAAGAAAATAGCGCGTTTCGATGCGCGAGCGAGCGACAGCTCGCCCGAACGGCGGTCTGAGCGATTGAGTCCGGAACCCGACTCGGAGCGTGGCGTTCACCTGACACGCGGCTGATGATCATTGTGGAGCATAGAACATGAAAGCGCTGGTTTATCATGGCCGTGGAGATGTCCGTTGCGACACGGTTCCTGATCCCCGTATCGAAGACGGTCGTGACGCCATCATCAAAGTGTCTGCCTGTGCTATTTGCGGCTCCGATCTCCACCTGATTGGCGGGTTTGTTCCTGAGGTGAAGACTGGCGACGTGCTGGGTCACGAATGTATGGGCGAGGTGGTCGAGGTCGGATCCGCCAACAAGAAATTGAAAGTCGGTGACCGCGTGGTGATCCCTTTCGCGCTCGCTTGTGGCGAATGCCGCATGTGCGGAATGGAGCTCTATTCCTGCTGCGAACGATCCAATCGGAATAGCAAGAGACAGGCTGAAGCTCTTGGCTATGGCGTGGCTGGAGCGCTTGGCTATTCTCACCTGACGGGTGGCTATGCCGGAGGCCAAGCGGAATTCGTGCGCGTTCCATTCGCGGATTTTGGTGCGTTTCCGGTGCCGGATGGCTTCTCCGACGAACAAGTGCTCTTCCTGTCGGACATCTTTCCGACCGGCTACATGGCCGCGGAAAACTGCGACATCAAGCCTGGACAGACAATCGCCGTCTGGGGGTGCGGGCCCGTTGGCCTGTTCTCTATCATGTCGGCGTACCTGCTTGGTGCCGGTCGCGTCATCGCGATCGATTCCATCAAGGAGCGACTGGAGCTCGCCCGCTCTCTTGGCGCAGAAACGATTAATTACACAGACGACACGGTGCTCGAGCAGATTCGAGAGCTTACGAAAGGAGCCGGTCCCGACGCCGTGATCGATGCGGTTGGCATGGAAAGCAGGGGTTCCGAGTCAGCCTTGCAGAGAGTGGCGTCGGCTGTTCAGTCGACGATCTCCTCGACGGACCGGCCTTACGCTCTCAACGCGGCAATTCTTTGCTGCCGCCCTGGAGGTATCGTTTCGGTGCCCGGGGTCTATATCGGTTCTGCCGTTCCGACCGCCATGGGAGCGTTCATGAACAAAGGTCTGACCATGAAGACTGGCCAGACGCACGTTCACAAGTATATGCCTAAATTGATGAGCATGATCGAAGCAGGTCAGATCGATCCGTCGGTGGTCATTACGCATAGATCGGCAACTCTTGCCGACGGCCCCGCGCTTTATGAGACATTCCGCAAGAAGGAAGACGGCTGCATCAAAGTCGTGCTCAGCCCACATGGCGAGGCTATGACGATGGTTGCGCAGGACGTGCCGGCAACCGTTGCACCGACTGCTGGAGCGGCGCCGTGACCGGACCATCGAGCGCGCTGGCTGTTGTCACCGGGGCTTCCAGTGGAATTGGGCGTGAGCTGGCGCGCATCTGCGCCGGGCAAGCTTTCGATCTCGTGCTTGCTGCAGATCGATCCGAGCTCGATCTGGTTGCGCAAGAGATGCGCAATCGTGGCGTCAAGGTGGACGCCCTGCAGGTCGATCTCGCGACATCGGCCGGAGTTGATAAAGTGATTGCGGCTGTGGGTGACCGGCATGTTGATGCGCTCATTGCCAACGCAGGGCAGGGACTGGGTGGCCCATTCTTGGATCAAGAATTCGCCGACGTGAAGCGCGTGATTGACACCAACATTACGGGAACCATTGACCTGATTCATAGGGTCGCCCGTAGCATGCGTGACAGGGGGAAGGGACGTATCCTGATCACGGGGTCCATCGCCGGGCTGGTGCCGGGTGCGTACAACGCTGCTTACAACGCCTCCAAGGCATTTATTGACTCGTTTTCATTTGCCATCCGCCACGAGCTCAAGCCGTCGGGCGTAACCGTCACCTGTTTGATGCCCGGCGCGACTGAGACGGAATTTTTTGAGCGTGCCGGCATGCTCGATACCAAGGTCGGCACCATGAAGAAGGACGATCCCGCACAGGTTGCCCAAACGGGTTTCGACGCCATGATGCGCGGCGAAGGCGATGTTGTGAGCGGTTGGCACAACAAGCTGCAATCTGCTATCGCAAATATCACGCCTGCATCCGTCCTCGCGCAGCAGCACGCCAAGCAGGCGGCGCCCGGTACTGCACGCTGAGCCGATCGTCGGCCTTGGCGATGTTGCCTCAGCATCCGGCGTACGCATGTCCATTCGCCTTAGTGGGCTCTATTTCGTCTTCGCGCATGCTTCAAAGATCTTAATCTGTGCCTCACTGAAATACTCCATCTGACGGTTGGCATTCCTGTGCGTCAAATGCAGGCAATGATCGGCAGCAATCGTCCTTGAGTAGTCGCGCGTGACCTCCAGTACATCGGACAGCGCGAGATGTTGCCGGTTCTCGCTGACAAACTCGAGCGCAAGCCTAGGGCTGATGAACATCAATTCGTCGATGACTCGTTTGCGCTCCGCCTCTGTCATGGCGCGCGCAGGCAGTCCTCGAGCCGCGAATTCGACCCATTCGTTCGAGGACCCAGCTTTCCCGATGACGCTCGCTACAACCGAGCGGACCTCCGCTGGCGCCAGCATTTCTTCGAGCCTTCCCTTCGACAGTTTCGCGTCGAGATCCTTTTGACTGGCCTCGGCGATGATCTTCTTCAACAGAACGCTGCGTAGTGGACTGGTGTGATCCAAGTGCTGCAGTGCCGATAGCGCCTGAGATGCGTGCGCTTTGGCGATGCTGTTCACGGATGACGTCTGTAGATCGATAGGAAGCCGAGACCCGAACGCTTCGAGAGCGGCTATTGCGGTTTCAGCATTGCGCGCAATGTCGAGCCGAAGGCGATGAGAGAGCTGTGCGATATCTGCATCGCTGATGCGGCCCGGGCCATACTGCCTGATGATTTGGACGATGCCGGCTTCTTGAAACGCCTTGGTGCGGAGCGCTTGCCGCTGCTCGGGTGTCAACCGAGGCACCGATGTATAAAGGCTTAACGCTTCATTTCCTGCCTCGGGATGGTCGACAATACGTCTTACCAGCATGTCAAACTGAGCGTCGTCTAGAGCGTGCGGCTTCAACGCAACCTTCGCAAGCTCCGGCGGCGTCCGGGCGGATTCCATGAAGCGTGAATACACCACGTCCTTTCGGGCGAGTCGCGAATTGTCCTGTGTCAGCAGATTGATCAGAGTGGGTACATGCCCCTCATCGATTGCTTCAGATTCGGTGAAATGCTTGCTCCAAAGGCCGCCTGGTGACGTAGCCGCGATGGTTGGAGAGATTGTCAGCGTCAGGGGGCACGGCGTCTTTCCTCCGGTGACCGCGCGACAAACCTCCGCACTGAAGCGCTCTTTGGACTCTTTTGACTCGAATATAGCGACCCGCGAGGAACGTGGTTTCGCTATTTCGGTCGCGAGCGCGGCAGTCATGGCTTGGATGACCGGCCGCGACAAATCCTCCTCGTCATCGCATGTGGAGATGTACGACGCCGCGAACTTGTAGTGCAGATCCACGGCTTCGACCGTGGCCGCGCCTTCCGCATTGCGAATGATCTTGTTTCCGCCCCGTCCGGAGAGCAGCCACACTCGGGTGGCATCTGGGCGCACCGTCTCGCTGACGATAGTCACACGACCGTCGGTTCCAATGATCGCAGACGTTTTCGGCACTTCTACTGCCATCAGCCAATACGGGAAGTAGAGCCACGTCCAAGAGAGCATCAGCCACGCACCTGTGCGAAGCGTTCCGTCATAGATCTTTGTCAGTGCCAAATAGATTGCGGCCGCGAGAGAGGTGGCAAAACAAAAACGTGGCCAGAAGCTCCCCGCGTCTGTGAGCCAGACGACCCCGTGCCATCGCAGGTATTGTCCAAGCCCAACTCCCAGCACGCAGGGCAGGACACCAAACACCAGCGCCATCAAAAGGGCATTCGGCTGCTTCTGCGGTCTCATCGTCTCTCTCCTTCCGGAGAACCGAAGAGCGCGTCTGAAGTTGCTTGCGTGCGCTCCGCCGGTCGAAACCTCCTCCCGTCAGGGCGAAAGCACCTGGGGGGATCCTCAGCGCGAGAACAGATTGAAGATTAGCGCCAACTCTGGGCGCGTCACAGCAGATTCAATCGGGCTCCGCGGCCATTCGAGAGATCGAAGGGGGTTACAAGCCAGTTGGGAATGCTGTTCAGCGCTCCGACGCGGGGCGGAACCAGTCAAGGGGAGCGACACTTGGATTGCAAATTCTCAGCGCAGCCAGGATTGGACAGCAGCGGCTTCCGGCTGCAGGATATTCTGTCTCTCGCCTTTGGCGCACAGCACAGCTCCGCGCCTACGGGAGCGTACATAGTGATCGGGGCGTCAAACCGTGGTGGGTCGTAGCATGCGAATTAGGTCACTAGGTCCGGTCGCGGCCACCGAGTTCACCGGCGTCGACTTGGCCGGGGCACTCGATGCGGTTGCCTTCAGCGAAATTGAGGCGGCACTTGATTACAGCGGCGTGATAGTCATCCGACATCAGAACATCACCCCGGACCAGCAGCTTGCGTTCGCCCGGCGCTTTGGCGAGATCGAGATCAACTACAACAGTGGCCAGTATGGCCTGGCCGACTATCCCGAGATCTACCGGATCTCCAACATCACCAAAGACGGCAAGCCAATCGGCTCTCGACGAGCTGGCGAGAATTGGCACAGCGACATGATCTACTCGGCGCGCCCACCGCGCGCGACGATGCTCTATGCCATAGAGGTGCCAGAACTCCACGGCCTGACGCTTGGGGATACCGCTTTCGCCAACGCTGCTGCGGCCTACGAGGCGCTACCCAACGAGATGAAGCGGCGCATCGATGGCCTGAAGGGCATTTTCGACTTCACGGGTCGCAAGCGCTCGGAGGCCCCCGATGCTGCGACGGTCAAACGCTATCCGCCGGTGCAGCACCCCATCGTGCGCACGCATCCCCGAACCGCTGTCAAATGCCTGTACATCAACCGCGATGACTGCACCGGTATAGCAGGCTGCCCGCGCGACGAGGCCGAGGCATTGATCGTTGCGCTGTCGGATCACGTCACCAAACCGGAGTATCTTTATCGCCATCGCTGGCAGAAGGGCGACGTCGTGATGTGGGACAATTGTACCGTTCAGCACAAAGCTATCATCGACTACGACCTGCCGCAGCGCAGGCTGATGCATCGGTTGACGGTCACCGGGACAGTTCCCGTCTGAAAGTCTCAGAAGAAAAGGTTGAGACGCGGATGTCTGCCGAGACTGCTTTTATAGAGCACATCAAAGAGCAGCTGGCGCCGCTCGGCGGAATATCAGTCCGACGCATGTTCGGCGCCGCCGGCGTCTTCATTGACGGGGTGATGTTCGCCATCATTTCTGGCGAGACTTTGTTCTTCAAGGCCGACGCCGAAACGCGCAGCGACTTCGAAGCCGAAGGGCTCTCGCAGATCAGCTACGAGAAGGGGGGCAAGGTCATCGCAATGACGTACTGGCAGGCGCCAGATCGTCTTTTCGATGATGACGAGGAGATGCAGGCCTGGGCTCGCAAAGCCCTGGCGGTTGCCCGGCGAGGTCCAACGAAGAAAGGTTCCGCCCAGCCAATCCGTGCGTCCCCGACGACCAGAAGCAATGCTCGTCGCAAGCACCGCTAGGTTGTGCGTGGAGTGCGCGCCTCAGCTCCGTGCACGTAGAGCTTCGAGGCGGGACGTATTCGAGCTCTCGGCAAGACGATTGGCGTATTCGGCCGGAAAGTAGACCCCGTTGACGAAACTTTCGTCGCTCTCCTGTCGACGAAGCAGCTCGACCCCTATGTGCGGCCATGCAACCTTGGGCGCGAGAGCGTCGTACGTTTCAGGCGCTATCATGAGGTCGGTGGCCATCAGCTTGTGGTTCTCATATAAGAGCCTGATCGCCGAGAGATCTTGAACGGGCTTATTATTCAAAGTCAGCGCATGCGTGCGCGTCAGCCCGTCGAAATAGGCGGCAAAGAAGGATGCTGCCGCCAGTATCTGATCTACCAGCGCGGGCAGCAGCGGAGTTTGCAATGCGACCCCCAACGCTTCGTCGCGTTGTGCTTCCTGGCAAAACACGTTGAGATCGCGGGCGGCGCGGACCAGCTCGTAAATCTGGAACTGCGCGCTGGGATCGACATGGCCAGGTTGAGTGGGGTTGGCATAGCAATAGAACGGGTGAACGACTGCGCCATTCTGCTTGAACGTGAATTGCTCCTTCAGCGCGCGCAGTTCCACAGGTGCCGCTGTGGGGTCGATTTCGTCGGCGACACCTGCCACCTGGAGCACGCTATTTGTGCGGACTGCTTCAGCAACTCGGCCGGCACTCTCCAAAACACCCAATATGATCTCGCGCATTGCTTGATGACGCCCAGCGTCAGTGAGCTCGGCGGGAGTTGAGCTATCGACGGATTTGCTGCCAACGTCAGGCACAACGACAGGCGCCGTGGGCAGGGAGCGTTTTCCAAATGCCATGGTTGACCCGGATTGGCAGAATAAAGCCGCTTCCTGGTGAAGCGTCGTTCAAAACCTATAAACCTCGGGTTAATTCAAACTTAAGCGGGTAGCTCGACGCCTCCGCTGAAAGGTCGAGCAGCGTCAGTCCCGATCCCCTGGAGGCGCTTATGCCGATGCTGTCCCGTGCGGTGCGCTGCCGACAACCCGCCACGCACCGAAAATTTCCGTTCAATCGGCGTTGGCACGAACGGGTCGGCGCAAGAAGGCCGGAATGTGTTCTCCTAGTCCACCGCGCTTTGACGGCGGGCTGGTGGTGCGCTCATCACGGGAGCGTGCGTTGCGCGGTCGCACGGCCTGCGAGCGTTGTTCACCCTCGCGCAGCTCGCGATCCCGTCGAGGCTCCCGTTCGGAGCGCTCGGAGCGCTTTGGCGAATGGTCGTCGGCATGGTCTGTTCCACGATGACGACGGTCGTGGCGGTCAAAGGCGCCGCTGTCCGGTGCCAATCGCTGCTTGGGCTGGCCGCGATCACGGTCAGGCCTGCTCGCGTCCCGGTCATCCCTGTCACGACCTAAAGTTCGGTGCCGCTCGAGGTCCCGGTCGCGGAAACGGTCGCTGTTGGCCACATCGCGGCTAAATCGCTCCTCGCGCCGCGGCTCCTCGCGATACCGGTCTTGACGCTCATCTTCCGAGGTGTGCGAAGGGCGGCGCGTTTCGTGACTGCTGCGATCGCCGCTACGTCCGAACTCGCGATCGACAAAACCGCTGCTGAAGCGCTGGTTCTCGCCACGCGGTCCGCCGCCCGTTGCACCGCGATACCGATCTTCTTGCGACCGTGTCGGCGGCTCTCCGCGTGCGCCAGAGTAGCGGTCGCTCGTCTCATTCCGCTCACCAGCGTAGTCACGCCGAATGTCATGGACGCGATCGCGCTCTCGGCCACGCCCTTCCTTGCGCTCCTCGCGCCGCGTCTCCAGAGAGGCTCGACCGTCGTACCGCGCCTCGCCCCCGCCCTCGCGAGTCTTCTCTCGCGGCCGCCGCTCAACTGCTCCTCGACGCGAGCGGCCTTCGGGCCTGCCTCGCACCACGCCTCGACCTCGGCCCTTCTTGCGCGTACGGGCTTCTGCAAGCGTTGCCTCGTCGGGCGTACCGCCGACCCACTTCGGCTCCTCGCCGATCAGCTTTCCAATGGCATCGAGTGACTTCACGTCCAAGGGTGTCACGATCGTGACCGAAAATCCCTCTTTGCCAGCCCGCCCAGTGCGGCCAATGCGGTGAACATAATCGTCCGGCTGCCACGGCACGTCGTAATTGATGACGTGCGAAACATCCGGAATGTCGAGGCCGCGCGCCGCAACATCCGAAGCCGCCAAGAGCGTGATCTCGCCCGAACGGAACTTGTCCAGGGTCGCCATACGACTCATCTGATCCATGTCGCCATGGAGCGCGCCGGCATTGAAGCCGTGCTTCGTCAACGATTTCAGCAGAATCGCGACGTCGCGCTTGTAGTTCGAGAAGATGATGGCGTTTTTGACGTCGAGCGTTCGCAACAGGTCCCGCAATACCTCGCGTTTGGCCCAATCCTCGGTCGCTTCACAGTAGCGGAAGCGCTGAGTGATCGTCTTGGCCGTCGTCGCCGGTTTTGCCACCTCGATCCGCGCCGGATCTTTAAGGAACTGATCGACAAGCCGCGTGATCTCCGGCGGCATGGTTGCTGAAAAAAACAGCGTCTGGCGCTTCGGCGGCAGCAGCCTGCAGATCTTCTCGATATCCGGGATGAAGCCCATGTCGAGCATTCGGTCGGCCTCATCGATGACCAGGATCTCGACCCCCATGAGCATCAGCTTGCCGCGGCCGAAATGGTCGAGCAGGCGCCCTGGTGTCGCGATCAGCACATCGACACCACGGTCGAGCTTCTGCAGCTGATCGTCCATGGAGACGCCGCCGATCAGCAAAGCGACCGTGAGCTTGTGGTTGATCCCGTATTTCTCGAAGCTTTGCGCGCACTGCGCGGCAAGCTCGCGTGTTGGTGCCAAGATCAGCGAGCGGGGCATGCGAGCTCGCGCGCGGCCCGACTCCAGGCGTGTGATCATGGGCAACACGAACGAGGCGGTCTTCCCGGTGCCGGTTTGTGCAATGCCGAGAACGTCACGGCCCGTAGTCGCGACAGGGATAGCCTGGGCCTGAATTGGTGTTGGTGTCGGGTAGCCAGCGGCCTCGACGGCGGCCAGCACTTTTGCGCTGAGTCCCAGCTCAGCGAAGGAGGATGTCAAATATCAGTCTCCGTCACAGCGTTCGGCACGGAACCGGCCGCATGGCCGTCCGTCAGCGAGCGCAGCTGAAAGGAAACCTTTGGGTCGGCAGAAGGGATCAAAGGTTCGATCGGCTTCATATAGGCCGTTTCGATCCCCTGCGCTCTCGGCCGTCCATCGCACATTTCAAGTGGCAGAACAAGCGCCGGCAAAGGCACAGGTTACGGAAATCCGACCGCTTCAACAGCTAAGGGGAGACATTCGTCTCCCCTTAGCTCAGTGAACATCGTTCTCATCACGACGATGCATTAGCCGCCCAAGTCGAACCGGTCGAGGTGCATCACCTTGGCCCAGGCCGCCGCGAAGTCCGACGCGAATTTGGCCTTTGCATCGTCCTGGGCGTAGACCTCGGCGATGGCCCGAAGCTGCGAGTTCGAGCCGAACGCAAGATCGGCGCGCGTGGCGGTCCACTTCGCAGCTCCAGTCTTGCGGTCCTTGCCTTCGAACGTCCCGTCACCTCGTGGTGTCCAGGCCGTGCTCATGTCGAGCAGGTTGACGAAGAAGTCGTTCGTCAACGTACCGGGCTGGCTGGTGAAGACGCCATGCTTCGACCCGCCGACCGTCGCGCCGAGGGCACGCAGGCCGCCGACCAGAACCGTCATTTCAGGCGCGGTCAGTGTCAAAAGTTGCGCCTTGTCGAGCAGCATCTCCTCGGCAGGGCGCTTTTCGCCTTTCTTTTGGAAGTTGCGGAAGCCGTCGGCGATGGGCTCGAGCGGCGCGAACGAGGCTGCATCGGTCTGCGCATCCGAGGCGTCGGTGCGGCCCGGTGAGAACGGCACCTTTAAGTCGTGACCCGCCTTCTTGGCGGCAGCTTCCACCGCCGCCGCGCCGCCGAGCACGATCAGGTCGGCCAGCGACACCTTCTTGCCGCCCGACGCCGATGCATTGAACTCCTGCTGTATCGCGCCGAGCTTCGCCAGCACGCCTTCGAGGTCGGACGGTTGGTTGACCTCCCAACTCTTCTGAGGCGCTAGTCGTATGCGCGCCCCGTTGGCACCGCCGCGCTTATCGCTGTCGCGATAGGTCGAGGCCGATGCCCACGCGGTCGTCACCAGTTGCTGGATCGAGAGGCCCGAGCCGAGCAGCTTCGACTTGAGCGAGGTTATATCCGCATCATCGATCAGCTTGTGATCGACGGCTGGAACCGGGTCTTGCCAAATGAGCACTTCCTTAGGCACTTCCGGCCCAAGGTAGCGTACGCGCGGGCCCATATCGCGGTGGAGCAGCTTGAACCAGGCGCGTGCGAAAGCGTCCTGGAACGCGGCAGGGTTCTGGTGGAAACGGCGCGAGATCGGCTCGAAGCCTTTGTCGAAGCGCAGCGACAAATCGGCTGTGGTCATCATCGGCCGCGCCTTCTTCGACGCATCGTGCGCGTCGGGAATCATGTGTTCCGGCTTGCAGTTGATGGGATGCCATTGCCAAGCGCCGGCTGGGCTTTTCACACATTCCCATTCATAGCCGAACAACATGTCGAAATAGCCGTTGTCCCACTTGGTCGGGTTCGGCTTCCATGCGCCTTCCATGCCTGACGTGATGGCGTCGACACCTTTGCCACTGCCGTAGCTCGACAGCCATCCAAAGCCTTGCGCCTCGATTGGCGCTCCTTCGGGCTCCCGCCCGCAATGCGAGTCGGGAGCGGCGCCGTGCGCCTTGCCGAAGGTATGGCCGCCCGCGACGAGCGCCACGGTTTCCTCATCGCTCATAGCCATGCGTGAGAACGTTTCCCGCACGTCGCGGCCCGAGGCGACGGGATCGGGATTGCCGTTGGGACCTTGCGGGTTGACGTAGATCAGGCCCATCTGAACCGCGCCGAGCGGTTGGTCGAGTTGGCGGTCGCCGGTGTAGCGGTTGTCGCCGAGCCAAGTCGTCTCGCTGCCCCAGTAGATGTCCTCGGACGGCTCCCACGTGTCGGCGCGCCCTCCGCCGAAGCCGAATGTCTTGCCACCCATCGACTCGATTGCCACGTTTCCGGCGAGCAGCATCAGGTCGGCCCAGGAGATCTTGTTGCCGTATTTCTTCTTGATTGGCCAAAGCAGACGGCGCGCCTTGTCGAGGTTGCCGTTGTCCGGCCAGCTATTGAGCGGTGCAAACCGTTGTCCGCCGGTCGAGCCACCTCCGCGGCCGTCTGCAATGCGGTAGGTACCTGCGCTATGCCAGGCCATGCGAATGAAGAGACCGCCGTAGTGACCCCAATCGGCGGGCCACCACTCCTGACTGTCTGACATCAGAGTAGTCAGGTCTTTTTTCAGAGCGGCGTAGTCAAGCTTCTTGAACTCGGCGGTGTAGTTGAACGCCTTGCCCATGGGATCCGATTTCGCCGAGTGTTGGCCGAGAATCTTCAAGTTCAGTTGATTCGGCCACCAGTCCCGGTTCGACATTCCGCCCTGGGCGGTGTGCACATGCGCCTTTCCGGTGAACGGGCACTTGCTTTCACTCGACATGGTCTCTCCGCTGTCGCTGATTGTTGTGGTTGAACTTGGTAGTCTCGGATCGTCGCTCTGAAAAGCTTCGCTGAAGACGCTCCTGGTCGGCACGAATCTCGGGGCTCGGAACGGCGGTGTCGTTGCGCTGAGACACGGAGGTCTCTCCCAACTGGCGTTCCCGAGAAGCGCAGTTTATTCACCAAGGTAGCCGGCGTGCAATACCGTTCTTTGGAATCGTTCCAATCGATCGGCCGACATCCGGCTCTCGATGCTCAGCGTTTGGCACTCGCCGTCTGTGTTGGAGTGCCCGTACCGGCGTCCACGGCCTTGAACAGCGCCGTGATCAGCTGTGACGGAACGGGAAACGTGATCGAGTATCCGTCGCGCGAATAAATGCGAAAGGCATAGCCGCCCTGTGTGGCGGCGCGCAGTTGCGGCTCCGGGATATCGACCAGCAGATCGGCAGTGTGGGGGCAGGATTGATCGGATTTGCAGAACGCAGCATCGGTTCGTGCCAACTCCCGCATGGGCAGAAGCTCGGTGGTATGAGCCCGCACCTGGTCGAAATGGTAGCGCTGCTGTCGGGAATACGCGATGCCGATGCGGGCATGGGTCGTGAGCGCACCCGTTTTGCGATCGCGTCGCGCCAACAATTGCAGCCACTGTCGCTCCGAGCTGAGCGGCCCGGGCGACTGCGTAATGGTGGCGCTAGCAACTTCGTTGTAGGGCAGGAACCTGTCGTCGATCGACTTGGTCGCACGAGCCTCCTCTGAGTCGATTCCCGGTGCGCAGCTTGACCCCAAAATCAATGCGGCAACCACGGCCGCCATCGCCCGCCACAACATTGGACGCCCCTACAATGCTCTGGACGCAGATTAGCGATGCCGCAACGCTGGGGCAACATCTGAAAAGCAGAATTTCAATCATGCCTTCCGGAGACCTTGAGAGCATGCGATCCGGAGATATTGGGTGCGGGCAGCGTCTGTTTTGATAAGCCTGATCCGATCAGAATGAACAGGACAGGAAGGAACAAACGGACATGTCACTCTTCGATCTCAAGGGAAAAGTCGCGTTGGTCACTGGTGGCAATGGCGGCATTGGCCTTGGCATGGGCCGCGGCTTTGCTCAGGCCGGTTGCAACGTTGTGATTGCCGGCCGCAACAAGGAAAAGTCGAAGGGCGCTGCCGCCGAGCTCACCAAGCTCGGCGTCAAAACGGCAGTTCTCGAAGTCGACGTCTCCGACGAGGCCTCCTGCCGCAAGATGGTCGAAGACTGCGTGAAGCAGATGGGCCGTATCGACATCCTGGTCAACAACGCTGGTATCAACATCCGCAAGCGTCCCGAGACCTACGCGTTCAGGGAATGGCGCGAGGTGCTGACCATCAATCTCGACGGCGCCTTTATCTGCTCGCATGCCGTTCATCCGCACATGAAGAAGCAGGGCGGTGGCAAGATCATCAACATCGGCTCCATGATGTCGATTTTCGGCGCGGCCTTCGCAACGCCCTACGCAGCGTCCAAGGGCGGCATTGTTCAGATGACCAAGGCCCTCGCCACCGCCTGGGCCGTCGACAATATCCAGGTCAACGCCGTCCTGCCCGGCTGGATCGACACCGAGCTCACCCAGAACGCGAAAAAGCAGGTCGAAGGTCTGCACGAGAACGTCCTGAAGCGCACGCCTGCCGGCCGCTGGGGCGAGCCTAATGACTTCGCCGGTATTGCAGGCTTCCTCGGCTCCAAGGCCTCCGATTTCGTGACCGGCACCGCGATCCCGGTTGACGGCGGCTTTTCCATTCAAGGCTGAGCCCGGTTCGGTGTTTGGCGTTGGTCCGCTCGGTGTCGGGCCTTCGGCCTGACACCGCGGGCAGGCGCGCTCGTAGTCTCATTGCATCGGGCACCCCGAAATTAAGCCTATCGTACGAAATCCACCCAAACTTATCCCCACCTCGCAAACCGGCTTCATACTCGGCCTGCTCCTTCCGCAGGGGCGGTGCCCGGGCTTTGCCCCGGCCCGTTCCGTCGGCTGGCGCCTCCGAGGCCCGAAGGTCTCGGGGTTGCTCTTTGACAAGTGAATAAAACTACGACCCTGGTGCGGTGCGAGCCGCGGCCATCGGCGAAGCGCACCCAAGTCGCGATTGGGAGCGCAGGTGAAGGAGCGGTTGCGCGAGCCCGCTCCTTCTGCTAGAACACAACAGGAACAATTGTGTTCAGCCTCGCCGAGCCTAGCCACGACCTTTCGGCATCCCTGGCGGGGGACGCCGAAAGGCGTGGACAAGGCCAAGGCGCCAGTCCGGCACGATCGCGTGGCGGGCTATGGTATCGGCAACTGAGTCGGGAGCCGGAATGCCCGGCTGACAACGGAGGCTTCGCGCCTCGAGAAGGAGTTCGACATGGCAGGATCGGTCAACAAAGTGATCCTCGTCGGCAATGTCGGTGCCGACCCTGAAATTCGACGGACCCAGGATGGTCGTCCCATCGCGAACATTCGTCTCGCGACCAGCGAGACGTGGCGCGACAAGAACAGCGGCGAGAAGCGCGAGAAAACTGAGTGGCACCGCGTCGTGGTCTTCAGCGAGCCGCTCTGCCGGGTCATTGAGCAGTACGTGAAAAAGGGAGCAAAGCTTTACATTGAGGGCCAGCTCCAGACCCGCAAGTGGCAAGATCAGCAGGGTCAGGACCGCTATTCGACCGAGGTCGTGCTGCAGGGGTTCAACAGCGTGCTTACCATGCTCGACGGCGCTCGCACGGGCAGCATGGCAATGCAGGAGAGCGGTCAGGCCGACTATGACGCAGGAGGCGGTGGCTTCGACGATGCGCCGCGCCGCTCGTCGCCACCTGCGAAATCCGGCGCCAAAGGCGCTTTCGACAAGAAGATCGACGACGAGATCCCGTTCTGATCGTTCGATGCCTGGCCTGCGACTTGGCAATGCCTCACCGGCATCTCGGCGCAGGCAGAGCTCCTTGGCCGAAACGCCGAGAGGAGAACAGCTCGGCCCTGACGGACGGCAGACCTGAACAGGTTCAGCGGCGGGCCTCTCAACGGGCGCGCCGCTCTCTGTTCCAAACGCCATGCGAAAGCTCGAACGGCATGCTTACCGACGGCCACCACGATGTCCCCGCCGGCAAGATCGCGGTCGTCGTCACACACTTCGAGATGCTGGCAAGGCCCGCACCCCGGTCCGTCGCTGGCATGGCGGACGGTCTCACTGTCCGCGCTGTTCCGTTGCCGGAACTCGACTGGTACCGCGATCTCTTCCGCCGCGTGGGCGGCGATTGGCTCTGGTTCTCGCGGCTGAAGCTCTCTGACGCGGACCTCGCCGCCATCATCCGCAATCCCAGTGTCGACGTTTACGCGCTGTCGGATGGCACCCGAGACGTCGGACTTCTCGAGCTTGATTTTCGCCAGCTCAACGAGTGCGAGCTCGCCTTCTTCGGTGTCACGCGTGAGCAGATCGGCACCGGCGCCGCTCGCCTGCTCATGAACGAGGCCATTGCACAAGCGTGGGCCCGGCCCGGCACGCCGATCCGCCGCTTGTGGGTCCACACCTGCACCGGCGATCATCCCGCGGCGATCCAGTTCTACATCCGCTCTGGCTTTCGCCCTTTCAGGCGCCAGATCGAGATCGCCGACGATCCTCGCCTCGATGCAGGGCATCCCGAAACCGCCGCACCCCACGTGCCGCTCATTCGCCCGTGATGGCACTCTCTCGGCTCCCCAACGAAAAGCCCCGGCGCGGGGCCGGGGCTCGTGACGCAGCTAGTCTATCGTAGTGTGCCGGTCGAAGCAGTTCGGCGGTTCAGCAAACTCGTGCGCTTTCCGCCGCGGTTATCCGCTCACTGCTTCGGCTCTGCCGGCTTCGTGGCGTCCTTTGCCTTCTCCATTGCGCTGCTGGCGGCGTCCTTGGCCTTCTCGTAAGCCGCACCCGCTGCATCCTTCGCCTTCTCGAGCGCCGGACCTGCCTTCTCCTTCGCCGCAGCGGCTGCGTCCTTCGTGGTCTCCTTCGTCTTGTCGCTCAGCTCCTTCGCTTTCTCCTTGGCGCGCTCGGTGAGGCTCTTCTTCGGTTCGGCGCGCTTGAAGGGCTCCAGCGCCGCCAGCACCTCCTTCGAGGCCTGCGGCAGCGAAACCATCAGCTTGCCGTCCTTTGTCGTGATCTGCAGCGCAGAGAGGCGCACGCCAACCTTCTTTTCGCCGGCGCCAAGGAAGCCGCCGGTTCCCATCACGACGCCGACGATCTCGTTGTCGCGCGTCACGATGAGATCCTCGATGTCTCCAATAATCGCGCCATCCTTGTTCTGCACCTTGGCGCCGATCAGGCGGTCCTTGGCGAGATACTGGCCCGGCTCCTGCCCGCGCACGAATGTGTTCTTCGGAATTGCAACCGTCGGAGCCGGTGCCTTCTGCTGCTGCGCGATGGCCGGAACGCTACCGAGCAGCACGCCGGCAGCGAGCAGTCCAATGAGGGGCTTCTTCATCTCAGGGGTCCTTGGTTGTTTCAATCCGACGATTGCGTCGCCGTGGGTTTCGATGTGGTGCTCGGGGGGAGCCACGACAACGGGGCGCGTCCTATCGGCAAACCTGGGCCGCAGCAAGACTTTGTTTGATGCGGCTCAACCTGCGGCGTCGCACGTTTTGGCCGACGCGGGTGATTCATTCAGGCAGCGTTCAGGATCGGTGCAGATCGGTTCAATTCCTCGTTGCGGCGAGGAGTCGAATCGCGATCAAGCCCGCATATGCTTGAACATGTTCGCCTTGGCTTCGGCATCCATCTCTGTCTTGAACGTGAATTTATCCTTCAAGGCAACAGCGCGTTGCGCAGCGGGCCGCGCCGAGATCTCGTCGACGAAGCGCTTCAAGTGCGGCAACCTCGCAAATGCATCCTCGCCCATGACAAACGGGATCATGCGCGCCCAGCCCCAGAGCGCCATGTCGACAATCGTATACGTGTCGCCCAGCATGTACTTGCTCTGCGACAGGCGATCGTTCGCAATCGCGTAGTGGCGCATCGCTTCGTACTGGTAGCGCTCGTTGCCGTAGGCCGCCTGATCCTTCGGTGCGAAGTGCCGGAAGTGCACGGCCTGGCCTGAGAAGGGCCCGATGCCCGTTGCAACGAACATCATCCATGAATGGAGCTCGCCGCGGGCACGGTCGTTCTTCGCTGGAAGAAACTTGCCCGTCTTCTCAGCGAGGTAGAGCAGAATGCCGTTGCTGTCGAAGACCACCGCCTCTCCATCGACGACCACCGGGACCTTGGCGTTGGGATTGATCGCCAGAAAGGCGTTCACGAATTGCTCGCCCTTGCGCACGTCGACCGGAATGGGTTCGTAGGCAACGCCTGCCTCTTCGAGAAACAGCGCAACTTTGGTCGGATTTGGCGAGCCGTTGAAATAGAACTTGATCATCTGAAGCCTCTTGTCGGGGGTGTCGTTGGCAGGAGCGGCACTCTCGGAGCTGCGGCGTCGTTTGGCAATCCGGAAATCGGGGAAACACCGACTCACGGCGGTCGCCATCAAAGGCCCACCGCGGGTTTCAACCTTATCGGTCGAGCCACACGTCCTCCATGCGCCACCCGTTGAAGGTGGAGTTGGACATGATGTTGAGACCCTTCACCTCGGGCCTCCAGCAGGTGCCGCCGCGCATGTAGTAGATCATCGGCCTGACAGCCTCGCTGGTGAGCTTGCGGTCGATCTCCCACACGAGTTGCTTGCGTTTCTCCTGATCCCTCACCGCCGACTGCTTGCAATCATCGCGTCAAGATCCTTGTTGCAGTAATCCATGTAGGTGCGGCCGTTGCATGAGTAGTTCTCGGGAAAATACTGATCAGGATCATCGACGCCGTTGCCGATCTGGGAGAGCGCCATCTGGTACTCACGCTTGATCAGGCGCGGCACCCATTGCGCGGTCTCCACCAGCTCCAGCTCGGCATCGATGAAGATCTCCTTCAATTGGCTAATCAGGATGACGGAAGCATCACGGTAGTTCGGGATGTTGCGCGTCGAGAGCTTGATCTTCAGCGGCTTGTCCGGCCCATAGCCCGCCGCCTTCACGATCGTTCGCGCCTTCTCGCGGCTCTTGGCGACATCCGGATCGTAGCCTGGCATATCGCGCATCATTTCCGGCGGCATCGACCAGCGCCCGTCGGGGGCCGGTAGCAAGGCCGTCCCGATGTCACCCTTGCCTTGCGTCAGGATATCGACAAACGCCTTGCGGTCGAGTGCCATCGCGACCGCGCGCCGGAACTCGATGTTGTCGAACGGCGGCACCGGATTCATCAGGATGTTGGGCGCGACGTTCATCGCCGAGAGATCGCACACCGCGTTGGGCATCTGCTTCTTCACGTCGTCGACGAGCGGCACCGTCAGCTCGTAGGGAAAGAACATGTCGTGATTGCCCGAGACGAATGCGAGGATCGCCGTCGAGCGGTTGGCGATGATCGTGAACTCCATGCCGTCGAGATAGGGTTTGCCCTTCTTCCAGTAGTTGGGATTGCGGGTCACCTTGATGCTCTGGTTCTTCTGGAACTCGACGAACTTGAAGGGGCCAGTTCCGATCGGCGCCTGGCGCTGCTGAGCGAGCGACACGTGGCACGGGTAGACCGGCGTAAACCCCGAGGCGATCAAGGCCAGCAGGGCAGGTTGCGGTTCCTTGAGCGTGAGCGCGGCTTCGTGATCGCTGTTGGCGGTGACGTTGTCGACGTTGGTCCACCAGCCACGCCGGGAATTGATGCGGAATTTGTCCTGCGACTTCTCCGTCAGGAAATCCCAAGTGCATTTCACGTCGGCCGCCGTGAACGGCTTGCCGTCGTGCCACGTCACGCCCTTCTGGAGCTGGAACGTCAGCTTCTTGTAGTCGTCACTCCAGGCCCAGCTGGTTGCCAGCTCAGGCACAATCGCATCGAGGCTGTTCTGCTTCTTGCTCTGGTCGTACATGACCAGGTTGTTGAACACGCCCATGATCGGAAACACCACCGACACGGTGCCGTTCTCATGGATCGACATGTTGGCGGGACTGTCGCGGTGCGTGACGCGCAGGACGCCGCCCTGCTTCTGTGCCGAGGCACTCGCGGGTGCCAGCATCAGGCTCAAGGCGGCGATCGCAAAAACTCGGCGCATGCTGTGCCTCCGGCGCGTTCCCTGCGGCAGGAGTGTCGCACCCGAAGTGGCGATCAGGAAGGCCCAATCCATTCGTCCAGTGTGTCTCGAAAGCACCGGGAATCGTGGCCGCCGAAATAATTGATCGCCTTTCAATTCAACCCCGTGGGAAGCTTCCGGATTCACCTCGTGATGCGTTGCAGCGAGGGGACCGCTCGGCTATGAGGACCCCAGCGAACTGAGCGAAAAGCAGCAGAGAAAAGGTCCGCGGCGTGGCCGACGACAGCGACAAGACCGCCGGTGGCGGCGAGGGTCCTCGGGGCCCGAGCGACATCCGCCCTGTCTCCATCTCGGACGAGATGAAGAAGAGCTATCTCGATTACGCTATGAGCGTGATCGTCTCGCGCGCGCTGCCCGATGTGCGCGACGGCCTGAAGCCCGTGCATCGCCGCATCCTCTATGCGATGCACCAGCTGAACCTCACCTGGAACCGCAAGCATATCAAGTCGGCCAAGGTGGTGGGCGAGGTGATGGGTGATTTCCACCCGCACGGCGACCTTGCGATCTACGACGCGCTCGTCCGCATGGCGCAGGATTTCTCCATGCGCGTGCCGCTGATCGACGGCCAGGGCAACTTCGGCTCGGTCGACGGCGACCCGCCAGCATCCATGCGTTACACCGAGGTCCGCCTCCAGAAGATCGCCCAGGCGCTCCTCGACGACCTCGACAAGGATACCGTCGACTTCAAGCCCAACTACGACGATCGTGTGCAGGAGCCTTCTGTCCTCCCGGCGGCGTTCCCGAACCTGCTCGTCAACGGCGCCGGCGGCATCGCCGTCGGCATGGCGACCAACATCCCACCGCACAACCTGGGCGAGGTCGTCGACGCCTGCATTGCGCATCTCGACAATCCCGAGATCACGCTTGAGGAGCTGTGCAACCTGATCCCGGGCCCCGACTTCCCGACCGGTGCAACGATCCTTGGCCGCGGGGGGATCTTGCAGGCCTATCACAAGGGTCGTGGCGCCATCATCATGCGCGCCAAGGTGCACGTCGAGGAGATCCGTAAGGATCGTGAGGCGCTGATCGTCACCGCGATCCCCTACCAGGTGAACAAGAAGCACCTGATCGAGAAGATTGCGGAGATGATCCGCGAGAAGCGCCTCGAGGGGATCGCCGATCTCTGGGACGAGACGAATCGAGAAGGCATGCGCATCGTCATCGAATTGAAGCGCGATGCAGTTCCTGATGTCGTCCTCAACCAGCTCTGGCGCTACTCGGACCTGCAGACGAACTTCGGCGCCAACATGATCGCGCTGAACGGCGGCCGGCCAGAGCTGCTCAATCTGCGGGACATGGTGACCTCCTTTACCACCTTCCGCGAGGAGGTGGTGAGCCGGCGGACCAAGTTCCTGCTCGGCAAAGCCCGATCGCGCGCTCACGTGCTGGTGGGTCTCGCCATTGCGGTGGCCAACATCGACGAGGTGATCAGGCTGATCCGCGGCTCCGCCTCGCCCGCAGAGGCCAAGGAAGCTCTGAGGGCACGCGACTGGCCGGCGAAGGACATGGCGCCGCTGATCGAGCTGATCGCCGATCCCCGACATAAGATCACGGCTGATGGTGCCTACCGGCTCTCGGAGGAGCAGGCAGCGGCAATTCTCGCACTCACGCTTTCGCGCCTGACCGCCCTTGGTCGCGACGAGATCAGCGACGAGCTGAAAAAGCTTGCCGAGGAGATCAAGGACTTCCTCGACATTCTCTCCTCGCGCGCCCGCATCGTCGACATCATCAAGAACGAGTTGCTCGAGCTCAAGGCCGAGTTCGCAACCCCGCGCCAGACCGAGATCCTCGACATCGACGGCGACGTTGACGACGAGGACCTGATCCAGCGCGAGGACATGGTCGTCACGGTCAGCCACAAGGGCTACATCAAGCGCGTGCCGCTCAATGCCTATCGGGCGCAGCGGCGTGGTGGCAAAGGCCGTTCAGGTGTAACGACCCGCGAGGAGGACGTCGTCACCAAGATCTTCGTCGCCTCCACACATACGCCGCTGCTGTTCTTCACATCGCGCGGCATGTGCTATCGCATGAAGGTCTGGAAACTGCCTCCTGGAACACCGCAAAGCCAAGGCAAGGCGCTGATAAACCTCCTGCCGCTGCAACAGGACGAGACGATTTCATCGATCCTGCCACTGCCGGAAGACGCCTCAACGTGGGCCTCTCTGGAGTTGATCTTCGCAACTCGTAACGGCCAGATCAGGCGTAATTCGCTTTCCGATTTCGAGAACATCCCCGCGCGTGGCAAGATTGCGATGAAGTTGCCCGGCGTGACGACGCTCGGCGACGAGGACGGCGAGAGAGACGAAAAAGACGAGAAGGCCGAGGAGGAGACGGCCGATGGCGATGAGGGGAGCGAAGAGAACGAGCGGCCCGATCAAATCATCGGTGTGATGCTCTGCGCGCCCGACCAGGATGTGCTGCTGACGACGGCGCACGGTCAAGCGATCAGGTTCCAGGCCAAGATCCTTCGGATCTTCCGCAGCCGGTCGTCGACGGGCGTGAAAGGTATGCGGCTTTTGGGAGATGATCACGTCATCTCCATGGCGATCATCAATCACACCGATGCCAGCACCGATGAGCGCGCCGCCTACATTCGCTATTCCAATGCACAGCGTGCGCAGAAGCGGGCGCAAGAGGGGCAAGCCGGCGAGGAAGGTGATGCCGGCGCCGAGGCCGCTGACACTGAAGCGGGCGATGGGAGCGCCGGCGCGGAGCTGACGCCGGAGCGGATCGCCGAGCTCGCTCAGTCCGAGCAGTTCATTCTCACCGTCTCGGAACGGGGCTACGGCAAGCGCACATCGAGCCATGCATATCGGACCTCAGGCCGCGGCGGCCAGGGCATTACGGCCATGGCGCTCAACGAGAAGATCGGCAATCTGGTCGCCTCGTTTCCGGTCGAGGAAAGCGACCAGGTCATGCTTGTGTCGGACAAGGGCCAACTGATCCGGTGTCCGGTGCACGATGTCCGCATTACCGGCCGCAGCAGCCAAGGCGTGCGGATCTTCAGGACCGATGACGACGAAAGAGTCGTCTCCGTCGATCGCATCCCCGATGGCGGCTCCGATGACAGCAGTGAGAACGGAGAAAGCCACAACGGCAACGGAAGGGGCGACGAGGGCGGCGAGGGCGGAGGCATCGTCGGGCCGGCTTGAACCGGTTCGGGCCTCGCGGCTGGCGGGCGACCCGTCGCTGGGGCAAACGATCGGTAACCCGAGGTAGCTTACGCAATCCGGCCCGCATCGTGGTCGTAGAGCCAATCGACGGACGTCGCGGCCCAGTCCGTGCCGCCGGATGCTATGCGAGCATCGCGTGCTATCTGCTCAGGTCCGTCCGATAGGTGAAAATTGGTTTTATTGGCGCGCGACATCGCCTGCAGGCGAGAGGCGCGCGGCAGCCGGAGCTGCTCGTAGCGGAGAAGCGCCGCCTCTACACCGTGGCGCGCGACACCGGCCAGGCACCCCACAAGAGTTGCACCATCTTCAATTGCCTGTGCGGCGCCTTGTGCCATCATCGGCAGCATCGGGTGGCAGCTGTCTCCGAGCAAAGTAACGCGACCGAACGACCAACGGGGCAGCGGTGGACGATCGAACAAAGCCCATTTGTAGGTTTCATCCATGGCCCCGATCAGGCGCATAACGTCAGGATGCCAGCCCTCGTAGGCCGCAAGCAGGTCTGCTACGCTCCCACGATCAGTCCATGATTCACTTTTCCAGCTGTTTTGCTCGATCACACAGACGATATTGACCAACTGCGCACGGGCAACAAAGTAGTGCACCAGATGCCGTCCGGGACCGAGCCAATTCTGCGCTTCGAGCGGCAGGGAAAGGTCGCGAACCCGCTCGGCGGGCACGAGGCCACGGTAAGCGACGCAACCAGTGAACACGGGTGCTTCGGGGCCGATGATTGCGGTTCGAACCGCGGAATGGATGCCGTCGGCGCCGATCAGTATATCGGACCGCACCCGTGTTCCGTTGGTGAAGCGAGCCTCGACGTCGCGGCCGTCGTCGGCAATCGCGGCTAGCCTGTGGCCGAGGTGGACGCGGTCGGGCGGAACCGCAGCGGCCAGGAGCGCAATGAGATCGGCGCGATGGAAATTGTAGTAAGGCGCGCCGAACCGTGCTTCCGCCGCAGCTCCGAGCGGCCCGCGTGCTAACGTCCGACCGTCCTGCCAGCGTCGCTGATGCCGCCATAGCGGTTTGACGCCACAGCGCGACATAGCTTCGGCGAGTCCGAGCCTATGCAGCAAGCGCGAAGCGTTGGGGCTGATCTGAATGCCGGCGCCGATGTCTGTAAGGACACTGGCCTGCTCGTAGACGTGGACATTGTGGTCGCTCTGCAGGAGTGCGAGCGCTGCGGCGAGGCCACCAATCCCGCCACCGATGACCGAGACCCTGATATCGCCGCCGGGCATCAAGTATGTCTGTTGATTTCGCTCAAGACCTCAGGTCCCCGCAAGTGCATCCAGCCGGTAGCCGGTACCCTCACGCGCGAATGTCCCGCACGACGGGCTTGCGAAGTGCTGCGGCATCACGATGGAGCCGCTATCGGCGTGCTTGGCCATCAGCGCGGTCCGGCTAGCACGCGAGGCGTTCTGGTCGTAATCGGCCCGCGTCGAGAGATCTGGGAACAGCAGTTGCATCGGGTGATGGATCACGTCGCCGATGAACACGCCTTTCTTGTCACCGCTTGCCACATTCACCACCACGTGCCCCGGCGAGTGGCCATGGCACGGCTCAAGCCAGATCCCTTTGTCCAGCTCGAAGTCATCAGCGACCAGCATTGCTTTCTCAGCCCGCTTGATCGGCAGCACGCTGTCCTCGAATGAGAGCGCATGCAGGTTGTCGCGGCTCCCCTTGGACTTGGCGTAGACCGCATCCCAGTAGTCGTATTCGCGCTTCGCCATCACGTAGCGCGCGTTGGGAAAGGTCGGCACCCACTCGCCGTTGACGAGGCGCGTGTTCCAGCCGACGTGGTCCCAGTGCAGGTGTGTGCACATGACGTGTGTCACCTGCTCGGGCTTGACGCCGCACGCCGCCAGGCCCGCCATGAAGTCCGCCTTCTTGCTGTCGGCGAACTGCTCGCGTCCCGGCCGGTCCTTGCCGATGCCGCAGCACGAGTCGATCAGGATCGTGTGGCGCCCCGTTTGCATCACGAAGGAGTGGAAGCTCATCACCACGCGGCCATCGTCAGTAATGCGTCCCGGCAGCTTGCGCTTGGCTTCGGCCACCATGTCGTTGGTGGCGGCGGGCAGAAACTCCTGCGCGGGAAATGCGGGAAATTCCAGCTCGGTGATGCGTCCCACCGTGTAGTCGCCAAGCTTCAGTCCGGGCATGGTCGTCTCCTTTGGAAGGTGTCAGGCCAAAGGCCAGACACCGATGTGCTAAGAGGTCGGCATAGGGGCGGCATCAGGCCAGAGGCGCCGCAGGCCAGACACCGAGCGGGCTTACGCGGGAATGCGCACCGGCAGGCTGCGAATGCCATGAATGAAGTTCGAGTAGGTGCGCTTCGCCTCGCCCATCACCTCGATCACCGGATACCGCTTCAGGATCTCCTCCCAGAGGATCTTCAGCTGCATTTCGGCAAGTCGGTTGCCGACGCACCGGTGCACGCCATAGCCGAACGAGGTGTGCTGGCGCGGATGCTCCCGATCGATGATGAACTCGTCCGGCCGGCCGATCGACTCCGGGTCGCGGTTGCCCGACACGTACCAGATCACCACCTTGTCGCCGGCTTTGATCTTCTGGCCGCAAAGCTCCGTGTCGACTGCGGCCGTCCGTCGAACGTGAATGACAGGCGTCACGTAGCGGATGATCTCCGACACCATCTTCTCGACGAGGGCGGGGTTGTCGCGCAGCTTCTGGTACTCGGCCGGGTTCTTGTTGAGTGCCATCAAGCCGCCGGTCATGGAGTTACGTGTGGTATCGTTGCCGCCGACGATCAGCAGCGCCAGATTGCCCATGAATTCGCGCAGCGGCATCTCCCGCGTTGCCTTGCCGTGCGCCAGCATGGAAAGGAGATCGAACTTCGGCGGCTCGTTGGCGCGCCTGTTGTAGATCTCGGCGATGGCCTCGGCCATTCTCTTGAGTTCTTCGAAGCGCTCGTCCTCGCTTTTCACGATGGCATCCGGATCGCGAACGTTGGCGATCGCGATATCGGACCAGCGGGTGAGCTCCGCGCGTCGCTCGAACGGCCAGTCGAAGAGGGTCGCCAGCATCATCGTGGTGAGCTTGATCGAGACCTCCTCGACCCAATCGAAGGTCGTTCCCCTCGGCAGGTCGTCGAGCACCTTGCAGGTCCGCTCCCGGATGAGCTTTTCCATGTTGGCGAGGTTGCCGGGCGCAACGATCGGCGAGACGACCTTGCGCTGCTCGTCGTGCCGAGGCCCGTCCATGCGAATGAAGCTCGGCCGCTCTTGGCCTTTCGGTTGGTCCTCGATCTGGATGCCGCCGAGTTGCGACGAGTAGACCTGCCAGTTGGTGTCGACCGACATGATATCCTTGTAACGCGATACCGACCAGAACGGTCCGTAGATGCTGTCCTTGCAGTAGTGGACCGGCGCCTCTTTCCTGAGCCGCGCGAAATACGGGTGCCACGTTTCATTTTGGTAGAGTGCAGGGTCGCTGACATTGATCGAGTCCAGCGGACGGGACCAGGCGTCGTCTTGAGCTTGGCTCAGAACTGCATCGTCCATGGTAGTACCTTCTCCGTCCCGTCTGGGGCTCGTTGTCCCCGCTGCTGTCTCTCTCTTGCGGCGATCTCACTTGCATCGCTGCTGATGCTATTCGATGCCGGTTCGCGATGCTGTCTAGTGCTGTCCTTCCGGCAGGCGCACCACGAGGCCGTCGAGATCGGAGCGCATTTCGATCCGGCATGAGAGCCGCGAGTTGGGTCGTGTCACGGCTGCAAACTCCAGCATGCTCGGCTCGAGTGTGTCGACGCTGGGTTTGCCGACGCGCCCCTCCCACTCGGGCTCGATGTAGACGTGGCACGTGGCACACGCACATTGGCCACCGCAATCGGCGTCGATGCCCGGCACCTTGTTGTCAATGGCGCCGCGCATCACCGATGTGCCAATGGGCACCTCCACGGTATGCGCTCGCCCGTTGTGCTCGATGTAGGTCACCTTCGGCATTATCGGCCTTTGCAAATGAGTCAGGCGATCTGGATCGACCTCAGCTTAGGGCGCCTCAACCCCGCTGGTCCAGCAGAATGTCCGGAGCGGCGAGAGCATGAAGCAATCATGCAAACGTGATTTGTCGCGAACTCGCGGCGCGCGTAATCAGATCTCGTTTTGAAGTGAACATTTTATGGAGTATTTGCCATGGCATACAGTGCCGATAAGAAAAGGCGCATTGATGACGCTGCCGATAAGCTCGAGCGAATGTTCGAAGAAACCAGAAACGATGTGCGCAGAAACGCAGTCGGAAACGAACCAGATGCCGGCATGGGATGCACCCGGTGCAGTTGCGAAGGCTTCATGCATCGGCCCGAGAACGGCATTACATGCGCACGGCCGTCATGCGGTCATTCATTTTTCCGACACGACGTATGGTAACTGCTCGGAAGCCGAACGAGAACTGTGACGAGCTGAGAGGCGGGCACTAGTGCCGCCCCCCTTCAAGGTAGGCGGCTCTGATCTCCGGCCGCGCGAGCAGCTCGTTGCCTGTTCCGCTCATTGTGATGCGCCCGTTGACCATGACGTAGCTGCGGTGCGCGAGCCGGAGCGCGTGGTAGGCGTTCTGCTCAACCAGGAAGATGGTCATTCCGACCTTGGTATTGAGCTCCCGGATCACATCGAAGATTTGCCGGACGATGATGGGCGCAAGCCCTAAGGACGGCTCGTCGAGCAGCAGCAGTTGGGGCCGGCTCATCAGCGCACGCGCAATGGCGAGCATCTGTTGCTCACCTCCTGAGAGCGTTCCGCCGCGTTGATCGAGCCGTTCCTTGAGCCTCGGAAACAGTCTCGTCACCCGTTCGAGATCCTCATCGAAATGGGCAAGCCCGTCGAGCTCAGCACCAATCTGCAGGTTCTCGAAAACAGTCATCCGCGGAAAGATGCGGCGCCCTTCCGGCGATTGCGCAATGCGCAGGCGCGCGATGTCGTGCGTGGGAAGCTTGGTAATGTCGCGCCCCCCGTAGGTGATGGTGCCGGAGCGCGCGCGGGGATTGCCAAAAATCGTCATCATCAGTGTTGACTTGCCGGCGCCATTGGCCCCGATCAGCGTCACGATCTGACCTTTCGGGACCTCAACATCCACGCCGCGCAACGCCTGGATGTTGCCGTAGAAGGTCTCGACACCACGGATGGAGAGGAGAGCTTCGCTCATGCCTTGCTCTCCACGCCCGCGGCCGCAACTTCTTCTTCGTCCTCGACTCCCAAATAGGCCGCGATTACTTTCGGATCATTCTTCACGAAATCCGGCGTGCCATCCGAGATTTTCTTCCCGTACTCCAACACCACGACATGGTCGGAGATCTCCATCACCACGGACATGTCGTGCTCGATCAGTAGGATCGACGTCTGATCCACGGTCTTGATCTGGCGAAGCAACGCATTGAGTTGCGCCGACTCGCGGGGATTGAGGCCCGCGGCAGGCTCATCGAGGCAAAGCAGCACCGGCTCGGTGCACATGGCGCGTGCGATTTCCAGTCGCCGTTGTGCCCCGTACGGCAGCTCGGCTGCAGCATCATCGGCGCGGTCGGTCAGGCCAATTCGATCAAGCCAGGATTTGGCCAGTGCAACGGACGCCTGTTCTGCAGCTCGATAGCGGGACGATCCAAGCAGTCCCTTAACCGTCCAGCCCGAGGCGTCCATAAGCTTGTTGTGCTGGGCAACGACGAGGTTCTCCAGCACTGTCATGCCTCCGAAAAGACGAATGTTCTGGAAAGTCCGAGCGACCCGTGCGCGAGCCGCAATCTGATAGTCAGGCATGCGCTCGAGCAGGAAGACGCCATCTTGCTCGGATCGAACGGCGCCATGGCTCCACCGGGCGTCGGACCGCGTCGTCGCATCGACAAGTGCCGGATCTTTGCGACCTTTCACCAGCGCCATCCGTCCGACTGTCGGCTTGTAGAACCCGGTGATGCAGTTGAAGACCGTTGTCTTGCCTGCACCGTTCGGTCCGATCAGCGCGGTAATCTCGCCTGCGTTGGCCGTAAACGAGAGATCATTGATTGCGACGAGGCCGCCGAAGCGCATCGTCATGTGCTCAATTATGAGCAGCGGGTCGCCTGAGCTCGTGCGGCCGTGCTCTCTTTCCTGCATCAGCCGTGTCCCTCTTTCACGAGGGCGCCTGAAACGGCTTTGCGCTCTTTCAAGAAGATCGATGGCTCGCGCGTTGCAATGAGACCGCGGGGACGCCAGAGCATCATCAGCACCATGGCAAAGCCAAAAATGAGCATGCGGTATTGCGTCGGATCGAAACCGGGGCCGAAGAGTTGCTTCGTCCATTCGAGCTCGCGCAGCAGCTCAGTCCCGCCAATCATCACAATGGCAGCTAACGCGACACCCACTAGCGATCCCATTCCGCCGAGCACGACAAAGGCCAGGATCGTCGCCGACTCCAGAAACTCGAACGACTTCGGATTGACGAAACCTTGCCGTGCCGCAAAGAACGCACCGGCGAATCCACCGAAGCCGGCACCGATCGCAAACGCCGTCAGTTTCGTGTTGGTCGTATTGATGCCGAGCGACCGGCAGGCGATCTCGTCCTCGCGCAGCGCCTCCCACGCACGTCCGATGGGCATACGCCTCAGTCGCGCGGTCGCGACTGCCGTCATCAATGCCAGCGTCAGGATGACGTAGTAGAGAAACACTGAGCGATAGAGCGTTGGCGAGCCCGACAGCCCGAATACGTCAGCAAATGTCCGATCTCCCGTCGCACTGGAGAATGGGATCCCGAAGAACGTGATGCGGGGTGTCTGGATGCCAGAATCGCCGTTGGTGAAGTCCACCCAGTTGATCAGCACCAGCCGGATGATTTCGCCAAACGCCAAGGTCACGATAGCGAGGTAATCGCCTTTCAGCCGCAGCACCGGAAACCCGAGGATAATTCCCCAGAATGCAGCGAGAATTCCCGCAATCGGCAGGCAGATCCAGAATGCCCAGACGCCCAGCGCGGGAAACGTTTGCGGGATTACTTTGGTCGCGATGATCGCATAGGCATAGGCGCCGACCGCGTAGAAGGCGACATATCCAAGATCAAGGAGGCCAGCGAGGCCGACGACGATGTTCAAGCCCCACCCGAGCATGACATAGATCAGGATCTGGACGCCGAAATTATCGACCCACTTGATTGCGCCGGAAGCGCCAGCAAGTCCTAGCGCCAATGCCGGATAGACGAAGAGCAGGCCTAATCCCGCAATGGACGCTGGCCGGGAGAGTGACGTTACCAACCCTGGAGAGGCGCGCGGCAGTTCAGCGGCCAGACGGTCTCGCAGCGCGTGAAGCACATACGCAAGGGCGATCACCAGTGCTGCTCCAGCTCCCAGCAATCCGAGTGCCACCAAGAATTCCGATGCGTTCGGAGACCAAGTTGGTGTGAACGCTTCTCGCGCACCCCAAAAGCGCCCGATCAATAGATAAAGCAGGACCGTCACAGCGATGAGATAGACTACCGCGCCAGGCCAGTGCGTCCGCCAAGAAAAAAGCGATGTCAGCCGCAGTGCCAAGGCCGCCACCAGCAACGCAGCGACCAGGATAAAGCGCGGTTCCACGATCAGCTGATTGGAAATGTTCTGTCCCATCCGCATCAGCACCAGTGGGACGCAGAGGCCGAGCATCAGCAGCGTGGCTATTCCGCCCTGCCTCAGGTGAGACAAAAAGTCGGCCGAAGCAACGGTCGAGGCGGTGACAGTCGTTTTCCGATTCAACGTTTGGGCGGAAGCTGCCATTGCTCAAACCTTCTCGACTTCCGGTCGGCCCAGCAAGCCGGAGGGCAAGAAGATGAGTGTCACGGCGAGAATGGAAAAGGCAGCGACATCCTTGTAGTCGCTGGATACATAGGCCGACCAGAGCGCCTCGATCAGTCCAATCATCAAGCCACCCAGCACCGCGCCAGGCAGCGAACCGATGCCGCCGAGTACGGCTGCCGTGAACGCCTTTACGCCCGGCACAAAGCCATCGGCAAAATTCACGCTTCCGTACTGGATCACGTAGAGCAGACCCGCTACTGCCGCCAGCGCAGCCCCCATGATGAACGTGAGCGCTATCGTGCGATTGGCATCGATGCCCAGAAGCGAGGCCATGCGAATATCCTGTTCGCAAGCCCGCTGCGCGCGTCCAAGTGAGGTCCGTTGCACCAGATACCAGAAGATTGCCAGCAGCACGGCGGTGACACTCACAATCAAGATCTGCTTATGGGCAATGACGATGCTGGTCCCGAATGGTGTGGTTCCCGTCACAAGCGGTGGCACGGACTTGTTCGTCGGCCCCTGCAGTACCTGCATCAGGTTGACCAGAAAGATCGACATCCCGATCGCCGAGATCAGCGGCGCAAGGCGAAATGATCCGCGCAGCGGTCGATAGGCGAGTCGTTCGATCATCCAGTTCCAAAGCGAAGTGAAGATCATGCAAAGTACGAGCACGAGCAGCAGCGCAAGCCCTAAAGCCGTGATGCCCAGAATTTTTGTGATGACCAAATAGAAGATCAGCGCAATGAAGGTTGACATCATGAACACATCGCCGTGGGCGAAATTCACCATGCCGATGATGCCGTAGACCATCGTGTAGCCAATGGCGATCAGCCCGTAGATCGATCCGAGCGTAATGCCGTTGATCAACTGCTGGACAAAGTACTCCATGCGCGCCGCTGCCTCCCCATGGCGGCTCAGCCAGCCCTCGAAGGGGCGCCGCCGTTCGGGAAAGCTAGCAGAGCGCCGCATGGCCTGCATAGCGGCCGATGCAACGTGCCGGAGAGGCCCGCGATCAGAATTTCGGCGCGGAGCAGTTCAGCGAGATCAAAGCATGTTGTGCGAGCCGTCACAGAACGGCTGGTCGTCGCTGGCTTTGCAGCCGCACAAATTCATCGTGCCGCTCTGCTCGGCGACGAAACGCTTGGGTGCGAAACTGGTGCCTTTGTGGGCACCGTCGCAGAATGGCTGTTTCTGCGAACGGCCGCACGTGCACCAGAAATAGGGCTTCCCGGCTTCGAGGTTCACCTGATAGGGGCCCTTCTGGGCACATACGGGTTCATCGGCCACGAGCTTCAATCTCCCCAGTTGACCGCAGTCTCCCTCAGACCACGTTGAGTTTGACCTTCTCGACGATTCTCTTTCCGGAGTCGTCGGTCCATGTGAGCTCGAGTTCGCCGGGCCCAGGCACCTTGAAATGGAAGTAAAGGTACGGGTTCGCTGACGTCCCCGGATGCAGCGTTGCCTTGAAGAACTCCTTGCCCTCGAATGATGCGGTAAAGGCGTTGATGATATCCCGGGGAATGGTTTTGCCGTCGCGATCCTTGCGCTGGCCCGTCTCCATGACGTGACTGATCAGCGTCTTGATTTCGATAACCTCGCCAATCTTGCAACTCTCGGGCACCTTGATGCGGGGTTTGGTCGACATTCGTTTCTCGCTCCTCAGCCGCCGCAGCCGCCGATTGTTACTTTGATGGTGCGCTTTGCGATCAGCACCTTACCGTCGCTCAACTCCGCAACGGCGACCAGGTCTTGGGTTCTCGCCAGTCGCATGCGACTCGACGCGAACGCCTTCCCGGCGTCATGTGTAAAGTTGAACGACGCGATGCCCGGCTGCGGATTGCCCGTCGACAGGATCGTCAACGTCTTCACGTGGTCCTTCTCCGTCATCGGGCTTTCGATCGACATGGAGTAGGGTACCGTGTTGCCGTTTTCCGCGATCTCCGGGACATCGAGTGTGAGCTTGCCCTCGATTGGCTTGGCCTCCCCCAGGATCTTCTTCAGCGCGGCGTCGAATTCTGCCGTCACCGCTTTGTCCTGGGCCGAGGCCCCCGCTGCCATCAGCGCCAGGAGGGATGCCGCGCCTGCCATCATTGTCAGCGCGTCCCGACGGTCCACGATTCGGATCGTTCGCTTGCTGGACATGGAGTGCTCCGCTGTCTCCGGGTCGCCTGAAAGTCTCCCGGAAATGCCCGTTTGTTTGACGCTGATAACATAGTAGTCTCAAGCGGTGCAATTCGACAGATCGTGATCGTTGGCAAGCATGGCGGGTCGACTGAGATCGCGGCGAACCGTGATCGTGATGGCAGCCCTGACGGGTATCGCGGCCTTCTCTGGGCGTGCGTCTGCAGCTGAGCCGAGCCCTCTGACAAGGGTAACCGGACTGATCATGGTCGAGGAGAGGGGCTGTCCGTACTGCGCGCGCTTCGACGCTGAGGTCCGAGAGAGCTACGAGAACAGTCCTGAAGCGCGGTTCGCCCCACTGCTTCGCCGTCCCCGCCAGGCCGAAGATATTCGGTTCCTTAAAGGAATAGCCTATTCGCCGACCTTTATCTTGCTCGTCGACGGCAATGAGGTCGGCCGGATTATCGGGTACCAAGGCGCCGATCTCTTCTGGATGGAGATGGCTGCATTGATGGCCAAAGCGGGATTTCAGCAACCCAAGGGCCACCGAAGACCGGATGATCACTGAGTGAAACGAGGCAAAGGGAGGAGAGCATGACCAGTTTTTCAAGGCGCGATATCGGCCGCCTGGCCGGTGGAATGGGAGCGGTGACCCTTGCAGGCGTGCCGACGTTCGCAATCGCCCAAGCGGCAGCGAAAGTGGTGATCGTGGGTGGTGGCGCGGGCGGCGCAACAGTTGCCCATTACCTCATGAAAGATGCCAAGCCGTCCGATCCGAAGCTCGATGTGACACTGATCGAGGCCAACCCGATCTACTCGTCATCCTTTTTCTCTAACCTCTATATTGGCGGGTTCCGCACCTTGGAGAGCCTGAACCACTCCTACGACGGCCTGCGCAAGCTCGGCATCAACGTCGTCCACGACTACGTTACAGAAGTCGATCCTGCCAAGAAAACCGTGACGACGCGCAGTGGCCGCAAGCTCCCGTACGACCGGCTGGTTCTGTCGCCCGGAATCGATGTGATGTATGACTCGGTTCCTGGCTATTCGCAGGCCGTCGCGAGCCAGTTCCCGCACGCCTACACGACGTCGGCTGCCGGCAAGCGCCAACTCAAAAAAGTACTCGAAGGCATGAAGGACGGCGGCACCTTCGCCATGGTGATGCCGAACGCGCCGTACCGCTGCCCGCCTGGACCATACGAGCGCGCCTGTATGATCGCGCACTATCTGAAGACTAAAAAACCAAAGTCGAAATTGGTGATCGTTGATCCGAAGAAGGCGTTTTCCAAGCAGCCCGTATTCATGGAAGCGATTGATAAGTACTACAAGGATATCGTCGAGCTGAATTTGACGACCGATATCGACGACTTCTCGGTCACGGCGCTCGATGTGAAGGGGCGCGAGATCACCACCAAGGCCGGAAAGAAGGTGAAGTTCGATGCCGCCAACATCATTCCGCAGCAGCGGGCTGGCGAGGTGGCCGTGAAGGCTGGCCTCACCAAGGGCGGCGGCTACGTTGCCATCAACCCGGAAAACTTCGCCGCCAAGGAGGCAAAGGACATCTACGTGATCGGCGATGCGACGGCGATGACTGCGGCCGAGATGCCGAAGTCGGCATTCTCCGCCAACAGCCAAGGGAAGGTGGTCGCAGCTGACATCCGCGCAGAGTTGGCGAAGGGCGACAAGTTTCCGGCCCGTTACCGCAACACCTGCTGGTCACTGGTGGCCCCTGACGATTGCATCAAGGTCGGCGCCAACTACGCTCCGAAGGACGGCAAGCTCGAGGCCTCCGGCGCCTTCGTTTCGCAGAAGGGTGAGGACGCGGCTACTCGCAAGCAGAACTACGAGGAAAGTGTCGGCTGGTACGCAGGCATCACCGCCGACATGTTCGCCAAGGCAACACCTCCGGCAGCAGCTCCTGGCAAAGCCCCTGCCGCGCCGACCGGTGGAAGGAAGGGCTGAACGAAGACCGCGGTGTTTCCACGCGGCCGTCTGCGACGCGTACGACAAGTCGTTCGAGCGGGCCATCGGCCCGCTCGAGTTCGCCATCGGAATCGCCAAGAGTGCTCAAGCCCGCTCACCAGCCGAGGCCGAGCCGGGTACCGTTACGGACACAGCGGGCCGTCACTGTGGATTTGCGGTAACCTGTCGGGCAGCGCGAGGACGTCCGAGATTCGCTGCTACGATACCCGTCCAATCGCTCAGAGCGGGCCATCGCCGTAGTCCAGCTCCACAGGCCCAAAGTGCAGACAATGGCAAGCAAAGCCAGAAGGCGCACGAGTGTCTCCCGAGCCGAGATGACGAGACCTTTCTCGTATTTGCTTCAATTCTGCAAGAGGAAGCCTAACAATTCGCCCCAGTGCGGCACTTGGGGAACAGAATTCGGGCCGCCGCTAGTCACCAATTGTATCGGGTTCCGCCCCTCTTCAGGGGTAGAGCCGCTGCCGCTGCCAACCCTCGCCAATCGCCGTTCGCCGGAACACGGCACGGTCATGCAGCCGGAAGGGCCGATCGTGCCAGAACTCGATCTCGAGCGGACTGACGCGAAATCCCGACCAGTGCGGGGGACGCGGAATGTCGCCGATGGGGTAGCGTGCAGTGATCTGTGCAACGGCCTTTTCCAGCGCGAAGCGGCTTTCAAGGGGGCGCGACTGCGCCGATGCCCAGGCGCCAAGCCTCGATCCTCGGGCCCGCGTTGCATAATAGGCGTCGGCTTCAGCATCGCTCACTCTCGATACCAGGCCCCGGATGCGGATCTGGCGCCGTAACGATTTCCAGTGAAAGCAGAGCGCAGCCATCATGTGTGCGGCCAATTCCCGGCCCTTGGCACTTTCGAGGTTGGTGTAGAAGACGAAGCCGCGCGCTTTCCCGAATTCGGGCCCGTCGACCCCCTTCAGCAACACCATACGCACGTTGGGCAGCCCGTGTGCATCGACTGTCGCGAGCGCCATGCCCGTTGGATCGTTGGGCTCGTTCTTCTCCGCGTCTGCCAGCCACTTGGCAAAAAGCTCAAACGGCTCCTCGCTTTCAGTGAAGTCCTCGGACGTGGCCGTCGTTCGGGTCATGGTCGGTTCCTTCGCTGCAGTTCTCCCATATCGGTACAAACGACACGCTTGGCAACTCTGCGTTAATCATGTTGGCGCAAGATCATCACGGGCCGCGCTCGTCCCGCGCGGCCGATCCGGCATTCGGATCCGTAGCATTGTTGCGTCATTCGAGTTCGTCCCATGCGTACAGTTTTTGTGTCCCGTCCGCTCGTCTGCCGTTCAGCCAGCACACTTCTCGCGGCTGGAATTGTGCTGACCCTCCCCGACCTTTCCCTGGCACAAGGCTCAGGGATGCCTTCAAAGCCAACGCCAGGCGAGACTTCGTGCACATGCCCAGGCAATGCACCGGAGAAGCCCAAGCTTTGGCCCAAGCCAAAGTACGCGGAGCTGAAGCCCGATCTTTCGGATCAAGACGAGATCGCCGCCCTGGAGGCGGTCCATCTGGCGCTGACGGAGGTTGGTGATGGGTTCTCCTACGTCTGGCACCAGAAAGGCGGCCGTTTGTCTGGGGTCATTCAGCCGACGTCCACGTTCCGCGACAGCTCCGGCAAGATCTGCCGGCATCTGATGCTGGCGATGTCAGCGGGCGGAATTGCGCGTTCGACCGAAGGGATCGCCTGCCGCCTGATCAACGGTTCCTGGCAACTGGAAGGCTGATCGGCCGCCCCGATACGTGCCGGGAGTGCATTACTGCGCCGCAGGCTGGACGCTTGCCTGCGGGGTCCTGGCGGGTCTAGACGGCTTCCCGGATAAGCGGGAGGCGCACATGAATCTTGGCAAGCTCAAGACAGCAGCCAGCGCTGACGTCAACGGCAAGCGTGTTCTGGTGCGCGCCGACCTCAACGTGCCAGTGAAGGATGGCCGCGTGAGCGACGCGACCCGCCTGCAACGCTTGGTACCGGGTCTCAAGGATCTTGCCCGGCGTGGGGCAAAAGTCGTCGTCCTCTCCCATTTCGGGCGCCCGAAGGGCGGACCCGACAAGGAGAACTCGCTAGCCCCGATCGCAGCAGAGCTGTCGCGGCTCGCAGGGACGGCCATCCCGCTCGCCGCCGATTGTATTGGCCCAGTGGCCGAGCAAGCCGTCGGGCAGTTGAAGCCCGGGGGCATCCTCGTCCTCGAGAATACGCGCTTTCACAAGGGCGAGGAAAAGAACGACCCGGCTTTCACTGCCGCGCTTGCCAAGCTCGGCGACCTCTTCGTCAATGACGCGTTCTCTGCAGCACATCGGGCCCACGCCTCGACGACCGGTCTTGCCGATCACCTTCCCGCTTATGCCGGCCCACTGCTGATGGAGGAGATCAACGCCCTGCGTGCTGCACTCGAGAACCCGCAGCGCCCGACGGCGGCGGTCGTCGGCGGCGCCAAGGTCTCAACAAAGATACCGGTCCTTACCAATCTCATGGCCAAGGTCGACAAGCTGATCATTGGCGGCGGCATGGCCAACACCTTTCTCCAGGCGCAAGGCGTCGATGTTGGGAAATCGCTGGCCGAGCCAGACTTCCACAAAACGGCACTCGAGATCATCGCTGCTGCCAAGACGAAGGGCTGCGAAATCGTGCTTCCCGTCGATGGTGTCGTTGCCAAGGAGTTCAAGGCCGGCGCTCCCTCGAGCGTGGTCGACGTCGCCAAGGTGCCGTCCGATGCGATGATCCTGGACGTGGGGCCGAAGTCGGTCGCGCATCTCGTCACCGTCCTGAAGGCATGCAGGACGCTCCTCTGGAATGGCCCGCTTGGCGCATTCGAGATCGAGCCCTTCGGGCACGGCACGTTCACCCTTGCTCGCGAGGCGGCTGCGATGACCAAGTCAGGCCAACTCGTATCGGTCGCCGGCGGCGGCGATACGGTCGCGGCCCTCAACGCGGCAGGCGTGACAGAAGATTTCACCTACGTCTCGACGGCCGGCGGCGCCTTCCTCGAATGGCTCGAGGGGCGCGAGTTGCCGGGCATCGCGGCTCTCCTCAAGGCAGGCGGTTGAGCATGCAATCGAGCTGGCCGCGCGCCATCATCTTCGACCTGGACGGCACCCTTGTCGACAGTGCTCCGGACATCGCCGAGGCAGTCAATGCCGGGTTCGGTCCGCTGGGCATACCTCCTTTTCCAATCGACGCTGTGAAGGGCATGATCGGTGGTGGTGCACAAGTCGCGATCTCCCGCGCGGCCAAGCTCGCCAATGTCACGCTCGATCCGTTGACGGAGGCAGACGTCTTGGCTCGCTTCATGGAGGCCTATGCAAGGGCTTCTGCGGAAGGCCGCGGTCTTTATCCCAGCGTGCATGACGTCCTATCGGGGCTGAGGAAGCAAGGTGTCGGTCTGGCGCTTTGCACCAACAAGGCCGAACACATCACCCACATTACGCTCGAGGCGTTGGGAATTGCGGGCTACTTCACGGCGGTTGTTGCGGCGCGGAATGATCTGCCGAAAAAGCCGCATCCGGCCATGCTGCTGAAGGCACTCGAGCCGTTCGGCGTCGAAGGGCATGACGCAATCATGGTGGGAGACAGTCACGCGGACGTTGAAGGGGGGCGGGCTGCCGGTTGCCGTGTGATCGCGGTGAGCTATGGGTACTCCTCGACGCCAGCTGTTGATCTGGGCGCCGATTGCGTTATTGACGACCTGACGGAGCTTGCCGCCGCTCTTTTCAGACTGCGGAGCTCTGCCGCATCGCGCTGACGCCTCTATTTACTCCTAAGCCATCTTGTTCGAATGTCGCGCCGATACAGGGTAACCTGTCATACGCGATTCGCCCCGATGGAGGCTGCGCTTGCGAAACCTGAAGCACTGGGGTCTGCTCGCCGGAAGCGTCACGCTCGGGCTCGCGCTCGGTGCGACGGTTGGAGCGGCCTCGGATCAAACCGAGCGTGAGCTCGAAAAATATCGCGCAATGCTGAAAGCCGACCCTTGGAGCAATCCGGCTTTGCTCGATGCCGATCGGGGTGAGGCACGCTGGAAGACCAAGGTGGGGCCGCAGAACCTGTCGCTCGAAAGTTGCGATCTCGGCAAGGGTGCAGGCAAGGTCGAGGGCGCCTTTGCCGAGCTGCCCCGTTACTTCGCGGATGCCGACCGGGTGATGGACGCCGAGACACGCATCCTCTGGTGCATGGAGAAGCTGCAGGGCTTCGACGTCGCAGCGTTCAAGGCGAATCCGCATCCAGCCGGCGGTGCGCCCGTGAAGGATGTCGGCGCCATAGCAACCTGGGTTGCTTCCAAATCGCAAGGGCTGAAGTTCGCCGCCAAGGCGGAGCATGCGAAAGAGAAGCAGGCCATAGCGCTCGGCGAGGCAATTTTCCACCGACGACAGGGCCCGTTCGACTTCGCCTGCTCAACTTGCCATGCCGACACCGGTAAGCGTATCCGGCTCCAGCCGTTGCCGTATCTCGCGAAACCGGAAGAGGCACGGAAGGTGATCGGCGAATGGCCGGCTTATCGCGTCTCGAGTACGCACGTGATGACCATGCAGCACCGGTTGCTCGATTGCTATTGGCAGATGCGCCTGCACCGCCTGGAGTTCGGCTCCGAAGCGAGCGTTGCCCTGACAGCCTACCTGCACAGTTTGGCGGCAGGGGGCGAGATTTCCGCTCCGGCGATCAAACGGTGAGGCACGTCATGCGCAAGACAGCAGTCATGGCGGTTATTGTAAGCGCCGTATCTGGCCTGGCCGTGAGCGCGCAGCAACCGGCACCGGTGAGCGGATCGAAGATCGAGGATGCGCGCATCGATGACGTCCTCAAGGCCGCGTTCCGACAAGCGCCGGCCGAGTGGGCAAGCCGGCTCGTACAGGACGCGACCATGCAGGCTTGCACGACGCATCGCAATCTGCCACCGAGAAATGTCGCGGACCAGATCACCGCGCGTGAGGGGGCCACGATCAAGTACCCTGAGGACGGCAAATTTCTTGGCGACTGGAAGAAGGGCGAGCAGATCGCGCAGTCAGGCTACGGCATGCGCTTCACGGATTATCCGGCTGCCAACCCCAACGGCGGCAACTGCTACGCATGTCATCAGCTGAGCCCGCAAGAGGTGAGTTTCGGTACCGTGGGGCTGAGCTTGCGCGAATATGGAAAGATTCGGAAATACAGAGAGGCGGACGCCAAGGTTGTGTACGAAAAGATCTATAACAGCCACGTTGCGTTTCCCTGCTCACTGATGCCGCGGTTCGGCAGCAACGGACTGCTCTCCATCGAGGAGATCACGCACCTGGTCGCGCTGCTGATGGATCCGGAAAGCCCAGTGAACAAGTGAGTGGCTTGCACGACATGCGAACTCGGCGCGAGTTGCTGCAAGTGATTGCAGCGACCGGCGCGCTATTGGCTTCGGCGGGCAAGTCGCGCAGCCAAACGGCCTCCGGCAATCTGACGCAGGATGACCTGCTCCAATTCCGCGCCAAAGGGCAAGTCACGCTGCTGCACATGACGGACTGCCATGCGCAGCTGCTGCCGATTTATTTCCGCGAGCCCACAATGAACATTGGCGTGGAGGTGTCGAGCGGTTCGGCACCGCATATCACTGATCGGCGCATCACAATGCCGGCTTCGATTGCTCCTGGCTCTTATCGCGCCTATTCGCTCTCAGGTGCCAACCACGAGATCCTGGCCCGCGCGTGGGGAAAGGTCGGCGGCATGGACCGCATGGCAACGCTGGTCAATGCCATCCGCGTTGAGCGCGGCGCGGAAAAGGTTCTGTTGCTGGATGGCGGCGATACGCTGCAGGGTTCGTTCACGGCGCTGCGCTCCAAAGGTGCCGACATGGCGAGCGTGATTGAGAAGCTTGGCGTCGAGGCGACCACAGGGCACTGGGAATTCACGCTTGGGGCCGATCGCATCGTCGAGCTTTTCGGCAATCGAGAGCGATCTGGTAGCTGCAAGGTGCCTTTCCTCGCCGGCAACATTGTCGAAAATGACTTCGAAGAGCCAGTGTTTCATGCCATGCGCAATTTCGAGAAGGGCGGCGTGAAGATCGCAGTGATCGGGCAGGCGTTCCCCTACACGCCGATTGCCAATCCGAGCTGGATGTTTCCTAAGTGGTCCATGGGCATTCGCGAGGAGGAAGTTCGGAAGAATGCGGCCGCCGCGCGCGCCGGTGGCGCAGAGATCGTCGTGCTTCTGTCGCACAACGGGCTGGAGGTCGATCGCAAGTTGGCGGCTCGTGTCGAGGGCATCGATGTCATTCTCGCCGCACACACACACGATGCACTGCCTGAGCCGATCCGTGTCGGTTCGACACTGATCATTGCGTCCGGTTCGCATACCAAATTCCTCTCCAGGCTCGATCTCGAGGTAAGTAACGGGCGGGTTGTCGACTACGCCTATGCGTTGATCCCCGTGCTCGCCGATGCCATTGCGCCCGACAAGGAAATGACAAGGCTTGTCGACGCCATACGGTCGCCGCACGAGGCGATGCTCAGAACCGAACTCGCAACAACGACCACCGAGCTATACCGGCGTGACACTTTCGCGGGTACGATGGATGAACTGATCCTGGCTGCCATCCTGAAGGAGCGCGACGCCGAGATCGCCTTCTCGCCGGGCTTTCGCTGGGGTGCAACGGTGCTACCCGGCAAGATCACCTGGGAGGACGTCTACAACGCGACAGCAGTTACCTATCCCGCCTGTTATCGGATGAAGATGACGGGCGAGCGGATCAAGGCGATCTTGGAGGATGTGGCCGACAACCTATTCGCTCCAGATCCCTACTACCAGCAGGGGGGCGACATGGTCCGTGTCGGTGGCCTCGAGTACCGGATCGATGTCGAGCAATCGATGGGTCAGCGTATTCGCAGCCTGAGCCTCATGCCGTCCGGACAGGCTATTCAGGCGTCGCAAGAGTACGTCGTCGCAGGCTGGGGGTCGGTGAACGAGGGAACCGAGGGCCCGCCGATCTGGGACGTTGTTGCCAATCACCTGCAACGCCGGAGGACGGTCGCAGTGGCGCCCTCACCCGCCCCCCTGATCTTCGGCTCCGATCGCACGCGCAATGCTGGGGCGCAGCCCAAACAGTAGCACCGCCCTGACGCGAATGTGCATTGAAGGTGCCGGCGCGAAGTGCCATTTCCGCAGTCGGAGCCCTTGGGAGTGGTGATGTTGGGAGAGCTATCGATTTACGTTGGCGTGGCAACGGCTGGGCTGGTGAGTTTCCTCTCGCCCTGCGTGTTGCCGCTGGTCCCGCCCTATCTCGGCTACCTTGGCGGCATGACACTCGAGCAGATGACTGAATCCAAAGGTGTCGATAGTGCCGCCTGGCGGCGCGTGGTCATTGCGTCAATTTGCTTCGTCCTGGGCTTTACAACGGTATTCGTCGGATTGGGTGCCGGAGCGTCGGCATTCGGGCAGCTCATTCAGAGCCACAAATCGACCCTTGCAACTGCCGCGGGCCTCGTCATCATTGTTTTCGGACTGCACTTCTTGGGCCTGTTTCGCATTCCGCTGCTTTATCGGGAAGCGCGCTACCACGCCGAGATGCAAGGTGCGAGCTATCTTGGAGCTTACGTCATCGGGCTTGCCTTCGCGTTTGGCTGGACGCCTTGCATCGGACCGATCCTTGCGACCGTGCTTGCGGTTGCAGCCAATGAATCAACGCTCGGCGCTGGCGTGAAGCTGCTGGCGGTGTATTCGCTCGGGCTCGGCATCCCGTTCGTGCTGGCAGCCGTTGCCGTGCGTCCATTCATGTCGTTCATGCAGCGCTTTCGGCGTCATCTCGGCCTGATGGAAAAACTCATGGGCGCATTGCTGGTCATCACAGGAGTGATGTTCCTGACCGGCACGGTGAATTGGTTCGGGCAATGGCTGATCGAGAACGTGCCGGTCCTCGGACAGATCGAGGAAATGTTCGTTTCGAAAGATCTCCAGAGGGGCATCATGCAGAAGGGCGCAGGCCAGTAGCCGCGAAGCCGACATGACGAAACAGCCAGTGCCCGTCGCATTGACCATCGCGGGGTCCGACAGTTCGGGTGGAGCGGGCATACAGGCCGACCTGAAGACGTTTTCGGCACTCGGCGTCTATGGAGCTTCGGTGTTGACCGCACTTACAGCGCAGAACACCGTTGGCGTGCAGGCCGTCGAGCTTGTCCCGCCGGCATTCGTCGCAGCACAAATGACGTCGGTTCTCAGTGACCTCGACGTCGGCGCAATCAAGACCGGCATGTTGGCGAACACCGCAATCATCGAAACGGTCGTTGCCGAACTGCGCTCGCATGCCTCTTTACCCGTCGTCGTCGACCCGGTGATGGTGGCAACGAGTGGCGACAGTCTGCTCGCGCCCGAGGCGGTGGACGCAGTACGCAGACTTCTCATTCCGCAAGCGGTGCTGATCACTCCGAATCTGCCCGAGGCGGCCAAGCTCCTCGGCGGCTCGATCGCGGAAACCGAGGCTGACGCCCGCGCGCAGCTTGAGCAGTTGGCAAAGCTTGGCTCAAGCGCGGTGCTGCTGAAAGGCGGCCATGGTGCCGGCAGGGATGCGGTCGATCTGCTGTTCTGCAACGGCAAGGTCACGCGTCTCGCCAGTGAGCGCATTGCAACCAACAATACGCACGGGACAGGCTGTACCTTGTCGGCTGCCATCGCGGCGTTGCTGGCGAGGGGCGCCCCCCTCGAGGATGCCGTCGCGCGCGCCAAGACCTACGTGCACCGCGCCATTGCCGCCGCCGCCAACATCGCGCTTGGCCATGGAGCTGGCCCAGTCGACCATCTCTTCGCCATTCGAGCCTCGCCTGCGGCATGACGCTCGACCCGCCGTGCGGCAACCGCATTGCGTGGCCAATCGGCCACGAATTTTCCGAAATGTCCGGACGATATCAAGAGGAGGCTTGCGCTTCACGAGCTTGAGATGGCAACCTTCGCGCGCATGTTTTTGGGGGGAGAGCTGAGGGCGCGCAAGAACTGGGGCTGCGCCTGAGCTCTGCGGAAAGCCGATCCGGGCGATCTCGGGTCGGCTTTCTTTTGGACCGCTGAACAGAACTTGTGACTCTGCCGCATCATTCGCCAAGCGATTGCCGGCCCATGACGCGTAAGGTCTTTCAAGACGCGCGCGAATAACGCATTCATGCTTCGTAAACGGCGCGCCGTCCGGGGAAGCCGCTTCAACAAAAACCTGTCCAATGCTATCGTACAACGATGGTGCCATTAGGTGAAATATGAGCACAATCATGAACTTGAAGGCCAGAACGGGGGCTTTCGCTCTGGCCGCGAGTGTCGCGCTGGGGAGTTCCGTATGGGCTGAGGACGCAGGGCAACAAGCTTGGTTCCGTCAGGCCGTCGGCAAGACTTCGGATCACGTGTACGACCACTCTTTCGCAAAGCAGTGGGAGGCGAATCCGCCGAAAGGATTTCCTACGCTCTCGCCTGAGAACCTCAATGCACTGAAGGGCGCGATCCGGCACTATTCTGACGTCGTCGAGCAGGGAGGTTGGCCTCAGATTCCCGAAGTTCAAATGCAACTCGGATCGTCGGGGCAATCCGTCGGGCTTTTGCGCCGCAGACTGTCGCTGTCGGGTGATCTCAAGGGGTCCGACGGTGGGTTCATGGCCGAATCTTTCGGGGGCGACCTGGAGAAAGCGGTGAAGCGTTTTCAGGCCTCGAACGGCCTCACGCCAACCGGCATTGTCGATAATCGTACCTTGGCGGCGCTCAACGTTCCGGCTGCCGCCCGGCTTCGCCAGTTGCGCAACAACCTGGGGCGATTGCAGGAGCTGGCAAAGGGAGTTAGCGGAAAGTACGTTGTCGTGAACATTCCCGCCGCCCAGATCGAGGCGGTCGAGAACGATCGGGTCGTGTCGCGCCACGCGGGGGTGGTCGGCAAGATCGATCGCCAAACGCCAATCCTCAAGTCGGCGATCCATGAGCTGAACTTCAATCCAGTGTGGCATCTGCCGCCGACTGTGATCGAAAAGGACCTCGTCCCCAAAGGCCAGGAGATGTCTCGTCGCGGACAGGATGTGCTCGCGAAGTATGGCGTCGAGGCCTTTGGAGCCGATGGCAAGAAGATCGAAGCCACGAAGATCAATTGGTCAACTTCCGGTGCGAAGAGCCTGACATTCCGGCAGCAGCCAGGCCCTGAGAACCCCCTCGGCTTCGTCAAGATCAATTTCCATAACAGTCATTCCGTTTACATGCATGACAGCCCGTCGCAGACGTTGTTCGGGCGCAATTTCCGCGCCGCGAGCTCCGGTTGCGTGCGGATTGCCGGCATCGAGCACCTTGCGGCTTGGCTGATGGCCGAGCAGGGTTGGTCCAAGGAAAAGGTGCTCGAGATGAAGGCATCGGGTGAGCGGCTCGATGTAAAGCTGAAGAAGCCCGTGCCGCTCTATTTCGCCTACATCACTGCGTGGGCAACCGAGGATGGGGTCATCCAGTTTCGCCGCGACATATATCAGAAGGACGGCGTCGGGCCGACGGCTGCGGCTTACTGATAATTGCCCCATTTTTGGTGCTTTGCGGGTCCCAATGGGGCCCGCAGTCGTATTAGGCTTGAGCCAAATCAGTGCCCTGCGACAACTGGAAGAGAATCTTTGCTGCAGCACACGTTAGAAGTAGTCTAGAGAAGGACCGCCCGCCGGCCCAGCGAGGGTTGTTGGCATGGGGCCTGTGGGGAAGTGGAGCACGTAATGGATTACAAGCATGCGTTTGCCGACGCGATCGGGAAGGTCCGGGCGGAGGGCCGCTACCGTGTTTTTGCCGACATCTGTCGAGAGCGTGGCAACTTCCCGAGCGCGCGTCATTACACGGATATCAGCAATGGTCGTGGCGCGCCGATTACGGTCTGGTGCTCCAATGACTACCTTGGGATGGGGCAACACCCGGTTGTGCTCAAGGCGATGCATGAGGCGATTGACGCCGTAGGCGCCGGATCGGGTGGCACGCGCAATATCTCAGGCACCACGCATTACCACGTCGAGCTCGAGCGAGAGCTGGCCGACCTCCATGGCAAGGAAGCGGCGCTGCTCTTCACTTCGGCGTTTGTTGCCAATGACACGACGCTGGCGACGCTGCAGAAGCTGCTGCCGGGGTCGGTGATCCTGTCCGATGCCAAAAATCACGCTTCGATGATTGCCGGCATCCGCAATGGCGGCGGCGAGAAGCGCATCTTTGCCACCAATGACGTGGTCGATCTCGAGCGCAACTTGAAGGCAATCGATCCCGAGCGGCCGAAGATTATCGCTTTCGAGAGCGTCTACTCCATGGACGGGACGGTTTCGCCTATCAAGGAGATCTGCGCGCTGGCGCGCAAGTATGGCGCGATCACGTACCTTGACGAAGTCCACGCGGTGGGGATGTACGGGCCCCGCGGCGGCGGGATCGCTGAGCGCGACGGCGTCATGGCTGAGGTTGATATCATCAACGGCACGCTCGCCAAAGGCTTCGGCGTGATGGGTGGTTACATTGCGGCTTCCGCCGACATCTGCGATGCAATTCGCTCCTATGCGCCTGGCTTTATTTTCACGACATCTCTGGCGCCCGCAATTGCTGCTGGTGCCTTGGCCTCGATCCGCCATCTCAAGACATCAAAGGCGGAACGGGAGCGGCACCAGGAGCGGGCCCGCACCCTCAAGCGCAAGCTCAAGAATGCTGGCCTTCCCGTGATGGACAACCCCAGCCATATCGTACCGGTGCTGGTCGGCGATCCGGTGATCTGCAAACGGGTCACCGATTTGCTCCTCGAGAGGTTCCAGATCTATGTGCAGCCGATCAACTATCCGACGGTGCCGAAAGGGACTGAGCGCCTGCGCCTGACGCCCACTCCTCTGCACTCGGATGCAGACATGGATCACCTCTGCAGGGCGCTGTCAGCGCTCTGGGCCGAATGTCCGCTGTCGCTCGAGCAGAAGCGAGCCGCGGAGTAGGCATCGGAAGATGTCGGTTCGACACAGTGCCACCTTCATCGCGGCTACCTTGGTGGCCATCTCGTGCGCGGATGTCCAGCTGGTGGTTGCTGAGATGCGAGGCCTCGACGTAAAGCGAGGGTTCGACATCGCAGCTGGGCGCTGCTCGAGGTGCCACGCGATCGGCCGCGATGACCCGAGTCCCCAGCGCAGTTCCATACCGTTCCGCGAACTCCATACACGCTTCCCGGTCGAGATGCTGGACGAGGCATTACGGTCGGGGTCGATCGCCGGGCACGACGAGATGCCGGGATTCGATCTCGGCCAAGACGACGTCAGAGCTTTGCTGAGCTATATCGACAGTCTGGTTCCCGGGGGGCCGACGTATATCGGTGGTCAGCCGAAGTGATGATCCCTCGCGAACCCATGGGTCGTGAGTCGGTCGAAAGCGCGTCGCCCAGGTGAGACCCGCCCGCCGGGCCGATACGGCCGAAGCCAGCCAAACGCTTGCGGCGGCACCGGTAGGTCGCTATAAGCCGCACATGGCCGTCACGGCGGCCTTCCCGAGCCTGCGCATTGCGCAGGCAATTTGTTTGGCGGAGCGTAGCGCAGCCTGGTAGCGCACTTGCTTCGGGAGCAAGGGGTCGCGAGTTCGAATCTCGCCGCTCCGACCAATACAACTAATTTGCGAAGCGCAGGCTGCCCAGACACAGCGACCGCAGCTGTTCCGGTATGGAACAACGCCGGACGAGTCGTTCAGCACAAGTGCGGAATGTCAGACTTCAGCAAGGAGTTGGTTGTCTCTCGTAGATAGCTTGTACGTTCCGGTTACGTCCGCCAGTCCATCGCGCACGAGCATCTCAATGGTTTCCCTGCAAACGTCATCAGCCGCCGCAGTCTACATCGCGGCCATGTCGGGTGAAGACGCCGAGGCCAAGTTTCCGGCAATTCGCGGCTTGCCAAAGGACATTTCGGTGTTTGTCGTCGTGTCTGAGCACGGCGAGCCATTGCTCGTCACCGACACACATGCCGAGGCAGTGCGCCAAGTTCGCAAACAGAAGCGCTACGTGCTCAGCTCCTGTCATTGACGGCGTGGCATTCGGTTGGCGCCGAATTCCTTGTGCGCTCTCGTCGCGATTCGTAAGAGAGCGGGACATGCCACGGCTTTCCAAGATTCGCTGGAACGCTTGCGGAGCACAAGAAGGCGTTACCTGAGATCGAGAGCGTTGGGCGTCACGTTGCCAGGACGCTGCGGCGCAGCAGCGGGTGGACTTCACCCGGCGGCACGCGCTATCACCGCTTCTGGCCACCGGAACTCCAATCATGTCGCTCTCGATCCTCGCCGGCTATACTGCCGCCTGTATCCTGCTGGCGATCACGCCAGGACCGAACATGGCGCTGATCGTGGCCACGACGCTCGGCTCGGGGTTGCGGGCCGGGCTGGTTACGCTCGCAGGCACCTTGACGGGTCTGACGATCCTCGTTTCGACTGCGGCCATTGGCATGAGTTCCGTCATGGTCTTCATGTCGGAGTGGTTCGAGCTCATCCGGTGGGTGGGTGCGATCTATTTGATCGTGCTCGGAGCGCGCCAGCTGCGCGACTATTTTCGGCGGAGTGGCCGCGAGTTGGCCGAGGCTCGTCCCGTAGCACCGTCATCCGGCACCCATTACGGCCACGGACTTATGGTCGCTCTGTCGAACCCCAAGGTGCTGCTCTTTCTCGGCGCCTTCTTTCCTCAATTCGTGACACCGGGAAGCTCGGTGCCGCTGCAGCTGACCGTTCTTGCAGCGATCTTCATTGCTACGCTGGCATTGGTCGACCTCACCTATACTTTCGGCGTTGCGCGGGCACGCGAGACGCTCGATCCACGCCGGCTCAAGGGACTTGACCTCGTCTCCGGGTTGCTGCTGGTGGCCGGTGGTCTCGTGTTGGCGACCGCACGGCGGCCGTGATAGGCGTTTGCCCCAGTCGCAACCCAATGAACCAGCGCGATTTGCACGGTGCAGGTCGCTCGGAGATGACAATCCATGCCGCGCATCGGGTTTTATTCCGGCTCATTCGATCCGATCACCAATGGGCACACTGATGTGCTTCGCCGTGCCGCCGGCATTGTCGACAAACTGGTGATCGGCATCGGCGTGCATCCAGGCAAGACGCCGCTTTTCTCGATCGAGGAGAAGATCGAATTGATCGAGAGCGAGACCGCGGCTATTGCGAAGGCGAGCGGCTGCCGGATCTCGACCATGAGGTTTGCAGGTCTCACGGTCGATGCAGCGCGCGAGGCTGGCGCGACGATGATCTTTCGCGGCCTGCGCGATGGCACCGACCTCGATTATGAGATGCAGATGTCGGGTATGAACGGCGCTATGGCGCCGGCCATACAAACCGTTTTCCTGCCGGCAAGCCCGGAGGTGCGCCATATCACGGCAACGCTGGTGCGCCAGATCGCGCAGATGGGCGGCGAGGTGAAGAGCTTCGTGTCGCCAGCGATCGCCAGACGCTTGAAGGCCAAGTTCAAGTCGAAGGGCTGATTTGTGGCCCTTCTGAGAGGAGCCGTCCATGAATGTCGAGTTCTGGCTCGATCGCTGGCGCAAAAAGGAAATCGGATTTCACGAGGGACGTCCCGGCGATGCGATGCAGAGGTATTGGCCGTCGCTCGGTCTCGCTTCCGGATCAAGAATTTTCGTCCCGCTCTGCGGCAAATCTCTGGACCTCGTCTGGCTGGCAGCCCGCGGGCACAAAGTCGTCGGTATCGAGATCAGCGACCTCGCCGTTCGAGAGTTCTTCGAGGAGAACCAGCTCTCACCCAGGGTCGAAGCGCGCGGGAATCATACCGTCTCGCGCGACGGCGGCGTCGAGATCTGGCAAGGTGACTATTTCGAGATTGATCAAACTGATCTTGGCGCATTCGACGGTTTTTACGACCGGGCCGCACTGATTGCGATGCCGCCGGCGATGCAGCCGGCTTATGCGGCGCAGATGGCGCGGCTCTGCACGATTGGCACGCGAGGACTGCTCGTGGTCACCGAGTACGATCAAACTCGCATGTCAGGCCCACCATTCTCGGTTGCAGCCGAGCGCGTGCGTGAGCTCTATGCGGCGCAGTTCGATGTCGAGGAGCTTGATCGCTTCGAGGCGCTCGATGCATCACCACGGCTGCGTGAGCGCGGGCTCGCTGCGCTGACGACTATCGTGCTTCGGCTGACGCGCAGGTGAGGCGATGGACATTCGGCTGCGGAAAGAGATCCTGCGGGTGCTCGAGCAGATACCGGCCGGACGCGTGGTGACGCACGCCACGCTCGCAGCCAAATGGAACGTGCCGATACGCCTGATTGTCCAAGTCATGGGTGCTCTGACAGATCACGAGCGCCAGGGCGTGCCCTGGCACCGCGTCGTCGCTCCCGGCGGAGCGATCGGCCGGCACCCCTTGCGCGAGGAGCAGATCGCAAGGCTCAAGGCTGAGGGTATTCCCGTGGCGCCGGCTGGAATTGTCCACGAGCTCGGCAGTCGGGCCGTTCAGGATCTCGACCATCCAGGCCGTTCGCCGGTGCCGGTTGAGCACCCCCAGGGACCAAGCCGGTCGCGAGGTATGAAGTCGGCGGCCGTCGTGCCTCGCAAGCCGGCCACTTGAGCTTGCGATCCGGCGGAACAGACGATCTGAGAAGCACTGCCGCAGACATGACCAATGTTTCCTAATAACCGCGTTGCTGCGCTCCTGCATCCCCGCTATAAGCCCGCCATCCCGGACACGGGATGTCCGCGCGCGCACCCTTGGAGGCCGGCGGACCGGGCAACCGCTCGAGCCCCGCGCTTGTCGTTCGGGGCCTTTTCGCTTTGGTGGAGATGCAACATGGCTGAGGCCAATCAGATCAGCGCCACGGCGCGCTCGCATGGCGGCAAGGGGGCCGCACGGGCGGTCCGGCGCGAGGGTAAGGTTCCTGCGGTGATCTATGGCGGAGATGTGAAAGACGCCGAGACCATCTCAATTGACAGCAATGAGCTGGTGAAGCTCATTCGCCGAGGGCGCTTTCTATCGAGCGTGTTCGAAATCGATGTCAGCGGCAAGAAGCAGCGTGCCATCCCGCGCGACGTGCAGCTCGATCCGGTGAAGGACACACCCGTTCATGTCGACTTCCAGCGCGTCGGCGGGGACAATCGCGTGCGCGTCAAGATTCCGATGCGCTACTTGAACGAGGCGGCGTCTCCTGGCCTGAAGCGTGGCGGTGTTCTGAATATCGTGCGCCGCGAGGTCGAGGTGTGGGCTCCGGCCGATCGCATCCCGAAACAATTCGATGCGGATCTGACGGGCCTCGAAATCGGACGTTCTATTCACATCTCGGCGGTACAGCTGCCCGAAGGTGTGGTGCCCGTGATTCAAAACCGCGATTTCACGGTCGCAACGATCGCCGGCGCGCTCAAGCAGGAGGAAGACACGACAGCTCCTGTTGCCGCGCCTGTTGAGGGCGCTGCCGCGGAGGGTGCGGCTGCAGCACCATCAGCCGCAGGCGATGCCAAGGCTGCCGCTCCCGCCGCTGCCGGTGCCAAGGCGCCTGCGGCAGCAGCCGCGCCCAAAGCTCCAGCAGGCGGCAAGAAGTAAGGTGCCGCGCAGTCTGGTTGCCAGTCTCCAGTAGGTGGAGGCCCGTGTTGGCGCTCTGGCCTACTGGCAGGTGACTGCTCGCTTCCGGAGATCTTTCTCATGAAGCTGCTCGTCGGGCTTGGCAATCCGGGCGACAAGTACGTTCGGAACAGGCACAACGTCGGCTTCATGGCGCTCGATCGAATTGCTGAGATGCATCGCTTTGGGCCCTGGAAGAAGAAGTTTCAAGCCTATTGCGCGGACGGTGAGATCAGCGGCGAGAAGGTGATGCTGCTGAAACCGCAGACCTACATGAACGAGAGCGGCCGCGCGGTCGGCGAGGCCGCGCGGTTTCTCAAGGTGCCGGTGTCCGACATCATCGTCCTCTACGACGAGATCGACTTGGCGCCGGGCAAGCTCAAGGCCAAGGTCGGCGGTGGTAACGCCGGGCATAACGGGCTGCGATCGATCTCGGCGCATCTCGAGAACGATTATGTGCGGCTGCGCGTCGGTGTCGGGCATCCGGGCCACAAGGATCTCGTCGCGAATTATGTGCTGAACGATTTCGCGAAGGCGGACCAGACGTGGCTCGAGCCGCTGCTCGATGCGATGGCGGCATCAGCGAACCGTCTCGCGGAGGGCCAGATCGAACGGTTCCTCACCGATGTCGCACAGAAGTTGCAGCCTCCGAAAGGCGCGAAGCTAAAGGACGATCGAGATGCGAGCAGTGACGGCGCGGGGCAAGCGGCACCCACGGCACCGAAACTGCCGGCAAGACATCCCGCTGGCGAGCGGGCCTCCAAACGCGAGAACGCGCTGGCGGCAAACCTGCGCAAGTGGATGGCTGGAAAGAAAAGAGAAGGGAGTGGGGAGTAGCGGATTGGGAGTGGCGGGCGCAAACTGCATGGCCTCGTGCCCAACTCCCAATCGCCTACTCCCTATTCCCTTGCGAGCGGAGCGAGCGAATGGGTTTCAAATGCGGGATCGTTGGGCTGCCGAACGTCGGCAAGTCGACGCTCTTCAACGCGCTGACGCAGACGGCGGCCGCCGAAGCGGCCAATTATCCGTTCTGCACGATCGAGCCTAATGTGGGCGAGGTCGGTGTACCTGACGAGCGGCTCGACAAGCTCGCAGCGATCGGCAAGTCAGCCAAGATCATCCCGACGCGCCTGACATTCGTCGACATTGCGGGTCTCGTGCGCGGAGCATCCAAGGGCGAGGGGCTCGGCAACCAGTTCCTGGGCCATATCCGCGAGGTCGATGCCGTCGCCTATGTGCTGCGCTGCTTCGAGGACCCGGACATCACCCATGTCGAAAACCGCATCGACCCGATCTCGGACGCCGAGACGGTCGAAACCGAATTGATGCTCGCCGATCTCGATAGCCTCGAGAAACGCCGAACGAATATCGCGAAAAAAGCGCAAACCGGCGACAAGGACGCCAAGGCGCAGGTGGCACTGATGGACAAGGCGCTGGCTCTGGTGCGCGAGGGCAAGCCGGCGCGACTGGCAACGATCAGCGCGGAAGAAAAGGCGGGCTGGGATGCGTTGCAGCTGCTGACCGCGAAGCCCGTGCTCTATGTGTGCAATGTCGAGGAAGCTTCCGCGGGCGAAGGCAATGCGTTCTCAAGAAAAGTCGAGGAGCGTGCGACAATGGAAGGAGCCGGCTGCTGCGTGATCTCGGCCAAGATCGAGGCTGAGCTTGCCGGCTTGCCGGAAGAGGAGCGCGGCGCCTTTCTGGCGGAGCTCGGGTTGACGGAGCCTGGTCTCAACCGGCTCATCCGCGAGGGCTACAGGCTGCTCGGCCTGGTCACCTACTTCACGGTCGGCCCGAAGGAGGCGCGGGCCTGGACCGTCACGCATGGCACCAAGGCGCCAGCGGCTGCGGGCGTGATCCATACCGACTTCGAGAAGGGCTTCATTCGGGCCGAGACCATCGCCTACGACGACTACGTGCGCCTGAACGGTGAGGCGGGTTGCCGAGACGCCGGCAAGATGCGCCTCGAAGGCAAGGAGTACGTGGTCGCTGACGGGGACGTCATGCACTTCCGGTTTGCGAATTGAGAACCTCGTTCAGTACACTACGATCAATAAATCTTGTTCAGTCGATTGGGCGGGAAATTCGAACTGATCGCCGTTCAAATCAGTCAAAACCCAAAAATGCCCCGGCTCGTACCGCCCCCTCGCAAGCACGATCGATTTGTCATGGGCTAAAATCGACGCTGGCGCGTTTTCTGGGTGAGCAGGTAGGGGGCTAGCTTCGAAAAAACACCCCTCGCCAGCCTCACGTACGCGCAGCGCAGAGCCCAAATTCGGGCGTTTTTTCGATAGGCTGAAATTCCCAAATTTTTGATCCGGCGCACCCGCGATCCTGCGGCGCGAAATGCGCATGCAACGCGGACCGACAGCGTCATAGCCGCAGCGAACGTGACCTCTGTAGTTCTGGCGGCCAGCAAGGTGAGCCAGCAGCGCGCCTTGCCCATTCCCACGTTTCCCGCGCAGAGTGCCGGACCACAAAATCGGGAGGGGAAAATGAACAAATGGCTTGCTCGCGGCGGCACGCGTTGCCGAGCGGCATCGCTGGCGTCGTTCGTTGCGGTGCTAATGGCGCTGTTGCTACCGCGTTCTGTCGCTGCCGAGACTGGCGAGGTCCGCTTCGCAATCGGCCCGGGCCTCACGTTTTTGGCCTTCGCGGTGCTCGAGAAGGAGAAACTCGTCGAGAAGCATGTTCAGGCGCTGGGCCTGCCGCCGCCGAAGGTGACGGTCAACCGGGTTTCGAACAATGATGCGATCCGCGACAGTGTGATGTCGGGGGCGGCCGACATTGTCGGCACCGGCACGCCAAGCTTCTTGCCGCTGTGGGCGCGCACGCACGGCTCGGGCAACCACATCAAGGCTCTGACAGCGTTCAACGCGGCGCCGCTGGTGCTGGTGACGCGAAACCCCGATGTGAAGACCATCGCAGACTTCACTGACAAGGACCGCATCGCGTTGCCAGGCGTGCTCAACTCCACGCAGGCGATCATTCTGCAGATGCAAGCCGAAAAGATCTGGGGTGTCGGCAACCACAAGAAGCTCGACCATCTCACCATATCCCGTGGGCATCCGGATGCCCTCGCTGCCCTGCTGTCGGGTGCGAGCGAGATTACAGCTCATTTCGCGGCTCCTCCGTTCGACCGGACAGCGCTCGCGAGCCCCGGCATCCGCAAGGTTCTGACATCGCATGAGGCGTTCGGAGGTCCGGCCACCAATGGCGTCACCTTGACCACGGAAGCCTTCCGCAATGCCAATCCGAAGACCGTGAAGGCCTTCGTCGAGGCCATGAAAGAGGCGATGGTGGTCATCAATACCGACCGGCGAAAGTCCGCGCGTCTCTACGCGGAGGCGACGGGCGACAAGATCGGCGAGGAGGGATTGTTCAAGATTCTCGATGCCCCCGACATGGTGTTCAGCGTGACGCCGAACGGCACCCTGCAGCTCGCCAAATTCATGCATCGCATCGGCAGCATCAAGATCGAGGCGCAAACCTGGACTGACCTGTACTTCCCGGAGATCCACGACCAGCCTGGAAGCTGAGGCTCGATACTGGCGACACTGATCACGAACCGGGCGGCCGCCGCGCGTCAGCTCGCCGCCTGCGCGCCCGCCGCCACCACACGCCCACGCATATCCAGCCAACAAGCATGCTTCCTGTCAGCGCGCAGCTTGAATGAAAGTTCACCTGATTTGGAATCTCGAGCGATTGAATTAAGCTTGGAAAGACTCCAAGCCACAGCGCCCGCGAGTCAGGGAGCTGACCCCCTATACCTCACGGGAGCCCGACCATGACCGCCAAAGAGCCGAAGCTTGCCATTGTCACGGGCGCTGCCCGCGGTATCGGCGCTGCCATCGCCGAGCGGTTGGCGAGAGCGGGCCATGCCGTCGCGATTTGGGATTTCGACGGTGCAGGCGCCGACTCCTATGCAAAGGAGCTGCAGGAGAAGGGCCACCGCGCCGTCTCAGCCCGCGTCGATGTGGCGGATCAGGCGATGGTCGAAGCGGCAGCGAAGGCAGCGGAAGCTGCGTTTGGCGTTCCGCACGTTCTCGTCAACAACGCGGCGACGCGGCATCGGGCGCCGCTCGAGGATCTGCCGCGCGCGTCCTGGGACCGGGAAATTGCGACAAATCTCACCGGCGTGTTCCAGTGCACGCAGACAGTTGGGCGGCGCATGCTGACGGCCGGGCGCGGCTCAATCATCAACATTGCGTCGATGGCGGGCTCGTTCGGCCAAGCAATGCGCGGGGCCTATACGCCGGCCAAGGCGGGTGTGATTGGGCTCACAAGTCTGACAGCGGTGGAGTGGGGCGGTCGCGGTGTCCGATGCAACGCGATCAGCCCCGGCATGATCGTGACGCCGGCGCATGTTGCCACCTACTCGAACGAGGGCGTGAAGAAGGCGCGCGAAGCAATGATCCCCATGGGCCGCATGGGCGATGGGACCGACATTGCGGACGTGGTGGTGTTCCTGGCGTCGGATGCTGCCCGCTACGTCAACGGTGCCAATATCCCCGTCGACGGCGGCGTTGCCGAAGCGCTGCTCGCCCTGATGCCAATGCCCATGGCCAACGGCGAGGTGATGACGACGCTCGATGAGCTGAAGTTGCGGTGAACGGGGTCGGACGGTGCTCGGGCGTCGCCGGGGGTCAGACCCCTGACACGCAGCGCTGCGGTTCTTGCCTTGACGAGGTCGCCGGGGGTCAGACCCCTGACACGCAGCGCTGCGGTTCTTGCCTTGACGTTCCGTGTCAGGGGTCTGACCCCCATCCGTATCACCTGACACACAGCGTTGCGGTTCTTGCCTTGACGTTCCGTTTCAGGGGTCTGACCCCCATCCGTATCACCTGACACGCAGCGCTGCGGTTCTTGTCTTGACGTTCCGCGTCAGGGGTCTGACCCCCATCTCCCATTCCCATCCACCACCCATTTCCCACCATTTCCATTCTTCTTCCTGACAACCCTATCCCATCAACAATTCCCGATAGGCAAGTCGGGGCGACGACGTACCGTTCATGTCGAGGATGTCGCTGGTATGGAGCCAGTCGAAACGGTCCCTCTCATTGATGTAATTCCTGGCGCTCGACCACAGCCAGTCCTCTGCACTGCTCACCAGGCCTGCCGCTACGGGATTGCGATGAATGTAAACCGAGGTTTGCAGCAATTGCCCGTCCGAATCTATCGCTACTGACTTGAACCGGCCACGAAAGAGGGGGCCATCTCGATCTCTGCGACGATTGATGTGCTGCGTGAACCTAGCCGAGAACGTTTGCATCATCTTCGAGAGTCCACCGTCGGGTGTGTGGATCAAGAGATGGAAGTGATTACGCATCAGGCAGAAGGCGTGGACGTCGACGCGACATTTGAGCGATGCCTCTCGCAACTCAACTATGAAAATCCGAGCATCCACGTCGTCTGCCAGGAGACTGAGTGGAGCAATCGTCCTGTTCATCGCGTGATGCCAAGCGCCTGGATAGTCGTCACGCAGGTTCCTTGGCATGGCCTGCTCCGCGAGCAATTTGACGAGGTCGCCGGAGTTCGCCGGGGGTCAGACCCCTGACACGCGGCGCTGCGGTTCTTGCCTTGACGTTCCGCGTCAGGGGTCTGACCCCCATCCGTATCACCTGACACGCAGCGCTGCGGTCCTTGCCTTGGCGAGGTCGCCGGGGGTCAGACCCCTGACACGCGGCGCTGCGGTCCTTGCCTTGACGTTCCGTGTCAGGGTCTGACCCCCATCCGAACACGAGGTCTGACCCCCATTCTAGCGGCTCACTGCGCCGGCTGGCGCTTGGCCATGAACGCCAGCCGCTCGAACAAGTGCACATCCTGCTCGTTCTTGAGCAACGCACCGTGCAGCGGCGGGATCAGCTTCTTCGGGTCTTTCTCGCGCAGCGTCTCGGGGCCGATGTCCTCGTTCATGAGCAGCTTCAGCCAGTCAAGCAGCTCCGACGTCGAGGGCTTCTTCTTGATGCCCGGCACGTCACGCACTTCGTAGAAAATCTTCAGCGCGTCGGAAACCAGCATGCCCTTGAGGCCGGGATAGTGGACCTCCACGATCTGGCGCATGGTCTCGGCGTCTGGAAACTTGATGTAGTGGAAGAAGCAGCGGCGCAGGAAGGCGTCCGGCAGCTCCTTTTCATTGTTCGACGTGATCATCACGATGGGGCGCTGGCGAGCTTTGATCGTCTCGCCCGTCTCGTAGACGAAGAACTCCATGCGATCGAGCTCTTGCAGGAGGTCGTTTGGAAACTCGATGTCGGCCTTGTCGATCTCGTCGATGAGCAGCACTGGGCGCTTGTCCGAGGTGAATGCATCCCACAGCTTGCCGCGCTTGATATAATTACGGATGTCCTTGACCCGCTCGTCGCCGAGCTGGCTGTCACGGAGCCGCGAGACGGCATCGTACTCGTAAAGGCCCTGCTGCGCCTTGGTCGTCGACTTGATATGCCACTCGATCAGGGGGGCATCGAGCGCCTTCGCCACTTCGATGGCGAGAACAGTCTTGCCCGTTCCGGGCTCACCCTTGATCAGCAGGGGACGTTGCAACGTGATCGAGGCATTGACGGCCACCTTGAGATCGTCCGTGGCCACATAGTCCTTCGTACCGGTGAATTTCATTCGTTCCCCACTGGGCGCAAGGCGTCCTGTCCGCTCGATTGCGGCTGCGTTCATCAGGTCAAACCCGGAGAACCTAGGCGGGGAGGTGCCGTACTTCAAGCATTTCCATCGGACAACCGGACGCACCGCCGATGGCCACGGCGAATAATCATCGATTTGCTCCATAGACCCGACGTCGATAATGATATTCGTGTAAGATGGTAATGAAGCCTTGGTAAAATCGACAAAGCGCGCAGGTCGTATCGTTGAAAATCGCCGGGAGGGTCGCCGCAGGCTACGCGCGCCTGGCGGGTCGGCGCGGTTCGTCTGCTGGTAGGGCGAGTATGAAACGATTTATTACTTGGTTGCTCTTGGGGCTGGGGGCGGGTTCTGCCGGCTGGTGGATGTACTCGCCCTTTCGTGCGCAAGTGAATGCAGTTCTGCCGCCGGCAGTGGTCGCGCTGCTTCCGGTCCCCGGGCCGACCGAACCAGCGACGCCCAAGGCTGATGCCAAGCGCAAAGGTCCGCCGCCCGCTCCGGTCACGGTCGCGACGGTGACTTTGGCGGACATGCCTGTCATCATCTCGGCACCAGGAACCGTGGAGTCAGCCGCAAGCGTAACGATCAAACCGCGCGTTGACGGCCAGATCGCAGAGATCGCGTTCAAGGAAGGAGATCTGGTCAAGGCAGGCCAGCTCCTGTTCCGCCTCGACGATCGGCTGATCAAGGCGCAGATCAGGCAGGCCGAAGCAACCATCAAGAAGGACGAGGCCTCGCTCGCCGACGCGCAAGCAACGCTCTCGCGCCGCGACTCGCTGGTGCAAAAGAAGATCGTGAGCGAAGCGGCCGTCGACACCGCCAAGGCCACCGTCGAAACATTGAAGGCCTCCATTGCGGCGGGCCAGGCGGCGCTCGAGGCGCAGAAGACGCAACTCGACTATTTGCGGATCGTGGCGCCGATCACGGGTCGGACCGGCAGCGTCAATGTCAAGGAAGGCTCCAACATCCGGGCCGCCGATACCGCGCCGTTGGTGGTGATCAACCAGACGCAGCCGATCTCGGTGTCTTTCGCGGTGCCGCAGATCGAGATTGCGGCGCTGCGGCGAGCGCTCGCGGCGCAAGCATCTTCCGACATTCACCCCCCCTCGAGCCCGGGACGAAGCGCCGAGAAACGCACGGGCACCATCGTTTTCTTGGACAACCAGGTGGACAAGTCCACGGGAACGGTCACGGCGAAGGTCGAGTCCCCCAACGCGGACGAATATCTTTGGCCTGGGCAAGCTGTGGAAGTCGAGCTGACGGTCGAGCGACTGAAGGGCCGGCTGGCGGTTCCGGCGAGCGCGGTCCAGCCGTCCCAGCAAGGCATGATTGCCTGGGTTGTCGGGTCGGAGAACAAAGTCGAGCCACGGGCCGTCGTGCTCGATCGGATTATCGGCCAGACCGCTTTCGTGTCTGAGGGCTTGAGGGAAGGCGAGACGGTAGTCACGGACGGCCAGCTTCGCATCGCCCCCGGCGCGACCGTCACGATCACCGGTGACGGCCAGATGCGGCCGCCGCAAAAGAAGGGGGAGCCGAAGGTTGAAGGAAAAGGCGGCAACGGCAAGGCCGACAAGCGCAGCTGATGAGGCCGGTGCCGGCGCGCTGGGTGCGCCGACCGACGGTATCGAGACGGAGACGGCGACATGAACCTTTCAGAGCTCTGCATCCGCCGTCCCGTGATGACGATCCTGCTGATGGCATCGCTCGCACTGGCGGGGTTCTTCGGCTATCGCCAGCTGCCGATCGCCGCCATTCCGCGCATCGACGTGCCGACCATCGAGGTCACCGCCAACTACCCGGGCGCGAGCCCCGATACGATGGCTGTTTCGGTCGCCGCGCCGCTCGAGCGTCAGTTCGCGACCATTGCCGGCGTCACGAACATCACGTCGTCCTCGACCGAAGGCGCGACGCGCATCACGCTGGAGTTCGACCTCAATCGAAACATCGATGCGGCAGCCCTCGATACTCAGTCGGCGATCTCGGTGTCGGCGTCGCGCCTCCCCACTGATCTCCCGGCACCCCCGAGCTTCAGAAAGGTCAATCCCGCCGACAGCCCGGTGATCTTCCTCGCGCTCACCTCGACGACGGCGCCCTCGCAGGAGATCAACGAGTTCGCGGAGAAGTCCATGAGCCCGCGAATCTCGACGTTGCCGGGTGTGGCCCAGGTGAACATCCAGGGTGCGCAAAAGCGGGCGGTGCGCGTGCGCTACGACCTCGAGGCGTTGGCGGCGCGCGGCATAGCGGTCGATGAATTGCGCGTTGCGATCGCCCAGCTCGCCAGCATCAGCCCCGTCGGCTCGATCCGAAACGAGCGCCAGATCTATATCCTCGAGACCAAGGGGGCGGAGCCAACGGCTGCATACTTCAGGCAGGTGGTCGTTGCCTGGCGCAACGGTGCGCCGGTCCGGCTGGCGGATGTGGCGCGGGTCGATGACGGCGTCGAGAACGAGGAGGCGCGGGCCGAATTCAATGGCACGCGCTCGATCATTGTCTCGGTGCAACGCCAGCCCGATGCCAACACTGTTGCCGTGACCGATGCAGTGAAGTCCATGCTGCCGCAGTTCCGCGCCGAGCTGCCGCCGGCCATCAAGCTCGACGTGCTGTCCGACCGGTCGCAGTCGATCCGGGAATCCGTGCACGATGTGCAGCTGACGCTGATCGGCACAGCGTTCCTGGTCGTGCTGGTGATTCTGGCGTTCCTGCGGACCTGGCACGCGACGATCATTCCGGCGCTGGCGCTACCTCTGTCCATTGTCGGCACGTTCGCGGGCATGTCGCTGTTCGGATTCTCGCTCGACAACGTGACGCTGCTGGCGTTGACCCTTGCCCTGGGCTTCGTGGTCGATGATGCCATCGTCGTGCTCGAGAACATCATGCGCCACGTCGAAGGCGGCATGAAACCGTTCGAGGCCGCGATCAAGGGCGTGCGCGAGATCGGCTTTACGGTGATTTCGATCACTGCGTCGCTCGTTGCTGTGTTCATCCCGATTCTGTTCATGGGCGGCGTCGTGGGTCGCTTCTTTAACTCGTTCGCCGTCACGATCAGCATGGCGATCCTGCTGTCGGGCTTCATTTCGCTGACGCTGACGCCGATGCTCTGCGCGCGCATGCTCAATGCCAATCATGTGCACGGCCATGCCCCCGGCAAGAGGCCCAATGTCCTCTCGCGGATCTTCGAGAGCGGCTACAACCACATGGCGCGGGGCTACCAGGTGACGCTGGACTGGTCGCTCAAGGTGCCGGCGCTGATGCTGGCGTTGACACTCGGCACGGTGGTCGCGACGGTCTGGGCCTTCGGCGCCGTGAAGAAAGGATTTCTGCCGGTCGAGGACACGGGCATCATTCTGGTACGCACCGAGGCATCGCCCGATATCGCATTCCAGGCCATGCTCGAGCGCCAGCGCCTCGTCGCCGAGGCCGTCAGGCAGGACCCGGATGTGCTCTATGTGAACTCGAACGTGGCGGCGGGCGGCTTCAATCCGACGCTCAACCGGGGCACGATCTTCGTCCAGCTGAAGCCGCGATCCGCGCGCGCGGGCAATGCCGACATCACGGCCGTGCAGAACCGGCTGCGCCAGCGCCTGGCGGGCGTGACGGGCATTCGCGCCTTCCCGCAGGCTTTGCAGAACTTGCGCATCGGCGCGCGGGCCGGCGCGTCGGCCTATCAATACACGCTGACGAGTGTCAATCAGGCCGAGCTCTACGAGGGAGCGAACCATCTGCTCGAGAAGGTCAAGCGGACGCCCGGCTTTGCCGACGTGACGAGCGACCTCACCCTCGGCGCCCGACAGATCCGGCTCGATGTCGACCGTGAGGCCCTGGCGCGCTATGGCGTCAGCATGGAGACGGTGCGGCAGACGCTGTACTCGGCTTTCGGCACGCGCAAGATCGCCAGCGTCTTCACGCCGGGCAACGACTATTCGGTGATTCTCGAGGCCGACAAGACGAAGACGCTCGACCCCGCCGTCCTGCAGAAGGTTTATGTCCGCGCCAGCACCGGCGCGAGCGCCGGCCAACTGGTGCCGCTGACGACGCTCGCGACGATGACGCTCGGGCCGGGCCCCGTGTCCGTGGCGCGGCAGAGCCAACTGCCCGCGGTGACCCTGACGTTCAATCTCGCGCCGGGCTTCACGCTTGGCGAAGCGGTGTCCGCGATGGCGGTTGCAGAGAAGGAGATCGGCTTGCCGATCACCATCCGTGGCCAGTTCGCGGGCACCGCGCAGGTGTTCCAGGACAGCTTCCGGGACCAGCCGATCCTGATCGCAGCCGCCATCCTCACCATCTACATCGTGCTCGGCATTCTCTACGAGAGCTTCATACACCCGCTGACGATTCTGTCCGGCTTGCCGTCCGCGAGCCTCGGCGCTTTGCTGATCTTGTGGGCTTTCGACGTCGAGCTGACTGTGATCGCGATGATCGGCATCATTCTGCTGATCGGCATCGTCAAGAAGAACGCGATCATGATGGTCGACTTCGCCATCGAGCGAAGAGCGCAGGGCGGCGTCACGGCCGAGCAGGCAATCCGCGAGGCGTGCCTGCTCCGCTTCCGCCCGATCATGATGACGACGATGGCTGCGCTGTTCGGCACGCTTCCGATAGCCATCGGGATCGGTGCAGGCGCGGAGCTGCGTCAGCCGCTGGGCCTGGCGGTCGTTGGCGGATTGGCAGTATCGCAGCTGCTGACGCTCTACATCACGCCGGCGATTTACTTGGCGCTGGAGCGCCTCGGCGAACGATTGGGTGCCGGCAAGCGCGAGGCGATCCTCGAGAGTGGCATCAATCAGCCTGCCGCCAGCAAACTGCAGCCAGGCGAGTGATCAGCCGCGTCCGGCTCGCGCATCGTGAGCCGCGCTCACTTCACGCGGCAATGGGTGCGTCTGGGAACGACAGCTGCTCGCGGGCGCGCCAGTCGCTGGTGACGTAGTTGATGATCACCGACTTGCGCACGCCTTCGATGGTGCGTGGCTCGAAGCCGTGAAACGTGTCGGTCGACGGCACGAACACCAGGGCACCGTTGGGTGTGAATGGCGAGCGGCCGACATGACGCTTTTCGGCGTCATAGATGTCGGTGCCGAGATCGCGATGCGCTGCATCCTTCGAGAGGTAGAGCAGCATCGTGAACACCTTGACGCCGAGATCGGTGTGCGGCTCGAGCCAGAAGCCGCCGGTGTCCTGCGCATACTCAAGCCGCAGATACGTACCCCCGAGCTTGGTGCCGAATGCGCGCTGGATGCGGTCCGTGACTTGGCGCGATTGGAACGCTTGCGAGAACGCCTCGACCGCGGGAAACTGCGCGCGGTTCTCGATATCGAAATACTTGCGCGTGGCGTTGTGAATCTCGCGCTTGCCTGAGACGCCGCCCAGCGCCGGTGCAGGGAAGGGCAGGGCGGTGATCTCGTCGGCAATCTTTTCCGGCAGGCAGGATGTCAGGAACCAGTGCCGATAGGGCTGCTCGTGCCGCTCGGCGGTCTCGAAGCTGTGCAACAGCGTCCCGGTGATGGCAGTGGCGGTTGCGCTCATGGCTCTGTCCTCAGGTTGTCGGATGCGGGACGCAGCAACTTCGGGCGGCTGGATTGCCGCGGCCCAAAGCCCCCGCGCGGCAAAGCCGATATGCGCCAGATGCGGAATTTCTATGCGGACAAAGTAGGGCGCCCTAGCAGACACGGCGTCGCGCGGCGGGAAAACGCCCGTGCCAAATCGAAGCATCCAGCGGGCCGTGATCAGGATTTCGGCATGATCGCGGCCATGAAGGACCGCAGCGTCGGCCCCCACTTGTCGCCCTCGGGGCCGCTGGCGAGATGGCCAAGCTCGGTGTCGATTTCAAAGTAGCTGGCGGAAACACCGGCCGCCTTCAGCTTCTCCATGATCCCCGGCGCGATCGAGGGCGGGAACAATTTGTCCGTGCGCGAGATGACGTAGAGGACACGGGCCTTGATCTTGCCGAAGTCCTTGGTTGTGTCGAAGCCTTCAAGCGCACGGCGGAGCACGACCATGGAGTTGCCGTCGAACGCGTTGACCCAGGGCTCGGCGGTTTTGACGATCGCGGCCTCGAGCGCTTTCGGATCGGGGTGCTTGTCCTTGAGCTGCGCCTCGATGCCATAGTTCTTGAGCGTCGCAACGCGTATCTGGGTCATCACCGTGCGGATGCCGCCCTTGTCGTAGTAGTGGCCGCCATTCCAGTTGGGATCGGTTGCGAGCTGATCGATGATGCGCTGCGTCGCGGCCGCGCCCCCGGTGCTTGCCGGCGACGTGACCACCGCGACGATGCCGTCCATGAAGTCGGGATAGCTGACGGCCCACTGGAACGCCTGATAGCCGCCGTAGGAGGGCCCGGCGACGGCAACGAGGTGCTTCACGCCGAGGCTGTCGAGCAAGGCTTTCTGTGCTTTCACGATATCCGCGACCGAGATGCGCGGAAAGTCGGGGCCGTAGGGCTTCCCGGTCTTCGGATTGATGCTGGCCGGCGATGTCGAGCCGTAGGAGGAGCCCAGCATGTTCGAGGAGACGACATAGAGCTTCGTCGTGTCGATCGGCTTGCCGGGACCGATCAGCTTGTCCCAGGAGCCGAGGTCGCCATCGTCGAGCCCCCTGGGTGCTTTGCCCCGTGCATAGCGGCCGGCGGCGTGGTGGCTCGAGGTGAAACCGTGTGTGATCAGGACCGCGTTGCGTCCGTCGGGCGCGAGCTGGCCGTAGGTCTCGTAGGCCAGTTGCAGCTCGGGAAATACGTCGCCTTTGGCCGTCTCGAAGTTAGAAGTGCGATAGAGCTTGCTTTCGACATTCTCGACGGACTGCGACACGGCAGGACCTCCCGACAGGACAAGCGCGATGGCGAAGAGGGCGAAGCTTCGAGGTGTCATAGGCGGCCTCATATCTCTAGCGCGACGCCGGTGAACTGGTGCGTGGCAACTCTAGCATATCTGGATCAGCGTGTGCCTACATCGGCATCGCCTAGCGAACTTGCAACGCGAGGAACCCGTGCGGATGTTGTGGCGGCTGAGTCTGTCGTAAGAACGCTGTCCGCTTTTGAAGATCGCATCAGATGAGCGGGTCGAACATGATCTCTCTGACCTCCTGGGCGCAGCGGCAAGCTGCAGCAAATCGTGCAGCCCACTCCAGCGCCGTTTCGTGTGAGGGCACGTCGATGATCACGAACCCGCCGATAATCGCCTTTGTCTCCGGGTAGGGGCCGTAGGTGACTGTGCCGTCGGTGGCCACTATGCTCGCTTTCTGGCGCGCCATTCCGCCGCCAAAGATCCATACACCAGCCTCCTTGGCAGCTCGGACCACGGCATGCGCAGCATCACCGACGGCTAGCAGCTCTTGTTCAGGAACGGTCATCGCGCCGTCGTCGAACGAGATCAGGTACCGCGTCATTCCACTTCTCCGATGTCTGCGCCGCCCACCCTCGTGGCTAATCTTCCGCGGGCACTTGTAACTGTTGAACGCCAGCTATCCAATTGACGAAAGACGAATTGCAAAGCGAGGCCAAATAATTGGCACGGTCGCAAGCGGCCCCAACACGGCGATTGGAAATGCTGGGGTTGAAGACAGTGCCAACGAGGGCTGCGGACGGGATGCGGCTTAGTTCTGGTCGTCGGCACCCTTTCGGCCGTGCCGTCTGTCTTCCGCCTCGACCGTCTCCGCATCGGCATCGAACACGATGCGCTCGGCGCCGGAGAGGCAAACGAAGCGCTTGCCGCGGGCGCGGCCGATCAGGGTGAGGCCGGCCTTGCGCGCGAGCTCGACACCCCAGGCGGTGAAGCCCGAGCGCGAGACCAGCACCGGGATCTGCATCTTCACGGTCTTGATCACCATTTCCGAGGTGAGGCGGCCGGTGGTGTAGAAGATCTTGTTCTCGGGTGCGACGCGGTTGAGGAACATGTAACCCGCGATCTTGTCGACGGCGTTATGGCGTCCAACATCCTCCATGTAGAGCAGCGGGCGGTCTTCCTCGCACAGGACTGCGCCGTGGATGGCGCCGGCTTTGAGATAGAGCGACGGCTCGGTGTTGATTTTCTTCGTCAGCTGATAGAGCCACGAGGTCTTGAGGCGCGCTTCGCGTGACAGCGTGATGCGATCGAACTCCTCCATCAGGTCTCCGAACACGGTGCCCTGAGCACAGCCCGAGGTCTGCACCTTCTTCTTGAGCTTTTCCTCGTAGTCGGTCTGCCGCTTCGTGCGCACCACCACGGTTGAGATGTCGTCGTCGTAGTCGATTGCCGTGATCTCGTCGTCGGCGGTCAGCATGTTCTGGTTCAGCAGAAATCCTACAGCGAGCAGGTCCGGGTGATCGCCGATCGTCATCATCGTCACGATCTCGCGCGCGTTCAGGAACAGCGTGAGCGGGCGCTCGGTGACGACATCGGTTTCGACGGCGCGGCCCTCGTGGTCGACGCCGTCGACGCTCGCGAAGAGCCTGACATCCTCGAGGTTCGGGCGGACGGTGAATTCCTTCAAAGGGCGCGCTCCACTGGTTTACCGCCTTATGTAGAGCCTCGGGTGCACGTCGCACAGTGGTCATCGTGCGTTTTGGCGAATGGCGGCAACGACCGAAGCTCATGGATGGGTTCCCAGTTCGCGAAAAGGCGCGCATACTTGCGAGACCTGCACAAGCCATCCGAAGGAGGCGTCAATGCCCCAAGCCGCCCTGCGCTCCATCTTTCCGGCGGTGGGCTGGTCGGAGAGCCAAGCCGCCGCTGTGACGTTCACAGGTGACGGCGATCCTGTGTTGCCGACGCCGTTCCGGATCGCGACGGCCGGCGCCGCCACGATCGCCGCGACGGGGCTTGCCGCCTCGGATCTCTGGTCGATCCGCACCGGTAGGCGCCAGCAGGTGAATGTCGATGTCCGCCGGGCCACGGCATCGCTGCGCAGCGGGCACTACATGAAACTCGGCGATGGCGAGCTGTCGGCGGCGCGGAACTCGATCATGGGTGTCTATGCGGCGCGGAGCGGGCGCTGGAGCTACCTGCACTGTAATTTCCCGAACCACCGAGCCGCGGCGCTTGGCGTGCTTGGCGTGGCCGAGGATCGCGAAGCTGTCGCCCGCGCCGTCGCCACATGGGACGCTGCTGAGCTCGAGGAGGCGATCATCGCCGCCAAGGGCGCGGGTGGCATGGCGCGCACGCAGGCTGAATGGGCGAAGCACCCGCAGGCCGCTGCCATCGCCGCACTGCCGCTGATGGAGATCGTGCGCATCGGCGATAGTGCACCCGAGCCGCTGCCTCCTGGTTCTCGCCCGTTGTCAGGGGTCCGCGTGCTCGATCTGACGCGCGTGCTGGCTGGCCCGACGTGCGCGCGCACGCTGGCCGAGCACGGCGCCGACGTCATGAAGATCACCGCCAAGCACCTGCCGAACCTCGGCTACCAAGAGTGGGACACAGGCCACGGCAAACTGTCGGCCGAGCTGGACTTGCGTCAGCCGGCAGCGGTCGAAACGCTGCGCGGCCTGGTGCGCGAGACAGACGTGTTCTCGCAGGGCTATCGCCCGGGCACGCTGGGCAGCCGCGGGTTCTCGCCGGAGGAGCTGGCGCGAGTAAGGCCCGGCATCGTCTATGTCTCGCTGTCGGCCTTCGGGCACGCGGGGCCCTGGGCCACGCGGCGCGGCTTCGACACCGTCGTGCAGACGGTGAGCGGCATGACGATACGGCAGGCGGAGGCCGTGCCAGGCAAGACGCCGGGGCCGCAGTTCTATCCCGTATCGGCGATCGACTATTGCACCGGCTACCTGATGGCGACGGGCGCCATGGCGGCGCTGGCACGGCGCGCGCGTGAGGGCGGCAGCTGGCTGGTGCGCATCTCGCTCGCCCAGGTCGGCAGGTGGATCGTCGACCTCGGCGAAGTGCCGGCCGCCGCGCTCAAGGGCGTGCCGGAGGAGTTCGATCGCGCCGAGCTCGAGCGCTGGTCCACGATCAGCGAGACGCCGTCCGGTCCGTTGCGTCATTTGAAGCCAGTGGTCCAGTTGTCCGAGACGGAGCCGCGGTGGGCACGGCCCTCGGTCCCTCTCGGCTATCACCGCCCCGAATGGCCCGCACGATCCCAGTGATCGGCGCATTCCGAGATCGTTTCACCGGCCAACCAAGACTGGCTGCACGGCGTGACTTCACCTCGTGAACCTGCCATAACGCGCCCATGAAAATCCGAGCGCGGCGGTCTTGTTTTCCGCCGCCCTGGTAGAGGCCAAAAGGTTCCGATGTCGATCACGAAAGAACAGGTGCTGGCGCAGCTCCGCCGCGTCAAGGGCCCCGATATGGAAGGCAATATAGTGGATCTGGGGCTCGTCTCCGAGATCCTGCTGAAGGACGGGCGGGTCTATTTCTCTGTGACGGTTCCGGCCGCGCGCGCCGAGGAGCTGGAGCCCCTGCGCCAGGCAGCCGAGAAGGTCGTGAGCGACATCGCCGGCGTGAAGGGCGTCACGGCCGTGCTGACGGCTGAGAGCCAGCGGGGAGCGCCAACGGGAGCGGGTCGTGCTTCCGGCGGTCAGGCGCCCGAGAGCCCGCGCGTGCAGGCGGCCCGGGCCCGGGCCGGCGGCGGCGATGGTGCTCATGGGCACGGTCATGCGCACGACCATGGGCATGACCATGGCCACCGTCATGCCCACGATCATGGACGCGGGCCTGGTCACGGCCAGCCAGCAGCTCAATCTGGTGCCATGAGTGGCCGCACAGTTGCCGGCGTTCCCGGCATCAAGCATCTGATTGCAGTCGCTTCCGGCAAAGGCGGCGTCGGGAAATCGACGACGGCTGTCAATCTGGCGCTCGGCTTCCAGGCCATCGGACTTCGCGCCGGCATCCTGGACGCTGATATCTATGGCCCCTCGCAGCCGCGCCTGCTGGGCCTATCCGGCCGCCCGCAAGTGGGCCCCGGCAACAAGCTGCAGCCGATGGTCGGCTATGGCCTCAAGTGCATGTCGATGGGCTTCATGGTCGACGAGGGAACGCCCGTCATCTGGCGCGGGCCCATGGTCGTGCAGGCGCTGACGCAAATGCTGCGCGAGGTGACCTGGGGCGAGCTCGACGTGCTCGTCATCGACATGCCGCCGGGCACGGGCGATGTGCAGCTCACCATGGCGCAGCAGGTGCCGCTCTCCGGCGCCATCATTGTCTCGACGCCGCAGGATCTGGCGCTGATCGATGCGCGCAAAGGCCTCAACATGTTCAAGCGCACGGATGTGCCGGTCATCGGCATCATCGAGAACATGAGCTATTTCGTGTGCTCGAAATGCGGCGAGCGGCACGAGATCTTCGGCCACGGCGGCGCCGAGAACGAGGCGCAGAAGCTCGGTGTGCCGTTCCTCGGCGGCGTTCCGCTGCACGTGGACATTCGCACGCGCTCCGACAGCGGCGAGCCGATCACCGCCACCGAGCCGGACAGCCTGCACGCGCAGATCTATCGCGATCTCGCGGCGAAGGCCTGGGCCGAGCTCGAGGCCGCGCAAGGCCGCCGCGTGAAGCCGCCGCAACTGGCGCCGGTCGATGGCAACGGTGCGCTCAGCATTGCCTTCGAGGGCGCCAAGCCGTTCACGCTGCCCGCCGAGATGCTGCGTGTGATGAGCCCGTCCGCAGAGGTGCAAGGACATTCGCCGGAGCAGCGGGTGACGGTGGCGCGGAAGCGCAACGTCAAGATCAAGGACCTGATCCCGGTCGGCAACTATGCGGTGAAGATCGGCTTCGATGATGGCCACGACACGGGCCTCTTCACGTGGAGCTACCTGCAGCTCCTCGACCGCGAGCGCGAGTCGCGCTGGGCGACCTATCTGAAAGAGCTTGAGCAAAAGGGCTTGAGCCGCGGATAGCGCTAGACTTCGTGACGCGGTGAGCAGGCGCGGCTAATCTGGCACTCGGCCGGCGGGACGCAGGGAGGGAAAGGGCGAGGCACATGCCATGCTCAACGACATCCAGCTGTTCGTCGCCATTGGCTTTGCAGCACAGATGGTCGATGGCGCGCTCGGCATGGCCTATGGCCTGACGGCGACCACCGTTCTCCTCAGTTTTGGAGCGACACCTGCGGCCGCCTCGGCGAGTGTTCATGTCGCTGAGATGTTCACGACCGCAGCGTCTGGAGCGGCCCACTGGAAAGCGGGCAACGTCGACAAGCGGGTCGTCGGCTGGATCGCGGGGAGCGGCGCCCTCGGAGCCGTCGCGGGCGCCTCGTTGCTCAGCGTCTTTCCTGCGGATCAGGTGCGGCCATTCGTGGCGGTCTATCTCCTGATAGCGGGCTCCGTGATCTTCTCGCGCGGGCTGAGAGACCGCGTGACTACCGAGACGCACGCACATCCCTGGTCACGATGGCAACTCGCCGGGCTCGGGCTCGCCGGTGGCTTTCTCGACGCTGCGGGCGGTGGCGGCTGGGGCGCGATCGTGACGACGAGTCTCGTCTGGTCGGGTGCCGTTCCACGTCTTGCAATCGGCACCGTGTCCCTCTCTGAGTTCCTGGTGACGATGGCCGCCTCAGCGACGTTCGCCGTTGCATCGGAGCTGATGCTGTGGCCGATTATTCTCGGTCTCATCATCGGCGGCGTGCTGGCCGCGCCATTTGCGGCGTTTGCCGCCCGACACATCCCTGATCGGCCGATGATGGTTCTGGTCGGGTGCCTAATCATCCTATTGAGCCTGCGGCAATTGACGATGGCACTCCGGCAATAACCCTGTTCGAAGGAGCAGAACGCCAATGGATGGACGGGATCGGACGGCTCACCTATAAGGGCCGCACTCCGACTCGAGAAAGGCCGATGCCGCGCGTCCGCGCCCAGATCCCAAGCCGTATCGAGCGGCTATGCTCCGAGCATGGTCTTCGCATGACTGGGCAGCGTCGCGTGATCGCGCGCATTCTCTCAGGCGCGGCCGACCATCCCGATGTGGAGGAAGTCTACCGGCGTGCCAACGCCGTCGATCCGAAGATTTCGCTCTCGACCGTTTATCGAACGCTGAAGCTGTTCGAACGCAAGGGAATACTGGCGCGGCATGATTTCGGGGCCGGGCGAATGCAATTTGAGGCTGCGCCGAACGAGCACCACGACCATCTGATCGACGTGGAGGCGGGGACTGTTATCGAGTTCCGTAATGAGGAAATCGAGAAGCTGCAGGAACGCGTGGCGCGGGATCTGGGTTTTCGACTTGTGGGGCACCGACTTCAACTCTTCGGTGTGCCCTTGAGGCGTGAACGAAAAGACTGAGCAAAGTTCACCCAAAGCTTTGACGACGCAGGGAGCATGCGAGGGGTTGACGCCCCGATGTTGCAATGCAACAAGGCTGCGGCCTGGTGACGCCACTCGAGACGTGCAGGTAGGCATGACGAAGTCCATGGGAAGAGATGAAGCGCCGGCCGGCGATCCGTCCGCTTCTACTGAGCCCGCTTCGCTTAAGAAAGTGCACGTCAAGACGTTCGGTTGTCAGATGAACGTTTATGACAGCGAACGTATGGGCGAGATGCTCGTCGCGAACGGGTATCAGGCGACGGAGGATATGGCCGATGCGGATCTGGTGATCCTGAACACGTGCCATATCCGCGAGAAGGCGGCCGAGAAAGTTTACTCCGATCTGGGCCGTATCCGTGAGCTGAAGCTCGAGCGGCAGGCGGCGGGTAAAGACACGGTCGTCGCGGTCGCGGGCTGCGTTGCGCAGGCCGAGGGAGCGGAGATTGCGCGTCGCGCACCGGTGGTGGATCTGGTGATTGGGCCGCAGGCCTATCACAAGCTGCCGGAGTTCATCGCCAAGGCGAAGGCGGAAGGCCGTGCGCAGGTCGAGACGAGCTTTCCCGAGAACGACAAATTCAACCACCTGCCGAGCCGCAACAGGAACGTCATGGCACCGACGCGGGGCGCATCGGCATTCCTTACCGTGCAGGAAGGTTGCGATAAGTTCTGCACATTCTGTGTCGTGCCTTATACGCGCGGCGCCGAGTACTCGCGGCCTGTGCCGGCGCTCGTCGAGGAGGCGGAGCGGCTCGTCCGCCAGGGCGTGCGCGAGCTCACTTTGCTGGGCCAGAACGTCAACGCCTACAGTGGTGACGGTCCCGATGGCACGAAGTGGTCGCTAGCACGGCTGCTCGGAGCTCTAGCCGAGATTGGTGGACTCGAGCGCCTGCGCTACACGACCAGCCATCCCCGCGATATGGGGGATGATCTGATCGCCGCGCATCGCGATCAGCCGAAGTTGATGCCGTATCTTCATCTTCCGTTTCAGGCGGGTGCCGACCGCATTCTCGCGGCCATGAATCGCAAGCACACGGCGAGCGATTACCTGCGCCTCGTCGAACGAATCCGCGCGGTCCGGCCCGATCTGGCCCTCTCTACTGACATTATCGTGGGCTTTCCCGGCGAAACAGACGCTGAGTTCGAGGAAACCATGGCCGTGGTTCGGGCCGTCGGTTTCGCTCAAGCCTTCTCGTTCAAGTACAGCGCCCGCCCAGGGACTCCCGCATCGACCATCGACGATCAGGTGTCAGAAGAGGTTAAATCCGAGCGTTTGGCGCGCTTGCAGGATTTGCTGACGGAGCAGCAAACCGCGTTTAATGAGAGTTTGGTCGGGCGTACTGTGCCTGTGCTGTTCGAAAAGCCCGGGCGCAAAGACGGCCAGCTTGTCGGCCGCTCGCCTTATCTGCAACTCGTGCATGCGCAGGCTAAGGCCTCGTTGCTGGGCCGCATTATTCCGGTCGAAATCTCGGCGGCGTGGTCAAACAGTCTTTCCGGTGTCATAAAGGCGGCGTGACATGCGGTCCGCGCAGGGCGTCAAAGGATCTGGCGCGAGGGCCGTTATTGCAGGAGAGCTGAATTGACAGGGGCCCGTGGAACGGCGGCAGCCGGAGGCCAACGCAAGTCCGACAAGGCGAAAGGCGGCCATCGGCTCGTCGTCCCGTTTGAAGACAATCGAGCGCTTGCGCAGGTTCTGGGCGAGTACGATGCAAATCTCGCCTTGATCGAGGAGCGGCTCGAGGTTGAGATTCACGCGCAGGGTAATCTGCTGACCATTACTGGATCGGAGCCCAATTGCCTGATGGCCAGGCGTGTGCTGGAGACGCTCTACGATCGCGTCAGCAAGGGCGAGCAGATCGGCCGCGGCGACATCGACGGTCTCATTCGGCACGCCCGATCGGAGCCAACGAAGCAGGATGGCATGGCGCAGATCCGTACGCGGCGCCGGATTGTGACCGCGCGGACCCCTATGCAGAGCGCATATCTGCGCGCCCTCGAGCAGCACGACCTGGTGTTCGGTATCGGGCCTGCAGGCACCGGTAAGACGTACCTCGCTGTTGCCTTTGCGGCGGCGTGCCTTGAGCGCGGCATGGTCGACAGGATCATCCTATCGCGGCCGGCTGTAGAAGCAGGCGAGCGCCTCGGCTTCCTGCCCGGCGACATGCGCGAAAAAGTCGACCCCTATTTGCGCCCGCTCTATGACGCTCTTTACGACGTTCTTCCGCCCGATAAGGTGGAACGGGACCTCGAGACCGGAACCATCGAGATTGCGCCGCTTGCCTTCATGCGCGGGCGAACATTGGCGCACGCGTTCGTCATTCTCGACGAAGCCCAGAACACCACCAGCATGCAGATGAAGATGTTCCTGACCCGCCTCGGTGAGGGCTCGAAGATGGTCGTCACCGGCGACCCGAGCCAGATTGATCTGCCCAAGGGCCAGAACTCCGGACTTGAAGAGGCGGTACGGCTCCTCGATGGCGTCGATGGCATCGAGGCGGTGCGCTTCACGAGCAGTGATGTCGTCCGCCGCGATATCGTCGCACGCATAGTCGACGCCTACGAGCGGTTTGAGAAGTCGGCGTCATGAATTCGAAGCGCCCATTATCTGCTCCAGTTGCGCGTGCTTCGGACGCCGCCGATGCTACGCCCGAAAGTGAGCCTCCAGAACGGTTGCACTTCGATCTTGTCGAGGACGACGGTGACTGGTCGAGGCTCGGCGATATCGATGGCTTGGTGCAGGCGGCTGCTGCAGCCATCGTCTCACATGGCGTGGGCCGCCAGTGGCTGCCGGCCATCGCCGCCGTCGCACTTTCCAGCGACAGTGCCGTCCGCCGTCTCAATCGAAACTTCCGTGGCAAGGATAGCCCGACCAACGTGCTCTCGTTCAAGTTCGAGGGTGCCGGCCATGCGCTGCCCGGGGCGCGTATGCTCGGAGACATCGTGCTCGCCGACGGTGTTGTCTTGCGGGAGGCAGCGGAGCTTGGCATTCCGCTGCAGAACCATTTTCAGCATCTCATTGTGCACGGCACGCTGCATCTGATGGGCTACGATCACGAAACGGAGCACGAAGCGGTCGCGATGGAGCGTCTCGAAACCGAGGTTCTCGATCGACTAGGCATTCCGGACCCTCATGCGGCTCCTGAGTGATGGGTGAAGAGCAACCATGAGCAACGAAAGCGACAGTCGACGTATCGACGAACGGCCAGAGCCGGAACGAGGCATCACCAAGCCCGGCTGGCTTCAGACGTTGCGGGCCCGGCTCGGGCTCTCGGGTCCCCAAACTCTGCGCGACACCCTCGAAGCCGCGCTGAAAACGGATGATCATGCCGAGACGGCGTTCACGTCGGCTGAACGTGACATGCTGCTCCGATTGCTGAGGTTCGGTGCGCTGCGCGTCGAGGACATCATGGTGCCGCGCGCGGACATCATCGCCATGGACGAGAATGCGCCGGTCGAGGAGATACTGCAGAAGTTCCGCCAGGCCGGCGTGTCGCGCATTCCGCTCTATCACGAGACCCTCGACGATCCGCGCGGCATGGTCCACATCAAGGACCTGGTGCGATACCTGATGGGCGATGCTGCGCCGCGTGATGCCGTCGTTATCGAGGAACCTGCGGCTGGCGCGCAGAAGCACGCTGCGATGGATCTTTCGCGCGTGGACCTGAAGCGCCCGGTCAACGGCGCGCGTCTGCGTCGGGAGATGCTTTATGTGCCGCCTTCCATGCCGGCGATGAACCTGCTGATCAAGATGCAGTCGACGCGCGTTCACATGGCGCTGGTGATCGACGAGTACGGCGGCACGGATGGGCTTGTGACGATCGAGGACCTTGTCGAGCAGGTGGTCGGCGATATCGAGGACGAGCACGATGTCACGGAGGCCGCGAACATCGTCGAAGATCAGCGCCACGGATTGGTTGCGCAGGCGCGAACGCCGGTCGCCGAGCTCGAGGCGCATCTCGGACTGAAGCTGCTCACCTCGGAGGACGAAGCCGAGATCGATACGATCGGCGGACTGGTGTTCTCGATCGGCGGCCGGATTCCTGCACGCGGCGAGATCGTGCGGCACCACTCGGGCGTCGAGTTCGAAGTGCTCGATGCCGATCCGCGCCGCATCAAGCGGCTGACGGTGCACCGGCCGCGCGAGTCGCAACGGGACGACGAAACAGGCCGCTCGGTTCCGGCCAAGGATCCGGTCATCAAAAGCACTGCAAGTGGGACGAGTGAAAAGCCAGACGCAGAGCCAGCGGCGAGAGCCGCTGCGCGCTCGGCTGCCGAGTAGGCTCGGCACGTGCGCCGGGCCCGCCGAGGTCGATATTTGAGCGTGGCAGGGCTCGTTCTGCTCGCGGCTCTCGGCCTTGCTGCGGTTGCTGTCCGTGAAGGCCGTCTCGCGACCCGCATTGTCGGCAGCTTCGCTCCTGTCGATCTCAATGTCCCGGACAGCTACTTCCTTGATTGGCGGCTTGCCGCCATGAAGTCGAGCAGGGAGCTGTGCCGCCGTGTCGTAAAGGCTCCGCATGTGGCGGCGGCCGAGATCGACGACTGGATGGGCCCCGAGGGGTGCGGGTTGTCTAACGGACTGCGCGTTGTGTCGGCAGGCGGCGTAAAGCTTGGTGTGGACAAGATCAGCTGCGAGCTGACGGCAGCACTCGCGCTCTGGATTGCGCACGAGGTGCAGCCACGCGCGATTGCCATTCTCGGAGAGCCGATCGCCTCGATCGAGCATCTCGGCGGCTATGCCTGCCGGAACATCCGCGGCAGTCCGGCATTCTCGACCTGGCGCAGTGAGCACGCCAGCGCCAATGCCCTCGACATTTCGTCGTTCGTCCTCGCCAGGGGCCGCAGGATTTCCGTGGTCAAGAATTGGGGCGGCGAGGGTCCGGAGGCCCGCTTCCTGCGCGAGATCCACGCCGGCGCCTGCCGATATTTTCGTGTCGCCATCGGGCCCGACTACAATTCCGCGCACCGCGACCATTTCCATTACGACCGCGGGCCGTTTTCCTCGTGCAGATGAGCAGCCACTTAACCATGCAGCCAGTGCCGGCGGCCTTGCCTCGGCGGCTCGGCTTGCGCGGCGGGCGCAATCCGCTATGACGAGCCGACATTTGCGGCGTGTCCGCGCCGGCTCCATACGATCAGGGATCAAAGACCATGACGGCGAACGCTGGCGCCCAAGCGCCCATCGAAACGGATGTGGTGATTGTCGGTGCGGGGCCGGTCGGCCTGTTCGCGGTGTTTGAGCTCGGTCTTCTCGACATCAAGGCGCACCTCGTCGACATCCTCGACCGGCCCGGCGGCCAGTGCGCCGAGCTCTATCCCGAGAAACCGATCTACGACATCCCTGCGCTGCCGATCGTGACCGGGCAGGGCCTCACCGACGCGCTGATGGAGCAGATCAAGCCGTTCGGCGCCACGTTCCACTTCGGCGAGCGGATCGACGAATTGAAACGCGAGCCGGGCGGCCGCTTCCGCCTCGTCACCGACATGGGCAAGTCGTTCCTGACCAAAGTGGTGGTCGTCGCGGCGGGCGGTGGCTCGTTCACGCCGAAGCGTCCGCCCTTGGAAGGCATCGAGGCCTTCGAGGGCAAGGGCGTCACCTATGCCGTGCGTCGAATGGAGGACTTCCGCGACAAGGACGTGCTGGTCGTTGGTGGTGGGGACAGCGCGCTCGACTGGACGATCAATCTGCAGCCGATCGCCCGCTCGCTGACGCTGATGCACCGGCGCGATGACTTTCGCGGCGCGCCGCATTCAGTCGAGAAGATGCGCGCGCTCGTGGCCGAAGGAAAGATGAAGCTCATCATCGGACAGATGACCGCATTGCACGGCACCAACGGTGCGCTCGACGGCGTGACGGTGAAGACCAAGGAAGGCGAGCAGAAGCTCACCGTCAACCGGCTGCTGCCGTTCTTCGGTCTCACCATGAAGCTTGGGCCGCTCGCCAATTGGGGCCTCAATCTGGAAGAGAATCTGATCCCGGTCGATACCGAGAAATTCGAGACCAGCGAGAAGGGCATCTTCGCCATCGGTGATATCAACACCTATCCCGGCAAGTTGAAGCTGATCCTCTCAGGCTTTCACGAAGCGGCGCTGATGGCGCAAGCCGCGCATCGGATCGTCTACCCCGACAAGAAGTTGCTCTTCCAGTACACGACCTCTTCGTCGAGCCTGCAGAAGAAGCTCGGCGTGAAGTAAAAAAAGGAGGTCCTGCAAGGTCGCCTGCTCAGCGGGTCGTAGGCCCTGCTCGCGCAGCGACGTTAAGTGCGCGCCACGATCGCATCGGTAATCGCGACGGTCCGTTTCGCCATCTCCGCATGCAGCAGCTCCACCATGCGGCCCTCGAGATTGATGACGCCCCGGCCCTTGTTCTCCGGCCTCTCGAATGCCGCGATGATCTTGCGGGCCCATTCAACCTCAGCGGCCGGCGGCGCAAACACCTCGTTGGCGACCGCAACCTGACCCGGATGAATGAGCGTCTTGCCGTCGAAACCCAGCATCCGCCCCTGCACGCACTCGCGCCTGAAGCCCTCCGCATCGCGGAAGTTGTTGTAAGCGCTGTCGAGCACATCAAGGCCATGCGCCCGGCCAGCCGTGACGATCGCCGAGAGCCAATACTGTGCCGCCGTCCGCGCCGCATCCGGCTCCGCCCGCGTCTCCTTGAAGAGGTCGTTGAGACCAACGATGAGACCCGCGAGCCGTGACCCTGCGTGGCGTGCGGCTCCCGCGATCTCAGCTGCATTGAGCACGCCGAGCGGTGTCTCGATCATCGCGAAGAGGCGCATGGTTTTTGGCGCACCTCCCCGGTCGAGAGCATCCGTCACGCGCTGGATGTCTTGCAGGCGCTGCACCTTCGGCAGCACGACGGCATCAGGTTGCGCGGCCGCCGCCGCCATCACGTCGTCGCTGTACCAGGGCGTATCGAGCCCATTCAGCCGGATGGCGATCTCGCGTGTGCCGTAGCCCTTCGAGCGAACCGCATCGGTGGCCTGCGTTCTGGCCGTTTCCTTGGTCTCAGGAGCAACGGCATCCTCGAGGTCGAAAATCAGCGCGTCCGCCGCGATCGTGCGCGCTTTCTCTAGCGCCCGTGCGTTCGATGCGGGCATATAGAGCACGCTGCGGCGCGGGCGGATGGTCATGGGTTGTCCTCTGCGATCGTCAATGGCGTTCGAGCCTATAGCGCCCAGCTGCCCTATCAGCAACCGAGCGACCTGATGTGGCGTTCGGCGCGCGCTTGGCATACGTTCGCTCGGCAATAGTTGTCGCAAAACTTACGAGGCCCGCTCATGCCGCCTGCTGTCGCCGACGTCGTCATCATAGGCGGGGCCGCAATCGGCAGCTCGATCGCCTACTTCCTGAAACGCGACGGTTACAAGGGGCGCGTCACCGTTGTCGAGAAGGACCCGAGCTACCAGTGGTGCGCTTCGGGCCGCGCCGTCGCCGGCATCCGCCAGCAATTTTCGACGCCAGAGAATATCCGCATATCGCAGTTCGGCGTCGCGTTCTATCGCAACATCAAGCGTGAGTTTGGTCCCGAGGCCGACATCGCATTCCGCGAGCGGGGCTATCTCATCATGGCGACGCCCGAGGGCCGCGCCACGCTCGAAGCCAACATCAAGCTGCAGACGAGCCTTGGCGCCGACACCGAGCTGCTGGATCCGCCAGAGATGCGCCGCCGGTTCCCCTGGCTCAACTCCGATGATCTGGGCGCCGCCGGCTGGGGGCGCTCGGGGGAGGGGTGGGTCGATCCCGCGTCCCTCGTCCAACTCTTCCGCAAGGGCGCCATCGCCAAGGGCGTCACCTATGTCGCGGACGAGGTGGTTGGCATCGACCAGAAAGGCGGCCGCATCGAAGGCGTGAAGCTGAAGAGCGGCGGCACCATTGCAACCGGCACCGTCATTTGCGCCGCCGGCTGGCATTCGCGCAAAGTTGCTGCCATGGCCGGCCTCACCATTCCCGTGCACCCGCGCAAGCGGTTCATCTTCGTTGTTGATTGCCCGACTCCGCTTCCCGGCGCCGGGTTGATGATCGGCCCGACCGGCCTCTTCTTCCGTCCCGAGGGCAAGTTCTATCTCACGGGCATCTCGCCGTCGGAGGACCAGGACCCGGATGCGGAGGACTTCGACATCGACCACGCGATGTTCGATGACATCATCTGGCCCGGTCTTGCCCATCGCGTACCCGCCATGGAAACGCTGAAGCTCCAGAGTTCCTGGTGTTGCCACTACGACGTCCACACGCTCGACCACAATGCGATCCTCGGCTGTCACTCCGAGCTGCCGGCGTTTGTGCTTGCGTGCGGTTTCTCTGGCCACGGGCTTCAGCAGTCACCGGGCATCGGCCGTGCCATCGCGGAACTCGTCATCCACGGCAAGTATCAGACGATCGACCTGGCGCGCTTCTCCTTCCAGCGTGTCATCGACAACAAGCCGCTGCGCGAGTCCAACGTCTATTGACCTCGGCGCACCTGAGGTCTCTCCCGTCTGACGTTTCCGCAGGGAGAGAAGCGTCCACAAAAAACCTTGCTTGACCCCGTTTCATGGTTCCTGACATGGCGCGCATTCTCTGCATCTCGTCGCAAGTGACCCGTGGCCACGTGGGGATTTCGGTCATCGTGCCGGCGTTGCAGGCCTTGGGCCACGAGGTAATTGCGCTGCCGACGATCCTGCTCTCGAACCACCCCGGTCACGCGCACGTTGCAGGCGAGCGCATCGCGCCCGACCTGCTGCGCCGCATGCGCGATGCGCTCGATGCCAACGGCTGGCTCTCGGAAGTCGACGCTGTGATCACGGGCTATCTGCCGAGCGTGGATCACGTTGCTTTTGCCGCTGAGGCAATTGCTCAGCTTCGCGCCGTGCGCCGTGACCTGGTGTTCCTTTGCGATCCCGTGATCGGTGACGAACCGAAAGGCGTGTACATCGCTGAGGACGCCGCCCGCGCGATCCGAGATAGCTTGTTGCCGCATGCTGACGTCATCCGACTCAACCGCTTCGAGCTTGGTTGGATCGCCGGCGAGGACGTCACTTCGGTCGAGGACGCGCAACGGGTGGTGCAAGAGAAGGCGCTTGCGCACGTGATCGTCACTTCGATCCCTGTTCCCGGCAGCGCGTCGATCGAGAACGCGCTCCTGATCGACGGAGCGGTCGCTGACCGGAGCCGTGTCGTGCGCCATGAGAGAGTTCCCAACGGCACCGGCGATCTGCTCTCGGCCCTCATCATTGGCCACCACATTTGGGCTGGCCATGATCCAGTCCTCGCCTTCCGCGCTGCCATAGACGGCGTGCGCCGCGTGGTCGAAGTGAGCCGCGGCGCCTCTGAGTTGCACCTCGTCGACTGCCTTCCGGCTTTTGCCGCCACACGATCGTGAACTGAACCATGGCGAAGCAAGCGCACACTAAGCCACCGCCAGATTGGGTTGCCGGCGTCGACGGCTGCCCTGCAGGTTGGCTCGTGGTGTTGCGGCCGCTCCGCAGCCAAGAGCCGCCGCGCGCGCACATTGCAGCGACTTTTGCGGAGATCCTGGCACTTCCCGAAGCACCTGCTGCGATCGCGGTCGACATGCCGATCGGGCTTCCTGAACGCTCAGGCGTTGGCGGCCGTCCGGGTGACAGCGAGGCTCGCGCCAAGCTGGGGGCGCGGCAGTCGTCGCTGTTTGCGCTGCCCGCGCGCGCGGCGGTGATGCAGCAGGACTTTCGCCGCGCCTGTGAGGTGGCGCTCCTTCACTCCGACCCGCCGCGCAAAGTCTCCAAGCAGATGTTCAATCTATTTCCAAAAATCCGGGAGATCGACTCTCTGATCACGCCCGAGCTTCAATCCCGCGTCGTGGAGTGCCATCCGGAAGTGGCGTTCTGGGCCATGAACGATCAACGATCACTGGATGAGCCGAAAAAGGTGAAGTCGCGGCCGCACGAACCGGGGTTGCTGCTGAGGCGCCGTCTCCTTGCTGCCGCGGGTTTTCCTCCGGACTTTCTCGCGAATAAGCATTTCAGACCATCCGACGCCGGTCCTGACGACCTGCTCGATGCCTGCGCCTGCGCTTGGACAGCCCAGCGCGTGCTCGATGGAAGTGCGCATTGCTTTCCCGCGAAACCGCCTCTGGATTCCCGCGGACTCCGCCAGGAGATCCGAGCATGAACCTATAGCGGCTCCTGATCCCGTGCTCAGAGGGTGAAATAACTCTTAATGGCCACAAGCAACAAACTGAAAAGCATTGTCCGCTAGGCTATGCGCGTGGCCGTCGCGCTCTTTGTCTAGCGTTCACGATGGCCGCCTATGCTTGCTGGCTGCAACGTCCACCTTTCCCAGGACCGAAACATGGTGCACTTCCTCGCAGCGATCGGCTCCTTTGGCGCGCACTTGCTGGCTGCCCTGGTGCTGCTCGCGATTTTTAGCTTCGCTTATGCCAAGACGACGCCGCACGATGAACTCGCGTTGATCCGCCAAGGCAACGCCGCCGCTGCCATCGGCTTCGGAGGTGCGCTGATCGGTTATGCTATCGTCCTAGCGCGCGCCATCACGTACTCCGAGAACGTGTTCGAGACTGTGCTCTGGGGTGCCATCGGCCTCATCGTGCAAGTCGCCGCTCACGTGCTGCTCGCGCGCTTCATGCCTCGCCTTTATCGATCCATCGAGGAGAACGACGCCGCTTCGGGGGTTATGAAAGCCGCCGTCGCCATCGCGATAGGCCTCGTCAACGCGGCGAGCATGACGCCATGAACGGCTGGCGGAGCAGCAAAGTCGGGCTTGCTGTGCTGGGCGCCGGCGGCGCACTGGCGCTTGGCGGCTGCTCCTCCGGCTCGCACCATCGCAACGTCTACAACTCGATGCAGGATTGCGCGACCGACTACTCGACAACGATCTGCTCGCAGAAGGGCGAGCAGGGTGCCGGCCGCTTTCTCGGTCCCATTTATCGCATGGTGAGTGGGAGCCCCAAGGCATGCTCGTCCCAGGATCCGGGCGCCGGCCCGTCCTGGAATTCACGCAAAGTTGCCGTCGAGCGGGCAGGCTTCGGCTACGCATGCCGGAGCCGCGGCTCGAGCAGTTATCGCGGCTACGGCGGATAGCTCTCAGCGTCGGTTATCCGTAGTCTGTGACCGTTTGCCAGTGCCTGCGCGTGATCTCTCTGGAACGCCATGCAGCGATTTGCTCTCACACCCCGCCCGAACTGGCTGCGCAGGATTGCCGATCTCGGTGTCGATCTCGCTTCCAATCCCGGTTCACCCTACTGGCGCGAAGATGCGGCCTATCGCTTCACTGAAGCTGAGATAGAGACGTTGCACGAGGCCGGGCACGAACTCATGAGCCTCGTCCTGGCGGCCACGGCCCACGTCGTCGAGCAACGCCGCTTCGCCGAGCTCGGGATTTCCCAGCCACTCGCCGAGGTCGCAACCCTGAGCTGGCGCGCGTCCGAGCCCTCGCTCTATGGCCGGTTCGACCTTTGCTTCGACGGCAACGGTCCCCCGAAGCTCCTCGAGTACAACGCCGACACGCCGACAGCGCTCTTCGAGGCCGCCGTGGTCCAATGGCATTGGCTGGAAGAGCGCTTCCCCAGGCTCGATCAGTTCAACGCCATTCATGAGGCGCTCATCGATCGATGGCGTCAGGCGCGCCAGTCGGGCCGCCTCACGCGCGTGCACTTTGCGTGCATGCCGGATGATGACGACGATCTGCTCACCACAGCCTACCTCATGGACACCGCCATTCAGGCCGGGCTCGATACGCGGCTGATGCATCTTCCTGACGTCGGGTGGAACGGTGAGCACTTCGTCGACAACGACGAATCCCGCATCGAGTCGCTGTTCAAGCTATATCCTTGGGACTGGCTGGCCGAGGAGCGGTTCTTTCCGCATGTTTTGGAGCGCATGGTCAGCCACCCTGTCCGCGGCGGTGCCACCAACGGTCAGCAATCGGCCTGTCTAGCTCCTTGTCCCTTCACGGTCATCGAGCCCGCATGGCGTGTCATCCCAGCGAGCAAGGGTATTTTGCCAATTCTTTGGGAGTTATTTCCTGATCATCCGAATTTGCTCCCCGCCTCGTTCGATGCGCGTGGCATCGCGGGCCCGCGAATTTTGAAACCACTGCTCGGACGCGAAGGCGCCAATATCAGGGTCGACGCGCCGGAGCCTGGCGGCGGACCCGGTGCGGTCGCATCACCTGCCACCGACGGACCCTATGCAAGCATGGCGACAATTGCCCAAACGTTTGCGCCGCTCCCAGATTTCTACGGTTGGCGCCCCGTTATAGGCCTTTGGACTGTCGGCGGATCTCCGGTTGGCATGGGGCTGCGTGAAGATCGCTGCGCCATCACCGGCCGCGGCGCGCGCTTCGTGCCTCACGTCATTGCCGATGGCGCAGTGTGATCAGCACTTTGTGAGCCGAGAAGCATCTCGGAACTGGATCAAGCGTCGGAAGTTTACCTGGTGAGTGCAACAGTAGGAGTCGGCGATGTACGTCATCAAAATGGCATCCGCGGCGGCATTTGCTGCGACCGTCCTGTCGGTTGGCGCTGTCGCACAGACGCGAACACCCCCGCCGCCGCCGAAAGGTCCCACAGTAGTGCAATGCAACCAAGGCTATAAGGAGGGCATGGGCTGGACAAGGCAGCAATTCACCCAAGCATGTCGGAAGCTCAAGCGATCGAACATAGGCAGGTGACTGTCCCGGCTCGACGCATTTCCCTGGACACAAGCATGGTTGATGCTGGATCGGACCTTGGCATCGGATCCGGCATCACTATGGATGGCGGCGTCCCGGGACGTGGTGTAGGAGGCGGGGGCGGCGGCGTTGCGCGTAGG
>CAZCQH010000009.1:0-108074 GCA_964500805.1 uncultured Hyphomicrobiaceae bacterium
GAAAACCGTTGTACGGGTAACCGTACCGTGGGTTCGAATCCCACCCTCTCCGCCAGCTAGTCTGCTGTTTTTACCGAGAAATTTTTCCCACCGAAATTATCGCGCAATATCCGCAGCTTAGCTTAGCCAAAGTCGGTGCAAGCGGTCACGGAGAGCGAAGTTTGGAGAATGGTGGCGCGCCGTAGGCCGCAAATTCTCCGTTCGGCAATTCGGCGGTCCGGTTAGGGGCGGCCGAGATCACAGCGCATCATCGAGGATTGGTCCACGTGTATGACGCGGAGGGCGTGCGCTGATGTCTGCGTAGCGCCAAAAGCAGACATACTTAGGACCATATGCATCCTACAGCGGAGTGGACAGAATGGCCGGCAAAACTGCGCAAGACGGCGCCTAAGTCGCAGTCACGTCGCGCTTCTCGCAGGGGCAACCGGCTTTCCCTACTCGGCCGCACGTTCCTCAATCAAGAATGCCATCGGGACGCTCGGTAGGTGCCTTTCCGAACTCGACATTAGCAGAAGACGGTTGACGGTATTGTCCTGAATGCCTCCGGATGGAAAGACACAAGAAATTCGAGCCTCCTTTGCGGGAACATCGGCCTTCGCGATCGTGGCCTGGGCCGGCCCATGGGCTCTGGCGAAACGGGCAGTCAAACGCGCCTCAACGTTCGGCTTAGGCCCACGATCGACAAGGTTCGACAGATATCTAAAAACGTCACATATCAATGCCGGATAGGCAGCGAAGGTTTTGTCGGAAGCGAGCGCCGCGATGTCCGCGACCTCCTGCGGGAACGCAAACGAGGAATCCTCAATGTTGCTCGCGAGAGTTCTGAGACCGCCCCCTCCCGACCGTTGACGGATGGCCGTCCTGATTTCGTTCCAGCGAAAGGCGCAATCGGTGACGATGCAGGACCCCGTTGCCTGCGCCAAGTACATCGTCATCTCAAAATTCGGAGCAAGCTTCATCATGTTCAACTGACCGCCCTGCTTTCCACCAGCAAGGGAATCCTCATGCAGAACGGCCAGCGGGTCACTCTCCTTGATCCGCTCGATGTACTTTAGAGTCTCCTCAAGAGTCGCCTCGTCCACTTCTGGCGAGGCTCGTAGGATTTGGGAGCGTAATGCATCTCGTGGCAGCGACATGATGTTTCGCTGTACGTCCTGCTTCATCAGATCTTCCATGCGCGCGTCTTTGCGTTGGTGCCTTTCGATGCCTTCCAACCGAGATTTCGCCATATGGAACATCTGTTTGCGCAGATGGAAATCGAAATTGCAGGGATCCGGGAATAGGTTAACTAGACCAGCCTCGACCAACGGCATGACGGTGAGAAAGAACAGGACCGTCTTGAGAAACTCGTGGCGATAGCTCCTCGGATTTTCGACCGGGCTGAACTCCCTTTTGAACGTGCCGGCATGTACGAACGGGTGCTCAACGAGCAACTCGCCAAAGTAGAGCGACGCACCAAGCGCAAAATCAGTGATGGTCGTGGGATGGAGGGGGCCCGTATAGACCGATCGAGCGGTTCCATCAGGTTTGGGCAACAATTGGAGAAGATCGGTTTCGAGCGGCCACAGACCTTCGTAGAGGCGATAAATCTTGCTGATCTGTTCATCGGTCAGGTCGCGTCGGACGCGGGACCAATCTTTCCCCCGTTCTAGCCCTAGAACATTCACGATCGCATTTTGCAACATGAGGTTTCGTTCGCGGATGCTGGACTCACTCCACGTTGGGCGCAGCGCGACAGGCTTCGACTTACAGCAAGCCTTGAAGCGCAGTCCGGATCCGCAGCCGCACTGATCTCCAGCGCGCAACGGCCCGGTTGGCTGTTCTTTCTTCAGGAAGTCGCGTTGCCTTTCGGTCCTGCCAAACTCGTCCTGATAGTGGACATGGCCATCCGCGAATTTCGCGAACATCTCTCCACCGAAGCGCCAGAGCTCGTCCTTGGGCGGCAGAAGAGTCTTCCCTAACTCACACCAAGGCTCGGAGACGCCTTCTTCTGGGTAGACCCATTCTTTGCGGCCGGCGGCGATATAGCGGCGCGCGCGCGCCTTTAGGACATAGTTGATCTTTGCTACCTCTCGGCTCGAGAGCTTTCGCGTACGGATGAATGCATCTGTTCGAACCATCGAGTGCCGGAAATTGCGCGCAAAGGTCCGCTTTTCGAGCGGTTTGGTCGATGGATCGCGCGCATACTCTAGGTTTGTAAGAATTAGGCAGAAATCACGGGTGAGCGGAAAGATCGTCTGCGAAGCCTTTAAAGCGATTGTGGGATCATTCGAATAGGCACATGCCTGTGCCTCGGGTGGTGCGGCATGATTGTAGATCGTGACCGGGTGATCGCTGAGTATGAATTTCACATCGGCGTCTTCGGCAGAGACGATCTCGCGCACCCCTTCACTCCAGATCGTGCAGTGCATCATGCGGATACCCTGCATCTCAAACATCAATTCGTTCTGGGTGAGCGTAGGATATTGGGCCTTCAGCCAATCGAGGCCTTTTGGCGTGCGTATTTTCTGGATGTCAATGAACTCAAACAGAGTTTGAAAGTGGCGGTGCCATTCACTGATATCCGAGCCTGCAAAAGACCTAATCGCATTTGATCCCCTGGAATCGATGTCGCCAAACAGACGGCGCTCAATCTCGTCGTTAACGGACGTTCCGAAGAACGTCGAGTATAAGTCGCGTTGCTGAAACGCGCGCGACGTGGGGGCGTCGAACAGGGCCCTTCCGGTAATCACACGGCCACCGTCGAGGACTCTTTCCGGCGGTTTCATGTCGAGATAGGCAAGCGTATTACGGCCTATTTCAAAGAACCCCTCCTGGTACCACTGTGGCACATAGTGATTGTTTCGCGTCTTCGACATAGGTGACGTTGTAGGATGGATCGCCACTTGTGAACCCAATTCCGCAGACTTGACAAGCGCTGCTTGGACGGAGCGCAACGAATCCGTAGACTGGCCAGCGCCTCCACCTCTCGCCTGCCGTTCTCCGCTCCTGCTTCCGCCTGATGTCCGCTGTGGGTCATGAGCAGTCTTGGCGAGGCGTGAACTGCAGCCCGTTCGAGCGGACCTCCACACCATGCGCCGCCGCAATTGAAACCGGACCGAGGAGAGGAGGCGAACATTCCCGTCCAGCACCTCGTGCGCGAAACTTTCTCTGAAGCCGAATTTGGCGAGTGAAGCGGCAAATTTTCTCGATAATTCAAAAGGCAAATTTCGCTAACCGGAGCGCGAGTTCGAATCCCTCCCTCTCCGCCAACAAGTCGCAGCGTGGCCGAGCTGATTTTGATTCCGCGCGACTTCAGCCAAAACCTCCCCGCGTTTCGCGCAACTAGGGGCCAGCCCGTGCTAACCAACTCCTCGGAGAGAAGCGCCTCTGACGGACGTGGGGACTTTGCGCCCCGAATTCTCCGTTCGCCAATTCTGCGGTCCGGTTAGGTCGGCCTCCAGAAGTGGCAGATACGCTGCCCTTATCGACGTTGACAGGCTTGCACCCCCCCGGCTTCGCCGGCCTGTGGGTCTGATCTATGCAGGAGGGCAATCTAGTCGGTACCGGGGTGACAGAGATGCTTGGGTAACCGACATTCGCATCTCCGCGCCCTGAATGGAAAAATGCAAAAAATTGGTTGAAATTACAAAAATGCCATGGTAGCCGGGGATCGGGCTGCTGGAGGCTGATTCATGGCAAGTGCGATTGAAGCTGACGTCCGGAAACTCCTCGATGGGTTGGAGGACGATGTTCTCGAAATAGTGCATGGCGCCTGGGACGATTGGATGGCCGCCGGGCTGCAAGTCCTTTTTCCGCGCTCGCGGGCTGTCCTGATGCACGACTTTGTGGTCCGGCATGCGATGGCGAAGTGGGGCGAGCGAGCCGATATCCACTTCGTCGAGCGCGACGAGACGGTGAAGTTCCTCATCCGGCAACTTCTTCTGCTGCGCTTCAAGAAGGCCAACGGCAACGGGCTCGGGTCCAATATCACGACTCAGGCGGTGCTTGCCTTCACCGATCCACAGCTGCTGCTCCCCGGAATTCCCGACGTACAGAAGATCGAGGTTCTTTATGAACTGAGTGATCTAGAGACGAAGATCGATCGGGTGGTGGTGGTTGCACGCGACGGGGACCGGAAGCTTTGGGAATACGAGATCGAAGATCGCCGCGGATTGGCGCCCGTGGTGCCTCTCCCGCCCCGGGCGCCCACGCAGCCCGCAGCCCCTGTTGTTCGTTTGCGTCGGAAGGATCAGGACGAAAAGTCCAAGTCCGAAAACAAAGAATAAGTCATGTCAACACAGGCGAAGGGAGCGCTGCTGCGCGTCGCGCGGCAGCTCAGGGGATTCCAGCAGGGCGACGCGGCCAAGCGGCTTGGCGTGCCTCAGACTACGCTGTCGCGCATCGAGAACGAAGTTATAAATCCAAGTGAGGCCGTGATCGAGCGTGGAGCGAAGGTCTATTCACTCCCGGCCAGCTTCTTCGAGCAGCCCGACCCCGTTTATGGGGCACCGGTAAGCGTTCACCCAATGTGGCGTCGCAAGGCGAGCGTCACTGGCCGGGAAATGGATCACATCGTGGCCGAACTGAACGTCCGCGTGATGCACATTCGACGCCTTCTTGAAGCAACCGAGTTTGCCGGCGCGCAGGATGTCCCGCGTCTCGATGTTGAGGAATACGACGGCAACATTGAACGCATTGCTGGCCTCGTGCGGGCGCACTGGAGGGTGCCGAACGGGCCCGTGCGGAATGTTACCGAACTCGTCGAGCGCGCCGGCATTGTCGTGATGCACTCAAGCTTGGGCGGATCAACAGTGAGCGGCGTAACCTTCTCTGCCCCTGGCATGCCGCCTCTGATCGTACTGAACTCTGATCAGCCTGCCGATCGCATGAGGTTTACGCTCAGCCATGAGGTGGGCCATATCGTCATGCACCGCCTGCCCACGCCCGCGATGGAGCAGGAAGCCAACGAGTTCGCGTCGGCCTTCCTCATGCCGAACAACGAAATCCGGCCAGCCTTGCGCCGCCGGATAGACTTGCCCCTCCTGGCCCAGCTGAAGCCTGAGTGGAAGGTTTCAATGGCCGCACTCCTATACCGCGCCAAGACGTTGGGTGCCCTCACGCCCAATCAGGAGCGCTATCTGTGGCAGCAGTTCAACATGCGCCACATCAGGCACCGTGAACCACCTGAACTCGATTTCCCGGTGGAGGCCCCTGGCGCATCAACCGAACTCTTTCGGTTACATCTCGAAGAGCTCGGTTACTCCCTCGGAGGGCTTGCGGCCATGCTGCACATGGAACCTGACGAGCTAACCCGCTTCTATGGATTGAAGGCCGGAGGGGGCCGCGGTATTCCCCCACGGCTGCGTGTGGTGAAATAGTCCGTTTCCGCTTGATACCGTTGGCGGGCCGCAGCTCGTCGCCCAGAGCCTAAAGTTCGCCTTTGAACGCCTTATCGAGAATCGCCGGAAGCATGACGTTCAGCTCGTAAGTGGTCTCATTTTGCAGATGCTTTACAGCCGAAAGCTTACTGACGACGTCACGGATAGCGCTTTGCGTTGCTGTCTCCGGCCAGGGAATTTCTAGATCGAGGAAATCTTCCGGGTTTAGGCGACGCCGGCGGACGTTTGTTCCGCCGCTCTGACCCGATAGGGAGGGCCACACCTCGGGCGAGCGAAAATAAGTGTCAACCACTTCGGGCAACATCACGGTTTCATCAATCTCAAAGACGGGGAATTCTGTAGATACGCAGAGTTGATCGCAGTTGGGTGGTACGATGCCAAGCGCACCTTCCCAGGCCATCAGTTTTGGGTAGACAAAATTGCCCGCGCGCAAACGTGTGAGGCGCGGGTACGAAAATTCGCTGCCCATTCTGCGCTGTCCTCGAAAGACTCCGCGTCCAAACGAATACACTCCCGCGAAATGGTACTGTTCGGTTGGCACGACCGACACGTTCGGCGCTCTTAGTCTGGCAAAACCTCGGACGCGGATACGGCGACCAGAACCCTCAGCCGATAAGACTGCCCGCGGGAGTGCGTCCATCTCTATCTCCGCTTCTCTCCGGAGTCGCCGCGCACCCTCAATTTTCTCTGCCAATTCGGCGATGCGGGCGCCAATTCGGATCTGCTCGTGAAGCGGCGGGAGCGGAATGTTGTACCTCAGCACATCGGCTGCGCGTATCGCTGCGTAGTTGGTGGATCCTTGCGCTTCCACTTGGTGCCGGAAGAACGGCGTCTTGATGAACCATCCCAGGTAATTATTGTCGAGGCGATCAGGGCGATGTTGAAAGAGGAAGTAGTGACTGCTGACGATCGCTCCATCGAGGTCCTTTGGAACAATCCCGAACCCGCCGACCTTTGCGTCGATTTCTGCGACGAGGAATTCGCCGGCTCTTGTTACCTGCTGCTTCTTCGTCTTGATAAGTGTGCCGGGAACATCATCACGCAAAACAATCCCTTGCGTGTGCAGTCGGACACGAGGACGACGGTAGATTTGGAGATCATCGATTGTGATGAATTCCTTTCGATGCACGAGAACGTCGCCGAGCGGGACCAAAGGCCATGCCGCTATCATGCCCGCGGTCCTAGAGCAGACTTGATCTCGCGCATCAGCTCTGCGATGCGCAGCTCCTTAATCAGGATGTCATCGGCCAGCTGCTCCGGCGGTAGATGCTCGAAATCCACTTTGCCGCGTGGGTTTTTCCGGTCCAGGTTGCAGTTGCTGTCCAACAACTCCTTCGCTTCCACCTTCCAAGCCCGATCATTTTCCTGACGTCTGTTCCACCACTCAAGGCACGGTGCAAACTCATCATATTGAAGCGGTTGAGTCTTGGTGTAGTTCTTGCGCCCTTCCGGCAGTGGGTGCTCGTAGTACCAGACCTCTTTTGTCGCGCCTGACCGGTCGAAAAACAGAATGTTGGTTGGGATATTTGTATAGGGCGCGAACACGCCGTTCGGCAATCGCACGATGGTGTGCAGATTGAAGTCTTTGATCAGCTCTTCTTTGATGCGCGCGCATACGCCGTCACCGAAAAGGGTTCCGTTTGGCACGACCACGGCCGCTCGAGCCGGGCGGCCCACACCGGTGGGCTGCCGGTGCAGCTTCCGCATGATGAGCTGAAGGAAAAGAAGTGCCGTTTCGGCCGTCTGCCGGTCGTCCGGGAAATTTCTTTGAATGCCTTTTTCCTCTTCTCCCCCGAACGGCGGATTTGTCACAATTGCATCCACGCGATCCTTTTCGCCGATTTCAGTGAGCTTGAAGCGAAGCGCATTGCCCGGATCTATCTGTGGAGTGTCCAGCCCGTGCAAAAGAAGATTCATCTGGCCTAAGAGGTACGGTAGCGACTTCGGCTCGCAACCGAATATAGTTTGTGTTTGCAGCCGTTTCCGGTCGGCAATGGTCTTCACTTGCTTTGACAAATGATTGTACGCTTCAACCAGAAAGCCGCCGGTACCGCTCGCGGGATCGAGGACTACCTCGCCGAGGCGCGGGTCGGTGACTTCGACCATGAAGCGGACGACGGGGCGCGGCGTGTAAAACTCCCCCGAGTCTCCCGCCGCATCACGCATTTCCCGAAGCATGCTCTCGTAAAGCGCGCCCAGCGTGTGCAATTCGTCGCTGGACGTGAAATGGATGCCGTTCACCAGATTGATGACATCGCGAAGCAGATAACCGCTCTTCATGCGGTTATCGACACCACGAAAGACCGTCGCGATCACGTCGCGACGATTGTCGCCGTTCGCGCTTGTAACGCTGCGGAGGTAGGCGAAGAGACCAGGACCACGCTTCCCGTTCGGCAGCGTCGCCTCGTCCTGGTTGATGAAGGACAGAAGCTCGTCGCCCGTAATTCCCTGTAAATTAGCAGCCCAATCGCGCCAGCGATAAGGCGGCTCGATAGCAGCCCGGAACTTCTTGCCGCCCAGCTTGGCTTCGTCCGCGCGCTGCTGCTCAAGGTCATCAAGGAATTTGAGAAACATGATCCAGGTGAGCAGCGGCAGCCTATCAAGGTCGCCATTGAGGCCCTTATCCTTGCGCATGATATCGCGCGCGGACTTGATCAAGCTGCCGAGCGCCTGCGCCGTCGTCAGGGGGGTGTCGTTCTTCTTGTTCTTGTTACGAGCCATAGAGCATTCCTTGTAGTTCGTTTACAGCCTGGCGAAGTTGGTCCGGGCCGCCAAACAGGCGGATGATCTCGCCGGGCTGCCCGTGATCCGAGATTGGCGGGACATGGAGCACGTCGGGTAGAACAAACTGCGCGTCGCCGTGCTCGGCGTATTTTTCCAGAAGCTCTTCCAGGACCTGTCGCGCTTCCGGGGCGTAGCGCCCGAAAAAATCCTTATGCGCCTGTTTCATCTGCTGCGCGCGCTCGCGCCTTGTTCTTAAGGGCGCGTTGAAGGCCAGGTGACAGAGAAGGTCGAAGGGATCAGCCTCAGGCCGTCCGGCCGATTCAGCCAGTTCAGTGAAATCAATACCGCGCTCGGCGAGTGCCATGATGATCTCGTTGCGCTGGCCAGGATTTGCCCATCGGCTGCGCAGCTCCTGCACTGAGGGACATAGAGTACGGACGCTCTCGGCCGCATAGTCTGTGTAGCGGACGACGCGGAGCTGCTTGCCATTCGGGTCCAGCTCGTAAACGAGATGGGCCGCGACTTCGACCTGGCCGCCGTCGAAATAGAATTTCCGGCGCTCGTCGGTTGGCGGCTCAACGATGATGGGTCCGCCGCCTTCCTCGTCTTCAGGCCGTTCGCCTGTGTCAGTGATGATCCTGGTGCCGCCATCTTCCTCCAGCTCTTCTTCAGTGAGGCGGACGGGATCGCCGTCAAAGGCCGGATCGGCGAAAAGCCGCGTCGCCGAACCGGTGTAGTCGATGATGTTGAACCAGAGCTTTCCGTAGTCGTCACGGACTCGAGTTCCGCGACCGATGATTTGCTTGAATTCGCTCATCGAGCCGACGACACGGGCTAGCACGATGTTCTTGCAAGTCGGGGCGTCAACTCCGGTCGTGAGAAGCTGCGAGGTTGTCAGGATTGCCGGCGTCTTCGCATCAACATCCTGGAAACGGCTGAGGTGTCCGCGTCCGATGTCCCCTTCATCGGCCGTCACGCGGCACACGTAATCGGGATAGTGCGCCAGCAGATCGGGATTGCACCGCGTCAGCGCGGCGCGCATTTCGCTCGCGTGTTCCTGGTCCACGCAAAAAACGATAGTCTTGGCGAAGCGATCTGACTTCTTCAGAAAATTCGTGAGGTGGCGCGCGATCGCGTCGGTACGCGCGCGTAGGGCCACGATGCGTTCGAAGTCTTTAGTCTGATATTCGTCGTCGGGGATAGATCGTCCATAGCGATCAAGTTCGTCGCTGCTGGGACGCCAGCCAGCGGCGTCCCATTCCGTCACCACGCGGTGAACGCGATAGGGCGCAAGGAATCCATCCTCGATGCCTTGCCGCAGGCTGTACTCATAAAGAGGGTTGCCAAAGTAGAGATAGGTGTCGCGGTTGTCGTCGCGAAGCGGCGTGGCCGTCATACCGAGCTTGTAGGCCGGCTCGAAATAATCGAGGATCAGGCGCCAGGCGCTCTCCTCGCGGGCGCTGCCGCGATGGCATTCGTCGACGATAACGAGATCAAAGAAATCGGGCGAAAAAGCCTTGAATAACCCGGCCCGGCGCTCGTCCTCCGCGAGCGCCTGGTAAATGGCGAAATACATTTCCCGGCTGTGGACGACCTCGCCGGACTCGATCTTGTAGCGGGCGTCCCCGAAGACCGCGAAGATGCCGTCCTTCGGCTGATCGATCAGGATGTTCCTGTCCGCGAGATAGAGGATGCGGGGTCGGCGGTGCTCGCCCGTCCGGTTCCAGCGGCTCGACCACAGCTTCCAGCAAATCTGAAACGCGACAGCGGTCTTGCCGGTGCCCGTCGCCATCGTCAGCAAGAGCCGACGCTGTCCTTTCAGGACGGCTTCAACCGTCCGGTTAACAGCGATCTGCTGGTAATAGCGCTCGCCTTTGCCGACTGTGTGGTTGAACGGAGTTAGGAGTTGGTCTGCCGTCTCGGGCGCTGCCAGCCCGCTTCCGCTCCGGTATCGTTCCCAAAGCGCCGACGGGCTTGGGTAGTCGGCGCAGATACGTTCGACGCCCGTAAAATAATCAAACTCGATGATGTCGTGACCGTTGGTCGCGTACGCGAATTTCAGGCCGAGCATCTCGGCGTATTGCTTGGACTGCTGGACCGCATCGGCAGCGGATTTGTAGGAGGGCTTGGCTTCTATGACGGCAAGCGGAAAGTCGCGCGTGAAGCGAAGCAGGTAATCGACCCTCTTAGGCGGCTTGCGGACAAACCCTTTGCCCGTGGGAATGATCCGGCCATCGGTGATGGTACGCTGCTCAGCAATTGAATGAGGTTCGTTGTCCCAGCCCAAAGCCTGAAGCCTGGGGACGACGAATCGTCGGCAGGTATCCGCTTCCGTCAGCATGGTATCGTCTGCACTCAAACATTTTGGCTCGCTTGGCCCCCATCAGCACCATGCCGATGTTGTAGGCGAACCGCTTCTAGCCTCTTGTGCAGTGGCTTATTGCATTCGCGGCGTCCTGGCGCGCAAGCGCCAACGATGTTATTCGCCCTGCCCCAGGCCGGGCATATCCTACCGGTTGCACGTCCGGGTGCAAAGAAATCAGGACGGAAGCGTTAGCCCATTCAATCAGCGCGGCCGGCATAGCCGAGGCGCTGGCGCTGCAGTGGCCAAGAGCAAGGTAGGTCCGACATCTTGATCAGCGTGTCGGCGGTGAGATCGGGCGGCTGTCGCCCTTCGAGGATAGCGGCGGTGATGCCCGGTGCCAGGAAGGCGAGCTTGAGGACGCGCGCCACGTAGCGATCGTCACTATTCTCCCAAACGGCGATCTCTTTGATCGTGCGTACTCTGCCAGCACAAATCTCCCCCCACCAAATATGTGCCTTGACGACCGCGGCAATGAGCGTCGGATCGGGTCGATACTCGTGGCTGCCATACTGATCTTCGATCACCAATCGCATCTCAATTCCGCGGCGTACGGGCCGGCAAGTCGAGGCCAACACCACAGTGCTCTTACTTGTGTCGGGGCTTCCGTCCCCGTGCTCGCCCGGTCCCGCTGCTCTGCCTTGAAAGAGCTGATTGATCAGCGCAGTCACGCTGATCTCGGTCTCGACACGATCGTCATGCACGACCACTTTTCTGATAAGGCTCAGGAGAATCGCACGCGAATCAGTTTGCGCCAGGTCATGCGCGAGCTTGCTGGCCTGCCGCAAGGCTGAGAGTGCCGAATGATTCGAGAGCTTGGCTGAGCTTAGGAGAGTCCAGATTCGGTTCTGGTCGCTCAGCAGGTCGCGAATTTGGTTGAGGACGAGCCTTTCCAGCTCAACGGCCGGTAACCGCCAAGCAGTGGCGGCGGAACCTGCCCAAGGATCCGTAATCAGGCTGTGGGAGACATAATATCGGTAGCGCTTACCGCGTTTGACCGCGTGCGACGGTGTGAGGCGCTTACCTTCGGCATCAATGATCAGGCCGGCAAGCAAACTAGGCTCTCTCGCGCCTCCACCATTTCGCCGCTGATTGCGTTTGGCGGCAAGAGATTGCTGCACAGATTCCCACAGCTCAGGCTCAATGATGGACTCGTGCTCGCCCTCGTAGATTTGTCCCTTGTGGCCGATGCGGCCGCTGTAGATGGGATTTTGTAGCATCTGGTAGAGCGCACCCGCCGCGATCGCGCGCCCGCCACAAGACTTCCCGGTAGCACTGATCCGCCGCTTGCTGGTAATCCCCTTGCCATCCAACTCGGCCTTCAATTTGTAGACCGAGCCGAGCTCGAGATAGCGCCGGAATATATGGCGGACGTTATCGGCTTCATCCTTGTTGATAAGGAGCTTGCGGTCCTTCACGTCGTAGCCGAGCGGTGTGAAGCCACCCATCCACATGCCTTTCCTCTTGGAGGCGGCGATCTTATCGCGAATGCGTTCACCGGTGACCTCACGCTCGAATTGGGCAAAGGACAGAAGCACGTTGAGGGTGAGGCGCCCCATCGAGGTGGTGGTGTTGAAAGCCTGCGTCACCGACACAAACGAGACGCTATGGGCGTCAAACACTTCGACGATCTTGGCGAAGTCGAACAGCGAGCGCGTGAGGCGGTCGATCTTGTAGACCAACACGACGTCCACCTTGGAGGCGCGTATGTCAGCCAAGAGGCGTTGTAGGGCCGGCCGATCGAGGGTGCCTCCCGACCAGCCGCCGTCGTCAAAGCACGCTGGCAAGGCCTGCCAGCCCTCGTTTTTCTGGCTGGCGATGAAGGCTTCACAAGCCTCCCGCTGCGCCTGCAGCGAATTGAACTCCTGTTCCAAACCCTCTTCCGAAGACTTGCGCGTATAGATCGCGCAACGAAGCTTCGTGGCACGTTTACGGTCTTCAGCCATGGGCGCCCTTCCGCTGACGGATAACGGTGCGGGCCCTGCGTATGCCAGCCGCGCCGCCATCATGGGGCAAGCCCGTCGTGGAGCATGTCGATCGCCTTGCCTTCAGACCGAAGAATACGTGACCGTTCCACCTCGTGCCGGTGATGGCTCGCGCGATGGCCGAGAGGCTGCGATGTATCTCGCCGTTCCAGCCGAAACCCTGCTCAAGAACGGTGACCTCGTGGGTGCGGCCCTGCCATTCACGGATAAGCTTTGTGCCGGGCTTAAAGCTCGGCTGCGGCCCAACGCTGACGACGCGGCCCGTGCCACGCAGTTCTGCAGCCAAACGCTGCAAGCGCTGACGCACGCTGGGAGTTAAGCCGCCAAAGGCTTTTTCCTGAATTGCGTGCGCCAGCGCCCGCAGCAGCATTTGCCGGCTGAGGCGCTTCGGTGGGTCGCCGCCCTGAAGGGCGCGCCAGCGCTGCTTCAGGGCGGCATGATCGAGATCACCAAGCGCCGCGATTTCTTGCTCGATGTCTACATCGTCCCGCGGGACCATGGTTCCGGCACTGGTGAAGGTAGGTTTCATGGTCTACTCGGAGTGTTTGAGTAGGCGGAGCAATGGCAACCGCACCGTCGCCTATGTCTTGGTGGACGCGAGCGGCGCGATCCGGTAGCGGCGCACGCCGTCTTTGCCGACGTCCGAGACGAGCGGAAGCTTCAGCTTCTTCTTCACGAGACCACTGAAAAAGCCTCGCACGGAGTGCGGTTGCCAACCGGTTTTGGCGATGATGTCCTCGATCGTGACGCCGGATTGCCGCCGCAGCATCTGGATCACGACATCCTGCTTGCTCTGCGAAGGCACCGCTCGCGATCGGTTCTTGGGCTTGGCGGAAGAAGTCTTCCCAGTCTTGCCGCGCGGCTTTGCGGCTGCCGTCTTGCGCTGGCGCGGCATGCTTGCTGCTGCCTGCGAGGGCTTGACTTCGGTGCTATCGATGCCGAGGGCGAGAAGGCCTGCATTGGTGATGAACAGGCCGATCGGATGGCGTTCCTCGTCTCGGCGCCATTCAGGCGCGCCATTGATGGTCGGTCTCTCCTCGGCGAGCTTGCGCTTACACAAGGTCTCGACGACTTTGCTGAGCGCAGCGCCTTTAGCAGACAAGCTTTGCGGGAATGGCAGGAGTGATCCGTCGTCGCGTTGGGCGGCGGTGCTGAGGGTCACGAGTTGAGCGTCGCTGAGCGTGGCTAGTGCCGGTTGGGTCTTGGGCATGGCTACCTCCATCTGAGTGCGCCGGCCCGATGCCGGCGCTTCCACCGCCTAGCGCCCGGCGCAAATGCCAGGCGAGGACGGTGACGGAGGTGTTGCCGCCAGGTCGTGACAATGCATGCACGCTCTGTTCGCAAGCGAAGTCCAGGGGAAATTTCGAGATGATTCGCCGCGAAGTCCGGCCGCGGCAACCGCGGCTCACTGCTGCCTGATCAGGCGCTTCAAGAGCTGCACCGGGTCGGCCCCAAGGGCGCGAGCGATCGTCAGGAACTCCACGACGTCAATTCGGCGCTCGCCGCCCTCGTATCTTGCCACAAAGGACTGAGACTTCTTGAGCCGTTTAGCCAAGTCCTGCTGCGTCAGTCCGGCGCCTTTGCGCGCCGCGATCATCAGGCGGCAAAAAACCTCCTGCTCAGCGCTATGAACGGATTTGATTAGGCCGCGCGTCCGAGGGCTCATCAGCGCGGCAGGCTGATCCAGTTATTGCATTATCTCAAAAGTGGATACTGCCTCCAAAGAGAGTTATAGGTCCTTCGGCTCTGGACCGGAGGCCGCAATGACGATTACCGCCAAGACGGTGCGCTACATCAAACTCGGCAGGGGAGGTCGCTGGGAGAAGATATCGCTCGAAAACGGCGAGCTTCATTTTGGACACGGCAAGGTTCCGCACGAGCTGGCGCTGACCGGCGATCGGGCAAAGATCAAAGAGGCTCTGATCAAAGTAGGTCGCAGCTCCCAAGCCGCGGCCGACGATGCGAGGGAGGTGGTTGACTTCTATCACCTCGGAGCCGATTGCCTTTGGGCGACCCTGGCCCAAGATCATCTCTGGTGGACCTGCGCCGAGCCTGAGGTCACATGGCTCGGCTTTGGAGAGGGACACGGGGAGCGCATGCGAAAATGCATCGGTGGCTGGCGCAACGCCGACACAAATGGCGTTCCGCTGCGCATCGACACATTGAGCACTAGGCTCACCAAGGTCGCGAGCTACCGTCGTACCCTTTGCGCCATCGAGGCTGAAGACTATCTGTTGCGGCGGATTAATGGAGTCATCGAGCCTCTCGTCGCCAAGGGCAATGACGCGCGAGACGCACTCCTCGACGTGCTCACTGAGGCGATCAAGGCGCTCGATTGGTCAGACTTCGAAACCTTGCTGGATATCATGTTTGCTCGGAGCGGGTGGAATCGATCATCGCCGCTTGGCGGGAGTCAAAAGCTCGTCGACCTCGTGCTCGAACAACCTACAACGGGTGAGCGTGGGGCAATTCAAGTGAAATCGGCCGCGAGCCAAAAGCAGCTCGATCAATTCATCAACGACGCCGACGAGGCCGGCTCATATGACCGGCTCTTCTTTGCTTGCCACAGCCCGAAGGGTCGCTTGGCGCCGCCCGCAGACCGCCGTGACGTTCATGTTTGGGCCGACCGCGATCTGGCAAAAATCGCGCTTCGCCTTGGCTTGTCCGATTGGATCCTGGAGAAGGTTTCCTGAGGGCTCTGCCAGCGCCGTGACTTCCTGGAATCGCGCCGCACAGTATGGCCATGACGCTCATTTCTTCTCTTCGTTGAGCTTAGATTCGTATCGCGTGACGATGCGCCCGAGAAACTCGAGTTCTTCGTCGCTCAACAGCGGCAGTATCGCTTTCCAGTCGGCCATGCGGTCAGTTTCCGGCACTTCCACAGAACGAGCGAGATTGAAGAAGAGCATCATCGCTCGGTGATCGCCTCTTAAGGCTCGTTCTATGAGACGTGCTACCCCCGCTTCGAGCGTGACAACCTTCCGTACCTTTCCGGCTTCACGCATCGGAATTTTCTGAGCAAAACGGCGCCTTGCGATCGTCGCCAAATTTTGGGAACTCTTTGGTCGTCCCCTTCGATTTCCGCTTTGTCCGGGCTTGAATTGGGAGTGTTTAGGTGGCCGGCAATAGCCGACCTCGTAATCATTGCCATCAGGCTGGCGATGACTGCCGGATGACAGCTGACCTCCCCTTTTCTTTTTGCTCATTTTCCACTCCTGGCTGTCGCGCGGTTATCCGCGACCTCATCGAACGTGCGGCAGTCACCGTTGAGAACCGCGTCGCGCTTGGTGAAGGCCTGCCAACGTCGGATTGCGGCATCGACATAAAGTGGATCAAGTTCCAAGCCATAGGCCCGACGTCCAACACGCTCGGCGGCGAGAATCGTGGTGCCTGACCCCATGAATGGGTCAAGCACGATATCGCCCCGCCTCGAACAGTCACGCATGGCGTCAGCTACAAGCGCGATGGGCTTGACGGTTGGATGAATCGAAAGCTCGTCGAGTCGCCCGGCACGGAAGGAATTGACCCCGGCATAGGTCCAGACGTTTGAGCGATTGCGCCCGTGCTGCCCGAGTTCGAAATTGTTCGTGTGTTCGCCTTCGCCGTTCTTGAAGACAAAGATCAACTCGTGCTGCGATCGATAGAAGCTACCTTGACCGGCATTGGTCTTGTTCCAGACGACGAGATTCTTTAGCTCGGAATAAACCCTTTCGCCCGCTTCGAGCATCTCGTTGAGATGCCGCCAGTCCATGCAGACGTAGTGAATTGAGCCTTCGACGGAATGAGCGGCGGTAAGTGTCAGAGTTTCGGCTAAGAATGACGCGAACTGAGTTCGCGACATCTCTCCGGACGCCATTGCAAACTCGCCGTGTTTGACCCTGCCGCGGCCCTGAATCGATTTAACCGAGACGTTGTATGGCGGATCCGCGAACACCATTGCCGCTCGATTACTTGCCATGAGCTTGCGATAATGCGCGGTTTCTCGTGCGTCCCCGCAAAGGAGTTGGTGCTCACCGAGCTGCCAGAGATCGCCGACCCGGCTGACAGGCTTTGCCGCTAGCGGAGATGGTTCGTCCGCAGGATCGGCTTCTTGATCGACGAGGTCGGCCATAAGGCCGTCGATCTCAGCCGGCTCGAACCCCGTCAAGGAAATGTCGAGCCCGATCTCGTCGAGCAGGGCAGGAAGCTCGCTGAGTTCCACCGCAAGCGTCGCGCGGTCCCACCCGGCTTTCTCGGCGAGCTTGTTGTCGGCAAGCAGATAAGCGCGTTTCTGCGCCTCGCTCAGCCCAGAAAGAACCAGGGTCGGAACTTCGTCGAGTTCGAGCAACTGGGCGGCGGCGAGTCGGCCGTGGCCGGCGAGGACAAGATTGCTCTCCTCGATCAAAATCGGATTGGTGAAGCCGAAGCGCTGGATGCTATCGGCGATTTGCCGAATCTGCTTCTTGGAGTGGGTACGTGCGTTTTTGGGATGGGGCTTCAGCTTGTTGAGCGAAACAAGCCTGATTTGGTCCGTCGGCATTGGTAGCTCCTATTAAAAGGAGCCATCCAAATACAACATTTGTTCCCCCATGCAACAACTGGTCGGCTAACTCGATTGTGGCAAACGAGTGGCGCCATCGCTGGGGCGCGCTCCACCCGCCGGTCGGCGGATCAAAGGAACCCGCATGCCTGACCGCTCGAGCGCGCTAGCGACCGTTTGGCGGCAAGCGCCCAGCTCTGGATCGTTGTTGGCAATGAATTGCAGAATTGCCTCGAGCTTCAGAACGTGCAACTTCCGAAGCTGGCTATAATCGAGCCACTCGAGTTCGGGGTTTGGTTGTCCCGAGCGGTAGAATCTAGCCTCAAGCTCGCGTGCAATGAATTTGATCGTCCAGTAAACGATGCGCCTTTCGAGTCGCGTCAGCTTCCAAGGCAGCGCCGCCGGAATCACGTCCACGGCTTGAAGGCAAGTACCATCCGAAAGGGTAACGATGCCATCCTCGTCGACTGCCGCTCTATCAAGAAGCGAAATCGCAAAGGTTTCTTTCGCATTTCCGGGTCGTCGTCTGCCCTTGAAGGCGTGTGACGTTGGTAGGGCCACACCCCAAGTGTGCTCGAGACTGCTTGCTCTGCTCACAACGAATACCATCAAGGGGAGCTCAGCGGCCGTAGGATGCAAAAGGCATGTTCTGATGTCAGCGAACGTACCCTCGGGGAGACGTTGCGCTTTCCGCAATGCCTCCATCGCATCAGCGATGGATCGCATCGAGCGGCGACCGTCTATTGTATGGGGCAGAAGTGGGATTTCGCTTTCGGTCATCGTCATCTCCAAGCAACCCATATTACTATATCCAGTGAACAGCGCCACTTCCCAGCGAAGTCGAGAGCACACCTAGTTGGGCCGCCGCGGTGGAGTTCATCTCGACTATGCCGGAATGATCACATAGCGCCGTGGCCCGCGTGCCTGGGCAACGCGCACCCCAACACCGTCCCCTATCAAGTGTTCGCCACAGCCGATGGCCAGATCATCCTCGCCGTTGGCAATGACGCCCAGTTCCGCCGGTTCTGTGCGCTGGCAGGTGAGACGTTTCTTGAAACCGACATGCGCTTCGCGACCAACGCCGCCCGCGTGGCCAGCCGGCAAGAGCTTATCCCCATCATTCAGAAACTTGTCCGCAAGCGCACAAGTGCGGAATGGCCCGACCTTCTAGATAGGGCTGATATTCCATCCGGTCCCATCAATGGCATCGGAGATGCGTTTGCCGAGCCACAGGCTAAGGCACGTGGGCTTACGCTCAAACTCGCGCGCTCGTCGGGCCGCGACGCCCCAGGCGTCCGCAGCCTTTGCGCATGCCGGCTCCGCAGCCGAGCGTGACTGCGCCGCCTGTGCTTGGACAGCACACTGACGTTGGGCCCAACTGATGGGCGAGCTCGGAGAAGCCCGCGCTAAGGCAGCAAAACTCTCCGCAGATCCAGATCGCCGAGGAAACTCAACGTTGTACCGACGTTGTTCCCAAACCCTTGACAAAGCGTTAACCGCGTCTATATTTGTGCCAAGTTGGTACAACGAGGGAACAACGCGATGGGCCAGCAGGACACTCGCTACAAGGCTAGCAAGGTACGGTCGCAGGGCCGTCCTGGGTGGAGCGTCAGCTTTAGACATCCATTACGCCGCGATAATCGCGATCGACCGGGTCTCAAAGTACGACGGGGTCTCGGAACGTCGGATGATGCCGAAGCCGATCATCTCGTCGAGCAACTGCAGAAGTTGATCAACGATCCGTCGTGGCATCACATCGACCGCCGGCGCGAAGCGCAGAGGACGTTCGATCCTCCGGTGGTCTCTGCCTTTTATGACGGTTTGGAGGCCGGCTCGGAAAATCCAGAAGAATGGAGGGAAACGAGTATCCCACTCCCAACGCGCAAGGAAGGCTATTCCCGCGTGATGCTGGTCGGAACTACTGGCGCAGGAAAGACAACGCTATTGCGCCACATCATTGGGACCGACCACGTCCGCGATCGATTTCCAGCTACATCCACTGCTCGCACTACCATTGCCGACATGGAAATTGTGGTTGCGCCGGGCCCTTACGCTGCAGTCGTCACGTTTACCCCTGAGCACATCGTACGCGGAGTTATTGACGAATGCGTTGAATCGGCGTGCCTCGCTGCTTTGGACGATCAGCCCGACGACAAGATCGCCGACAAATTGCTCTCACATCCGGAGCAACGCTTTCGCCTCTCCTACACCTTGGGGGAATGGAAGCCGAAGAACGCCGAAGAGGAGTGGAATTACTCCTTCAAAGGGACGGATACGAAGGAAGAAGGGATCGATGAAGGAGAAACTGTTACAGAACGTGATGCCCTTGCCAATCAGTTGCGGCTTGAGACCTACGTCGCACGCATCAAACGGCTTGCGCGTCTGGCCGGTGAGGTCCTTGAAAATAGCGAAGCAGGTCCTCGACCAGCGCAGACGTCCACTTCGAGCGAAAAGGCGGAGGATGCCAATTGGCTAGAGCTCTATAGCGAAGTGGTTTTGGATCTGGACGAATTTTCGCAGATCGCTTTAGACATCAAAGATGCCGTTGAAAGCCGGTTTGATACGCTGCCCTTCGGAGAGATTGAAAAGGGACCCTCGGGATGGCCGAAGTACTGGCATTTCTCGAGCGATGATCGAGACCTTTTCCTGAAGCAGGTACGCTGGTTCACCAGCAACCACTCTCAGCAATTCGGACGGCTCCTCACCCCTCTTGTAAACGGGCTGCGCGTCCGCGGCCCCTTCGAGCCGCTCATCCCCGAGCTACGCGGCAAGCGGCGTTTGGTAATGCTTGACGGTCAGGGACTGGGCCACGTGGCTGAGGTCTCACCGAGTATCTCCACGAACGTCACCCACAAGTTTCCCGACGTCGATTTGATTTTGCTCGTCGACAGCGCCCAACAGCCCATGCAGGCGGCGCCGATAACCCTACTAAAGGCCGTTGCAAGCGCGGGTCACGGTGACCGACTTGCGATCGCTTTTACGCATTTTGACCAAGTCAAAGGCGATAACCTTCAGACGTTTTCCCAAAAGCGAAGTCACGTTCTGGCGGCTGTCACTAATGCACTCGCATTCCTCCGCCAAAACGTTCCCGCGGGAGTTATAGACCTCTTACGGGCGGCGCTAGATTCCAGATGCTTTCTGCTTGGCGGGTTGGACGGTCCTATCTTCGAGCTACCTCCAGGCATTCTCCAACAGTTCCAGCGCATGCTGGTGCTCATGCAACATCCAGTGGAGACCAAGGAAGCAAAAGGACTGGCTCCTATTTATGCATTTACGGGTTTGGAGCTTGCGGTGCGCGATGCCGTGGAGGGCTTTATGAAACCCTGGGAAGCGCGGCTGGGGTTCACCTATCGCGACGGCATTCAAAAAGAACACTGGGCGAGAATCAAAGCGTTGAGCCGTCGCTTCGCGATGAATTGGGGCAACGAGTACGACAATCTACGTCCTGCTGCGGATCTTGTAACACAACTGCAGGAGCAGATCTCTCGATGGCTCGATGAGCCCATCGACTGGACGATAAAGCCCAAAAACTTAGAGGAGCGCGAGGCGTCTCTGGATCGAATCCGCCGTTCAGTTTCTCAGGAACTGCACAGATTGGTGCAAGGCCGCCTAGCTGACAAACCTAGACCTGAATGGCGAGAGGCCTACCGGTTTCACAGTACGGGTTCCGCTCTGCAACGAGCTGAGAAGGTCAAGGATATCTATCAGGGAAGTGCACCACAAATCAGTTCAGCGATGTTGAAACCGGCACGCGAATTTCTGGACGAGGTGAAGACCATAGTTGCCGCCGCAGTGGAGTCGTCCGGCGGTCAGATCCGGTGGTCTCATGCTGCGTGAAGTGACCGCCGAATTGCATCGCCCGGCTGTCAGCCACGGCGAGAGTTAGGCGTCCTAGGCCAAAGGTAGTGCGTAACTTAGGACGTTAGGAAGTCATCGACAGTCAGAGGTTTCACCCACGAAGCAGCACGCTGTTTCGTGAACGGACGAGGCATGCCTGAACTCAGATATGCCCAATGCAAGGAGATGCCTATGAGCGCGAGCGGTAAGCAATTGATCTTATTTGCGTGGGCGATAGAGGGGATTGGTGTCGTGGGAGGCACGCTAAATTCTGCCTACACTACGTTCGGCAACGAGTTACCAACGACGCTTCCGGGATGGATTCCGGCGATACCCATGGTCGCCGTTTCAATGGTCGAGTTGGGTCGGGTGCCCCTCGCATCGGTCTTCTACCATCGGCACAAGTTGATCCAAGGAGTCGCGATACTCGGCATATTGGCGCTCGGCTACCTCGCCGTCGAGAACTGGTCATTCGGCTTCGAGCGTATCGTCGACCTGCGACTTAAGCCTGTGAACACAGCCAGCAGTGAGCTAGCCGTGGCGGAAGACAAGCTATCCGCGCTCCACCATCGGCGCCAGCAGGGTGCGACACACAGTGCTCAAAAACGCGACGAATTGCGCCGGGGCATTGAGCAGCGAGACGCGAACATTGCTGAATTGACTGCGCAACTGACGAAAGAGGCCGAGACCCATCAGGGAAATCTTCAGCAAATTCGAGATGCATGCCGCCTCATTAGAGAGACCTGTATGGTGCCGCGCTCTCGTGGAGAGGATTTGCGCTACCGGGACGCCGTTGGTCAGCTAAATGCCGAATTGGAGAGCGTAAGAGAGCATAGAAAAAACCTGCAGGCGCAAATTGACGCATTAGTTACGACTGACGCGAGCGATGGCGCTGCGCTTGATCTACAGATCGTCGCCGCACAGTCTGCGGTCACCGAAAAGCGCGACGCGCTACATCGAGCCCATGATGGAAACCAAATCTATCGCTTAGCTGCCAGTTGGTACGGCGTGAGCACATCGGCTGTGACCGCCGAGCAGTTCGCGACGGCACGTTGGGTATTTGCAACGTTTAGTGCCATCGCCGTCGCACTCGCTGGCACCGTTGCGGCACTCGTCCATTACGCAAGCAGCCGCGCACCCGGAGCTCCCTCGGCCATCGGCGTCTTGATGACCAGAATCTTGCGCGCGCGTCGCGCTTACTACGCGCGCCTGCGTAAACGTATCGTACGTGAGGTGCCAGGCCCAGAGCGCGTGGTCTATCGCGACGGCAAGGAGCCGCCAACCGTGGTCGAAAAAGAAGTGGTTCGCTTCATTGATCAGATCGTCCTGATCCCACGCTTTGGAATCAGATTTCCCATTCACATTAATTCGCTGTTGCGTCGCGGCAAGAGGAACACCACCGACCGGGTAACGCGCGATTCAACCGAGCCGTCGAACGTGATGCCACTCGTAAAGAAGGCGAACTGAGATGGAAGAGCGACTTGATACAAGGTATCTGAGCCCAAGCCCCTTCGAGCGGGCGGCGGCAGCGGGTCTTGGGGCACTGGGGGTTGGTATTGGCATTCTCGCAGCTGCCTGGGGTCTATCTTTCTTGTGGCGTTACACGCCTCCCGAGATCGCTGTACGCGTTGCCAATCCAGAGCTTCGGGTTACCCAAGATGAACCGCTTAAGGTCGAGCAGAATGGGCCGTTCGTGCTTACGCAGACGCAACCACTCGAGAGTGAACCCGCGAGGTCAACTATCGAGAACGATCAACCTCAGAATGATGCCAATACCAAATCGACAGGCGGCGATTTATTGCGACGCGAAGTCACGGTCTTCTGGAGCGTAACCCATGCCCAAGGCAACGTCACTACGGGATGGAACTACAAGGACGGCAGCGGCGGTGTGCCTATGACTCAGTATTGTTACTACGCCTTTCTCAACATCGATGGTTCGACGACAAAAGTCGACATTGCTTCTAATGGCAGCCCTGCGTCGCAAATCAATGCGTCACTGATTCCAGATTTACAAGGAGCGCTGAAAAAATGTCAGTGGTGGCGCGCTCAAATGGCGGATCTGCAATGACCCTCTGGGCTCAGTCCTCCAGATACTTGGCAAGAAAAAATGTCCGCTTCTTCCTTGCGGTGGCGATTGCGGTGCTCATGGGGTTTGGACTTGCGGACGCGCGCGCCGCCGACCAGCAATTATCAGGCCCTGCACGCGTTGCTGACGGCGATACGATTAGGTTAAATGCGAGGTACATCCGACTCGACGGGATTGACGCTCCCGAGCCGGATCAAGTCTGCCTTGACTCTCAGGGAGAGCTTTGGACATGCGGAATTGCGGCGCGGGATAAGCTTTCGTCGCGTATTATCGGGCGCGTCGTTTTGTGTCTCGGGCACGGCGAAGACGGTTTGGGACGTTTGCTAGCGAGTTGTTCGGTCGGCGGGCAAAGCCTCAGCGCATTTATGGTGAAAGAGGGACTAGCTCTCGACTATACAAAATATTCGCGACATTACGTAGACGAGGAAATGATCGCTCGCGAAAAGCGGATCGGTATGTGGTCCGGGGCGTTCATTGCACCTTGGGATTGGCGGCTCCGGAATAAGAGCACGGTCATCTTAGGGGCACTGTCTGTGCCTGTTACGGCGCGGGCTCAACTCTTGGCGCCCGCGTCTGCGATCACCGCACCATCTCCCGAATGCACAATTAAGGGCAACGTAGATCGAAAGGGCGAGCGCATCTATCATATGCCCGCGCAAATGAACTATCGGAAAATCAGTATGCAAGACCCCAAGAAGCGCTGGTTTTGTTCAGAAGACGAAGCGCACGCTGCCGGGTGGCGTCCCGCAAGGAAATAAGCGTCTAACCGATGAGGTATGGCGTGGGAAAGCCGGAAGAGCCCTACTGTCCGCCGAACGCACGCCAGCGCTTGGTCGCCTACGGCTATACGCCTAGAGAGCCGCACTAACTACGTCATTTTGAGTCCACGGCCTACCGAGTCGCCCAGTCTGAGACTGAATAGAAGATCCACCCCTCGCGCTCAATATCGGAATTCACACCTGTCGGCGCCTGCATCGTCGGCAAGCCCACAATCTGGCCACCGTACCCGTAGGCCAGAGCTAACATCGCGCACAAACATGCATCACACTCGTCCGTACCATCGCTGACACCACTCGGGAGCAACGCACGGACGGTTGGAAGGCATTCAGCCGCGTATTGGTCGCCGATCCGTTTCTTCCGCTTCAAGAGAGCCGGGTAGACTTCGATAGCGGTGGGAATTCCAATCTGCGGCTCGTCAAATGGCGCGACCCGAAGCTGGCCGGCGGACGAGAGTCGTCTCGTGTGCACCATGGCAACCGTGGCGTTGTTTCCCAGCTTGTCGAAGGAGCCAGAAAGCGGCTTCTTTCGAAACGTTCTATAGATGTGCCGGTCGGTCTCGCGATACGCGAGCGGATTCTCAATCTCGGAACCGCTTGGATCAAAATTCGGAATCGACCGTTGGGCAAGCAGTTCACTGAACGCGACCGGAAAGCCCAACGGAGCATCAATCGCCATGACCAGCTCGCGGCTTTCGAGAATTTCACTGGGTGCGTCTGGCCACGCGCAACGAACCAGACTATCCACGCCCCAGTCGTCCCCGAGCTGGGCCATGGAGAAGCGCGTTGGAGTGGCCAGCCATAGAGCCGAATGGTCTTTCCATTCCACGATGGCGACTGCCTGCTTGCGACCGATCCAGCCGCCGACATCCCATCCAATGCCCAATACAGGCTTACGCAGCATCTACTCATCTTGCTGGGCGGCGCGGAAGCCAGTCAAGGATCGAATTGCTCAGCGGATGCGCTATGACGCGAAGTCGCCACGTCGACGCCTCTCCTTTGCCGTCGGCGCTATGCGTTTGACAGTTCGGCTCGTTAACCAGCTCATCCCCCGCCTTTGGCGGCGCGGCCAGAGCTCGGATGCAATCCTAGGTTCCGTGTCGGCGAAAAGGTGCAGCCCTTCCTCAGCCCAGCGCGCCCCGAGGTTGCGCAGCTGCACACCGCACGCGCTCGATGCGGCCCAGCTGTCGCTCCTCACTTCGTCAAAGGGTGTAAAACGGCACGAATTCTTCGGCCTGCACGCAGAAGAAATGCCGCCTGAGATCAGGGAGCTGCTCGCGCGCTTCAGCGAAAGCGCGGTCCCGCATTTCCGAAATCCGGCCAGCATTGTCCAACGTGTAGCGCCCTTCCGGCGCCGTCTGATCAATGCACCAGATCGCCTTTCGCTGATGGATGTCGCCGGTAATTATCTTCGCGGTACCGAGCGCGCTGTGCGCCTGGCCCGCCATGAATAGCCGCGCCACCGACGCCACCATCGGCAGCTTGCCACGCAATCTCGGCACCCTACCGGGCTCGTTTATCGTTCCGATCGCACCGGCGATTTTCATGCCAGCCGAGCTAAAATAATTGCTTCGCGTTTAGATCAGACATGCCCTTACAGCTTGTTACCATTTCACGATAAGCGGCTCTTAAGCCGTATAACGAGAACGCATCCGACGAAGGATAATTTTCATGGGGGCGCTTGTACTTTACGGTTAGCGAGTAGCCGTCCTTCATGCGACGAAGGGCATCGATTGCAGCCTCGTTGCTCATCTCCGCCTGCAACTCGTCAAAGCCTGGGGTGTCGATGAATGTCAGATTGATAGGAACCGCATCGCCATCAATGACTATTGAATAGCCTGTGAATTGAGGATCCAGATCCGTATTAGAGCCAAACACTAAATACTGCTTTGCCCAACTGTCCTTCTTGCTTTCGATCGAGAGAATAGACTCCCGACTCTTATTCCCGAACACCCGGTACAGACCTTTCGTCGCTCTGATCCTGCAGCGAGCTTGCACAGGTTGCCCCTCCACTGTGGGCTCCCACACTCTTCCGAGGATCCATTCTCCGCGATGTTCACCCCCGGAGATTGCTGCCTCAGTCCAATAGGTCTCACCTTCGCCTGGGCAATTAATTTTGACGCCGAGCTTAATTCGCACTGAGACGCAGTTGATCAACTTTTGAAGTAAGGGCCGCTCGGGCTCAGCTCCTGTCCACAACGCGTTGTCCTCCATAAAGCTAGCAGCGGCACGAGATATGGTAAGGACTGATGAAACGGATTCGGTTTCAAGGTTCTGAATCCTGTCTGTTACGCTGGAGCCTTCTTCATCCTTTATGAGACTAGCAATTAGCTTTATCGCACTCTTGGCCATTGGCTCCCCATGTTTTTCCAACAGCTTGCTTATATGCTGCGCGATCAGGTCCAAGCAGCGGGTACGGCAACTAACGTGTCGACCCTGTTCGAGAAATCCTAGTAACGCCGTTACGTCGCTGGTCTCGCTTGCTTCAGCCAATATGAGCGCGGCTGCAAGCGGATCTGTTTCCTTCAACAACCGATGTTCGGCGAATTCAAATGCCTGCGCAGCCATCAAATAGCTGGTTATGGCCGTACTCTTGTTCCCGGAGGCTTGAGTGAGAAGCCCGCGTCCGATCCATAGAGGGACAATGCGCCCCAGTTCTTCAGAATTGAGAGATCGACCCACGTCCTTTGACAGGGCGATCGATTCGTCGAGCAACTTCTGCCCGCGCTTTTTTGCGTAAGCACTCGAAATGCCGGAAGGCACCATGCCTCGAAGATAAGCAACCGCAATAAGCGCTTTTGCTTCCGCCAATTCACGTTTCGATAGATAGCCATCCAAAATCGCGAAAAGCTCTACATCACCCAAAAAATGACGAGGCGAGCCGGTCGATCGAGCCAAATTGTCAATCGTGGGTAACAGATCGATGTGATCTTTTTGGACAAACGGCGAAAAGCGGAGCAGACGAAGGGCGGCGTGTCTATTGCCAGCTCTTGTTGCCTCTGCGAGCTGAGGAAGAAGCTTGTACGCGTCGGGCTCACTCGCTTGGTCCACCGCGACTACTAGGGCCGGTGCGTACTTGTCAGCAATGAGTGTGGAAAAAACGGAGCCAAGAGTGGGTTCGTCGCAAGCGTGCCGCCCGCGGATACAGGCGAGAACAGCTTCGGTGAACGGATTAGGCTGCCTAACTAGTTTTCTTAGCGCATCGATCGCTCCGGTCTTGTCCTCAGCAAACAGAACTTGAAAACCTGTCAAACTGAGACTGTTGGCGACACCGTGCCGAAACTTTTCACCGTTGCGCAGGGAAAGGATCGCGATCTCAAGCTCCGCACGTTTGTTCCCCGCCTCAGCAATGGGTTTTAGGATGTCGATCAATTCATCGACATTGGCACCCGCTTGATAGCGCACGTGGGCAAATAGGTGGGCAGCTCCCGCGTCCTGGGGTGCGTGCGTCCACAATGTGCGGGCTATACGTGTAGCAGCGTCATAATCCCCGACGGATAGCCGGTGCTCGGCATTCGCAAGCGTATTCTCCAATTTTTCGGCCAGCGCGGGTATTCGGTCGCGCCAAGGGTCGAGGTATCCCCATACGAGCTCGATCCTACTCCCGTACATCTCATCCTTGGCATCGCTTTTGGCACTGAGAACACCCACGACCTTCCCTTCGATGAGGATTGGTCCGCCACTCATGCCCTCGTCTTGAGCGTTACTTAGCCGAAGGTCGGGGCCCGACCCTTCGGCTACTCCGATGACGTTCGCGACGACGCGCTCGGCGGGATGCGCCTGCTTATCGGTGGGTATGCCCCAAGCTTCTGCTTGCGTCGCGTACTCTGAAAAGGCGGATTGTGCGGATGCTTCGTTTGGCCCGCCTGTGGAAGACTGCTTTGATTGAGGTCTCGTAATTGTCTCTGAACTGCCTACGCTGAGAACACGTAGTGCGTCGTCATCATCGTCGAACCGCACACGGAGCACAGCGATATCATATTTCTGAGTGTGTCCTTGATGCCAAACAGTGACGGGATTGGCGAAAGCCTTCCATTCGTCTTTTTCATCCAGGTAGTAAACCGATATTTTCCTTTTTGCGGCGTCTCCTTCGCGTTCCCAGACAGGAACATCTTTAAATCCCAATGGGTCATGGTCCAAATAGCCCAGCACATGCGCCGCAGTGACTATTGCGACTTCGCCGTCGGACTTTGCCACTATGAAACCGGTCCCCGCGTGCAACGATGACAGCTTGGACTCGCCATCCTCCAATTCCGTGCCCGAGACCTCGATCTTCACGATCGCCCTTTGAATGTCAGTGGCAGCAACTGCGGATGCGCATCCACCACATAAAAAGGCCACGCACAACAACACGACGTCGGAGAGCTTCATTTCTTCGCCAATGCGAAATCTGAAAAGACCCCAATGTTGGGGATATCGATGCCGACCCGATATGGACCCTCTACCGCTGGTATTTTGATGTGAGCTTCCAGCGTAGCCTTAAGAAGGCTACTGCCGTCATCACCTCGTTCTTCTTGGGTCGACACTCGCTTCATCGGCACCGAAGGCCCATTGGGGGGTGCCGGTGGACCGATGCGAACGTTATCGAGATCAGCCGCAGCAAGGTCACGGCTCCCAATGAGCTCCAATCTAACGAGGGCGTTGTCTCCAGCGCGTCCTATGGAGGGGATTATTCTATAGCGCCAGCGCTCGATCGGAATTTCGGTACCGTCGGCGGCGCGAAGGACGCTAGGACTGGAAATAGTACCGGCTGTCGGCGCCGGCGCGTCGTAAAGCACGTTGCGCAAATACTCCTTCGCAGCATCGGTCGTAAATATCCTCCCATGCTGTTCGACTGAGGGAGCTATGGCGAGGTCACTTGTCTTGCGTCCATTTATGGAGCTGGCCAAGACGACAGTGCCGTCACCCTTTTTAAAAACGAACCGATCTAAGTTTCCTTCGCCATCGATCAGTACCCGAGAACGCGTATCGTAACTTCCTGTTGCGATAAGCCGAAGGTCCATTTCCAGCGCTGGCGGTAGCGGCTTCTGAAGAATATCTTTGTGAAGACCTTCCGCGTTTGAAAGTGCCGATTTCAAGAAATCGATGCGCCGGGCGCTATCGAATGCATCCGAATACCACGAGAATTTTTTCCACACGACCGCGCTAAAGGGGTCGAATGCATCGGTGCGACCACCAGGTTTTACAAGGAAGCAGCAATTATCGTAGCTGGGTAGCAGTTCATACGTGCTCGGAAATGAGAGAGTTATGGACCGAATTTTTGGGATGCCTCCGGCAATCAAGTTGCTTAACCCTTCTTCTTCTCCGAGCCCCTGATATGTCATCTCGAAGACGTCCACGGACCCCCGATGGGGAGTTCCCATGGTAACAATTCTTTTTACCAGTGCGCTCCCCCCTATACTTGGATCCTGCACTAAAATTCGGGCAATTATGCCTCCCATGCTGTGTCCAATTAAAATTACTGGAGTAGAACCGAATTCTTGTATTATTTCTTGCTTGAGAATCTTAGCGTTTACAAAATTACTTAGTCGCCAATCATAATCGAAAAACAATATCGAGCTATCGTCATATCCAATGTTGCGAAAGAATTTGATAAATTCTCCGTATTGATCTTCCTTAAATGGGGGCCAGATCGACGGCCTAGAGTCCAATAGTCCGCAGGGGATCAAGTTCGAGTCAGAAATATCTCTGGCAGACTTGAGGTCGAGCTTTAGGGCCCCGAAGTCTAAGCTTGGCCAATACTGCTTTAGGGTGGCCTTGTCGCATAACTTCGAGCCAAGATAACCAGGGACGAACACAACAGGATTTTTCGGTTCTGCCTGACTACCGACCACCACAAGCAAAGATAGGCCGATTGCTGAGGCCAGGCACAAGAGAACACAGCGAAGAGAGTTCATTCCCGTATCTCGTCGGCGGGCCGAAACTCATGAGGGTAAGGCTGAGCCGCGTTGTGTACAAGCGAGCTGCTAGGAGAGGTTGAGAGTTGAGCGTTTGGCCCCCCAGTCGAGCGACAACGCACTTGTCTACTCGTTGGTCACATAGGAAGTAGACAGCACTATTGCCGCCACCGGCGCGCTTAGAGCAACTCCTGCCACCACCATAGGATGAAGGCCATCACGAGGTAAAGCCCGGCGAAAAGCACCAGCCCGAACTTGGCGGCGGCCAGGTCCCACCGTTTGAAAACGAGCCAGATGCACGCGAGCGCAATCGGGCCCGCCCCACACTAGCGGAATCTTGAAGAGCGCCATCCAGCCTGCGGGACTTGCCGGCATCGGCTCCCGCGAAGCCAAGATCGACAATGCAACGGCAAACGCGATGCCGTAGAGACAGGCGATGCCAATCCAGAATCCCTTCTTCGTCATCCAGGTTCGAACGAGCTCCGGTTGCGATAAGGTCCAGGGCTCGGCAAGCGCCCCTGTTCACTGCTTCACATAGGATCTGTAGGGGTCCGCCGGGCCACCACTGCCCCGACGCTCGATTACTCCCCTACTCACCAAGAGATTGCAGTCGCCGTTGACCCTCTGCTGATAGCCGCGATTTCCGAATATGGCCTCGGCCAACTCAGCCTCGGTTCTCCCGGGACCGTTCGCAATCAAGAAAACAAGTACATCGGCAATAGTGAGCATGCCGCGAAGCATACAGGAAGCGGGCCGGATGAGACACCCCGCGTCATAAGGCTGGTCGGCGCTGCGCTCATTCCCGAGGGACCTGTGCAACGAAATTCGGGGACTGAGGTAGTTTTGACCTCCCGCCAGTATGCCGCTTTGCTATCTTGCCTGTAGGGATGCGCGACTTGAGCCTTACGTCGTCGAGCTTCACAACAAGGGACATCAAGCAATCACATGATTGCGAAGATCGTGATGCTGTATCTGGCTGTGTACGATTGCGACACGGGTGCGCTGTTGTTTCAGAGCGCGCGTCAAATGCCCGGCTTCTCGGTCAGCGGTGACCTTTTGGACGATTGCCGGCATGAAGGGGTGAGCCAAGCGGGAGCACTCACGTCTCATTATCGGAAGGCGTATCCCAACGCTTCAACCAGCGTGGTGTGCAGATGGGAGCGTGGACGGCCGCCGTGGCAGCCCGCCTAAGCCTCAATCGGCTTCGCTCTCGTCAAACTCGCATTGGCTTAGAGCTAGATGCGCGGTCGCGCTTCGCTGGACGGCGAGGCACTCGCGGCGGCAAACGCCCAAGCTAACTCATTTCCTGCGCCTTGCGCCATGCGATGCCTCTGAGGGACGACCGCGAATTCGAGAGGAAGAAGCCAATGGGCTGTCACAGTTTCACGCGGGAAGAGCTGCACGATCTCGTCTGGTCTGAGCCGATGACAAAGCTTGGTGCGCGGTTTGGAATCTCCGGCAACGGTCTCAAGAAGGCATGCAAGCGAGCGAACATACCGGTTCCCCCTCAGGGCTACTGGAACAAGCTTCAAGCTGGGCACAATGTGACTAAGACGCCGCTCCCGCCGGCAAGCGAGGGCACGCCGGCGAGGGTTACAATCGATCCGCCGGGGCAACGACCCGCTCCGCCCCCGGCACCGCCGGTTCCCGCGAGCGTGCAGGGGAAGATCGAAGCAGAGCGGCGATCGGGCAAGCCGGTCACCGTTCCGAAGACGCTGTCGAGCCTGCACCGCATCGTCGATGGCTGGGTGCAGGACAGCCGCCGCGAGCAGCGGGAGGCGCGTTATGATGCATGGTCCCGCGCCCTGTACGCGCCCATCGACAAGACTGACCTCGACAAGCGGCGGCTGCGCATCCTGAGCGCGCTGTTCAAGGCACTAGAGGCGCGGGAGTACAAGCTGAACGCGGGCGAATCGTACCGCCGCGCGGTGCAAATCGGACTTGGCCATGAGAAACTGGAGGTGACGCTCGAAGAGCGCGTCCGGCAGGTGCGGCGCCAACTGACCGACGAAGAGAAGGCGCGATACGGTTACAGCCTCGCCAGCCAGAAATGGACCCAGGAAAAAGCACCGACGGGCGAGCTGATCCTAAAGATCAAAGAGTCGGATCGATATGGCCGGGACAAGGAGTGGCGCGAGACGGCCGAAGCACCACTTGAGGAGAAGCTAAGCGACGTCATTGCGGAGATCGCCGGCATGTTCGAGGCGATACGCTTGCGGCGCGAGCGCGAAGCCAAGGAGCAGGAACGGCGACGGAAGCTCGAAGAGGAACGCCGCCTCGCTGAAATGGAGCGCAAGCGAGAGACGATCCGGTATAGACGCCTGATCAGCAGCTGTAAAGACTGGCGTAGGGCGACCGATATTCGGGCCTTCGCTGCTGCGGTCGAGGCAACCCCGCTGGCGTCAACCAGTGCAGAATCGTTCGCCAGATGGAAACTGTGGTCGCTCGCTCATGCGGATCGCATTGATCCACTGCAGGACATGGATTTGTTCGATCAGGAGGTTGACGACTACGAGGTCTATTTGTTGCGCGACTGAACGCTGGTATCGGCGGCTTTGTCCCTAGTCGGCTTCTTTCGGCTTCTGAGCGCCACGATAGGACCGCACATCCGATCCCCGTCGAAAAAATTTGCGGAGGCATACTTCCCGCGCAGGAAGAAATCGGGCGCCTCGTTTGGACCAACGCACGGTTTGAAGGGCTGGCATCAGAACTTGTCTCTGGTTCAGAACTCCTGAGGTTCAGGTTCGTTAGCCGTTCATGCCTCATTTTGGCACACTGAGCGCGCCGGCTCATTGTCGCGCCGGCTCATTATTCAGTGTACCGCGTTGCACGATAATGCCGTAGCATGCGATGTCACCGAGCGCTTATTTTAGTTTGACCCTCTAGTTGCCTTCGAAGTTGCCGCAATCACCCCAAGGAGGCTGCCATGTTGCACGGTGCGTCCATAAGGGTTTCTCCGAATTGGACTCCGGGCATTACCACGACTATCGATTTCGAATGGGATGACACGACACTTTCGGATTCCCGGCCAACCGGAAGATGGTTTGGCGACCTTGCCCTTCTCGGCGGAACTGGCAGCAACGAGGGCGAGTGGGAATGGGACCCGATGACACAGGAACTTGAACTCTGGGTGCGCTTGCCCGGCAATTTGGGGGCCCGGCGTCTAATTGCTGTTCTCAAGCCGTTCCCGATCCCGGTTACGACCGGGACGACCGGCACTGGCAAATTATCGCCGGGCTTGGCACCGACCATTGAGGCACCTGAGTTCGGCTGGGAGACGTTCGCCCCCGACTTCCTAGCAGCTCAACGCGTGTAGGCGTGGCAAGGTCGGAAGGAGGCGTCCATGCCTGACATCGTTTTTGCAAACTCAGATGCCCCCATCGTTCCGAGTAGCGCGATCATTCACGATAACGAAAGCTTCCGTGTCCAATGGTCTGCGCTTAACATTAGTGACCGTGAGGTCCCAGAATTCATCGACCGGTTAGTAGTTTCGAGCATTCCGGAAGGTTGTCCAGGATCGGACGATCAGGAGCACGAGGTCGTGTACGACAGCGACGTCGATGGGGAGACCGCTGACTTTACCGAACCCGATTTGGCTGCAGGCGCCGCGGGTCCGCTCATGGAACCGATGATCGGTCCGCTCTCTGCCGGATCCTATCGCCTCACCGTCACGCTTGCGAACGACTCTGGTCAGGGAGCAACAACCTTCAACTGTATTGAAATCGTCGAGGCGACATGATCCGCCTATTGAGTGTGCACACGGTCAAGCGCCGTCATACCGCGCCTCCAATTTTGACAAACGGCGCCATGCGCGTCGTGTGGTCACGTTTTGCATTATGCGCGCACTTCTGTGACTCTCATTCGATGCCTGCCTCGAAAGACGAGCGCCGGAGACAGGCCGACGGACCGCGCATTTGCGCTTTGCCGTCAGGTGCGCGGCAGATCTAACGTCGGTTACGATTTGCCAGACAACGCAACCGCGATCGTCCGCGCGATCGGCTGCCCGGTGTTATTCTCGAAGAAACTAAAGGCGGGACTGGGATTGACCTCAAGACAATAGGCTTCTCCGTCATTGGCCAACAACAAGTCGATGCCTGCGAGCTCAAGACCGAGTTGTTTCGCGAGCGCAATACATTTCTCGGCGAGGCAGTCAGAGATGCTAAAGGGTGTCAACATCGCGTAGCCGCCATCACGACGGGCATACCGATAGTCGACTCGATTGGTTTGAACGCACGTACCGAATACATCGTCGCCAATGACATGCACGCGGACATTTGTTCCCGCGATGAAGCGCTGAAACTGAACAGGGCACGATCGTATAAGAGTTAGCCTTCCCAGCGCGTCGTCATCAAGCAATCGAACAATTGAGCGGGTGCCGCTGATCGATTTGTAGATTACCTCAGTGTGCGAGGAGCGAAAGGCGCGCACAACCTCCGGATCGTTGGTAATGACTGTCTCGGGCACGCGGAACCCTGCCTGTAGAATTAACTGGCTTTGGTATGGTTTTGATTGATTTGATGCGGTCGCAGCTGTGCGATTCATGACACGAGCGGGGGCAATCTCGATCAAGTCGGCTAGGGCGCGATGCCAAAGGCCGCAACGTCGCATAATTGAGCTATCAGCAGTCACCTCGGGTAGGATGCGCCAATCAATCAATCTGGTATAGATTCCCGTTACGTCGGCACACGCGATGCTACGGCCGTTGATTGTGACGTGTCCGCTAACTCGTGCGCCGACGATGTCGACCTCGATGGAGGTCTCCATGAATCGCCTCTGGTGCAACACAGAATAGGCAAAACCCAATTGTTCAAGCGCATTGACGACCATTGCAATCGGAGGCTCGCTTGGAATGCCGCAAATGATGATCATGTCGTATCCGATGGCAAGCCAATGAGGCAGCCGTGCAGGTGATCAACAAACTCGACGCCACCGATGCGGAGGTCTGGCATCGGGGTTGCGTTAGTGAAGCGAATTTGGTCTCGATCAACGAAAAAATCGATCCCCAGCAAATGTGTCTCAGCCATGTTTGCAAGACGGATGCAGGCTTCCGAAATCGGACGAGGCAACTCGCCACCGAAGACGCGCTTGCCTAAGACGATGAATGAGCGCGCTCCTCCAAGAGGTTCCTTCAAGCCGGCTTCACACTCACTCGACACCCGCAGCATTGACACCGGAAGCCCTGCCTTGGCTGCAAGCAGAGTCCATTCTGCCGGTGAGCGCCAAGTACCAGCCAGTCCGCGCGCAGTTGCTCTATTGATTGAGACGGGGCCGATACAGGCCATCCAGCTGAGGACGAGGGCGTTTACCTCTTGAATGGCATAATGCGTCTCGTCGTCCGAACCAAATATCAGGTGATCTGTGGGCACCTCAGCGAGACGGTTTAGAACTCCTTTGATTTCGTCGCTGACGAGTTTCCCTCCCCTGGCCAACGCGATCTCAAAATGAGACCCACGCGCGCCAACATTGTGCACAGACCAGGTCGAGTACGCGAGTTCATGCGGTGTGATAAGTTCGAGGGGAGCAAGTCCCCTTTTGCGTAGACCCGCATACGCCCATAATCCTGAGCGGTCACCTGGGTCGCAGAGAACTACCCACATACTCAGCTCAAGCTCACGCTAAAACGGCTCTGGGAATCGCGCCAAAGGTTTCCTTACTGCGGGCCAAACCGCGACGTATCAGGGCGGTTTGTCTCCGGGCTTTACGTATGCTGCCGAGACTGATGGCAGCTCGCGCACGATCTCGATAACGCGCGTGGCCGTTTGAGGGTCGGGAGCTCGCACGTAATAATAATTCGAGAGTATCGGATCTCGACTGCCGGGGTGCATCGGCTCGAGTCTCAGACCGAGCTCTGCAATCGTTCGACGCACCGCCTTCAGCCGTCTCTCGGATTGCTCAGCAGACGCCTGCGTACGGTCCGGAGCAACCTGTATGACGATGTCCACCAAATCCGTCCTCAACTCAAACAATCTGGGGCTACTGCAAAACGGATGAGACGGCGTCCCGGCGTGGCCTCGGCCAATCGAAGTAGAGAAGCACCCTCAACGATTTATGCGGCGAATCGACCGATCAATCCCTAACGATCAGTGAGCTTTTCGAGGTCTTTGGTGTCTTTGGTATCCTTCGTTTCTTTGGCGTTTTTCGCCGACTGCGCCCGTCGCTGCAAATCTGCGCTAAGAGCTTGCTCGTCCGGTTGACTCGGCTGGTCGTATGCCAATGTGCTCATCGCAAGATCAGGCCGTAGGTCGGAGCTGATAAAATGAGTGAGCTGCGCAACCCTACGCTCGAGCCCATCGAGCCGATCGGAGATATTCTTCTCGCTCGCTATTCCACTCCCGGCAAGCAGTTCGCTCGGCGCCTTGGCTAGATCCGGTCGATCTTTGTCCTTTCCATCCTTATGCTCTTTGTCCTTGTCCTTAAAATCCTTTACCCCGGCCTCCTTAGTGTTGTCTTTGACCTCTTTGACCTCCTTTTCCTTGGAGTCTTTTCCCTCCTTCTCCTTTGAGTCCTTACTACCCTCTTTGTCCTTCGCGTCCTTGAATGTTTTGGTAGCCTCAGAATTCAGCACACCAACCAAGACCCGCAAATCTGGTCTGCTACCGATCCTTTGTGTGCTGGGGCGTCCCGGCGCGTCCTGCTGGAACGACCCCGTTGTGCGGAGAAGATCGCGGGCTCGACGTGGACTTAGCGCAAGCAACCCCTGTGCTCGCCTGATGCCCTGAAGGCAAGCAAGGGTGCCCACCACTATTGGCGAAGCGCTCGACGTACCGCTGAATCGGTCGGTGTACCAAAGATCTTCGTTGTTGCCCCCTTGCAGATCGCCGTACCCACAGGTTGTCACTTCACGTCCCCAGCCCTGCGCATCGACTGCAAAGCCGAAGTTAGAAAACTCAAGTCGCGACCGATCGGGGCCGTGATCGCGGCCGTGCGTACCGGGTGGAGGGGCTCCAGCACCAACGAGGATCGCATCGGAGTCGCGATCACCGCGCCGGAACGGGTTCGTCCAATTCGCTGGAAAACCGGACGCGGGCGTACCGTAGATCGGGTCGTCCAAATTCTGCGCCCCGTTCCCCGCTGCCTCGACTACAACAACTTGCCGCGCGCGGGTCGCAAAGCGAATGGCATCAAAGTCGTCAGGCCACCACTCTATACCGATGTAGCCATGTTGGTCGTCGCGGTCTTCGAAATTGTTGCGCGGCCCGGGCCGGTGCAGCTCGATCAAAATGATGTCGCCGGGCTGTAGGCGATTGGCAGCGGTCCTGATGGCTGCCGCTGACCCCATGCCACCAAAAATGGAAATCGCACTCACATTTGCTTCAGGGCAAATACCGGTCACGCCAAACCCGTTATCGTCGCCACCGATGACGCCGACAACGGCAGTGCCATGGTTGCGCCAATGCAAATCTGAGCTCTCGGTGCCCCCGACTACGCCACCTTGGTTTTGGGTAAGGTCCTCATGGCTGAAGCGCCACGCGCCTTCGATGTCGATGATACGGACATCGGCGCCCCTGCCGCCGCGTTGCGTCCACGCTTGACCAACGTCAATTCCACCAGGTGCATGCCCCATATAACCCTGCTGACCGAAAAAGTTCGGGGTGGCAGCGGGCGGCTCCTCGGCCATCGGAGACATATCATTGAACTGCGCGGGTTCAGCCGGTGGCTTTATGTAGGCCGCCTCGACCAGCTGTTGTTTACGTAACTCAATCATTATTTGGTGAAGCCGTTCTCCCGGTGCGTCAACACGATAATAGGAAGCAAGATTTGGGACCTCGGCGACGGCTGCAACACTTGCCGCCTCGCGCAGTAGGCGCTCTTCGCTGTCCCCGAACAACGGTCGCATTGACGCGCCATATTTCTCGCAGATCTTGTTGAGGGACGAGGTGTTCGCGCCCGCAAGTGACTTCAATCTGCTCGGCCCAGCGCGTAGGGCTGCGCCCGGCTTGGCGACAACGATAAGCTCCGGCTCGCCGATCGGCCTCGATAGACGTCTTCTCACGCGTCGAGCCATGGCCCTACCCCGACGTTCCAATCACTTCAAAGGTCGCTCCGGGTCTGCCTGACGTGTTGGGCATCAGCCCGCATTCTTTGCGGTGACTCGCGAGATTTTAAGCGTAATACATTATCCTTAGTGCGCGAGCCGGGGTACTTGCAAGCTTCATAAGTCGTCATTGCAAACGTGGATCGCGTCCGTCGCGACAGGGCGCATAGGGGTTCAGCGCAAGAAGGTTACGCGTTTCGCTGTAACTCGCTTAAAATTTTTCGCGTTTCCCGCAACATTTCTGTTTACGGACCAGTTTTCCGCGATTTAACTTACGATCTCCGCAGACGAGTGGGCGACCGGTTTGCGGCTGAGCATGGAGCGATTGCATGTCTCTCGTGATGGGCGTGCTGCGATCGGCAGACCTGCTCAACCTCGAACTTGAGTTCATCAATCTCAAAATTCAGGACATCGGACCAAGGCTTGCCTTGACGCGGGAAGCTGCGGGGGCGGCGTTTATCGTCTTGCGACTACCAGCGCAGCACATGGCCGAGCAGGTGATTGTTCGAGGCGGCGGCCTGACTTCACCCTTCAAGGCAATCATATCGGGGCCGAGCCGCCTGGCCTTTCGTGTTCCGGATGATCGGTCGGAAGTCACACTGAGTTTGACCGATATTCTGGATTTGATCCGGACGGTTCCCCCTGAAGTGCCAAGCAACCCGCTTGGCGTGAGCGCGGCGACCGTCATCGAATTCCCTGACCGGTTGCTGCTCGTCCCGGAGGTGAGGGAAGAAAACGCCTTGCGTCTCCACCATCGCAACGATGCGCCGGACCTCGAAGCAACGAACTGGGCCGAGCTATGGCAGACACGTCTGCAGAACTTGCGCGGCGAATTACGCTTTCAGCCATTGAGCCATCCCAAGGAGGCAGCAACTGACCTCGAAGACGAGCAACGCCTGTCGCCGGCGACTCTCGCGCGTCAGGATCGGCTCGATATCGTCAAGCGATCGACGATCGAACCTTCTGGACCGCACGTCGTCGTGGCGGAACAATTCCTGCTTTCCGCGCTCGGTGCTTCGGTCAAGCTGCGCAGCGCTTGGACTAGCCCTGCGGACTCCACCACGCTCTCGGCCTGGAGCCACAATTCTTCGCACGGACGGGACTGCTTCGTACGAACCGTTCGGGAAGGATTTCTTCTTCCTTTCGGTCACAGGGCAGCAATCGAAACCATCAATACGCGCGAAGTTTCCTTCGGCGGTATCGCCGCTTTGAAGCAACTTTCAGTCATTGCGCTCCGCGAATTGGAGAAGACCTATCAAGGTCGGGACATGCCGTTGAAGCGCGTGCAGCTGACCTCGATTCCATCATTGATAGACGACGGCACCGGGAATGCACAGATTGGGCCTTACAGCGTCGACGCAACCGTGGTCGATGTCGCCGGTAACTCCATCAATTGCGTTCTCAAGACTCTATTTGTGCCGATGCATAAGGCGTTAGACAGCAATGCGCTGAAGCCGATCATCGACAAATATCTCGATCATAGCGGCCACGATCCCGAGCTTTGGCTAAACCGCGTGGATCTGCGACTGCAACGCATGTTGCTCGCGGAGGATCGCGAGAATCGCGGCGGCACGGACTTCCGTGTGTCATCGATGATGTTCGACGTGACGCCGCCGGACACTGGCGTCCCCGGATCGGCTGGCCCCGCGTTCAGGCCGGTGATGGCGAGCGCCGAGGTAAGCATTCCGGCGGTGGAGCAAATGAAGGGAGCGGTCCGCAACACGCGAATCCGCGCCAATCGGGCGCTAACAGCTATCAAGCTGACCAAGCACTATGTGGATGTTGGATTCGAACAAGATGACGCAAAGCAGGTCTTTGCGGAGATCATCGAGCCGATCGACGGCCTTTCGATCCCTGCGGACAAGGCCGGAGGTCTCGCGAGTCCCAAATTCCCCGCGATGGACGGTTTGTCTAAGCTCATGGGTCCCGTGTCGGACGTCCGCAACTTCGCCGGTGCTGATGTTCCGCCGGTTGATGCCAAGGCGCTTATCGGCGACACCAAGCTGCTCGGCACTATCATCCTCAAGGACATTGTCGATCTCTCCCAGTCATCCGACTTGAGCTTTCTCACCCAACGGCCGGAAGACCTTTTCGTGGAGGTCGAAAAGTCCGATTTTTTCTTGAGGCGCCCGGTGATTTCGACCGCGCGCAATGGTCAGGTGGTCGAAACCAGGTTCGTCTGGAAGCCGAAGATCAGCGGCGAATTGCCCGGCGGCGTGTTGAAACACCGCGGAGGATCGTCGGAAAAAATGCAACTGCTCATCAAGGGTAGAGTAAAGCTCGCGCCCAAGGCGGATGAGGCAGATCTCAAAGTCGAAGGCCGGCTGACAAATTTCGTACTCTCGCTTGCACAACTAGTGGACGTCGAATTCAACCACATCGAGTTCATCTCCAACGCCGGCAGGAAGATGGAGGTGAAGACCTCGATCGCCAATATCGTCTTTCTTGGTGCGCTCGCCTTCGCCGAGGAGATTCGAAAGGCGATTCCCATCGGTGCCCTGGGAGATGCCAGCGTCAGCCCGCAGCCTGATGGTATCGTGGTTCGCTATGGTCTCGGCCTTCCGGCGATAGGGCTCGGTGTTCTCACCCTGCAGAACATAGCCTTCAACTCTTCGGTCTCCTTACCATTCGTCGAGAAGCCAGTCGGCGTGCGCTTTTCCCTGTCGGAGCGGAGCAATCCGTTCGTTGTCAGCGTTGCACCCTTCGGGGGAACTGGTTTCTTTGCACTTGAGATGCGCACGAGCGGACCCAACGCCGTGCTCGTCGAGGCAGCGATCGAATTTGGCGGGATTATCGCCTTCAATCTGCTTGGGATCGTCAAGGGTGGTGTTTATGTGCTCGCGGGCGTTTATCTCGCGATCCGCTCAGACGCACCACCGGAGATTTCAGCCCACCTCAGAATCGGCGGGTTTGTCGATGTGCTGGGATTGATAAGTGTCTCGATCGAGCTCTACCTCGCGCTTGAATTCAGGGACAACAAGCTTTCCGGCACGGCCCAGCTGACCATCGGCGTCAAAGTTCTCTTCTTTAGCAAGACATTCAGCTTCAGGGTGCACAAAGAAATCGCCCATCTGGGTGGCCCTCCATCGGACCGCAGGGCAGATTTCCGGATACTCATGGATCAAAGCCAGTGGGAGACGTACTGCCGGGCATTTGCTTAGGGGACGGAGCCGGTCGATGCCGCATCAAGAAATCATCTGGACGTTGTTGCCCAATGGTTTCAGCGATGATGGCCCGCCAGCGATGCTCAAGCTGTCCGTGTTCGTATCGCCGCGGCTGCGCTTCGACGATCCGCAGAGATCCGGCAAGCTGGGCAGCTTCGATGATTTTCTTGATTGGCCTGCAAGAGTCTTATCGGGTCAATTTTCGCTCATAGTCGACGACGACCAGGCTCACCCTAAGCCCGCTACTGTGGTTGCCGAGATCCCGCTTGATTCCGCACTGTGGAAGGCGATCTTCAACGAAGAAACGACGGTCGTTTCGCACAAGCCGGGGTTCGAGTCCGACCAGTCGATCAGCACATATCCGGCCCACGCGGTGGAAAGTGGCATTAGCAAGGGCTACGCCAAGCTTGGCGAGGGATCACCTTACCTACCCGCTCCCGATGCTGAGGTTGCCGAGTGCTTCCCCGACGTCCGTCGCGCCATGTTGCCTGACCAAGCAGCTCCTCGGCAGAGCTTCGAGCGCTTCAAGAAGGTCGATGCCATTGAGGAGGCCGACCTTGAACTCGATCACCGCTTTCTCAGTGAAAATCTCCTGCGCCATGATCCTGAGTTCAGTTTTAGCGAGAAGCTCACCGCCGCCGCCGCAATTGCCGAACGACGCGCGGGCGCCCGCAAGAGGAACGGCACTGGTGCCGTGCAGCTCATTATCGACGGCAAGAACCAGGCTTCGGCGTTTGCGCAGTTTGCAGCTTTTCACAGACGCGTGCCGCGGTCCCAGGCTGGCGCAAGGCGGCAAGACGATACTGTTGCCGAGCCGGTCAAGGACTTCCACGAGATCATCACATCACTCGCCGAGTATCCCATATTGCTGCGGCGCCTTGGTCTCGTCATCGACCTCAAGATCAGCGCCTCGGAAATTCCTCAGTCGCGTAGAGGCGAAGTGAGGCGGTTGCGCCTCGCACCGAATCTCCCAGGAGCTTCGCCAGTAAATCCGCCCAGGACGCCAAGCACAAATTATCTGCACAGCGCAGCGGGAGAGAGCGACCTTCCCCTCCCAAGTTTCCGCGCCGCGCCGAAAGGGTCGCATTTGCTGCCAAGCCGCGCGGTTGACGAAAAACTCGAGATTGTCGCGGGCCTCCTCAATCTCAGCCTCAAACGGCCGGATGATCCGCTTGACCAGACACCGCAGTTTAGTCTGTCGCAAATCGATATCGATGGCGCCGGGTTGAAACTTCTGAACGCCTTGGCCGCGATCGTGGCGGACAGCAGCATCCCAAACCGGCCGATTGACAAAGAGAACACAGGTGCCCCTACCTTACGCACCAGCGGCCTATCCCTAGTGCGCGACAAATTCGCCAGCGTATTGATGGCCGATATCGATCGGGCAGATGCGCTTGAGACTGGTCTTGGCAACGCAGACGGTCCGACACTGTTCGCCGAAGACCTCATACGCGGCTACCGTATCGATGTGCGGCGGTTCGGCCGAAACGCCACTTTCGACAGTCCGGGCTCCACGACCAATGTTCCCTGGCATTCTCTGCACAAACGCAAGGGAACTCTCGCCATTCCGCGAAGCGGCCTACCGGACCTGAAATACGATGTCATCGACGAGGGATTCATTCAGCCCGCAGTCACTCAGGATATTGAGCCTGAACCTACCGAGCAAGGAGGCGGACGACAGCGGGAACGTACACCGCGGCCACTCTATGTCTCTGAGAGCATCTTCCACTGGCAGGGTTGGGGTCTATCTTCGCCGCCCCCCGCCACGCCGCTCGAAACGGCCCACAGTGCACCTCTGCCGCGCGATCCGATCGCCCCTGGACGACGCCCCATCGCGGAGTTCGAGTCTGTGCCGGGCACCCTGCCGAGGTTGCGCTTCGGTCAACACTACCAAATCCGTGCGAGAGCCGTGGATCTTGCCGGCAATGGCCTGAGCGTGCAGCAAGCCGACAGCGTGCTTCGCGCTCTCGGTGACGCTCAGCGAACCCAGCCGATCTTCCCAGCCTCGCCGAAGGACTTCTTCTTCCGCCGCTTCGATCCTATTCCGCCGCCGGTTCTCGTGCTGCGCGAGGAGTTGACCGAGGGCGAAGCGCCAGATGTGCTCGTGGTACGTAGCAATGACGGTTTGTCGGCGCAGGCTTACGCCGACACGCTCGGGGACCCGAAATACAAAGGTGTGAACGAGCGCCACGTCGTGCCGCCAAAATCCGCGCAACGCATGACAGAAATGCATGGCCTGTATGAGAACGCGTTCGGTGCCAACGGGAACCCTGCATCCTTCTACGGCATCTGCGCGAAAGAGAATGGAACGCTCAACGATAGAGAGATCGTCAACGTGGCGACGGGGCTAGCAGAGCCCTTACCGGATCTAATCGATCCCCATAGTGGAGACATAATTCCCAATGGCTTAAAATTCTTTGAACCTCGCGGCAGCTCAAGCACCTACGCGGTCCACTGCGAGGTTAAACTTCTGCTTCCGTACCTTCCTGATCCGCTTGCGCGCGGGGCGTCGTTGTTCGGGCTTCCTGGCGTGATCGGGAAGAGCGGTCTGTTCAATGATCAGACTGATCAAGTCAGTTTCGTCGGCCCGCAGGTTCTGCCGACCAGCGCGCACAACGCGTTGGGCTTTGTTACCAAGATCGGCTTTGGGCGTGACTGGCCGGGACGTCTGCCGTTCAGACTGCAATTGTCCGATACACCCGCCGATTCACCGCGACCTCTGCCCCAATGGGATCCCGGCGCTCGCCTTCTTGAGGTGAAGCTTCCACCCGGGGAAACTGCGACGGTTTGGCTCAGTTCATTTCCAAACAAGGCCGATATCGACCTTTTTGCCCTTTACCATTGGTGGGGGCAGCACGCGGGATCCTCGGCGGAGACTCGAGAGTTCCTCAACACGGCCGAGCATGGCGCCCTCGCCATGCTCAGTCCGGCACGCAAGGTGCTGCTCGTGCACGCCGTGCAAAAACCCGTGCGGCTTGCAGCGCCTTCGCCGACGAGCGGGCTCGGTGTCGTCCGGTTTCCGAAGGACACAGCGGCCTTTTTCGGCGGAACATTCCGCATCCACGGACCAAGCACGGCCAAGCTCGATCTTTGGGCGGCCTGGGAGGAGCCAGGCGAGCGCGGCGGCGATCCCGTAAAGACCAATATTCATGTGCTCGAGCTGCCGATCCACCCCGAGGGCGTAAGCGAGGTTGACGCTGCGACGGCGGATCCAAAGCCGATCGCGACCTACGCCGCGCAGCACGCTGAGTCGCTCCAGTTCAAGGCACCCCCGAACGTAGCGAGCAGCGGCAAGTATCAAGCGAAGCAAGACTTCGGCGATACCAAGTATCGCAAAGTTACCTACACACTCACCGCTACGTCCCGATACCTGGAATATTTCCCGACGAGCATCACGAACGAGATGACTCGCTCGATAACGCTGGTCGAGCCTATTCGCAGTTCGGCTCCTCCAGCGGCGCCGGAGATTGCTGGCGTGGTTCCAATTCTGAAGCGCAAGGAGCAGTGGAATCTGTCAGATCTTGTCGCGGTTCATCGCGAAGGCGGGTTCAGGGTGATCCTGGGTTCCACCTGGTACTCCTCCGGCGAGGGCGAGATGCTCGCTTTGATGGGACCCATGCGCTGGGGCTTGGATCCCGTGCACTGCTTGCCCGCCGCAGACGCAGGTATCGGGCTGAAGCCATCCGTCGAGGGGTTCAACCTGGGCGGACAGACTGTCCATGCTTACGTTGTCAAATACGATAGGGAGCACAGGGCATATGTGGCCGACATCACCTTCGCGGCCAACGATGCCTACTTTCGGTTCGTCGAACCGACCTTCGCTCGCTACCAGCCAAACTCTCTTCCCGGAATGCATCTTTCGCCGACCATCATGACCGGCGTGCAACAGCTTCTGCCTCGCCGGTCAGTCTTCCTCAGCTATCCGGCCGCGTCGCCGGGTGATCCGGGGCGGCGAATAAATGTGACCGTTGCCGGCAAGAGACCCTCCGCCGCCGGGCATTTGCCACCGACGCACGGTTATCGGGTCGATGTGGCACTCGAAGAGCGCCTCCGCCGCAACGGCGATGATGAGAAGGATTTGCGCTGGTCCGCCGCAAACACCGGTCAGCCTGTGGCAGACATGGGAGGATCGCTCGATGACATGACGCTTTGGCGTGGCCATCTGTTCGTGCCTCAAAGCGATACGAAGGAACGTCGCATAGTGGTTCGGGAGTTCGAGCTGTTTCCGCTAAATCAAGGTCCCCCCAATCAAGCCTGGATTGAGCAGACCGACGCGGCATCCGGTTTCAGTAGGAGGCTTGTCTATGCCGACACAATCCCCCTGGTCTAGTGCGGCGCGCGCGGGTTTCCACGCTGTCGCTTTGGTTTTGGCGCTCGTTCCTCAGGCGGCTGGTGCTGCTTCTTGCGACACACCCGCATTCGACCCCACTCAGCCTATAAGGCCCATTCCGGGCAACGATGGAACTGCTCCAGCGCTTGCCGCCGGAAGCTTCTATCCCCATGACGGAGAGCCAGCCGGATGCGGCTGCGACCTTGCGGCAGTCGTTGTGACGGACGGCCCCAAGGACGCACTTGTGATCCTTCGCGGCGAGAACAATGGCGCTTTCGTGCCGAAGCCGGAGAATCCCGTCATTGAAATCGGCAAGAATCCGGTCGGTCTGGTGAGCGGGCGGTTTGTTGAAAGGCGCGCGATTGAGCTCGATGATCTTGTGGTGGTGACCGGCAAGAGGGATGGCACGCCCGGGCGTGTCGCGCTGTTTGTTCCAGACCAAACCGGCCGTTATCAAAAGCTTGGTTCGGATGTGCTCGTCGGCTCTGCGCCGCGTGCAGTGGTCACCGGTCACTTCAACAGCGACGGAAAGCTCGACGTCGCAGTCCTGAGCGATAATTCGCAGCAACAAGTCGCGGTGTTGTTCGGCGACGGTGAGGGCGGCTTCGCTGCCGAGAACCCGGCGACCATTAGAGTTGCGAGCGGCGACGTAATGGGGTGGCTTGCCGCAGGCAAATTCGAAGGCAATACCGGCGCGGACGACATCGCCATCGCCCACGGCGACGCCCAGGGGAATGTACGCGTCACGATTGCCCGGCGAACCCAAGCAGGTGCGTTTGAGGTGCAGCCACCGGTAACAATCGCTGGACACGAACCGTATGTCGCCGCCGGGAACTTCAGCGCGAGGACAGACGGGCTCAACGATCTGGCCGTCGCATTTGCCGATGTAAACGAAAACGGATCGGCTCTCATTCTCATCGGCGGGCGCCAGCCGACGCAGGCCCGCGCCGTCGCCAACAGACCAAAGTCAGTGGCGGCGGGAGATCTGAACGAGGATGGCAACAGCGACCTCATCATTGCGACGTTCACCGCAACCGAAGAGAACATCCCCGACGGTAAGATCGCCATCTATAGGGGAGTGGCGGCAGGAACGATCGATCTATCCCAGAAGCTTTGGGAGACTCCCCCCAGCCCAATTCTGCCTCGCGCCCTCGTCGTCGGCACCTTCGGCCGCGATCCGGTAACAGGTGTGCGTCACCACGGACTCGCGGCGGCAAACGCCCCCAAGCTCAACACCATATCGATATATGTTGGCAACGGCACGGGCGCGTTCGCGGCGCCAACCGGCTTCGTCACGCTTATACGGCGCGACGCGGCGCATTTCGTCGTCGCTGACTTCCACACCGTTGGGGGCAATGACCCAGTGCTCGATCTTGCCTATGTACGCCCAGATGAGGATACGGGCGAATTCTTGCTGACGGTCCTCCTCAGCAACGGCGAGCGGACGTTCCATGAAGTCGAAAACCCCGGCCCAAGGGTCGGACGCAGGCCGTTGCTCATGGCGGCTGGACGCTTCGATGACGATGACACGATTGATCTCGTGGTGGTCGACGCCAATCCCGGCGACAGCCAGGGCCGCCCGCGATTTCGCATTCTGGTCGGCGAAGGCGAAGGTAAGTTCAGCCGAGCGACCGGAGTTCCTGACGTTCTTCTCGAAGCAGGTGAAATCCCCGTCGACATCGCCACGGGCCAATTCAAGTTTGTCGATCCGGGCAAGCCGAGTGACATCGCCATAGTGAGCAAGAAGGGCGATGCGGGCACGCTAAGACGTTTCTTCAATGACGGTACGGGTCACTTCGACCTGGAGAAAATCGACCTCGGTTTTGTCCCAGAGCGAATGGTGGTTTCGAACACGTTCACCGACGCCGGAAACTATGATCTCGTCGTCAAGCGCGCAAACGACGAGTCTTTCGTGTTCTTCGAAAACGGCGGTGATGGCACATTCGTGCGCAGGGAGGCTTTTCGAAATCCGCCGAACGACAGGGAGACTTCAGGCCACTTTCTTGTCAGCGACGTCAACGCTGACAGCTTCGATGACATCGTCATGATCGATGACGACAAGACGATCGATGTGTTTCTCAACACTGGCTCCGGCAGGTTTGGGGTTCCAACCGGTACCCATTTCAAGAATGTCGAGGCTCTTGTCTCGCTCAAGCCCTCATTCAATCCTTTTCAGGCGACGTTCTTTCTCGAAGATTTTGGCGACGGGAAACCCGGACTTGTGGGCTTGGTCAAGCCTGTCGGCAGCGCTGCGGCGATCGTCGCCGCCAAAGGCGATGGGCATGGGAGCTTCGTGGATGCGCGCATGGATGCGCTCGAGCTGAAGCAACCCTCAGGGCTCGATTTCAAGTTGAGGGAAGCTGAAACGGAGTTCAGCACCACTGACGAGACTCATTCTGAATTTACACAGATCGAGGCGCTGCTCGATTCGGGCATTGCCGGCAGGTTCGCCAACGCCGAGCTCGGTAACCAGCTTCCGGATCTTGGATTCCTGTCTCGGGCAGAAAAGAGGCGGACTGAAGCCGATGCGTGCCAGTCTGATCCTGAACCAAACCCGGGACCGGATGAGGAATGTACAGACCCAGAGCCGGACTGCCTCAACCCGATTCGTTGCCCCAGCCCGAAGTGCATTGGCTCTTGCATTCCCCCGCCACCCTGCCAGGACCCTCCCTGCTCTAATCCTCCTCCACCCATGTGCCTCGCAAAATGTTTACCTGATTGCGTCTTCACTCCCCGAGATCCGTACTGCAGAATCGTGCACGATGCCGTTTACCTCGTTGTTTATCGCAACACCTGCGATTGATAGCAGCGGACTTTTCGAGCGCTCAGAGTTCCGGCGCCTTCGCGGGTCGCGATCGTTCGTGCCGCAAGCTTTTTTCATGACCCGCCGGCCATCGGTCTGCAAGCATAGAAGGACGCAAGGAGGTTGTGATGCCAGAAGTAGATCCTCAAGCAAGGCAACAGCTCAAGCAACAGTCGCGTCAGTTCGCATTAACGTGCGCCAAAGCGTCTGGTGTACTGGCAGTGGTCGGCGGCATTATGAGTATTCTACCCCACGATCAACTAAAAGCCGCCGGGAGGCTCGCCTCCGTGTCGGCTGCAATGATCGGCCTGGTCGGGACCTACTACTTTGTCGTGGCAGCGGATCCCCCGCGGGACGATTTCGATCAAGTGTGGATCACAGGCGCGACTATCGATGATGCTTCCGTCCCGACGGAAGAACCGCTGCGTAGCTTTCACTTGCTGGCGGCACGGCACATGCAACTGTCCGACGCTTGCTACGCGCTCCTCGTCGCGCTGGAGCGACATGACGGCGCTATAGCCGCGGGCGATTTCAATGCTGCTGGAGTCCAGGCCGACGCGGTGAGTCAGAATGCCAATGCTTGCATCGAGCTCCAGGATACCATTCGCGATTCAATTCTCACGATCAACGAGACATGGATTACGGCAAAGCAGGAGTTCGAAGTTGGGTTTGAAAGTACGAGTCTCAAAGAAGTGCAGGCGTTTTACCAAGAATGTTGGGGATCGCCGCCCGCCGCGCCGGGCGCGGCGCTCGATGAAGTTGCGAGCGGCGTAAGCGGCGCCGCGGATGATGTGCTGGAGCCGTTCGATCCCGAGGCGGCGCACCCAATATTGTCGGCGACGGAGATGCCGAAAGAACCCGAGAGTCCGCTTGACGACGCCTTTGCGATCGACCTGGCGAATCTGTCGGACGCGATGGCAACGCTCGTACGTCGGTAAAAAGCGTGGAGAGGAGATTCCGACCTTACGCCGTGCGTGGCAGGGTGGCCTCCCCTGCGACGCGACGTGAAATTAAGCGCCGCCCAGGAGCATATGTGCCAACTCTCAGATTGTTGCGCTTGCCCCGCTATGGACGGTATGTGCAAGGATATAGCGAGTCGACTAGTCCCGGTTTAGGACTGCCTAGATATCGATGAAAAATTAGGGCCCACTTGCACTGGGCGTGAGAAACAGCAGAGGTGCTTAAGGCTCTCCATGGATCTGTTCATACATGAAGCAATCATCAACGGATTCGGAGCGTTCGAGTTTGACCTTCCTACTCGTTTAAGCGCGGCTGACGTCGACCCTGCAGAGAAGGCACGCTTTCTCGCCATCATCGACGCTATCGTAGATGTCCTGAACGCGCCGAATGCCGGCGCTGCGCTAAGCGTGGCGGGGCACGCGGACGGCCACGACGTGGCGGGGCTAAGCCACATTGAGCGCCTCGCAGTCGAGAAGAATTCGAGCGTGGAACGGATGAAGAGTTCTAAGACTCTCATGTTCGCCTGTGTCGTCCAGTACCTAACCGTGTTCCCTAGTTTGGTGTTCCCAATACGGTGATCCTAGTTTGTGACGCTAGGTGCGATGTGATGTTGCGCAGTTGGTTTGCAATTTGGTTTGCAACCTCCCTTACACTGCCGACCGATTTCGAGGGTAAAGCGGACATCCCTGAGCCGCTTGTCAATGTCCGCTAATGACCCAAAGCGGACATGCCCGATCTAAGAGACCGAAGGGGGGCTGCTTACATCAGGCGTGCCAGGCAGGAGATGGCGGGATAGACTCGAGTTCGTCACGACGAGAGCGTCGGGTGATGACCATGGAGCACATTGCCGACTGGCTTAAGCAGCGGGGTATGTCCGAGTACGCCCAGCGCTTCGTTGAGAACCGTATTGATCTGAGTGCTCTCCTCGATCTGACAGACCAGGATCTGGAGAAGCTGGGGGTCTTGCTTGGCGATCGACGCAAGTTGCTTCGTTGGATTGCCGACCTCAAAGGCGTTGAGAAAGTCGCATCCATCGGCGGCATTGCGGCTGGGCCACCCGCCGGGCTGGGTCTGGCAGATTCAGCCGAGCGCCGGCAAGTCACAGTGATGTTCTCTGACCTTGTTGGTTCAACGGCACTCTCCGCCCGCATGGACCCGGAAGATCTGCGTGAGGTTGTTTTGGGCTTTCAGAACATTGTCGCCGAAACGGTGCGCCGCTTCGATGGGTTTATTGCGAGATATCATGGCGACGGGGTGCTGATTTATTTCGGCTATCCACACGCGCACGAGGACGATCCCGAACGGGCGGTAAGGGCGGGGCTTGCGCTGATCGCAGCGGTAGCCGCGCTCGAGTCGCGCGCGCCCCTGCAGGCTCGCGTCGGAATTGCGACCGGGCTGGTCGTCGTCGGCGACCTGATTGGAGCCGGAGATACGAAGGAGCGCAGCATCGTCGGCGAGACGCCGAACGTAGCGGCGCGCCTGCAAGCGATCGGCGAGCCAAACACCATCGTCATTGCTGACAGCACGCGAAAACTTCTCGGCGATCTTTTTGAGCTGCAAGCTCTCGAAACCAGAGACCTCAAGGGCTTCTCCAGGCCAGTGCGACCATGGGCTGTGCTTCGGCCTAGTCGCGTCGAAGGTCGCTTCGACGCCCTGCACACGACTGGACTGACGGCACTCGTTGGACGGGAAGAAGAGTTTGAATTGCTTCTGCGGCGCTGGTCCAGGGCAAAGGCTGGCGAAGGCCAAGTCGCGTTAGTTTCAGGCGAGCCGGGTATCGGGAAATCACGGCTCGCGGCCGCGCTACTGGAACAGCTTGCTACCGAACCGCACACGCGCTTGCGTTATTTTTGTTCTCCGCGGCACACCGATAGCGCGCTTTATCCGATCATCGCTCAGTTGGAACGCGCCTTTGCGCTGGCGCACGACGACAAGCCGCAAGCGAAGCTAGACAAGCTCGAGGCGGTGCTCACACAGACCTCGACCTCTTTGCGGGATGCCTCAATCTTCGCCAGTCTACTCTCTCTCCCGAACGATGGACGTTTTCCAGAGCTCGAGCTTAACCCGCAGGAGCGCAGGAAAAAAACGTTCGATGCTGTGACAGACCAACTTGCCAAATTGGCAAAGAAGGAACCGGTGCTGATCATCTTCGAAGATGTGCATTGGATCGACCCGACAAGTCTCGAGTTGCTTGGCCGGATCATCAATCGAATCAAAGGTCTTCGAGTGCTGCTCATTGTAACTTTCCGCCCCGAGTTCAACACGCCATGGGTAGGAGAGTCGCATGTGGCGAGCCTGACGCTCGGCCGGCTTGGGGCGCACGAAGTTGTTGCCGTCATTGCGGCGTTGGTGGGAAAGGAGGCGCTACCGACAGATGTGATGGCTGAGATTGTGGAGCGTACCGACGGCATTCCTCTCTTCGTGGAGGAGATGACGAAGGCGGTTCTCGAGGTCGAGAGCGAGGGCTCGACGCGGCAGGTTGCTTCGGCGATTCCGCTTCCGACTTCAGCGGTCCCAGCAAGTTTGCACGCATCACTTATGGCGCGGCTCGACCGGCTCGGCCCTGGCAAACAAGTGGCGCAGGTCGGCGCAGCAATTGGTCGAACGTTTTCGCACGCCCTGTTGACTTCACTGATGGGCGAATCTGAAAGAGAAATCGAAGGATTGCACCGTCTTATTCAAGCTGGCTTGCTATTCCGACAAGGGGTGCCACCGCATGCGACGTACTTGTTCAAGCATGCTCTGGTTCAGGATGCTGCCTATGGCTTGCTGCTGCGCGAGTCGAGACGCGCGCTTCACGGCCGCATTGCTGAAACCGTTGAAAGCAGGTTCGCGGAGATCGCCGAGAGCCAGCCAGAGCTGCTGGCACGCCACTACACCGAGGCCGGCCTGATTGCAAAAGCCGCGGGCCTCTGGGGCAAAGCGGGAGAGCGGTCACTAGCACGCTCGGCGCTGGTCGAAGCTGCGGCGCAACTCACGCGTGCCCTTGAACAGTTGGCGACCTTGCCCGGCACAGCGCCCCTGCGTCGTGAACAGCTTAGGCTACAAATCGCGCTTGCGCACGCTTTGATGCACACCAGAGGTTACGCGGCGCCTGAGACGAAGGCCGCTTTTGACCAGGCATTGTTGTATATCGAGCAAGCAGAAGCGCTCGGAGAACTTCCCGAAGACCCGTTGTTGCTTTTCTCTATCCTCTGCGGATTCTGGATTGCAAAGTTTGTGGCATTCGATGGCGATGCGGCGTGCGAGCTTGCTGCGCAGTTTATGGAGCTTGCGGAGAAGCAAGGGACAACAATCCCGCTTATGGTTGGGCATCGCCTTAAGGGCGCTTCCTTATTTTTCACGGGTCGCCCGGCCGAAGGCCGGGCACATCTTGATCAAGCGATCGCACTTTACGATCCCGCCGAACATCGTCCGCTGGCGACGCGATTCGGCCAAGACAGTGGAGTGGCAAGTTTAACCTGGCGGTCGTGGGCTCTTTGGATTCTTGGCTATCCTGAGGCTGCGCGAGTCGACGCCGAGCACGCCCTCCTAGATGCTCGTGCGATTGGGCAGGCCGCCACGCTGATGTTCGCGCTGCGGCATACTAGCGTCTTACATACTTGGCGGGGAAACTACGCGGCAGCAAATGCTGCGCTTGATGAACTTGTGGTACTCGCGCATGAAAAAGACGCCACGCTTTGGAAGGCCACAGAAATGGGGGACAGAGGTTGCCTACTCAGTCTGACTCGACAAGCCTCAGACGCTGTCCAAATGCTCACCTCCGGGAGGGCGGCAATGCGGGCAACGGGAGCAACTCTTAATTCTCCACTAGTGGAGACACACTTGGCACACGCCCACGCGCAACTCGGGCAGTTCGATGACGCTTGGCACTGCATTGGCGAAGCGATGACAATTTTGGAAACGACCAAAGAAAATTTCTGGGAGGCCGAGATCCATCGCACGGCCGGTGAAGTTACGCTCTTGTCGCCCCAACACGATGCGGTGAAAGCGGCAACCCATTTCGAGCGAGCCCTAAGTATTGCGCGTGAGCAAGAGGCAAAGTCCTGGGAGCTGCGGGTGGCAGTGAGCATGGCCCGGCTTTGGCGGGATCAGGACAAACGACGGGAGGCTCGCGATCTCCTCGCCGGGGTTTATGCCTGGTTCAGCGAGGGCTTCGACACTCTTGGCTTGAAGCAGGCCAGGACGTTGCTCGAGGACCTGGCCTAATTCTGTACTCCCGACGAGGTGCGAAGGTTGCGACCGCGTCGCGACCCCCCGCCGGCTCGACCGTTCAGCGCAAGGCGACGATGGCCAGGCGGCCATCGGTGTGCCAGGGATCCCCGCCGCCATTCTTGCCCTCAAGCTCGGCGTGGAAGTCGTCCATCCACTCGACCGACTGCACCACGCCTGCCCGTTGCAGTTCGGCGACCAGCCGGTCGCGCTCGGCGTCGACGTCCGGCGCGATGTGATGGGTCACCTGTCCGGTGGTGTGGCTTAGCCCCACGCTTTTGTCGAAGGTCGCGGCGCCGAACCAGCCCGGGCGGTCCTCATACAATTGGTCCCAGCGCCAGAAGCGAACATGATGCCGCTTGCCCGGACCGCCGGGCATGGGCTGCTCGAAGGCGAGGTCCTGTTTGCGGCCGAACAGGAAAAGATTGCTCACCGGCGCATCATCGTCGGAGCGGCGGAGCACGGTGTCGGCGGCGATGCGCATGCTACTTGCCACGGTGATCGGGTTCGCCGGGTACCAGCCTGCCGCCCTCATGCCGCGCACGAGGTCGGCCTCATCACCGACGAGGCCGATATTGACCGGATCGCCGGGGTGTCCGTCCCCGGTCTTGGTGATGCGATCGACCCGAGTAAGAAGTGGGTGGCGGCGAAAATGGAACGCCCACAGTCTCGGTACGATCACATAGGCGCCCACGGCCCAGAGAAGCGCGATCAACAGCAGTGTTTTGGTTTCCGGCAGATGCAAGGTTGCTGTCCCGCGTTCCAGGGCGCCGGCTGGATGCACCGACCCATAATTTTCAATTTTCGTAACTAACAGCAGTTTGACGCAGAGAAGCGGTTCGAAGGGAACCTCACGACATTCTCGGCGACCGTCAAATTTTAACCCACACCCGTTTCTAATTTACGTGCATGGGGTTGCAGAGATTACATGGCTTAGCGTCAAGGCCCGAAGTTTATCCAAGTGCAGTATGTCGTCCCGGCAATGTCCGCTAATGGCACGAAGCAGACCAAAGCGCCCACACGCGGTTACGTCAGCTTCTGACCCATAGCGGACGTGGCCGACCAACATTAGCGGCAACGCTGCCGCTCTACTGTTGCGGGGTGCAGCTTCCGAATTGAGCGTAGGTCTTGCCTAGATTGGCAATCGACATGGACATTTGACCCGTATCCTTGGCCACTACAGCGGTCCATGTCAGCAGACCGTGCCTACCATGCAGGATGAGCACTTGCGGGTCTTCGTAGACGTCTCCTTGGCTAAATAGCCCCTCGCCGCCGAACAGTCCGGAGAACAACCTCTTCTCTCTCACGTTGAGTGTCACTGATGGCGGTAGATTGGCTTGCGCGGCCGACACCCGCTGACAACCGGCAACGGCGGTGCACTCGAAAATCTCGGCGACCGAACACGCATAACCCGGACCGGCAACCGCCGGTCTGGGCGCGAGTGTTAGCGTTGCAATTAGTGCCCACAACGTGAAAGTCGATATTCGCATTACATTCCCCCACGTTCGATGTGCCAATTTGCTCTTCAGATTTTGCCGGGGATCAGGGAGTGTTTTCAAAACTGAAGATGCGCTTCCAGTCGTTCTTCATGCTGATGACGATCCAGCCGTGCTTCTTGGCCTCATTGTACAAATCCTGAGTGAAGGTGCCCACTTTCGTGTCAGGAAGCCCCTCGGCCGGTCCATAGGCGTATTCGCGGTCAGCATCATCGTGAAGGACGAGCATCTTCAGCCGCGCCCCGTCACCGGCGTCGGTATATTCCAACATCTGCTGGTCGCCGGTGGAGTTGCCAAACGCGGCGCTGGGCCGTCGCCCGATCATCAGATGAATGCCCTCGGGCTTGCCGGCGTCGTTGTCGTTGAGGAGGAGCTTCGGCTCCTTGGTCAAAATTGGCTTTCCGTCCTTGTCATAGCTGTACTTGGTGGCGCCAGCGGTGCCGACGATCTGCTCAGGCGGGATGCCGTACACGCGTTCGGAATACACCCGAACGAAATCCTGGCCGCCGCCCGTGACGATGTAGGTTTTGAAGCCATTGGCCCGCAGATAGCTCAGCACTTCCTTCATCGGCTGATACGTGAGATCCGTGTAGGATCGCTTCCAACGCGGGTCCTTGGCCGCCGCCATCCATTTCTCGGCTTCCGCCGTGAAGTCTCCTACCGTCATGCCCGTGAGCGTGGCGGCGAGGATCTTCTCAAGGTCGTGCGTTGTCAGCTTCGCCACCGCCTCGCGGTCGCCCGACATCACCGTCTTGAACGGTTCGACATTGGCCAGTTCAGGTTTGGCTTTGACGACGGCAGGAACCCGATCGAGCGCGTAGACGACTTGGCTATACAACGGATGTTCGACCCAAAGTGTCCCGTCCTGGTCGAAGGTGGCGATCCGCTCTTGGGGCAGCACGAAGTCCGGGCTCGCCTTGTCGGTCGTGGCCTTCACGAAATCGACGATGGCTTGCTTTGCGGCGCCGTCGTTCCAAGACGGCAACGCATCGACAGTTGAAGGCGCCTCGGCGAGGGTGGCGACAGGGAGGAACACTGCGACCGCAAACGCCCCGAGCGTCGCGAGCAGCACACGCCGATTGACGCCGAAGGAACAAGGATTGGAGTTCATGTTTTGCCCCCTGGTTAGTTGAGGCTCAGAGGCGAGTTCTCCTTGAGCAAGGACGGAGCGGAACGAGAACCGAGCGGGCAACCAATGGGCTGCCCGCTCGCTCAACAGTCGCACCCGGCTCTAGTCAGTTCCGGTTTTCATTTGTTGGACCTGCTGCATAACCTGGTCCAGATTGTAGCTGGCCGGGTCCTGCAACGGCGGGAAATCGATATAGGTCTGAAGATGCTTAAGCCATAGCGCCTGGCCGATGGGCAGCATGTTCCAGTTGTAGACGTAAGCGGTGACCGGACCAGCAAGAGCTCCCCCGGTTCCGAAGAGCGTTTTGAGCTGCTCGCCAACCGACGTCTCGAACGGATCGCGCTTGATGTTGACGACCTGGGTCCAGGAGTAAGGCACCACACCGGTGATGAAGCCGGATGGATCGTCAGAGACCATAGCGAAGTACATCTTCCAGTTCTTGTATCGCACCGCCGACGGCTGTTTGCCTGAGTAGTACAAGAAGAAATCGCGCGCCGACTTGTCGGATTTGCCAGTGAGATAGTCGATCTGGTTGACACCATCGAGCGTGGTCTTGACGATGCCGGGATATTCACCCTTCTCGATCTGCTTCTTCAGCCCGTCACCTTTGGGACCGCCGGCGATCTCGACCAATGTGGGCAACCAGTCCAGCGCCGCGAACATCTCGTTCTTGATCGTGCCGGGCTTGATATGTCCCGGCCAGCGCACGACGAGCGGGGCACGCATGCCGCCTTCCCAGGTGGAGAGCTTCCCGCCCTTGAAGGGCGTGGTGCCGCCGTCTGGATAGGTGATCGTCTCGGCGCCGTTGTCGGTGGTGAAGACGATGATGGTGTTGTCGAGCTGACCCATGTCCTCCAATTTCTTGAGGACGAGGCCGATATTGTCATCCATCTGCTTCATACCGGCTTCGTTGGCGCCCCAGTCCTTGCCGCCCGGCTCACCCATCATGTTGTAGTACTTTTCCGACAGCACGGTCGTGATGTGCATGCGTGCCGGGTTGTACCAGACGAAGAACGGCTTGCTGGTCTTCTTCGGGTCGTTGCGATCGAGGAAGTCGATCACCTTGGCCGAAATCTCCTCATCGACCGTCTTGGATCGCTCCAAGGTCAGCGGGCCCTCGTCCTTACAGGTCTGGTTTGCCATCTTCCCGTCGGACGACGTGCAAAACAGCATAGGACGCGGGGGTGTCAGGCAAGTTGTCGTCTTGGGGTCAACAGCACCCGGGACCTCAGACAAACCCGGGATGGGCGTGTTCTTGCAAGGTGGTGCGACGGTCTGCTCCGTCGGGGACTTGTTGATGTCGGGAAAGCTCACCCCTTGCATCGCATCGAGGTGGTAGAGGTAGCCCCAATATTCTTGGAACCCGTTCGCGGTCGGCAGTGACTCGGTGGTATCGCCAAGATGGTTCTTGCCGAACTCGCCTGTCGTATAGCCAAGATCGAGCAGGAACCTCGCGAGTGTCGGTGTCCCTGCCCGCAGGTAGGACGGGCTTCCGGGGATTTCCGGTAGAACCATGCCGACGCGCACCGGTTGCATGCCGGTGATGAAGGCAGTACGCCCGGCCGTACAACTCTGCTCGGCGTAATAGTGCATGAATATTGCGCCTTCATTGCCGATGCGGTCGATATTGGGTGTCTCACCAACCGCGAGGCCGCGGTGATAGATGCTCGGCTGCATCCAGCCGATGTCATCACCCATGATGAAAAGGATGTTTGGTTTCTGCTCTTGCGCGACTGCCGGACTGGGCGTCCCAAAACTGACAGCTGCTACAATGGCAGCAATTGCACCAGCATGACGAAAGCTCACCCGATCGGTTTGTGGTTTATCTGAACAAATCAGACCGCTACCCATGACTGCCTCCCTACTCAACCTGTCGATGAGGAAGTTTCGGCCGGAATTATGAAACATTCAAGATAGCTGGAGCGCCGCGCCGGTGTCCGCTTTTGGCACAAAGCGGACATTAGAGTTGTCGCCATTCAAGTCCGCTTTTGACCCAAAGCGGACATCTAGCCTCAGAGACCTCTGACCTCTGTCGACACGCTCAGCCCGGCCCGCCATTCGTTGCGATATGCGCTGGCGAGTTAAAGGCGACGGTTCCATCGCTGAGCTCAAAACCATCAAGCTCCTCGCGCGCCGCTTTGAGTAGGATCTGGTACTGACCATCATCGACATATCGGTCAAAGTCCAGCCTTTGACATCGGTTTGCACCCAGAACCGGCATCTCAAGCAACGTACCGGGCGTATATGATAGATGCCCTATAGGAGTTCCTGCCATGAAACTGAAACATGTACTTGCCGCTGCTATTGTTCTCACCGCAACGCCGGCGCTCGCTGCCCCCCAATGGGTTGAAACTGCCTGTTGGCGTGCCGCCAACCGAGTTAGCCCGATGCTAGATTACCGGGAAAAGGAAGCCTACATCGCCAACTGCATAGCCGATTGGACGGCTGGAACGCCGCCGCCAGCACGGAACAGCAAGAACACAAACCGCGATAGATATTGATTGGCGATGGATATAGATATTGGATCGGGGATAGATCACGTCTACGTCCAAGCCTTGCCGATTAGGTCTTCTAATCGCGAAGGCCTGGACCGAGTGCAGGGGCCGACCGCTGCTGCTACATTTCGATGATCAAGCCGATGCGGCGCCTTTTGGAACCGTAGGCGTCGGCAACAGCAGCCGCTCGGCCACTGCTATACTCGCTCTTCTCTTCCTTGGTGAGCCTCGTCGGCCTAGGCGGCGACCACCGGGAGGTAATGCGGCCTGCCAGGAAGCGTCGTCTGGTCACCATCATAGTCACGATGTGCTGTCCTACTGGAAAACTGCGGACGAAGACGGCAGTTCCGTCATTCATAGCGGTCTCCATTCCTCTCTACCCGCACCGTCCCAGAGGCTTCCCCAGGAGTTGGGTAAACCTAGGTCGCCTAAGCGGCTCGCTACGGAGAAACCGGGCAAGACCCAGGTAGGCTTCCGCGACGAAAAGTTTTGCACGAACGAAAGGGTGATGACGGGCCGGTGATGAACCTACCTGCGCCTCGTAGCGTCTAACCACAAGCAACAGACGCGATGGAGGTTTCCATGAACAAGCTCATTATTCCTGCTGGTATAATTGCCTTGGCTCTATGCGGCTCCCTTCAAGTTGAGGCTGGTGATACGCCAAGCCAGACGAACATCCCTAGCCAAATAATCGCGCGGGCAACCGGCGTGACAGGCAATCAACAAGCCGCGCCTGGGGCGGGCATTCTTACCTGGAGGTATCCTGACGCGCAGAGTGCTGATCGTGACCAGGACAAGCGAACCAATTCGTCAGACGGAGTGCGCCGGGTGCGTAAGTAGTCGAGGTCGGTTTGTCGCCCCGATTAGCAGACGCGCGTTCACGGGCGAGAGAGAGGCTACTGCGATCACGCTCATATCGAGAAGCTAATCTCGCTGTCTATTCGGACAGCTCGTAATTGAAACCATGAGCGGCTAGTCCTTTCGTGATCCACGCTACGGCATCTGCCTTGGCGGGGAAAACCCTCACCCCTGGTGTCTCCGTCTGATCACCGTTCGCGCTGATGACCCGAAACTTCGCTTGCCACCCTGCTTTGGTTTCCTCCAAGTCAACCTCGAAGGTGGCACCGTTATCAGCCCTCAGCATTCGAAACCTCCACCCCTCCGACCGAGCTCGGCTGGGACCTTTCATGTGCATCAGGTCATTATCCGCACCTGAGGGCGTGAACCAGGAAGCGGCAAAGGCCGTACAGTTCTGGCGGGAGTGAGGTGCGACCGTTCCCGCAGAAAATCATGCAACCTTGCGAGTTCAGCGGCATACCAGTGGCTCGGGATTTTGCCACCGATGTACATGCCTTGCCATCGTATGAACGTTGCTTTGAACAATGACGTTGCCTCCCAATCACAAAGGACCCGATCATGTCGGACAACTCTGCAAAAGGCATCTATCGCCGCGATCTCATACTGGCATCCATTGCCACGGTCGGCGCCCTCGCCGTCAAAGCTGGCGCTACGAATGCCCAGGACCCAACGACACCTCCTGCCAATTCGGCATCAGGAACGGTCTACACGGGCGATGTTATCGGAGGCAAAAAGGTCGTCAGCGCGCTCGACGTCAACGACCTGGAGCCTGGCAAGAAGCATCTTTTGTGTTTTCAGGGCGTTGAGATGCCGACCGGACAGCATTGGTATGTGTCTGTGACGGTCGCTAAGGGAGGAAAGCCGGGCAAGCGCGGCGTTCTGACCAGTGGCGTGCATGGCGACGAGATGAGCTCTGTGCATACGGTCCAGACCGTGATGAACCAGCTCGACCCGGCGGAGATGTCGGGCACGGTGATGGCGGTCACGGACGTTTCCCCGCCAGCCCTGGAAAGCATGCAGCGCAGATGGCCCAACCAGGGCAGAGGCATCGATCTGATCGATATGAATCGGGAGTGGCCCGGGAACGAGAACGGCGCCACCGCACCCAGCCGGCACGCCGGGCTTCTGTTCAACCGGCTGCTGCGGCCGAACGCCGACTTCGCGATCGACTTCCACACGGGGACAACCGGATTCGAAGTCACCGCATTCAATATTGGCGGCATGGATGTGCCCGAGGTCAAGGCGATGGTGGAGCTCTATCCCGTCGGCCAGATCTTCGACAATCATGTATATCCCGGTGTCCTGCACAACGCGTTTATGGACGTGGGCATCCCGTCCTTCACGCCGGAAATTGGCGCCGCGCGTTTCCTGGACCCCGAGATGATCTCGCTCTTCGTGGAAGGCACAATGAACGTCCTCAAGCATCACGGCATCGTTGCCGGGCCAATGGGACGTACAGGCAAGGACGTGACTGTCTTTGTCGGTAACAGCGCGTTCCCGATCCTAGCCACCGCCGGCGGGCTCGTTGAGCATCTGGTCAAACTCAACGACAAGGTCGACGCCGGACAGAAGGTTGCCATCCAGCGTGATAGCTTCGGCGAGGTGGTTGCAGAGTATACCAGCGGCGTGGCCGGAGAGATAACGGGCCAGCGCAGCGATGCCATGTCCGAGCCCGGCAACCCGTTGGTATTCATCCTGTTCAACAAGCCGGGGCCGGAGGAGGTTCAGGTCTATCCGGAGTGACGCGGCTGCCGACGAAGCGGGACATTTCCGTTTTTCGCCATCGCGTCCGCCTTTGACCGAGAGCTAATATCGGGGTCAGAAGCTGAATCCTGCTTACGCCAGGCGGATGACTGGAGGTTGTCTTTGCCGCTAGGCGACGCAAGTGCCTAACCATGACGTACAAGATCCAAAGCCGGTTCAGAGCGTTTGTATTACGATGTATAGTTGGTGACAGCGCGGGGGGCTTACGTAAGGAGTCAAGCGATGAGAAAGTCATGCGCCATTCTTGTGAGCGCCATTATTCTTGGCCTGGCGATGGTTGTGCCTCTCAAAGCAACCGCCCAAGGCGTCAGCATCTACATCGGTCCAGGTTATCCAGCCTACGGTGGTTACCCAGCTTATGGCGGCTACCCAGCCTACGATCCTGGTTACATACCTTACGATGCTGGTTACCCAGGCTACGCCTACCCGGCCTATCCCCGCTATTATGGTGCGTACACCTATCCTAGCTACGGCTACGGTTATCGCCGTCCGTACTACGGCCCTTATTGGGGCGAGGGTCGGCGTGTTGCGCGCCGGGTTTACCGGCGACATGAACGCTGGTAGCGGCGATAGCCTCGCATTATTTGGTTAGTCGGCGCTTCTGACCCAAGCGGACGGCCTCTCGGCTCGCGTCTGGAGAGGCTGAAACTAGTTACCGTTGCCGAAGTCCCGCCGAACAGAGCCGGTGTGAAGGCCTGGCGATAGTCAAAGTCTGGACAGACTGAGCATGGCCGAACCTCGCCGGCCAGTGACGGTTACGGACAGGCGATTGCCGTTCTGGACGATCACGGCAGTGCCCGTCACGCCCTGGCCTTCCACCGGACCGGCGTAGCGATTGCTCCCTGATGCAACGACGCGGCCCTTGGCATCGTAGTGGCCGGTCTTGGCAGAGCATTGCGACGACACCGAGTAGGCTGTGGCGGAAAGTTTATAGAAGCTGACCCGGCAGCGCACAGCGTGCTTGTCCTGGCCGACAGTGACAATGCCAGAGCCACGCCACTGGCCTTGCAGCGAGAGCGCGGCAAGCGCGGGCGTAAGCGCAAAGCCCAAATTGATGAGCGTTGCGATCAGAGCATTTCGCACCCACAATGCTGTAGCCATTCCCCGCCCTCTCAAAAAAAATATGACATATCCTGAATCCGGGCGTTGGTTATGGCTACGCAGCGGGTGATAGTTTCTATTAGGCCCGTAGCCACGCCTAAAAACACGTCAGCTGCGTGCTTTTCGCGATGAGCTCGGCTTGGCGCGCTTACGCCCCGCCGTCGGACGGCCTCGTGTCGAACTTTTTGCCGACTTTGTCATCGCCTTTCGCTTTGGCGTCGACTTCTTCACCGCAGATTTCGCAGGTGCTCGCTGCCTTGTAGTGGATGTTTTTGCGTTTGTGCGCTGCTTAGTCGGCTGACTTTCAGCGCGCCTCTTACGAGCGGCCATTACAGCGCCAGACACGGCACCAATCAATGTACCTACCACCGGCGCGCCAATGGCAGTGCCGACTACCGCACCCGCGACGGCGCCCCCTAGCGTGCTCTTAGCCGCACCTTTCTCATCGCTCGACAGAATCTCTTTTGTGTCGTTGTCTTCCGTCATGTTTTCCCCCTGCGCTTCTAAGCCGGTGCCTGTAATTCTGTGCGTCTTCAACGAAAATTGCGAGACAAAATCACATTACAGGAGGATGGCCGAAGGGCGAATGTTGTGCAAAGAGCACTTGTAGACAGCCATTGCTCGTCAGCGGAAGTGTCAGCTTTCGACCAAAAAGCAAAGGGTTCGCAACGGGTTTGCAATCGCCGGCGTCCGGGAGGCTCGAAGATTCTAAGAAGTGGCGGAGAGAGTGGGACTCGAACCCACGGTGCGGATAACCGCACAACGGCTTTCGAGCGCGTTGCAGCACGTTCATGATCTGGTGAGGCAGGCGGAACCGACAGCGCCCAGCGACCTTAACACCCTCGCCTTCTTCGACGTGCACACGCGGGCGCCGGGCGCGGGTGTCCTTGAAGCCGATGAAGACATTTTGAGGGGCGTCGACCGAAGTCGACGCCCCCTGTTTGCATCTCCTGGGCTAAGCTTCGAGCGGGACCTCCGCCGGTTGATCCCGCGAATGAGCATCGCGAAATGCGCTTTCGGGAACACCGTCCATCTAACGACTATTAGGCAGCTGAGCTGCGTTGGCTTTCCTGGGCGTCTCGTCTGCTCTGGAAGTCCTGGCGGGCCATGAGAATTGCTCCGTCCAGAGGATCGCTTTGCGGCGCGGATAGAAAACTCCGCAGCCGGGAAGGTAACCACGGCCTCAATGGCTCAGCAAGTCCGCCGATCAGGCTGATCGCGGAGGCACCTCCAGCTATGAGTCGGTCGATGATGCGTACCGCAGCATCTGAGGCCTCTTGCACCAATTCGACGGCCAGGGGGTCCTTGCGCGATGCATATTCGAAGACAATCGGTGCCAATTCGGCGTACTGAGACGGCGTTGCGCTTGCTGCAAACGAAACGATTTTGGATGGGTCGCGTCGGTAACGGTCGAGAATGAGATCGGAAAGCTTTGTTCGCGGGAAGCATCCGTCGAAGGTCCAGAGAGTGCGGCGCAGCGCCTCTCGACCCATTCTTTGGCCGCCGGCCTCGTCAGAGATTTCGGCGCCCCACCCACCGACATTGATGCGACGGCCGTCGACGATGGCTAGTCCACACGACCCGGTGCCGAGTATCACAATCCCGCCATTGCCGCCCTGATGAGCACCAAGCCAAGCGATATAGGCATCGGTCGCGACCACCATCGATGCAAAGGAGTTCAGGCCTGCGCGCAACTGCTCGCATGGGCTCTTCATGCCCGCGCCTGCTAAGCCCAATCCCGCGTGGGCGCGGTGAAGAATGCGCTCGTCGAGACCTGCAGCCCGTACAGCTGCCCTGCTTGCAGCTCGAACGGACTCTTTGGCCAGATCTAAATCAAGGTGGATATTGGCTGGGCCGCTGCAGCCTTCGCCCAACAAATTGCCTTCGATATCTCGGAGGCGGGCCCGGCAGGATGAGGCGCCCCCATCTATTCCGATGAAGAAATACTCAGTCATCCGATTGGTTTTTGAAGGCTCACAGCAGGGGACCCGCATGCGGTTACCAGTCCTGATTCCAAATGTCGAGCCCTAATGAACCACGAACGACAGTGGCTTCGAGCAGCAATCTGAGGTCTTTCGACGCAGTTGGAGGATCGCGTTAGGGCTTTGGATGGCAACGGTCGGAAACGCGACAATAGATACTACATTCTTGCTGATTTCTTCCCCGCAAGCCATGTCCCCTGCACTTCGAGAGTGCCCGCATCCAGTGCGACAATATCGGCGCGATATCCCGGGCGCAGGCCGCCCAGAAGATGGCCAAGGCCGATAAATTCTGCGGGATTTCGGGAAGCGAAGCGGAGGGCATCTTCCAGCCGGACCCCGAGCATGTCTATGCAATTGCGGACCGCCGAGGCCATGTCAAGGGTCGAGCCAGCCAACGTCCCGTCGGGCCTCACGCAACGACCCCCTATGACCTGAATTTTCGCGCCGTAGAGATCAAATTTTGACTGGCGACCGCCAACGGGTGGCATCGCATCTGTTACAAGAATCGGTCGGCCCAGGCCGCGCAGTGACAGGCGAAGCATTGCAGGATCCACGTGGAATCCGTCGATGATGATCCCGAACCAAGCGTTGGGCGACTCTAGCGCTGCGGCTATAGGGCCCGGCTCCCGGCTGGCCAGAGGTCTCATGGCATTGAAGAGATGTGTAAAGCCGCTGAGCCCTTCGGCCATCGCAGCAAGAGTCTCCGCATATGTCGCAATCGAATGGCCGAGCGAAACTCGAACACCGGACTGGACGAGCCGGTCAATAAAGCCGGTCGGCACGCGCTCGGGAGCCAGAGTCACGAGCAGAGCGCCTTTACGGGGGCCGCAAAGCATCTCAAGGTCGGCAGGGCTGGGTTGCCGTATCAGACTTGCGGCGTGTACGCCCGCTTTTTCCGGCGACAGAAAAGGGCCCTCGAGATGGATGCCGAGAATACCTGGCTCGCTTTCCACCGAAGCTTGGGCCGCAGCGTAGGCAACCGTCATCTTTTCAGAAGTATCCGTAATGAAGGTTGGGAGAAGCGCGGTCGTTCCGAATTTGCGGTGGGCCGCGGCGATCGCGAGGATGGCTTCTGGCGTCGGCGAGCTATTGAATAAGACATCTCCTCCACCGTTGACTTGTAGATCGATGAATCCCGGGGCGAGCCAAACTCCCAAGGGCATTTTACTAACCTCAAGACCTAATGGTAGCTCCGACTGCGGAACGATGCCTACGATAAGCGAGCCTTCAACCACGACGGCTGCATCTTTGTGTCTTGTCCAGCCGTCAAATACATGGTCGGCGGCGATAGCATGGCGCTGTGATTCGTTCATCGAGTTCGTGTGATCTTCTGCAAATGCCTCGGCTGATCGACATCAAAGCCGCGGTGCTGGGCGAAACGAACTGCCAACGCGTATAAGCTTTGGATCAAGCACACGGCGTCGGTATCGGGATGGTCTGGGGCAAGTACGGGCAGTTGGCCGCTCACCCCGCCGCTATTCGCCGTGGTGAGTACCAACGCGCGCTTGCGACGAAGATCGGCTTCAAGCTCTGCCAAGGTGGACGCAGCTGCATCCGTCGGCATGAAAATTACAACTGGATAGCCACGCGAAACTAAAGCGATGGGCCCGTGCTGGAATTCGGCGCCGCTGAACGCTTCCGCATGGATGTTGCAGACCTCCTTCAGCTTCAAGGCGGCTTCCTGCGCGATGGCAAATGTTGGTCCACGGCCCAAAGTGACAAGGCTCTGTGCCGCAGAGAACGCGCTTAGAGCCTGAGCCCAATCCAACTCAGCGGCCGAGGCCAACCGATCCGGCAGGCGATCCAGAGCCGCCGTCATCTCGGGGTTGTTGGTCCAAGTTGCAACGAAGTTCAGCAAAGCGGTGACAGAGGAGACGAACGTCTTGGTTGCGGCGATGCTCAACTCCGCTCCGGCCTCCATGGGCAAGACGATGTCACAAGCTGACGCGAGAGGACTATTCGTGTCGTTGACCAGAGCCACGGTAATGGCGCCAGAACTCTTCGCCCGGGCCGCGGATTCAATCAGGTCCTCACTGCGACCGGATTGGGAGATCGCGAGGAAGAGCTGACCTGCGAGCATCAACTCCCTTCGGTAAACTGACATGATGCTTGGGGCTGCGTCGGCCACCGGGATTCCGAGATGTCGCTCAATCAGGTACTTTCCAAAAGTCGCAGCGTTGGCTGAACTGCCGCGAGCGCAAGTAACCACCAGTCGCGGCGGCGAGTTTTTTAGCAAGGCGGCAAGCTTGGTGAGGGGACGGGCGAGCGTCTCCGATTGGCGTCGGACGGCGTCGGGTGCTTCGCGAACCTCGGTTGCCATTAGCAGGCCGCTTTTGTTTCTCCGTGAACTCACAGTAGGATGCCTCCTGACACTCGTTCTGCACGCTTGCTCCGGCGAAGGCCTCGTGCAATTCCTCAGCGATCGCATGACTGCCAGGGAACGTGGCGCCGGGCCTCGTTAACACGCACTATCTGAGTGCTCTAGAGTTCACATGAAGACCGAAGAATCCAGTCCCCGCTACTCCAGCATAGACCGTTGGGAACCGGCGGATGTGTTGGAATCCCTAATTGAAGGACAATTTTCTGCCGTAGCAGCCGTACGTGCCGCCCTCCCCGCCATCCGATCCGCCGCGGTTGCCATGGAGGCGAAGTTGCGAGAGCGAGGTCGGCTCGTTTACGCGGGCGCCGGCACATCGGGACGGCTCGCGGTGCAGGATGGGGCCGAACTCACGCCCACCTTTGGATGGCCTAACGACAGGCTTTTGTTGCTGATCGCGGGAGGACGAGACGCACTGCTGCGGTCCGTGGAAGGAGCTGAAGACGACATAGCCAATGCACGGCAACTTGTCGGTCAACACGGAATTGATGTTGACGATGTTCTCGTGGCAGTGGCAGCCAGTGGGACAACGCCCTTCACCCTGGCGTGCTTGCGTGAAGCGCGAACGCGAGGTGCATTGACCGTCGGGATTGCAAATAATTGGGGTAGTCCGATCTTGGAGGAGACCCACCACCCAATTTTTCTCGACACTGGTCCAGAGCCGATCGCTGGCTCCACACGGTTGAAGGCAGGCACGGCACAGAAGATTACCCTCAACGGGCTATCGACCCTACTCATGATCCTGCTGGGGAGAGTGTACCGCGGTCTAATGGTTGATGTCCGAGCCTCGAATGAGAAGCTCGTGCGTCGAAGCGAAGATATGTTGGTCCAATTGACCGGATGCAGTGAGGGTGACGCGCGAAATGCGCTCAATTCCGCGAGCGGTAGCGTAAAGCTTGCCGCTTTGTTGATCCACGGCTGCAATCTCAAACTAGCTGAGGATTTGCTGGATCGCGCCAAAGGCCATCTTGGCAAAGCCTTGGATCTCATCAACTCCCCCGAAAAAGGTGCCGGCTAATCACAAAGTGCCTTCCTTCTCGGGACGGGAGGGACCTCTCCACTGGCTTCGGACGTTGGAACGGGCAGCCGGTCCCAGGCCGACAACTACGCCCGCCAGCCAGGACGACGACGATGAACTACCGACCGCCGCCCGAATGGTGAGGAAAGGAAACCCATGGACCGCATCCGCATAGTCGGCGGTCAGCGCTTGAACGGTACCATTCCAATCAGCGGCGCCAAGAACGCTGCGCTGCCGTTGATGATTGCCAGCCTTCTCACTCGCGAGACGCTGACGCTGAATAATGTTCCGCGCCTTGCCGACGTCAACATGCTTGCCCGGATCCTCGGCAATCACGGCGTCGATGTGACCATCGCCGGGAAGAGGTCAGGCCAGCGCTCGAGCGACGGTCAGACTTTCAGGCTCACAGCACCGGACATCGTCGATACCACGGCGCCTTACGAGATGGTGGCCCGCATGCGGGCGAGCTTCTGGGTGCTGGCGCCGCTTGTTGCGCGCAGCGGCCGGGCGAAGGTCTCGCTGCCAGGGGGATGCGCCATCGGCACGCGCCCCGTCGATCTGCATTTGACCGCACTCGAGGCGCTCGGCGCCGAAATCGAGCTCGAAGGCGGGTACGTGATCGCCAAAGCCCCCAGGGGCTTGACCGGCAACCGCATCCCGCTCGCCAAGGTGTCTGTGGGAGCGACCCATAATGCCTTGATGGCCGCCGTGCTTGCCCGTGGCGAGTCGCTGATCGAGAATGCCGCCCGCGAGCCCGAGGTCGTCGATGTCGCCAATTGCCTGGTCAAGATGGGCGCCAGGATCGAGGGAATCGGCAGCGCGAATCTATGTGTTCAGGGGCGAGAAACTCTCTACGGCGCCGAGCATACCGTCCTTCCCGACCGCATCGAGACGGGCACCTATGCCATGGCGGCTGCCATCACCAGCGGCGACGTGTTTTTGTACGGGGCTGTCCCAGACCATTTGCAAGAGGTGCTTAAGACTTTGCGCGCGACAGGCGTCGAGGTTGAGGAGCAAGCGACTGGCATCCGTGTTGCGCGGAATAGCGGGGGATTGAAACCGGTTACAATCGAGACCAAGCCTTTCCCGGGCTTCCCCACCGATTTGCAGGCGCAGCTCATTGCGCTTATGTGCATGGCGAACGGGACCTCGCAGGTGCGCGAGACGATCTTTGAAAACCGCTTCATGCATGTGCAGGAATTGGCTCGGCTTGGTGCCCGTATCGAGCTCAAGGGCGACACCGCCCTTGTCACCGGCGTCAACGGTTTGCTCGGCGCGCAAGTCATGGCGACGGATTTGCGGGCTTCAGTGTCGCTCATCATCGCCGGGCTTGCCGCCCAAGGCGAGACGATGATCGGCCGTGTCTATCACCTCGACCGGGGCTTCGAGCGTATCGAGGACAAGCTCAGCCAATGCGGCGCCCGTATCGAGCGACTGTCGAACTGAGCCATCAGATGCCAATTCTCGTGGGGGGCAAGGGCAAATCTCTTCGACAGAAAGAAATCGCTGCAGCGTTCGGTTCGGCCTTTGGCCCTCATGCGCCCGGCAGTTGGGACTCGCCAATTAACTCACATGCTTCCCTGTTAAGCTAAGTGGAATAGCCTGTTCAGTCAGCGAAATTCCCTGTTTCGATTCCTAGGGAATTCGCAGGGAACGCGTTGGATTTGTTCGCAGAAGCGAGGTCTATATCGCCGTGACCGGCACTTACGTGCCCAAATTCCCTGTATCTTCCCGTGAAACAGGGAAATACAAAGCGGAGACGGGTTCGCCGATGACTGCCCCCACCGCCAATTTCTTGGGGATCGACCCTCACTGCGCGAGAAATGCCGCAGCGAGCGCGATGCCGCCCGTGATCACGGCCGCGCCAACCAGATCCAACACGAAGCCCGCGCGGACCATCTGCGGCAGGGCGATGTAACCCGTACCGTACGCGAGCGCGTTGGGAACCGTGCCGACGGGCAGCATGAAGCCGCACGAGGCGGCGAGCGCGACGGTTACGCCGATGAGCAACGGCGCCGCATCCGCTCCAATCGCGAGGCTGCCGGCAATGGGCAAGAACGCCGCCGTCGCCGCCGTGTTGCTTATGAGTTCGGTCAGGAACACCAAGAGCAGCGACACGCCAGCAACGAGCACGATAAGGGGCATGCCATGCAGAAATGAGAGGCCGTTGCCGATCCAGCCTGCAAGGCCCGAGCTCTCCATCGCTTGCGCGAGACTGAGCCCACCGCCGAAGAGGATAAAAATATCCCATGGCGTCTTGCGAGCGGTCGGAAAGTCGAGAAGAAAGGTCCGGCTTCGCCAATCGGCCGGCACGACAAAGAGTGCCACGGCTCCGGCGATTGCAATGCCGGTATCGCTGAACTTGATACCGATCTGATCCCCAACGAAGGGATGCAAGATCCAGCAAGCGACAATGACGGCGAACAGCAAAGCGACGCGCTTCTCTGGCGCGCTCATGCGGCCCATTTGCTGCAACAGACCGACAACGAACCGGCCCTCGGCGGGCGCGAGCGCGGAGAAGGGAAAGGCGACCCGCGTCAGAACGAGAAACGTCAGCCCCAACATCACCACGGCGATCGGAAGGGCGATGGCCATCCATTCGGCAAAGCTCACCTCGATCTTGAAGGTTTGGGCAAGAAAGCCCGCCGCGAGCGCATTCGGCGGCGAGCCAATCAAGGTCACCATGCCGCCTATAGACGCCGCATAGGCGACACCGAGCGTCATCGCCGCCGCGAAATTGGTTCCGTCGCGTCCGTGGACCCGTTCAGCCGGCAAGACGACGCCGATGAGCGAAATCGCGATCGGCAGCATCATGATCGTGGTCGCCGTGTTGCTGATCCACATGCTGATCGCCGCCGTCGCGAGCATCACCCCGGCAAGGAGGTTGAGCGGCCGATTGCCAACGCGGAGGATGATGTGAAAGGCGATGCGCCGGTGCAGGTTCCAACGTTCGACCGCGAGCCCGATGAGGAAGCCTCCGAGCAGGAGGAAGATGACCGGATCGGCGAAGGGCGCCGCCGCAGCGGCGATATTCGCGATGCCGAGCACGGGAAGGAAGATGAGCGGCAGGAGCGCCGTCACGAACAGGGGGATGGCATCCGTCATCCACCAGATCGCCATCCAAACGGCAAGCGCCGCCGTGGCCCAGCCAGGGGCCGAAAGGCCAGAAGGCGCGGGGCTGAGGTAAAGCGCCGTAAAGGCGAGCGGTCCAAGCACAAGGCCGACGAGCTGGTAGGTCTTGTAGTCGTGCGCCGCCCGCCCCTCTTCAATCATAGCTCCGCGCGCTCCCCCGCAGGAACGCTTCTATAGCGGAGTTTCGGAAAGAATCGCGCGAGATTCTCCTGCCAGAGCGAGCAGCTGGAGAGCCGCACGATACAAGCTCCGATATGAGTCTGAAGCGGGTGCGGTGCCTTGGTCGCCGGAGATCGTTTGGCGCTTATGGCGGCCCAGGCTAAGCTCCGGGAATGACCATGCCGTCAAACGACCTCTATCCTGCCGTGCTCATGATTGTCGCCCTGCTCGCCGGATCGGCGGCTGCGAAAGCGGAGGAAGCGCGGACCCCATGCACCGAGGACGCGATGATCGTCTTCGATGCGTCAGGGTCGATGGCCGGCAATACGGTGCAGGGCCTGTTCAGCGACATCACACGCATCGATGAGGTGCGGAAGGCCCTGGGGCAAGTGTTGCCGGGGGTCACAAAGCTTCGCAAGGTTGGGCTCATCACCTACGGTCCCGGGCCCTATGGGCAATGCAATGTCGCGCTCGACTTCGCCCCGATGCCGGACGCGGCCCAGCGCATCATGAGCGCGGTCAACGCGCTCAACCCGGCCGGAAAGACGCCGCTCGTGAACGCGGTGGAGATGGCCGCGGAGGTCCTGGACTACAAGTCGAGCCAGGGCGTCGTCGTCTTGGTGACCGACGGCGAGGAGACCTGCGGCGGCGCGCCCTGCTCGCTCGGCAAGTCGATCAAGGCGAACGGCCGGCTCACCGTTCATGTCATCGGCTATCAGCTGAAGGCGTTCCGGTGGACCGGCGCGCAAAGCTTCCTCGATGTGAAATGTCTCGCCGAGGAGACCGGCGGCCTCTACATCACGGCGGAGAACCGGCAGGATCTGGTGCAGGCGTTCGAGAGGACGCTTGGCTGCCCCATGCTGTCGGCTGCCGACCCCTCACGATAACCTGGCGAACGCGATTCGCGCCGCTCGCTTTGCGAGCCCCTGCTAACTGTCCGCCCTTGGGTCGAAAGCTGACGCGCGGACGTCGAGCCGCGCGCCGGTTAGAACATGGCCAGCGGATTGACAGCCGATCCCGTGGCGCCCTTGAACCGCCAGGGCGCGACGCTGACAAAGAACTCAAAGCGTCGCTCCTCGGCACAAGCCTGCGCCAGCGCGTCGAGTTCGGCATGATCGAGAAGCGTAAGCCCCATATAGGGAATTCCGACCATATGGACCGGCTCGGTCCACTTGCCGAACCCAGGGATAGGCGGATGGGCGTCACCGTCGGAGTCGCTGCTGAGCACGGACACCTTCCGATCCCGAAGCCAGGGCAGGCAGGAGGCATGCAGGCCCGTGCCCTGCCGATAGGTGTTCCGAGCTCCGGCACCGTTGCGAACGAAAAGAATGTCGCCTTCCCCGACTTCGACGCCGTGCAGCCTTTCCGCCGCTTCGAGCTCGGCCGGAACGATCGCCGTCCCGAGCGGCAAGGGGCTACCCCGGACTTCGGCGATGTCGAGGAGAACGCCACGCCCGACAATCCCTTTGACGCCGACATGCTCGATGCCGAGCTTGAGCGCGCCGTCCTTGGTCACATTGTCTATGGGATAGCCGTTATACATTCCCTGCTTGCCCTCCGGCGTGAACAGATGGCAGAGCGCGTCGATATGTGTGACCGCGAAACCGTGACACGTCATGCCGACGATATCGAAGCAGCCGGCCTCTTCCGGCAGCGGATCTTCGTAGCGGCGCATCTCATAGCTGAAGTTGCGCAGCTCCGGTGTCGTGACGGAGAACTCGCGCCCGAGCGGAACCACCCGTCCGTTGCGGATCAGGGAAGCTGCCGCAAGGCGCGTCTTGGAAGTTATAAAGTTGAGCGTACCGAGCTGGTCTTCGTTTCCCCAACGCCCCCAGTTTGAAAGTGCCGGCAGCGCCCGCTCCAAGGCCTCGTCATTCTCGATGGCGAGAGAGGGCCCGGTCCCGCCGGCAGCCGGGGTGCCTGCAACCAGGCTCGTGGCCGCAAACGTGGCGGCGGTGCCCTGGAGCAACGCGCGGCGCGATATCTCGGTGTGAAAGTCGGGCTTCGCATGCCTGTCCATTGGTTCCCTCGTCAAAAACAATGAGGTGTTGCAACGCGCGCGGTTCGACCGTTCAGGACTGATGAGCACGCGCTTGGGGCGGACCGAACGGCGTGAACGAGTGCTCCAAGGCCGGAGCGACGACGATCTCGACATTCGCTTTGGCGAGAGCCTCGCTAAGCTGCTCCGGCGGGGCGCGATCGCAAACCACAATTTGAATGGAACTCAACGGACAGACGAGCTCAAAGAATGATTTCTCGAACTTCGTGTGATCGACAAGCAGGATGCGTCTGGCCGTTCGTTCGATCATCACCCTTTCGGTCCAGGCGAGACCGGAAACGGAGTCCGATCCCCCTTCCGCCGTTAGCCCGCCGACGCTAAAAAACATCGTGTCGAAGCGGAACTTGGAGATAAACGCCATCGCCTCGGGTCCGGTCGTGCAGCCCTCGCCGAGATCGTACTCGCCCGGCACCACGACGATCCGCGCGCGCGCGCCCCGCGCAAAGCACGTCGCTGCGGCGAGGTTGTTGGTGAAGATAGTCACTCCTGCATTGCGGGAGGCGAGACGCTTGGCGAAGGTGTAGGCCGTCGCTCCTGGGCCGATAGCGATGACGTCGCCATCCTGAACGAATTTCACGGCCGCCCCGGCGATCGTCTCCCGCCGTTGCGCGGAATCCCCGAGCAGCCGTTCACGCCAGCTCGGCTCCAGTCCAACCGGCTGCGCAACGACGCCGCCGAAGTGCCGCCTGAGCTTCCCATTCGCTTGGAGATGCACAAGGTCGCGACGGATCGTTTCTTGCGAGACATTGAGCGATTTCGCGAGATCGGCCACCCGGAGCAGCGGATTGGTTCGCGCCGCTTCCAGGATCCATTCATGTCTTCGACCGGGCTGCCGTCTCACGTCTTGCCCCTGATCCGCTTGCCGGTTGCGACGTCGAACACCAGTATCTCGCCGGCCGGTACCGACAGGGATGCGGTCTCGCCCACCTTGATGACGGGTCCCCTATCGATGCGGGCGATGATGTTGTTCCCGCCCAAGTCCAGGTTGAGGACGACCTCGTCTCCGAGAAGCTCCACCGTTTCGACGCGGGCTTCAAGCATGACTGTGCCTTCGCGCCGTCCCAGCGAGAGATGTTCGGGCCGGATCCCGATCACGGCAGACGACGCCGCTGCTGCGGGATGCTCAAGCGGGAGCGAAAACGACACATCACCCGCCCGTGCCGTCGCGGCGTTCCCAGAGCGGTCGATTGCGACGGAAAGAAAGTTCATGGCGGGGCTCCCGATGAAGCCGGCGACGAACTGGTTTTCGGGATTGTCATACACCTCAACCGGTGCGCCGATCTGTTGAATCCGTCCCTCGTTCATCACCACCACGCGATCGCCCATGGTCATGGCTTCGATTTGGTCATGTGTAACATAAACGACCGTGGCGCCGAGCCTCCGCCTGAGCTTGATGAGCTCGCTGCGCGTGCTCGTCCTCAGCTTCGCATCGAGATTGGAGAGCGGCTCGTCGAACAGAAACACTTCCGGCCGGCGCACGATCGCGCGGCCGAGAGCCACCCGCTGCCGCTGCCCGCCCGATAGCGTCTTCGGCCTGCGGTCGAGCAGTTCCGTCAGCCCGAGAATTCCGGACACCTCGCGTACTCTGTCGTCGATCTCGCCCGCACCTATTCCTGCGATCTTGAGCGCGAAGGATAGGTTCTCTCTCACGGTCATATGCGGGTAAAGCGCATAGGACTGGAACACCATCGCGATGTTTCGGTCTTTCGCATGCATGTCGGTGACGTCGCGGCCGTTGATGATGATCCGCCCGACCGTGGCCTCCTCGAGCCCGGCAATCATCCTGAGCGTCGTCGTCTTCCCGCATCCCGAGGGGCCGACGAGCACGACGAACTCGCCGTCGGCAACATCGAGATTCACGTCCACCGCCGCCCATGCCGTTCCGAACTGCCGGCCAAGCCCAATGAGTTGAAGCTTGCTCATCTCGTCAGTCCCAGCATGACGAGCTCCACGGCAATGAAGATCGCGACGCCCCAGAAGCGAACCTCTCCGGGCGTGAAGATGCGTCTTCGCGTGTTCACCGCCGCGACCGCCAATTGCAGCGGAAGTGACACGGCCAGTACGGCGAGTTGCGCGGTCAACCGGCCATCATCCTTTCGCCCGCCACATGAGGGCCATGAGCGCCGTCGCGAGGAAGGGCAGCACGAAGATCGCCAGCACGATCACGACGAGATGCGGCACGACCCCCACGAGGAGGCGGCACTGGAGCACGAGAAGCGTGCAATAGACGAACGCCCACAGACTGGCATCGAGATTGTCGCGGTCGATCATGGAGCGTCCCGCATTGAGAAGACCCCGGGCGGAACGTCGCCCGCCCGGGGGCACGAGAGCACGATTATTGCGTCATCGCCTTCCTGGAGCGCTCCGACATGTCCTTCAGGACATCGTCGACCGGCTTCTGGTCGGCACCCGCCGCGCTCAGCTCCTCCATCATGATATCCTGTATGGCGAGGAACTGGGGAAGGGCCGGCCGGCCATAGAGCGTGCCCGACTCGAGCAGCTCTTTGTGAATCACCATGCGGCCATCGCTCTCCCAATCCTTCATGACCACGACATCCTTCCGCGGGGTGGCGCAGCCGGTCGCCTGGCACTTTATCTGCTGATCCTTGCTCAAGAGGTATTGCACGAGAAGGAAGGCTGCCTCCTTGCTTTTCGACTTCGAGGAGATGACCCAAGAATGGCCCTCGGCCGCTGTCGTGTGCGTGCCGGGATGGACGAAGTAGCCCAGCTTGCCAATCGTGTTCGGGCAATCCTTCTCCGACTCGAGGAACGGCGTGGTGTCGCCCCAGGTGAAGGTTGAGAACAGATTGCCGGCACAGAAATCGGAGTACTGCTCGTCCCAGGTGTACTCCCGGTAGCTCGGAGGCGAATACGGCCTGAGCGAAAGCATATACTCGAGGGCCTTCTTCGCCTCCGGCGTATCGAGCTTGATATTTCCCGAGGCATCGACGATCTCGCCGCCCATGCCGAGCAGAATGCGCTCATAGTCATAGAGCACGGTATAGTGACGCTTGAATGCGGCAGTGGTGCCGTAGAAGTCGCGATCCAGCGGCTTCCCGGCAAGTTGCTCGCCCTTCTTGCGGGTGAAGAACTCGGCGACATCGCGCCACTGTTCCCACGTATCGACCTTGGAAAACTTCTCTGCGGTCATCGGCAGCTCGTAGCCGTATTTCGCCTTGAAAGCCGCCCGCTCCGCCGGGTCTGCCGCGATATCTTTGCGGTAGATCGCAAACGGAGGGATGTAGCTGTAGGGGACGCCGTAGAGCTTGTCCTGATAGGTGGACGTCATCTTGACGCTCTCCGGAATGAAGTCTTCGATGGCGAAGCCCGGATCGTGGAGCGCGGCGTTGCCGAGAAGCGGCTCAATCGGCTCGGCGAAGTCCTTGCCGGCCCAGGCCCCGATTGAGAAGGTGTTGACCTGAGCCGCGTCGTAGACCTGGGTTTTCGTGATGGCGTCACTCAGCGCTTGCTGCGTGATCTGAAGCAGGTCGCCGACCTCGAACTTGACGTTGATGCCGGTCTGCTTTTGGAACTCCTGGGCCATGTCCTTGTAGGCAAGGCATGGCGAGTAGCCTTCGCAGATGAAGGTGAGCTCGGTCCCCTTATAGGGCGCCGCCGCCTCTTCCAGGGACCACGCCAGCGCGGGCCCCTGGACGCCGAGCGAGACGATGCCGAACATCCCCGCGGCAGCTATGCTCAATCGAGTAGGCCGAATTCGCGTCATGGCACTTCCTCCCGATGGTTGACTTAGAAGTAACAAAGGCCGGCACAGACGTTCAGCGACTGACCGGAAATGTGGCGCGCCTCGTCGCTAACAAGAAACACGACAGCGTCGGCGACGCTGGATGCTGGAATGAGAGCCTTCAGCATGTTGAAGCGCATGCTCGAGTCGTAGAACGACTCGTATGGCTGTCCGCTGGCCGCGGCCATTTCCCTATGCAGGTCCGTGGCCATCTTGGTCTCGATCCAGCCGGGACACACCGCGTTCACGCGGATGCCGTTGGGCCCGACCTCGGCGGCAAGGCATTTCATCAATCCGAGCAGCCCGTGCTTGGACGCGTTATAGGCAGTCCAGCTGGCGTCGGCCGTCTTGCCGTTCGTCGAGGCATTGAAGATGACTGAACCGCCCGCGCCCGCGGCCAGCATCGGTTTCAGCATATGCTTTGCGACGAGAAACGGCGCCCGCAGATTGACGGCCATGATCTCGTCCCAGTCATCCTGGGCGAAATCGACGACGTTGCCCATGGCGGCAATTCCGGCGTTGTTGACCACGATGTCGATGCCGCCGCCCAATCCGCCGAGCGCAGACTGGCACATCGCCTCGATTTGCGCGGGTTCGCGCAGATCCGCGGCGCATGCGAACGCCTTGCCGCCGTCTCTCGCGATCTCGTCGACGACGGGCTGGGCCGTGGCGATCTTGCGCCCGTGCACCGCGACCTTCGCCCCTTCTCTCGCCAACGCGATCGCCGTCGCCTTGCCAATTCCGCTCGAGGCACCTGTGACGATCGCTCTGCGTCCTTCCAATCGCCTTGCCATTGCTGTTCTCCCTAGCCAAACGTTGCCATGCGCGATCTCCGATCTGGTCAGTTGAACTGCGCCGCGGCGTCAGCCCACAGACGATGGAACCGCTGCTCGTTGAGGTCGGTGTAGCCTTCGTATCCAGCCTTCTGATCGGCATAGAGCGAGGACATGGCCGCGCCGACCAAGTCCTCGGATAGCTTCGACGTCACCTCCTGCGTCATGCCCCACATGTACTCGCGGAGCGAAACCATGATCTTGAAGAGCTGGTACTGTCTCTGCAGCGCCGGCGTGCACTGGCCGTGGTAGAGCCTGATGACTTCGTCATCGAGCTCGTCGGGCGCGTCCGCGTTGATGATGATGCCGGCGAGGTCGAAGTTCGGGTGGCCAAATCCACCGTAATCCCAGTCGACCAGCAGCACGGCTCTGTCCGCGGAGAAAACCATGTTCTGCGGAACCACGTCGTTGTGGGTGAGAACCGGCACGAACGGCTCGACATGCCGCTCGAGCTGATTGCAGATCTCGACGAGCCGAGGGAGCTTCGGCGTGAGCCGGGATCCCATCCGTCGGCCGATCTCGGCATATCGCCGGACGACCTGGAACGGCCAGAAGTAGCTTACGGCGGGCTTTAGAACCGCCGCGTTCCGGTGCAGCTGCTTGAGGACGCCGACAATCTTCTTGAGCGTGTCGTAGTCCTTGATGTCGGACGGTTTAAGATCGCCCCCGGTCGCGAACTCGGCGACGATCAGCGAAGGCTCGACATGCACCACTTTGGGCGTGAGCCCGAGTTCCGAGGCCGCGATCGCTGTCGCCTGGACCGAAGATTGGTAGATGCCATGCACCTCAATGTCGAAGCCGATCCGAGCCACATAGCTCCCCTTCGCGTCGGAGACCTTGAAGCTCGTGTTGCACAGCCCGCCGATAATCGGCTCGAGCTTCGGAGATCCTGACCAGAGCGGCAGGCTGGCGACGTAGCGTTTCAGCGCCTCCGGCGAGGAGTCGCGATGGATCCCGGTCATGTCGTGGCTTTGACTGCTTGCTGTCACTGTGACGCTCCGTTCATCCTTTCACCGCACCAAAAGTGAGTCCCCGAACGAGGTGCCTCTGCATCATGAATGTGAACACGAGAACGGGAATGGTTTGCAGCACCGACGCGGCTGCGACCTCTCCCCACAAGGTGCCGGTATGCATGACGAGCGAGGGGATCATGACCGTCACCGTGCGCATCTGTCCCGCCGACAGAAGAAGCGCGAAGAGAAGCTCATTCCACGAGAACAGCAGGACGAAGATCGCGACCGTGGCGAGACCCGGGAGCGTCATCGGCAGCGCGATGCGCCACAGCACTTGATAGTGCGAGCAGCCGTCGACATAGGCGGCCTCCTCGATCTCACGCGGAACCTCGTCGAAGAATGACTTCATCATCCACACCACGAGCACAAGATTGAACGAAGCGTGCGCGATGATCACGCCGGCGTTGATGCTGAGCAGCCCCAACTTGAAGAAGAGGAGATACATCGGCAGCGCGTATGCAACCGGTGGACCGAGCCGCGTCGAGAGGATGTAGAAGAAGAGGTGGTTCCCCGCTGGAACCTGGAACCGCGAGAAGCCGTAGGCCGCGAGCGTTCCGATGCTGACGGCGAGAGCCGTGCTTGAGAGCCCGACGATGAGGGAGTTGAGGAGATATCCCCCGAACCCCTTTTCGGCGAGGATGACGGCGTAGTTCTCGAGCGTCGGTGAGATGAGCACGCGTGGTGGCGCGACGAGAATGTCGGGCCGGATCTTGAAGCTTGTCAGCGCGAGCCAAAGGTAGGGCAAGAGCGCCACGGCGAGGAGCACGGCGAGCGCGAACCAGAACAGCGGCCCATTGCGGCTCTTCATGGCGTTCTCCCAGCGGGAGCGCTACGGCTCACGACCTTGTAAAAAACGGCGGCCAGAATGAGCGAGATGTAGGCCAGCACCAGGCAGATCGCCGCGCCGTATCCGAGCCTCCAACTGACGAATGTCGTCCGGTAGGCGAAGATCGAAATCAGCTCCGTCGCCGAGCCCGGTCCTCCGCCCGTCAGCACATAGATCGTGTCGAACACCTTGCTCGCATCGATCGCGCGAAACATGACGGCGAGAACGATGAGCGGTCGCAGGAGAGGCAACTGGATGTAACGGAACACCTGCCAGTTGCTGGCTCCGTCGAGATGGGCCGCCTCGATGGGGTCCTGCGGCAGAGCCGTGAGGCCGGCCAGCAGGATGAGCATCACGAAAGGCGTCCACTCCCAGATATCGATGATGACCAGCGCAACGAAGGCGGAGAACTCTCCCGAGAAAATGCTTTGCGCCGTGAAGAAGCCCAGCTGATTGAGCCAATAGGTCACTGGGCCGAAGCTCGGCATGAGGAGGAGCCGCCACATCATGCCCACAACAACAGGTGCCACCATGGTCGGAAGTATGAGCGTGGTAACGACCAGGCGCTGCCCGCGGAACTGACGGTTCAGGAGCACCGCGATGCTGAGACCGAGCACCAGCTCGATCGGAACGGCAAGCATGACGAAGAGAGCCGTGCGACCGAGCGCGGCATAGAACTTCGGATCGCTTCCCAAGAGCTCGCGGAAGTTTTCGAGTCCGATGAATTGCCCGCTCGGCAGAAAGCTCGCGAGCGAAAGATCGGTTAGGCTGTCGTTTATGGCGAGGATGGTTGGGATGAGCGCGGCAACGATCAGGAACAGGATCACGGGGGTCATGCAGAACCACATGAAGCTCGTCGAAACGTTCCTGACGGACGCGGCTCTCATGCTCTGATCCTCGCGTTGTCCGGGTCGTAGAGCGGCTTCATGTGCACGGAGGCCGGAACGAGACGTGTCCTGACTTCGAGCTGATAGCGGCCGCCTTCGACGAAGGCTTTGTCGATGGGCCTGTCCGACCTTAGAAAGCCGAGCGCAATGGCTCGGCCGACGGTGTGTCCGAAGCCTGCGCTCGTCGTCCAGCCAACCCTTTCTCCGTTGCGAATGATCGTCTCTCGGCCGTGCAGGACGACGGTCGGATCGTCCGGCGTAAGGGTGGCAAGCATCCTTCGCACACCGTTCTCGCGCTGCCTGAGCAGCGCGTCGCGCCCGATGAACTTGCGCCCGCTGTCGAGATCGACCGTGGCCCCGAGTCCGGTCTCGAGCGGCGTATGGTCGGGGCCGATGTCGGCCGCCCAGACGCGATAGCCCTTTTCGAGACGCAAGGAGTCGATGGTGCGGTAGCCGGCGTCGAGGAGCCCGAAGCCCGATCCGGCCTGCTTCAGCGCGTCGTACACCGTCTGCATGTATTCGGCCGGCACATGCAGCTCCCATCCCAACTCGCCGACGAACGTCACGCGAAGCGCAATGACCGGCGCGCCGGCGACCATGATCTCGCGCGCGCCTCCGAATGGAAACGCCTCGTTGGAGAGATCCGTCTCGGCCTGCATGGACAGGATGCTGCGCGAGAGGGGTCCCATGAGCGCGAGCGTCCCGTAGGCCGAGGTTACGTCGATGACCGCGGCGCGGGCGGCAGGATCGATGTGGCGCTTCAGATGAGCAAAGTCGTGCGTGGCGAAGCCCGTCCCTGTCACGATAAAGAAGCGGTCGTCAGCGAGCCGCGAGATCGTGACGTCGCATTCAATGCCGCCGTTTCCGTTCAGGAGCTGCCGGTACAAGACGCGGCCGGGCTTCGCGATGTCGCCGGCGCAGAGAGGCGATAGCGCCTCCTCCGCATCGGCGCCCACGACCAGGAACTTCGCGAATGAGCTCTGGTCGAACAGCGCCGCCGCATTGCGGACGGCGTTGCTTTCGGTCGCAACCGCGTCGTGCCAATTGGGACGCGCGAACGTGTAGATTTCGCCCGGCTCGCCACCGCGTGCGAACCAGTTGGGGCGCTCCCAACCTGCCTTGTTTCCGAATACGGCGCCTGCGAGCTTGAGCCGATCGTAGATCGCGCTCCTCCGCAGCGGTCGCCCCGCCTGCATCTCCTCGCCGGGCCAGCCCATCGTGTAGTGATGTCCTTGCCCCTCAAGTGCGCGCGCCCGAACCTGGCTGTCGGAGCGGTGATAGGCGCCGAACCGGCGGATATCGGCGGGCCACAGGTCGAAGGGCTGCTCACCGCCAGCGATCCACTCGGCGAGCGCTTTTCCGGCGCCGCCCGCGGCGGCGATGCCGAAGGCGTTGAACCCGCAGCCCACGAAGAAATTCCTGCATTCGGGCGCTTCGCCAAGAATGAACATGCCGTCCTCGGTGAACGACTCGATGCCGTTGAACCATCGCTTGACGCCTGTCGTTTCGAGTGCCGGAACTCTCCGGACCGCATTTTCGAGGAGCGGCAGGAAATGATCCGTATCCTCGGGCAGGAGGCGGAACGCGTGATGCTCGGAGATGGGCCGCTCAGCGAAGGCAATGGGGTTCGGCTCGTAGCCTCCCACGGCCAGCCCTCCCACCTCCTCCTTGAAGTAGGTCAGACGATCGGGATCGCGCACGGTCGGCGTGTCCTTGTTCAGACCCTCGATCCTTTCGGTGACGAAGTATTGGTGGTGTGAGGGCTGAATCGGAATGTTCACGCCCGCCATGCGTCCAAGCTGTCGCGACCAGATGCCGGCACAGCAGACGATAATCTCGCAACCGATGCGGCCGGCACTGGTCATGACGGCGGCGGGACGGCCGTTCGCGAGCTCGATCGACAGAACCCGGACCTGCTCGACAATCTTGGCCCCGGCGTTCCTGGCCCCCTTTGCCAGAGCCATGGTGACGTCCGTCGGATTGGCAACTCCGTCGCTCGGCAAGTAGGCGGCACAAATAATGTCTTCCGCATTCATGACGGGAAAGAGCGCATGGGCCTCCTTGGCCGACACCATGTGCATCTCGAGGCCGAAGGATCTTGCGGTCGTCGTGGCGCGCTCGAATTCGGCGCGACGCTCCTCCGTGCAGGCAAGCCTGAGAGAACCGTTCCGATGCCACCCGGTGGCCTGTCCCGTCTCCGCCTCGAGTTGCGCGTACAGCGCAACGGAATGGCCGAGCAGGCGGGTGATGTTGGCGTTGGCCCTCAGCTGTCCGACGGCGCCAGCAGCGTGCCAGGTCGTTCCTGAGGTCAGTTGGTTTTGCTCAAGAAGGAGGACGTCAGTCAGGCCGAGCTTGGCGAGGTGATAGGCCGTCGAACACCCGACGATCCCACCTCCAATGACAACGACCCTAGACTGGGAGGGCACTGACATGCCCGTTTTCCCTCCCTTAACGCCCGAGTATCCACATTACAATGCGTACCATGACACATCAAGCGGCGCTTTGGTGGGGCCATCTAGGGATGGAGATCGTTGCCCGGGAACGTCAGTTGGGCTGCAGCCGCTGGTCGAGCAGCAGAACCGAGCGGTAGAGGACTTCGACGCCGTTGGCACAGTCCTCCCACGACGTGAATTCCTGCGGCGCATGACTGATGCCGTCGCGGCTCGGTACGAAGATCATTTCCATCGGCGCGATCCTGGAGATCTCGCCCGCGTCGTGCACGGCGCCGCTCGGGATATCCGCGGTCGAGAGCCCGGCCGACTGCGCGGCCTCGCGGATGACGCTTCGGATCGACGGGTCGCTGGGTGCGGCCTCGATGTCATTGATGACTTCGCAACTTGTCTCGACACCCTCTTCCTTATCGGTCTGCGCGAACTTCTGTTGAATCTGTTCCCACATCCGTTCGATCTTGCCGGCGTCGAGATCGCGCAATTCGACCGGAAACTCGACACGTCCGGGAATGACGTTCGGAACCCCGGGTTCTGCCCTCGCGTACCCGACCGTCCCGACCTGCGCGCCCGACTCCGCCCGCGCGACCTCGCGCACGGAAAGCAGGTGCTTCGCGGCCGCCACGAGCGCGTCTTTCCGGCGATTCATCGGCGTCGTGCCCGCGTGGTTGGCGAAGCCGGTCGTGACGCATTTCCACCGCTTGAGGCTCACAATGCCGGTGACGACGCCAATCTGAACCTTGGTCTCTTCAAGCACCGGCCCCTGCTCGATATGCAGTTCGAGGATCGCGGCGAGTGCTCCCGGCGCAATGCGCGCCTCGGTCAGTCGCGCGGGATCTTGTCCATAGCGCCGCAGCCAGTCGGCAACGGTCAGTCCTTCGTCATCCTTGCGGTCGAGGATCTCCGGTCCCAAGACACCGGCCGCGACGCCCGAGCCCAACGCGCTGATGCCGAAATGCGGACCTTCCTCGTTGACCCAGATGACGATCTCGAGCGGATGGCGCGTGGTGACGTTCGCGTCATTGAGCGCGCGAATGACCTCGATCGCGCCGAGGCTCCCCAACGGTCCGTCGAAATTGCCGCCGTTAGGGACCGAGTCGATATGCGAGCCGAACAAGAGCGTCGGGAGCTGTTCCGAGCCCGGGCGTCGGCCGAAAATGTTCCCGGCCGGATCGACACGAACCTCGAGGCCCGCATCCTTCATCAGGCTCATCACATAGGTCCGCGCATCCAGATCGGCCTCTGAAAAGCCGAGCCGGGTGACGCCGCCTTCGGGATTGCGGCCGAACGCGCTCAGTTTCTCGAGTGTCGCCTGCAGCCGTTGCGCGTTGATGTGCCGAGCTTGGGCGCCCGACTCTTCCGGCCGTGCGTCACTAGCGCCGAGCAGAAGCACGCAAAAGATCGCGGCAAACAAACGGAGCCCTACGCATCCGGGCGCAGACATCGCATTCGCTCCCGCGGATAGTCGCCGATTACTGAAGTCGTTCGTAGGCTCTGTCATTGCGGGCTCCTCGGAGTCGCGAAAGCGAGAAGGGGAGTCAAGTCGCCCCGGTCGGCCGCTTTAAGCGCCGTAATGTAGGTTTTCCGCCGATCATTCATCTTTTGCAGGTCGTGTCCTCCGGACCAGTCAATGGGCTTCGCGCCATAGATGCGGACCAGCATCGTGTCGGCCATGATCCGGGCATGACGGCCGTTGCCGTTTGGAAACGGATGGATGGACACCATGCGGTGATGAAGCCGCACGGCAGCCTCGACCGGGTCGTAGGTGTTGTGGTCGGCCCAATAGCGCGCGTCGTTCATCAGCGTCCGCAATTCGACGCCGATATGCAGCGGGTCGATGCCGATATTCTTGCCGGTTTTCCGAAACGTCCCGGCCCAACTCCACACATTGCCAAACAGGCGCTTGTGCAGCGTGACGGCGAAGGTGTCCGTTAGCACGTCCTTGCGGCGCTGGCGGGAAAGCCAAAGCAGGCCAGATTCGATGTTGACCTGTTCCAGTTCATCCAGTTCGCCGCGTGTGGTGATGTGCTTGAACTTCAGTCCCTCCATTTCCTCGGGGTCGAGCGGCGTCGCTCCTTCCGGGTCGTCCGTCACGACAGTCATTTGTCGTTCCAGAAGTCCGACGGCATATCACGGACAAGGTCGGCCGCAAGGCGGGAGACCTGCTGCGAAATCTTGTCATCGGGAAGCGTCTGGTTTTCCAACGCCATATGGCGGCTCGCCGTATCGACGATGACCTGCGCCTTTTTGCGCGCTTGTGCATTGACCATGTCATCGACGGTTCGCGCAGGCACTATGGCATACACGAAGCGACAGCCCATCGCTTCGGCCGCGGCCCGCATGGATTTGAGCGTCACACCTCCGGATAGCTCGGCGCGCTCGGCGCGGGCGACCCTGGCGCGGGTCACGCCCAGGCGACGGGCAAGCTGCGCACCGGACATGCCGAGTGCCTTGCGCACGGTGCGCAGCCAGCCTTCGGATGGTGTGGAAAGGGATGCTGCCTGACTGGCGGCGCGATCAACAATCGCCTGATATTGCCGCCGAACGGCACGTTGGACACTCATTTGTATACCTATAAATTGACTCTATAAGCCACAAAGTCAATCTATAAGTATACAAATTATGCCTGATTGTCAATCTTTATATTGCTGCATCGCAGCTGATTCCTCAAAGCGCCTCATGGCAAATTGTCAAAGCGTTGGCGCTTTCATTGGCGTTAGGCGATCGCCGGCGCGATCTCGTCGCTCCATTCCTGAGCTCTACCGCTGCCGTGTCTTGTAGTTCGGGTGCACCCACACGGGGGCCTTCTCTTGCGGCAGCCCGGGGCGGCCGCGGATCGCGTCCGCGAGCTTCTCCGCCATCATGATCGTCGGCACGTTCAGATTGCCGCTCACGACATCGGGCATGATCGAGGCATCGACGACGCGCAAGCCCTCGACGCCATGCACCCGGGCGCTGCCGTCCACGACGGCCATGTCGTCCGTTCCCATGCTGCAGGTGCATGAGGGGTGATAGGCGCTCTCCGCCTTGTCGCGGACGAAACGATCGATGTCGGCGTCGGTCGTGACCTTAGGTCCCGGCGCGAGCTCGTTGCCGCGGAAGGGATCGAACGCCTTTTGGTTGAAGATCTCGCGCGTCAGCTTGATGCCGGCGCGCATCTCGCGGCGATCCTGCTCGGTTTGCATGTAGTTGAACAGCACGCGCGGGTGCTCGCGCGGATCCTTAGACTTGAGCTTGACGAAGCCGCGGCTCGTCGGGCGCATCGGGCCGATATGCGCCTGATAGCCGTGGCCCTCGGCCGGTGACGACCCGTCATAGCTCACCGCCATTGGCAGGAAGTGATATTGCAGGTCGGGATGGAGAACGCCCGGCTCGCTGCGGATGAAGCCGCCCGACTCGAAATGGTTCGTGCCGCCGAGGCCCTTGCCGGTCAGGATCCATTCGACGCCGATCTTGAGTTTGGCGATCGGGTTGGTGGCGCTGTAGAGCGTGATCGGCTGCTTGCAGGAAAACTGGACGTAAGCCTCGATGTGGTCCTGTAGGTTCTCGCCGACGCCGGGCAGGTGCTGGACGACGGGGATGCCGAGCGCCTTGAGTTCGTCGGCGTTGCCGATCCCCGACAGCATCAGCACTTGCGGCGAGTTGATCGCGCCGCCGCTCAAGATCACCTCGCGCTTTGCCCGCGCGGTGGCGACGTGTCCGCCCTTGACGTACTCGACGCCGACGGCGCGGCGCCCCTCGAATATGATGCGCGTGACGAGCGCGCGCGCCTTGACCTCGACGCCGCCCCGCCGCTCGGCCGGGCGAAGGTGGGCGCACGCCGCGCTCCAGCGCCGTCCCTTGTAGGTCGTCATGTCCATCCAGCCGAGGCCTTCCTGCTGGTAGCCGTTCATGTCCTCGGTCACGGGATAGCCGGCCTGCCGGCCCGCCTCGATGAACGCCTGATAGAGCGGGTTCTTGCTCGACCCCGTGGTGACGAAGAGAGGCCCAGAGTCCCCGCGGTAGGCGTCGCCGCCCTTGAGCCGGGTTTCGGATTTCTTGAAATAGGGCAGGCAGTTTGCGTACGACCAGTTCTCGAGTCCCTGCTTCCTCGCCCACGCGTCATAGTCGAAGGCATGACCGCGGATATAGACCATGCCGTTGATCGACGATGAGCCGCCGACCACGCGTCCGCGCGGACAATGCATCCGCCGCCCGTCCATGAACGGCTCGGGCTCCGTCTCGTAGTGCCAATTGTACTTGGTGCCGGCGAGCGGATAGGCGAACGCCGAGGGCATGTGAATGAAGATGCTCCAATCCTGCGGCCCGGCCTCGAGCACCAGCGCCTTGACGCCCTCGTCCTCTGTCAGCCGGTTGGCGAGCACGCATCCCGCGGACCCCGCCCCGATGATGATGTAGTCGTATTCTTCAGGAGCGTTCATGGCTTACTCACGTGAGCGGTGCGCCGGCAGCCGGCGCAACAGGTGTTGCCATTGGCACGTCATTCGTAAGGGCACTGCACCGGACCGAGCTCGACGAACACGCTCTTCAACTGCGTGTAGTGCTCGATCGCGGCCTGTCCGTTCTCATGGCCGATGCCCGATTCCTTCATGCCGCCGAACGGCATCTCGATCGGCGTGACATTGTAGTTGTTGATCCAGCAGATGCCGGCCTCGAGCCGGTGGGCGACCCGGTGCCCGCGGGCGAGATCGCGCGTGAACACGCCGGCCGCAAGCCCGAACCGCGTCGCATTGGCGCGCTCGATCACCTCGTCCTCGTCGCTGAAGGTGAGCACCGACATGACCGGGCCGAAAATCTCCTCGCGCACGATCGTCATGTCGTCGGTGCAGCCTGCGAAGATCGCGGGCGTGACGAAATTGCCCCGGTCGAACGGCGGCTCCGTGATCTGCTCGCCGCCAAAGACGAGTGTCGCGCCCTCGCCCTTTCCGGCCGCGACATAGGACAGCACCTTCTCCATGTGCGGGCGCGAGATCAGAGCGCCAATTTGCGTCTCAGGCGCAAGCGGTGCGCCTACGCGCAGCTTCTTCGTGCGCTTGACGAGGAGATCGAGGAATTGATCGTGAATGTCGCGGTGCACGTACACGCGCGTGCAGTTGGTGCAGATTTCGCCCTGGGTGTAGAAATTGCCGAGCATGGCGGCGGAGACGGCCTGGTGCAAGTCGGCATCGGGGAAGATGAGGAGCGCGGATTTGCCGCCAAGCTCCATCGTCGCGCGCTTCATCGAGGCGGCGGCCGCGGCGAGCACTTTCTTGCCCGTGACAATCGATCCCGTGAGCGAGACTTTGGCGATGCGGTCGTCGCTGGCCAGAAGCGCGCCGGTCCGTCCGTCGCCGTGAAGGACGTTGAAGACCCCGTCCGGAAGCCCGGCCTCGGTGTAGATTTCGGCAAGCTTGGCCGCCGTCGTCGGCGTCATCTCCGACGTCTTGAAGATCATCGCGTTGCCGCAGGCGAGCGCGGGCGCCGACTTCCAGCACGCAATCTGGATCGGATAGTTCCAGGCGCCGATCCCGGCGCACACGCCGAGCGGCTCCCGGCGCGTGTAAACGAAGGCATTGTTGAGCGAGATCTGCTCGCCCCTGAGCGAGCCGGCGACGCCGGCGAAATATTCGATGCAATCGGCCCCGCTCGCCACATCGACGGCCTCGGCCTCCTGGATCGGCTTGCCGGTGTCCTGAACCTCGAGCTCGGCAAGCTCGCGGTTGCGGGCCCGCAAAATGTCCGCCGCCCTGCCGAGCACGCGCCCGCGCTCGGCGCCCGAGAGCGCCGACCAGCTGAGGAACCCCTTCTGCGCCGAAGCGATGGCGCTATCGACCTCGGCGTCGAGAGCGATCTCGACGCGCGAAATCAACTCCCCGGTCGCCGGATTGACGTTGTCGAAGACGGGAGCTCCGGCCACGCCGGCATAACGGCCATCGATATAGCTCGGAAGTCTATGCATGACGGCACAACCCCGTTGGGTTTGACTGCAATTGAGCCCTTTGGCGGCAATCGGGCGCGCCCGGAAGCGACGCAAAGGACGCAAGCGGCGACAGCTCTGGGCAACGCCTCCTCATCGGACGACCGAGCAAAATCGGTTGTCGCTGCACTGCAACATGCGGCGAGCGAAACCTTAGCACGGAGATGACCTTGGCATTATTCCTATATAAAATGACCGCATCAGGTTGACGATGGCTTTCGAGCGGGCATCACGCCGGCGCGAGCCGAGAGGCGCCCCGGTGAGGAATGAGCCGGCTCGACGCTGCAACCAGGACCTACGGCCGTGCTGAAAGCGACCACAGAGTTGCAGACGACCTGCAGAATAGGGTTCCTAACCCTCAGCGAGTTTTCGATGATCGCTTTTACCAGCGCGGTCGAGGTGCTGCGCATGACCAACCATCTGTGCGAGAAGGATTATTATTCCTGGTCGGTCATCACGATGGACGGCGCGCCCGTCCCCTCGAGCAGCGGGCTCACCGTGCAGCGAACGACGACCTACGACGAGGCCGGCCCCCTCGACATCGTCTTCGTCTGCGGCGGCACCAATGTCGAGAAGTATGCCGACGACCGCGTCCTCGCGCTGCTCCGCCGCCTCGCGCGCAACGGCGTGGTGCTCGGCGGGCTGTGCACGGGGACTTTTGCGCTGGTGAAGTCGGGCCTCCTTGACGGCTATAGATGCACGATCCACTGGGAGAACATGGCAAGCCTTCGCGAAGGCCACCAGCGCGTCGATTTCCTCGAGGAGCTATTTGTCATCGACCGCGACCGCATCACATGCACCGGGGGAATTGCTCCCATCGACATGATGCTGGCACTTGTCCGGTCGCGTTTCGACAAGAGGCTCGTCGGCGAGATTTCCGACCAGTTCATTCTCGAGCGCGTCCGCGACAGCGACGATCGCCAGCACATTCCGCTTGCGGCGCGGATCGGGTTCAATCACCGGGCGCTGGTCAAGGTCGCGACCCTTATGGAAGCGAACTTCGAGGAGCCGCTCTCGGCGGTCGAGCTCGCGAAACAGGCCGGCCTCTCGCTCCGCCAGGTGCAGCGCATGTTCCAGCAGAGCCTCGACACGACGCCCAGCAAGTACTACCTCAGGCTCCGCCTGCGCCGCGCCCGCGAGCTTCTCCTACAGTCGCGAATGTCGATTACCGAGATCGCGATCGCCTGCGGCTTCCAGTCGACATGCCATTTCAGCAAGTGCTACCGCGCGCTCTACGGACGGACCCCCCGGAGCGAGCGCCAGCCGGCAGGCCGGGCGGGGCACCCGCCCACTCCGCCGGATCGCCAACCGGCCGACCGGGCCGAGCCCGCCGCTCCGGTCGTGCCGCGCCTGCGCAAGCCGGCCGGCCGGGTCAAGGCCGTGGCACCTTAAACGCGCCGCTTGCGGCGCGCTGCCCCCAGATGTCGCAATTGGGAAATTGCCGAACTTCTCCAGGTGCAGCATTGGGGCACTCGCGAGCAGGCTGGGGCTGCGCGACGCAGGTGACAATGGGAGAAAACGCCCTGGTCCGGCTGTCCGGCCGGGTGTTGCTCAAGAAGATGCCCCGCCACGCGAATCGTGCCGCTCGAGGCGCGTTGTCGCCAGATGATGTCGCAATTGGGAAATTGTCGGGGTTTTCTAGGTGCATCATTGGGGCACTTGCGAGTAAGCTGGGAGTGCTCGACGCAGGTGACAATGGGAGAAAACGTCCTGGCCCTTCTGTACGGCCAGTGTCGCTCAAGAAGATGTTCCTCCACGCGATCCAACACTAGGAGTGGCCATGAAACGCGTATTGATATCGGCCGCACTTGCCTTCGGCCTCATTGGCGGCGGTGCCGCAAAGGCGGAAGACGCGGCTTGCCAGAAAGTTCGCTTCGCGGATGTCGGCTGGACCGACATCCAGGTGACGACCGGAGTGGCGCAGGTGCTCCTCGAAGCCCTGGGCTATGAGCCCGTCGTCAACACGCTCGCCGTGCCGGTGACCTACGCCTCGCTCAAATCCAAGGACCTCGACGTGTTCCTCGGCAACTGGATGCCGAGCATGACGGCCGACGTTGGCCCCTATCTCGAGGACAAGTCGGTCGAGTCCATCTCGGTGAACCTCGACGATGCCGGCTACGGTCTCGTTGTGCCGCAATACGTGGCGGACGCCGGCGTGAAGAGCCTTACGGATCTTGGCGCCCACAAGGACAAGTTTGACGGCAAGATTTACGGCATCGAGGCGGGTAACGACGGTAACCGCATCATCAGCGAAATGATCGCCAAGCCCGAGAACAAACTCGAAGGCTTCGAGCTGGTCGAAAGCTCGGAGGCGGGCATGCTGACGCAAGCCGAGAAAGCCATGAAGAACAACGATTGGATCGTGTTCCTCGGCTGGACGCCGCATCCGGTCATGGGCGAGATGAAGATCGCCTATCTCGACGGCATGGGCGATTCGGGGTTCGGCGCCGCGAAGGTCCACACCAACGTGCGGGCCGGCCTGCTCCAAGAGTGCCCCAACCTCGGCAAGTTCCTCAAGAACCTCAAGTTCAACCTCGCCATGGAAGGCGCGATGATGGCGCCCGTGCTCAAGGACGGCGCGGACCCCAAGGCAACGGCTCTGGCTTGGCTCAGGGCGAACCCGGTCGCGGCGAATCCGTGGCTCGAGGGCGTCACGACCTTCGACGGCAAGGATGGACTGGCGGCCGTGCAGGCTGCGTTGCAATAATCTCGTCGCTCTGACGAGCCCACCCCCAAAGGCAGGCGGCCGTACGGCCGCTCTGCCCGGGGTGGCGCCTCGCCCCAGGGGAGGGACCGATGGATCCGATTTCGAAGCTCTTCACCGACTGGAAGCTTCCCGTCGGCAAGTGGGGCAAGTCGTTCATCGACTTGATCATCGAACATTTTCAGTGGTTCTTCGACGCGATCTCCGCCGCGCTCGGTTGGGCCGTCGAAACCAGCTCCTATCTACTTTTGCTGGTCCCGCCGCTTCTGCTGGCGGCGGCCATCGCCGGGATCGCCTACTGGCTGCAGCGCTCGAAGTGGCTTGCGCTTGGCGTCTTTGTCGGACTCGTCTTCATCCTCAATCAGGGGCTTTGGAAGGAGACCGTCCAGACGCTCGTGCTCGTCAGCGCGGCGACCGCCCTGTCGATGGCGATCGGCGTGCCGCTTGGCATCTGGGCGGCGCACAAGCCGCATGTTTGGCGCTTCACGCAGCCGATCCTCGACCTCATGCAGACGATGCCGACCTTCGTCTACCTCATCCCCATTCTCATTCTGTTCGGATTGGGAGCGGCGCCCGCCCTTGTCGTCACCATCATCTTCGCCATGCCGGCGCCTGTCCGCATGACCTATCTCGGCATCACTTCGATCCCCAGACCCATGATCGAGGCCGGCGAGAGCTTCGGCGCAACCAAGCGCCAGCTCCTGTGGAAGGTCGAGCTGCCGGCGGCTCTGCCCTCGATCATGGCCGGTCTCACCCAGTGCATCATGCTGTCGCTGTCGATGGTGGTGTTTGCCACCCTGATCGGCGCGCCGAGCCTCGGCAATCCGGTGAACAAGGCGCTGGCCAATCGCAACATTCCGCTCGGCATCGAGGCGGGCCTCGCGATCGTCATCCTGGCGATCATCCTCGATCGCGCGCTTTCGGTAAAACCTGCTGGGGTGAGGAAATGAGCGTCGCCGTCGATTTCAAGCATGTCGACATTATGTTCGGCAAGGACATCCCTGCCGCTCTGAAAATGGTCGATGCCGGCGCCAGCCGCGCCGAGATCCTGGCCAAGACCGGCTCCGTGCTCGGCGCCGCGGACGCCACCCTCACCGTCAATGAGGGCGAGATCTCGGTCCTCATGGGCTTGTCGGGCTCCGGCAAGTCGACCGTGCTCAGGGCCGTCAACGGGCTCAACAAGGTGGCGCGCGGGCAGGTGCTCGTGAAGGACGGCGACCGCATGGTCGATGTCGCGTCCTGCGATCCCGACACGCTACGCCACATCCGCCAGAAGCAGGTTGCCATGGTGTTTCAGCAATTCGCGCTTCTGCCCTGGCGGACGGTGCGCGAGAATGTCGGCTTCGGGCTCGAGCTTGCCGGCGTTCCGGAGCCCCAGCTTACGGAGCGCGTGGACCAGCAATTGAAGCTCGTTGGCCTCGACGCTTGGGCGAACAAGCACGTGCACGAGCTCTCGGGCGGCATGCAGCAGCGCGTCGGCCTCGCCCGGGCCTTCGCCACCGACGCGCCGATCCTCTTGATGGATGAGCCGTTCTCGGCGCTCGACCCCCTGATCCGTACCAAACTTCAGGACGAGCTCATTCAGCTGCAGAAGTCGATCAAGAAGACGATCCTCTTTGTCAGCCACGACCTCGAGGAAGCGCTCAAGATCGGCAACCGCATCACCATCATGGAGAGCGGCCGCATCGTACAGTCGGGACCGCCGGAGGACATCGTGCTGAGACCGGCCGACGCCTACGTTCAGGATTTTATCTCGAACGTGAACCCGCTCTCGGTGTTGACGGCGTGGAACGTGATGCGCAGCGTGCACGATCTCGAACGCACGGAGGACGGCTGGCTGTGGCTCGATCTCCGCAAGACCACGCGCTTCAAGGTCAACGGGCAAGGCAAGGTCGAGGCCGCCCATTGCAACGGCAAGAGCGCCGAGTGGGTGTGTTGCACCGAGGTCGAGAAACCGGTGCCCGAGGGTTCAACGCCCGTCTATTGGGCGCGGCCCGGCACGACGCTCAAGATCGTGATCCTCGCCATGCACAAATCGGGGATGGCTCCGGTTGCGCTGTTCGACGACGACGACCGCTTCGTCGGCTCGATCGGCGTGAGGAACGTGCTAAAGGCGATTTTGCGCCGCGGCGACTAACCGACCGGCGCGGCGAGGCCGGCTCTCCGTGGTCGGAAGCCGTTAGAAATCGACGAGCCGATTTGTCCTCAAATAGTTGAGGACGACTTGCGCCTTATCGACGGCAGTCCCCTCGGAAGCGACAACGCCGCCCTTGGCCTCGCTGACAACTGCCGCCCGCATCCTCTCATGCGCGGGCCGCCTTTCCTCCGCTTTCAAGCGCACGGGCCGGCGCGGCGTCTGCTCGACCGTCCAGGGCCACGCGCGGGCGTCCGCGCCGAGCCCATCGGTCGCCGGAGAGACGGGGACGATACGGCCGGAAAGGCGGCGCGCGTAAGCGTATCGCAGTCTGACCTGGGTCAGCGGATGAACCGCGAGAATGGCCGGTAACGACACCGCCACGCCGCGGCGGCGCCCCTTGGGCAGGAATTGACGGACGAGCGCCTCCGCTCCCTCGATTTCGGCATCGAGGACGTTGGCGACCACGGGCCGGCCGAGCACTTTGGCCAGCGCATAGGGAAACAGTCCGCTTCCCGCTCCGCTTTCGGCCCGGCTGCCGACGAGAACGAGATCGACATCCCTCAGGAGGCCGGAAAGCGCGCCGACGGGATCGCGACCCTTCGCAGCGGCGACAACCTCGATCGTGCCCGCGCCAAGCGCCAGGTAGTCCTGAAGCGCCGGCTCATCGATCGCGCCGGCATGAATGATCCTCAACGCATCGCCGGCAAGTCTTTGCCCGAGCGCGAGCGCGACAGCATCGCCGCGGCAGGCCCGCGGCGCTCCCGTGACCGGGTGGCGCCCCGCCGAGATCAGCACTGCCGCCTTGACCGTGCCCACCGTCATGGCGCCTCCGGCGGCTCGCGCTGCTCGCGGGCCTGAGCGATCCGCGTCATGAGCGCCTGCATCACCTCTTCGGCATCGCCGATCACCGACAGGTCCGCGCGCCCGACGATCGGCGCGCCCGCGTCGCGGTTCACGGCGATGACATGCTGGCAGTCCTTAATGCCTTGCAGATGCTGAACGGCGCCGGAGATGCCGACCGCGATATAGCCCCGCGCGGAAACCGTCTTGCCGGTCGCGCCGATCTGCTTGTCGCGCGAAAAGCGCCCGTCATCCACGGCAACGCGGCTCGCGCCGACGGCCGCGCCAAGCTCCTGCGCCAGCGCCTCGAGCGCCGGCACGTTGTGCACGCCGTTGCCGCCCGCGACGATCAGATCGGCCTCTTCGAGCGGGATTTGCGACGGGTCTGACCGCTCGAGCCCGAGATCGCGATAGAAGCCGCTCGCCTCGGCAGGCTTCGGCCCCTCGGCCGTATCGGCGCGATTGCCCAAGCCCGCGAACGGCAAGCCGGAATCGACGGCGCCGGGCTCGAGCAGGATGAAGCGCGGCAGAGGCGCGCGTGCGAGCAGCATCGCCCCCGACCAAGGCGAACACACATGATCTGCGTCGATCTCGACCACGTGCGTCGCGGCAGGTTGCTGATGCTCGACGATGAGGCGCCGTCCGAGATCGCCATCGCTTTCGGGCTTGTCGGGGAGAAAAACGTGACCCGCATCGTAGGCCCGGATCAGCGAGGAGACCGCTTCCACCTCAAGCTCGGGCTCGAAACGGTCAGCGTCAAGACCGGAAAGAACAACGACCGCATCCGCGCCAAGCGCGGCGGCGTCCTCCTCGAACTCGCCGAGGATCACGGCAACAACGCCCGCGCTCCGTTGCGCCAGAAGCGCGGCAGCCGCGATCGTTTGGCGCGCATGCGAATCGAGTCTGCCGCGATCGGCATGGGCGACCGCCATCACCCACGACTTGGCATCGCCTTGGAGACGCCGCGGCTTCGCCTTGCCTTCCGGCGCGCCGCCTTGATCGGACGTGGAGAGGTCTCCGGCCCCGACTTGCCCCAGCACGATCCGCCTCAGGCCTTGCGGCGTGATGACGATCGGACGCCTGGGATCGACGCGCCGGATTTCGCTCATGGCCGATCTCCCAGCGCTTCGGCGACAAGCTCGGCGATGTCGAGGATCTCGGGCCGGTCACCGGCAACGCCCTCGAGCATGGCGGTGCATTGCGGGCAGGCCACCGCCACGATTTCGGCTTGGGCCTTGCGCGCGTCCTCGATCCGGATATCGGGAATCCGCTGCTTGCCCGGGATGTCGGTGAGCGCGGCACCCCCTCCCCCGCCGCAGCATCGGCTCTTGAGCCCCGAGCGCTCCATCTCGCTCACCTCAAGTCCGAGCTTTCGCAGAAGATCGCGGGGCGCGTCCGTCTCGCCGTTGTAGCGCGCGAGATAGCATGGGTCGTGATAGGTGAGGCGGCGGCGTTCACCCGACGGCTTGAGCTTAAGGCGCCCCTCGCTGACGAGCGAGGCCAGGAACGTCGTGTGATGCAGCACGGTGTAATTGCCGCCGAGCGCCCGGTACTCGTTCTTGAGACTATGCAGGACGTGCGGGTCCGGTGTCACGATGCGCCGGAACGGAATGGAATCGAGCGTCGCAATGTTGCGCCGGGCAAGCGCCTGGAAGGTCGCCTCGTCGCCGAGCCTCCGCGCGGTGTCCCCGCAGTCGCGCTCGAGATCGCCAAGTATGGCGAAATCCACGTTCGCCGCCTTGAGCGCCTTGATGAGCGCGCGCAGCGTGCGCTGGTAGCGCATCTCGAACGCGCCCTCGCCGGCGATGAAGAGCACGTCCACCTTCACGCCAGGCTTGGCCGCCCTGACGTCGAGGTCCGCCGCCCAGTTGTAGCGGGCGGCGTTGGCAAAGCCCCCTTGCGTCTCGGTCTCACGCAAATTGGCGAGCGTCTCCGCGGCCTTGCCCGGCGCCTCGCCGCGCACGAGGTTCAAGCTCCGGCGCATACCGACGATAGCGTCGACATGCTCGATCAGCATGGGACACTCTTCGACGCAAGCCCGGCAGGTGGTGCACGACCAGAGCGTCTCGGCCTCGATCAGGCCGGGCACGATCGGCAACGCAGGCGCGCCCGAATGCGTACCGGCGGCAATTCCGGGATAGGGACTGCCGGCATAGGCAGCGTCGCTCCCGCCGGTGAGCCCGACGACGAGGTCCTGGATCAGCTTCTTCGGATTGAGAGGCTGGCCTGCGGCGAAGGCCGGGCACGCCTGCTCGCACTTTCCGCATTGCACGCAGGCGTCGAAGCCCAAGAGCTGGTTCCAGCGGAAGTCGGCCGGCTTGTCCACGCCGAAGTCGCGCGCGTCGAGATCGAGCGGCTTCAACGCGGTCGAGCGCACGCCTGTGAAGCGCTCGGGGCGGGGATGAAAAGCGAGGTGCAACAGCCCGGCGACGGCATGCTTCATCGGGCCGCCGAGGCCGATGCCAAGCGCGAGCTCGGCCGAGCCCACGAGCAGGAGAATGAGCGCGATGGCCGCAATCCCCGCCGCGAGAATTGCCGGCGGCAGCGCGACCACAAGCGCAAGCCCCACGGCGAAGGCCGCAAGCGTATAGGGCAGCCGGTCCCACGCCCCCCGCGACAGGCGCGACAAGGGCTGGCGCCGGCGCCACCAGACGAAGCCGGCACCAACCAACATGACGAGGGAAGCGGCGAGGATCGCGAGATCGAGGCTCGGCCAATAGAGCGCGAGCCCGTAATTCAGCGCGACGAGAGCAAGAGCCGCAATCGCGCCGCCCGCGACCGCCATATGCGTATAGGCGATATAGGGCTCGCGGGCGACGACATGGTGCAGGTCCACAAAGTAGCGCTTCGGGATCGCAAGGAGCCCGCTCCAGTTCACCTCGGCGCTTCTGCCCACTGCCCAGAGTTGGCTCCGGCGCGCGAGGCCTAAGGCGAGCGTGCCCGTCGCGAGCCAGAACAGGAGCGTGACGAGACCTGCGACGCTCATGCTCAGAAGTCCTTGCAGAGGCGCAGCGAGTCGTAAATTGCGGCGTGGATGTTGTGCATCGAGACGCAGTCGCCGACGCGGAACAGGAGAAAGCGACCGTCGCCCGTGGTCTCCGCGAGCGAAGGCTGCGGCTTGGCCGCGAACAGCGTCTCGAGATCGGTCTGGCCGCGATTGAGCGAGCGCTCCTTGAGCTTCCAGTAGAGCTCGGCGTTGGGCGTGATGCCGTTCTCGATCACGACCTGATCGACGGCGCGCTCCTCGAGCTCCTCGGTGTACTCGTTGCGCAGGACCGCGATCTTCTTGTTGCCCTCGGCATAGACGCGGTCGAGCCAGAAATTGGGCGTCGGAATGATGCCCTGGCCGTAGAGCCGGCGGTAGAAAATGGGGAATGTCGTGCCGCCGACGTCGTCGGCAACCTTCACGTCGGGGGTCACCATCTCGACCTTGGCGCCGCGGCTCGCGAGAAAGTCCGCCGTGCCGAAGCCGGCATGCGTGCTGATGCCGTCATAGAGGAGCACATACTCGGCCGGCGCCACCTTCTCCGACAGGATGTCCCAGGCGCTGACGGCGAGCCCCTCCTTGACGCCCCAATCGGGCACTTGGTCGGTGTGACTGCGGCCGCCGGTGGCGAGCACGACGATGTCGGGGCGCTCGGCAAGTATCATCTCATCGGTTGCCTCGACGCCGAGCCTGCGATCGACGCCGAGCCGCTTCGTCTCGAGGTCGAACCAGCGGATGATGCCGGCCATCTGCTCACGCTGCGGCGCCTTGGCGGCGAGATTGACCTGCCCGCCGACCTTGTCGTTGCGCTCGAACAGCACGACGTCATGGCCGCGCGCCCGCGACACCCGCGCCGCCTCCAGCCCGGCGGGGCCCGCGCCCACGACGACGACGCGGCGTTTGGCGCCCTTCGTCGGCGTGATGACATGGGGCATCGTCGCCTCGCGCGAGGTCGCGGGGTTCTGCACGCAAAGGAGATCCTGACCCGAATACATGCGATCGATACAGTAATTGGCGCCGACGCATTGTTTGATCTGGTCCTCGCGGCCCTCGCGAACTTTCAGCATCATATGCGGATCGGCAATCTGTGCCCGCGTCATGCCGCACATATCGACCCAGCCATTGGCGAGGATGCGCTCGGCCTGGGTGATGTCGCGGATGCCCTGGGCGTGCAGCACGGGCAATTTCGACACGGCCTTGATGCCGGCCGCCAAATGCACGAACGGCTCGGGCGGAAGCGCCATCGGCGGCATGCAGTTGGCGAGCCTGTTGTGCGTGTCCGCGCCCGAGCCGATGACGCTGATGAAGTCGATAAGTCCCGTCTCCGCCATCGCCTGCGCGATCTCTTTCGCCACCTCATGATCGATGCCGTTGTCGTTGAATTCGTCGGCGCACATTCGGAGCCCGACGCAGAAATCGCGTCCGACCGCCTCGCGCACGGCTTCCAGCACCTCGATGCCGAAGCGCATCCGGTTTTCGAGCGAGCCGCCATATTCGTCGCTGCGGAGATTCGTCTCCGGCGACCAGAACTGATCGATCAATTGCTGATGGGCGGCCGAGATCTCGATGCCGTCCAGGCCGGATTTCTGGATCCTCTTCGCGGCCAGCGCGAAGTCGCGCACGATGCGGCGGATGTCCTCGATCTCCATGGCCTTGGAGTTGCCGCGATGCACCGGCTCGCGCACGCCCGACGGCGAAACGAGATGCGGCCAGGGATCGCCCCAATAGCCCGAGCGCCGGCCCATATGGGTGGCCTGGATCATGATCTTCATGCCGTGGCGATGGCAGGCTTCGGCGAGCCGCCCGAGCGGTTCGATGACGCGATCGGTGGTAAGATTGACGGGGTTCCACGCACCCTGCGGCACGTCGATCGAGACCGGGCTCGAGCCCCCGCAGATCGCCATGCCGAGACCGCCTTTGGCCTTCTCCTCGTAATAGCGGATGTAGCGGTCGCCCGGCAGGCCCCGCTCGGAGTAAACCTCGGCATGCGCCGTCGAATAGATGCGATTGGGCAGCGTCAGTTGATTGAGCTTTATGGGCGTGAACACATGAGGGTATTTCATCGCCCTGCCTCACATGCGCGTTGTGCCGTCGTCACCGCTCCACCTCGTCGAACGCGAACCCCTAGCAATAGACGAGCGCGAGCCCGCCGAGCGCCGTCTCCTTATATTTCGACTGCATGTCCCGCCCCGTGAGCCGCATGGTCTCGATCACGGCATCGAGCGAGACCACATGGCTGCCGTCGGACATCAGCGCGAGGCGCGCGGCGTTGATGGCTTTCGTCGCGCCCATGCTGTTCCGCTCGATGCAAGGGATCTGGACCAGCCCGCCGATCGGATCGCAGGTCATGCCGAGATTGTGCTCCATGCCGATCTCGGCCGCGTTCTCGATCTGCTCGTTGGTGCCGCCCATGACGGCCGTAAGTCCGGCCGCCGCCATCGAGCAGGAGACGCCGATCTCACCCTGGCAGCCCATCTCGGCTGCCGAAATCGACGCATTCTTCTTGTAGAGCATGCCGATTCCGGCCGCCGTAAGCAGGAACTTCACCACGTCGTCGTCGCGGTCCGAGGCGTCGGCGCCTTGCGCGCAGTAGCGCGTGTAGTAGCTAAGTACGGCCGGGATGACGCCCGCCGAACCGTTTGTCGGCGCGGTCACGACGCGGCCGCCGGCGGCGTTCTCCTCGTTCACCGCGATCGCAAATGCGCTCACCATATCGATCGCGCGAAAGTCGCCGGCAAGATTCGCCGCTGCTTCCGTCGCGTGCCGGTAGAGCGAAGGCGCGCGGCGCTTCACCTTGAGGCCGCCGGGAAGAATGCCCTCGGTCTTTAGGCCCCGCTCAAGGCAGTCGCACATCGCGCGCCAGACTTTGAGCAGCCGCGCCCGCGTCGCCGCCTCGTCCTGGTAGGTCAGCTCGTTCCTCCAAATGATGTCGGCGATCGTGAGCCCGTGGTTCCGGCACTGCGCCAGCAACTCCGCCGCGTTGCAGAACGCGTAAGGCACCGGGCGGTGCGGGACCTCGTCGAGGCCCGCACTTGTGTTAGCGATGAAGGCGGCGCGATCGAGGATGGCCCCGCCTCCGATCGAGAAGTACACATTCGCGTAGAGCGAGCTTCCCGAGCCGTCGAACGCCTCGAGCCTCATGCCGTTCGGGTGCTCGGGCAAGGACTCGGTCATGTGCATCCCGAGGTCGGTCGCCGGGTCGAATTCGATCTCATGGCGTCCGCCAAGAGGAAGGCGCTTGTCGCGCCGTACGGCATCGACCCGGTCGCGGCTCGTGACGGGATCGATGTCCTCGGGCACCTCGCCCATCAGGCCGGCGACGACGGCAAAGTCGGTGCCATGTCCAATACCGGTCAGCGCCAGCGACCCGAAGAGGCTGGCACGGACGCGGGCCACCTGGTCGAAGACACCGTGGGCCCCCAACTCACGCAGAAAGCTGTTGACGGCGCTCATCGGCCCGACCGTGTGCGAGCTCGAAGGGCCGATGCCGATGCGAAACACCTCGAAGACGCTGTAATTCATGCCGCGTCCTCCGCGATATCGCCCTTGCCGAGCCTGACGACGCCGAAGCCGTAGGGCTCGGCCGCGCGGACGAGAAAGCGCCAGACATAGTCCGCGAAACTGCGCCGGACCAAGAGACAAATGCCGTCGCGCTCGCGATACATATACACCGCCGCCCTGCCGAATGTCGTGCCCACGACGCGGCCCTCGCCGAGACGATGAACGTCGTAAACGCTGGCATGGGCAATCACATCGGCGGCATTCCGCCCCCGGACGACGATTTCGGTATAGCCACCCGAATTATCGACGACCTGGCTGCGTATGCCGCTAAGGGCTTTGTCGAGGCCGCGCAAGAGCGGCAAGGCCCGCGCGCGAGGACAGACGATCAGCCACTCATCGGGGGAGAGCCAGAGCGCCTTCACGGGCCCCGACCGCGTGAACGTACAGGGCCTTGCCGGCAACGGGGCGCCGAGGACGCTAGCAGCCGCTTCCTGGAAGGCTTTGTCCGCGAGCCTGCCCCTAAGGCTGATATAGCCCTGGGGCGGAACCTCGTTGGCCCACACGCCGAAAGCTTCGTCCGCTTGTCGCGCCTCTGCGGCAAGCCCGAAGGAATGAAGCGGGGACTCTAGGACCGGCTCAGACATTCTGGCGCGCTCCCTCGGGGTCCAGAAACACCGGCGACACCACCCTCACTTTGTGAGACTTGCCGCCCGCGAAGGCATAGAGCATGTCGCGCCCTTCCCTCGCGCCCTCCTCGCTCCTTCGCTTGATGCCGTCGCGCACGACGGCGAGCGCAATCGAGCGGTCGAGCTCGGGGCTGAAATAGCTCGATGTCACATGGCCGAGCATCTTCATCGGCGTTTCGATCTTATCCGTCTCGACGATCTGGGCGCCTTCCTTGAGCACTGTCGCGGGATCCTCCGTCAAAAGGCCGACGAGCTGCTTGCGGTCGGTGCGCGCCGTGTCGCTCCGCGTGAGCGAGCGCTTGCCGATAAAGCTGAACGGCTTCTTGAGGCTCACGGCCCAGGCCATGTCGAGATCGAGCGGCGTCATCGAGCCGTCGGTGTCCTGGCCGACGATGATATAGCCCTTCTCGGCCCGGAGCACATGCATGGTCTCGGTGCCGTAGGGCGTGATGTCGAATTCGCGCCCGGCCTCCATCAGCGCCTCCCAGACGTGAGCCCCATAGCTCGCGTCCACGTTGACCTCGAAGGCGAGCTCGCCCGAGAAGCTGATGCGGAACACCCGCGCCGGAACGCCGGCAACCATCCCCTCGCGCCAGTCCATGAATTTGAACGCGCTCGCCGCAAGATCGATGCCGGAGCAGATCTTCGCCAGTACCGCGCGGCTCTTCGGCCCGACGACAGCCGCCGTCGCCCAGTGGTCTGTGACCGATGTCATGTACACGTCGAGATCGGGCCATTCGGTCTGGTGCCATTTCTCGAGCCAGGTCATGACGCGCGCAGCGCCCCCCGAGGTCGTCGTCATGTGGAAATGATCGTCGGCGATACACGCTGTCACGCCGTCGTCCATCACCATGCCGTTCTCGTCGAGCATCAGCCCGTAGCGGCACTTGCCGGGCGCGAGCTGCCTCCAAGCATTGGCATAGACGCGCTCCAGGAAGTCGCGGACGTCCTTGCCGCGGATGTCGATCTTGCCGAGCGTCGAAGCATCCATGATGGCGACGGAGCGGCGGGCGGCCGTGCATTCGCGGCGCACGGCCGCATGCATGTCTTCGCCGTCTTTCGGAAAGTACCAAGGCCGCAGCCATTGGCCCACCGGCTCGAACGTGGCCCCGCGCGCGAGGTGAGAGGCGTGCATGGCGGTGGTGCGGCGCGGCTCGAACGTGTCGCCTTCTTGCGCGCCCGCAAGCGTGCCGAACGTGACCGGCGTATAGGCCGGGCGGTAGGTCGTGGTGCCGACCTCGGGGATGGAGACGCCGAGCGCGTCGGCGGCAATGGCGTAGCCGTTGACGTTCGACAGCTTGCCCTGATCCGTGCCGAAGCCGAGCGCCGTGTAGCGCTTGATGTGCTCGATCGAGCGATAGTTCTCGCGCACGGCGAGATGGATGTCGGACGCCGCCACGTCGTTCTGGAAATCGACGAAGGCCTTTTTGCCGTAGCCTTCCGGCTTTCCGTCGGGAACGCGGAAGATGCGCCGGGGCGCGAGGGCCTCGGGTTCGCCGGTCTCAATGTCGATCTCCGCCAAGGTGTCCTTCTTGTCGAATGTGGCGAGCAGGGCTGCGATCGTCGGTTTCGTCTCAGCCAGCGCCTGCTCTAGCCCGAACGCGCCGGTCACGGCGCCGGCGCAGTAGATGCCGTCCTTGGCCCGTCCGGTCGCGGGCGCGACGAACGCAAGGCGGGCCTCGTCCCACACGGGGCGCCCGCCGTCATGACAATAAAGATGCACAGTCGGCGTGAGCCCGCCGGAGCTTGCCACGGCGCCGCATTCGACTTTGGGGCCCGGCCCTGCGACCGCGTTCTTATCGCCATCGAGACGCACCAACTCCACGCCGGCGACCGCGTGCCGCCCATGCGCCGCGCCGATGCCGTAGCCGATCCTCACATCGACGCCCGCGGCCCTCGCGCGCCTTTCCCACTCAGGATTGATGCGCGCGCGCGTATCGGCGAGCACGACGCTCGACCCCGCTTTGGCGAGATCGATCGCGCCCTGATAGGCGTGATCGTTGCTGGTGAGGATCAGCACGCGCCGGCCGACGGCGACCGCGTAGCGGTTGAGATAGGTCGTCGCCGCCGCGGCCGTGAAGATTCCGGGAAGGTCGTTGTTGCCGAACACGAGCGGACGCTCGATCGCGCCCGTTGCGAGCACGATGCGCTCGGCGCGGATGCGGTGCAGGCGCTGGCGGCGCTGGCCCGCGACCCGCTCAAAGGGCGGCAAGTGATCTTCGATCTGCTCGACGGCCTGCACGAGGTTCATGTCGTGGAGCGCAAACGCGCTCGTGCGCGTGAGAATGCGCACGTTCGAGAGGCTCCGAAGCTCGGCGAGGATGCCGTCGATCCAGGCTCGCGCCGGCTGTCCGCCGATCTCGGCGTGCGGCGCCGAGAGCAGCCAGCCGCCGGGCTCGCTCTGCTCGTCTAGGAGGACCACATCGAGGCCGGCGCGGCCACAGCCCAGAGCCGCAAGCAGTCCCGCGGCGCCCGCGCCGATGACCAGGACCTCGGCATGACGATGGGCGTAGTCGTAGCGCTCGGGGTCGGGCTCGAGCGGCGAGCTGCCATAGCCCGCCGCGTGGCGGATCACCTGCTCGTAGCTGGGCCACAGCATGCCCGGGGCCTTGAACGTCTTGTAGTAGAACCCCGCCGGCATGAACTGGGAAAAACGCCCGCCGAGGCTCTTCAAATCGAACGCAAGCGAAGGCCACCCCGTCGTCCGGCGGGCAACGAGGCCCTGGTAGAGCTCGACCTGCGTCGCCTTGAGATTGGGGATGGTGAGCGCGCCGGTCTCGACTTGCACGAGGACGTTCGGCTCCTCGGGACCGGCGCCGACAATGCCGCGCGGCCGGCCGTACTTGAAGCTGCGGGCGAGCATCCTCGCCCCATGCGCCAGTAGCGCCGAGGCAAGCGTGTCGCCGGCATAGCCGCTGAAGCCCTTGCCATCGAAGGTAAAGGCGAGCGGGCGGCTCCTATCGATGCGGGCCGTGGCGAGATCGACGCGGTGGCCGCTCATGCCGCGCCTCCTTCCGCGTCATAGGCCTTGCGCGCTTCGGCGAGCGTCCAGGCGCCTTGAACGGCGTTTGTCGCCGTGTTGCGCTTCACGACAAAGAACTTCCGGCAGCCGGTCGCGTGCTGCCACATCTCCCAATGCCACCCCTTGGGGTTCTTGCGCATAAAGAGATAGTCGCCCCAGGCCTCGTCGCTCGTTGCTTCGGGATTCTCGGGCCTCGCGATGAAGGCTTCGCCGCCATAGGCGAACTCCTCCTCCTCGCGCTTCTCGCCGCAATGCGGACAATGGAAAACGAACATCGATAGGTTCTCTTGGTCAGTGCGCGACGCCCGCGGCGCCATGCTCGTCGATGAGATGCCCGGTATAGAAACGATCGAGCGCGAAGGCCCGATTGAGGGGATGCGGCGCGTCGTTGGCCATCGTGTGGGCGAAGACGTTGCCGGAACCGGGCGTCGCCTTGAACCCGCCGGTCCCCCAGCCGCAGTTGAAGTAAAGCCCCTTGACCTTGGTCTTGCCGATGATCGGGCAGGCGTCGGGCGTCGTATCGACGATGCCGCCCCATTGGCGGTTGAGCCGCACGCGCGAGAACATGGGGAACAGCTCGATGATCGCCGCCGCCGTGTGCTCGATCACGTGCGGGCTGCCGCGTTGCGTGTAGCCATTGTAGGGATCGATGCCGGCGCCAATGACGAGCTCGCCCTTGTCGGACTGGCTCAGATAGCCGTGGACCGCGTTCGACATGACGACGGTGTCGAGCACCGGCTTCATCGACTCCGACACGAACGCCTGGAGCGGGTGGCTCTCGATCGGCATGCGGATGCCGGCCATGCGCGCCAGGACCGAGGAATGGCCGGCGGCCACGCAGCCGACACGGCTGGCGCCGATATAGCCCCGGCTCGTCTTCAGCCCCTTGATGCGGCCATCGCCGATATCGAGGCCTGTCACCTCGCAGTTCTCGATGATGTCCACGCCGAGCTTGCTCGCCGCGCGGGCAAATCCCCAGGCCACGGCGTCGTGGCGCGCGACCCCGGCGCGCGGCTGAAAGCTCGCGCCGAGGATCGGATAGCGCCTGTTGGGAGAAATATCGATCAGGGGAATGCGCCGTTTCACCTCGGACGCGTCGAGCACGAACGCATCGATACCGTTGAGGTTGTTGGCATTGACCCGGCGCTCGATGTCGCGCATGTCCTGCAGCGTGTGACCCAGATTGAACACGCCGCGCTGGCTGAACATGACGTTGAAGTTCAGGTCGTGGGTCAGCCCCTCCCACAGCTTGAGCGAGTGCTCGTAGAGAAGGGCGGCCTCGTCCCAGAGATAGTTCGAACGGACGATGGTGGTGTTGCGCGCCGTGTTGCCGCCGCCGAGATAGCCCTTCTCGATGACGGCGACGTTCTTTGCGCCGTGGTCCTTGGCGAGATAGTAGGCCGTGGCGAGGCCATGCCCGCCCGCGCCCACAATGACGAAGTCATAGGACGGCTTCGGCTCCGGGCTGAGCCACGCTGGCTCCCACCCTTCGTTGTGCTGAAGGCCCTGCTTGAAAAGCGACCAGAATGAGTACTCTCGCTTCACCTGTGGCCTTCGGACTGATTGGCGATTTTCAAGGGTAACGATACGTCATCGCTCGGCTGACGGAAGTGGCAATACGCGAGCCTCGCGGCCGCGATTGGGCAGGACGAGACGGAAACTTATCCATTTGCGACACGAAGTAAATTGCCCGCGACGCACGGGATTTCGGGCCGGCGGCGGGCTCCGTTCGCACCAGACCTCGCGGCAGATGTTGCCCTACTACCACAGTCGTTTCCCGTCTGGCGATTATTGCCCGCTTAGGCATTGTCTTGCGAGCAAACTCCGTGATTTCCTGGCATCCGAAAGTCTTGCTTGGGGCAGGCTTGGCATGGCCGGGGAACGGCCGAGGCTTGCAGAGGGAACCCGACGGTGAAGCATCTAAGATCGGGCGCATCCCTGCTCGCGGTGACGATAGCCGCGTTTGCCGGCACGCCGGCGCATGCGACCGATCCCTACGCGGTGCCCGTTGCCGAGGATTGGTCGGGCTTCTATTCCGGCCGGCATCTCGGCGCCGGCTTCGGCCACGATGACAGAAGCCGCGCCAATGTGAATGGCGGCGGCGGCGGTGGCGGCGGTGGTGGTGGTGGCGGCAGCCGGGGTGCCAGCAGCGGCACCGCCGACGCCGACCCGGGTGTTGGTGGAGCTAAGGGCACCCGTAGCGGCGTTGGCGGCGGCGGCGGCGGCGGCGGCGCGGGGTTCCCCGCCGGTCCCGGTAGCAATCCTGGTCCTGGCGGAAGCAGTGGCGGCGGCAATGGCGGCGATGGTGTTGCCGGCACACTGAATGGTGGTGGCGGTGGCGGTGGCGGCGGCGGCGGCGGTAACGGCGCGAGCCTGAGCGCGACCATCGGCAGCGATGACGACGGTCTGATCGGCGGCCATCACATCGGCTACAACTGGCAGAATGGCCAAACCGTCTTGGGCCTCGAAGGCGATTACAGCGCCAACGACGATTTCGACAATTATCTCGCCACAATCCGCGGCCGGCTTGGCTGGGCCGCAGGCCGCTATCTGTTCTACGGCACGGGAGGCATGGCCTTCACCGGCAACGACGACGATGCTGCCTTCGGTATCGGCGCTCGCGGCGGAAGCGGCGGCGACGGCGGAGAGGGCGGTCGGGCCCCCGGCGGCGGTGCCGGCGGCGCGGGCGGTACTGGCGGGGCCGGCGGCGCCGGCAAGAGCACCCGCTTCGGCAGCAATGGCGACGACACCGGCTGGGTCGCAGGCCTTGGCGTCGAGGCCAAGTTCGCTTCGATGGTGAGCGCGGGCCTCGAGGGTCTCTACTACGATTTCGGCGATGGCGGCGGCAAGGCCGGCAATTCCGATGAGGATCTCTTCGCGCTTCGCGCCAGACTGACCTATCATTTGCGCCGCGACGGCTCGCTGAAAGACGGCGAGGCTGTCGCCAACTGGGCCGGGTTTTATTTCGGCCTCGATGGCGGAGCCCTGTTCGGTGACGGCAACCAGATCGATCATGTCAGCACCGCCGCCGGCGGCGCCGGCGGCAACGGAGGCACCGGCGGCGACGGTTCCGACAACGCGGCCGGCGGCGGTGGCGGTGGCGGTGGTGGCGGCGGCGCGGGCGGTGGCGCGGCGTTGGCCGTATTTGAGGATGACTCCCTCGTCATGGGCGGCCTTCACGCCGGCTTCAACGTTCAGAATCGGAACTTCGTCTATGGCGTCGAGGGCGATATCGGCGCCGTCGAGAATGTCTATGATTATGTGGCGAGCCTTCGCGGCCGCGCCGGCTGGGCCACGGATAAAGTCATGCTCTACGGCACGGCGGGCATCGCCTTCGCTCGCAATGACAGCCTCAACGGCAAAGTCTTGCTGGCTGCCGGCAACGGGAGCGATGGCGGAGACGGCGGCGATGGGGACGGCAGCAGCGGCATCGGCGGTGCCGGGGGCCCCGGCGGTGCTGGGGGCGGCGGGGCGGCGTCCGTCGTCGCCAAGAGCGGCAATAGCGACGATACCGGTTTCGTGATCGGCAGCGGCATGGACGTGAAGCTCGCCGAGCGCATCAGCCTCGGCATGGAAGGCCTATATTACGCTTTCGACGACGACAGAATCGATGTGTTCGACAATAATGGCGACCGCATCGCACGCATCGTCAACGACAACGATTTCTACGTGCTCAGGGCCCGCCTCACCTATCATCTGCAGTGAACGAGGTCTTAGGATCGGCCTCAGCGCCCGTTGTCGCGATGTGCGGCCTGTCTCGGCCAATAACGCGCGAATCAAAGCCCTGCACAATTCTCTGACGCGTCTTCGTGTGTTCGTTGAAGCCGCAATTCTTCTTTGCTAGCGTCCTTCG
>CAZCQH010000009.1:108174-119150 GCA_964500805.1 uncultured Hyphomicrobiaceae bacterium
GACGCGTCTTCGTGTGTTCGTTGAAGCCGCAATTCTTCTTTGCTAGCGTCCTTCGTGCGACCGCGGCAAGTCATCATCGTCAACGATGGCCTTGGGCCCAACATCGGCGATCAAGCCATTCTCGCGGCCATGCAGGACCTGTTCCGCGCCGCCGCTCCGCATATCGAATTGCGGGCGTTTCCCAACTCCGGCATGCGGACGTTTCGGCAGTACGCCGCCTACCGGGAGGCGCTGCGCTCGGCCGATCTCGTCATCTTCGGCGGCGGCCAGGAAATCCAAGATCATCCCTCGCTCGCATTCCTCCTGTCGGGCTTGCTGAAAATCATGTTCGCTCGGCGCGCCCGCGTCCCGGTATTTTGCTATGCCATCGGCGTCGGCCCGCTGGGCACATCTCTGGGGCGCCTGCTCAGCCGCCGCGTGCTGCAGCGCGTATCGCACATCACGGTACGCGACGTGGAGTCGCGCCGCATTCTTCACGCGCTGGGTCTGACCCGGGCCGACATTCGCGTAACAGCCGATCCCGCGGTTGCGCTCGAACCGCAGCAACCCGAGGACGCCGGCGCATTTGCCTGGCCCGAGGGATCGGGGCCGCGCATCGTGATTGCCCCTCGCCGCTGGTACCACTATGGCCATTACCTGCTGCCCATGCGGTGGCGATCGCGCGTGCTCGCGCCACGCGGACGCGAGCGTTTCGCGCGCCTCGTCGAGCAGATTGCCGCGGCCGCGGACGCGTTGATCGAAACTCAGGATGCGCGTGTTGCCCTGTGTCCGATGCGCAGCGCGCACGGACACAACGATCCGGGGCAGGATGACGATCATGTCTGCCGTGAAATCCGCGACCGCATGAAGGCCCCGGCGCGCGCCGCCGTATGGCCGGAACCGCCGTCACCCGGAGTGCTGAAGGGAGTCCTTGGCACAGCCGACGTCGTCATCGGAATGCGCATGCATGCCCTGGTACTCGCATCGATGATGGGGGTCCCGGTCGTCAGCATCACGATCCTGCCGAAGCACGGCGAATTTCTCCGGCAGATCGGCCAGGACGCGTTCAGCATCGACCCCGATACGCTATCGGCCCAGAATCTCGCCGCCGCGACCGCGCGCGCGTTGGATAGCGCCGCCATGATCCGACCGCAACTTGCCCAGGCCCGCGAGGTCCTGCGGGCGCGCGCAATGGACGACGCCGTGGATGCCCTGTCCGTTTTGAGCCGGGGCGGCGCCGGATAGTGCCATGTTGAGGCCCCTGCTCACGCTCGCGAACCTCTGGCGCAACCAGTGGCGTTCGGCGGACGAACTGGCCGATATTCAGTTGCGCAAGCTGCGCCGCATCGTGGATCACGCCTATCGACGCGTCCCTTTCTATCGGCGTCGTTTCGACGTCGCCGGATACAGGCCGGGCGATCTGCGCGAACTCTCGGATCTGCATCGGCTGCCGCCGTTCACGCGCCGCGACATGAAGGCGGAGCCGGCGGCCGCGGTCGTCGCCGAGGGCATCGACCCCGCCCGCTGCAAGCAGCTGGTCACGGCCGGGTCCAGTGGCATGCCGTTGACGGTCTATATGCTGCCGCAAGACGACCTCGTGAAAGACATGGTGTGGGCGCGCACGGCGTTGGCGAACGGCAAGCGACTGAGTGACCGCACGGTGTATCTGAAGTTCCAGTCAGCTCCGCCCCGCTGGTTCGAACGTCTCGGCGTCTGGCGCCGCCTGAATTTGTCGGTTCTGGACCCGCCCGAGACGAGACTGCGCGCCATGCAGACGGCGAAGGTCGATATCCTGCGGGGCAATGCGTTTGAATTGCTGAACATCGCCGAAGCGGCGCTGGAATTGGGCATCGACACCATCCGGCCGCGGGCCATTTTCAGCATGGGCAGCCTCCTCGATGAAGATGCCCGCGCCCGCATCATGCGGGCCTTCGGCTGCGAGGTGTTCGACTGTTACGGCGCCACCGAGCTGGGCTGCATCGCATGGGAGTGCCGCGCGCACGCCGGGCTGCACATCAACACGGATAGCGTCGTGGTCGAGTTTCTCGACGGCGATGAGCCCGCTGTCCCCGGTCGGCAGGCCCGCCTCGTCTGCACGGCACTGGATTTTCGCGCCATGCCGTTCATTCGTTACGATATCGGTGACGTTGGCGTCCTGGGCAACGCGCCCTGCGCCTGCGGGCGGGGATTTCCCCTGATGCGAAACCTTGAAGGGCGGGCCGACGACTTTCTCATTCGGATGGACGGAAAGCGGGTGTCGCCCTCCGTCATTGTGAATCGCATCAAGCGAACCCCGGGCGTCGTGCAGTTTCGTTTGCGGCAGACCAGCCCGACGCATATCGATGCGCTGGTGATACCCGGCGCGGAATACGGTCCGGCGGCGCATGCGGCCATGACCGGCACGCTGCGCGCGATCATGGGTGAGGGGATCGCGCTGGACATCCAGACGGTGGACGAACTTCCGCGCGATCCCGGGCGCAAGAACCGAAGCACGATCTGCGACATCAAGACGGGAGGGGCTTCATGACCTTCCCCACTGTCTCCGTTGTCGTCCCCGTCTTGAACCGGGCTGCGGACATCAAGCGCTGCATTGAAGCCCTGCTGGTACAGGACTATCCCTCGTATGAAATCATCGTCGTCGACAACGACTCGACCGACGGAACGCGTGAGGTCGCCTCGCGCTACCCGGTGACCCTCCTGGTCGAGCGCCGTCGCAATCCTTACGCGGCGCGCAATCGCGGCGTACGCGAAGCGACGGGTGACATCATCGCGTTCACGGATTCCGACTGCGCCCCCGAGCGGTCCTGGTTGTCTCGGCTCGTTGAGGCGTACGACTCCGACACGATTGCCGGTGTCGGAGGGTCGCTGTCGCCGCTGCCGCCAACCACCTTCGTGGAGACATTTCTAGCGTTGGGACGGTTGCAGATCGTGGAGGGCGACCATCGCGCCGACATGCGGCGCCGGCCCAATGCGTTTCTATCGGGTGCCGCGGGATCGGCCAATATGTCGTACCGGCGATCGGTTCTCGAGGCGCTCGGCGGGTTTGACGAACGTTACGAGCGGTTCTGCGGCTCTTACGACTTCTGCTGGCGCGTCCAGCAAGAAGGTCACCGCGTCATCTACGAGCCCGGCGCCCGCGTTCAACACCATATGCGCGGCAGCGTCGGCGCCATGTGCCGCCAATTCTTCGCGTTCGGGATCGGCCAGATTCAGCTCCTGCGCGAGCGCGGCGAGGGCTACTCCTACGTGCAGCTCAAGACCTACGCATTCCCGCGACGGGAGTGGCGCTGCCGGCTGCCGGTCACGGCCTGGCTCAGTCTGGACGCGTGTCACGCGATTCCCGCCTTCGCCGTTGCGGCTGTCATCTGGCCGCCGTTGTGGTGGGCCTGCCTGACGCTGGCGGGGGTCGCATTTCTGGGCGCGGCACGCGGAGCGCACGCGGCTGTCAGACAAACGCGCCGCCGCTCCTGGTATGTTCTGTTTCCGGCGCTTCACCTGGTGCGCATCTATGCCCTGACGGCAGGGCGCATCGCGGGCGGCCTGCGCTATGGAGTACTGGCCCTTTGAGCGCGAACCGAGACCCCGCCGACCAGACGCCCCCGGAAGTGTCTATCATCATAGCAACGGCCAATCGCCATGCCTTGCTGCGCCTTGCGTTGGAGTCGCTGGCGACGCTTCCCGAAGCGCACACATGCACCCTCGAAGTCATCGTCTCGGATGACGGTTCGGCTGACGCCACGCCCTCCGTCATCGATGCGGCGTTAACCGCCAGCCCGCTCCATATTCGCGCGATCCGGTCCGAAACGCAGTTCGGAACCGCCGCGGCTCGCAATCGTGCCCTTGCCGTCGCGCGGGGGCGGCTCATCGTATTCGCCGATGACGACTGTCGGTTCCCGGCAGGTTGGCTCGAGCGGTTGCTGGCGCCGTTGCGTGCCGGCCGCGCCGACCTCGTCGGCGGGCCGGATATCCCCCCGACCTCCGCGCCGCTTATCGACCAGTGCATCGGGTTTCTGTTCACATCGTTTATCGGTACGGGCGGGCTGCGACGCGGCGGGCGCATGAAGATCGCGCCCTACTACCCCAAGGGATGCAACATGGCCTTGAAGCGCGATGTGTTCGACCGCGTCGGCATCCTCGATGAATCGCTCGGTCCCGGCGAGGATGTGGAGCTCGGACATCGCGCGGAAGCCGCCGGTTGTCGCATTGAGTACGTTGCCGATGCCGTCGTGATCCACGCGCGTCAGTTGAACGTACCGCGCTTGCTGCGCAAGATTTACGGCATCGGCAAAGTGCGCGCCGAGCTCGTCCCGCGATATCATGACGTCCGCGAGGTCGGACACATGCTGCCGTTCCTGGCGCTCTGCGCTTTGGTCGTTGCCATCGCCGCAGCCGCCATCTGGCCTCCCCTTCGGCTGCCGCTCTTGGCTGCGGTGGCGCTTTACGGAGTCGTATTGTTGGCCGGCGGGGCCCTTGCTGCGGCACGCATCGGCGACTGGCGTGCCGCCCTGATCGTGCCCCCCCTGCTCTGCGCGCATCACGCGGCCCATGGCGTAGGCTTCGGGGCCGGCGTGATGAAACTCCTGTTCCGACGAACTTCCGGGGGAGCCGAGAGTTGACCGACACGCCTGGAGCAATCGGCCGGTTGCCCAATCTGCTGATTGCCGGCACCGCGCGGGCAGGAACCACTGCGCTCCATTATTATCTAGGCGGTCACCCGAATTATCTAGGCGGTCACCCGAACATCTTCATGTGCACGCCCAAGGAACCGCGCTACTTCAGCGGTCGCGTCGTGCCCTATCCCGGGAAGGGGCCCGGCGACGATCGCGTGCTCGCAACGCCGTCGCTGGCAGCGTACCGTTCGCTCTTCGGGGCGGCGGACGACGCAACAATCGTCGGCGAAGCCAGCCCGGAAAACCTCTACTATCATGGGCAGGTCGTCCCCATGATTCGTTCCGTGCTGGGCGATCCCGCCATCGTGATCATGCTCCGCGATCCCGTCGATCGCGCCTATTCATCGTACCTGTCGCGCCGGCGCGAGCGGCTGGAACCCCTCGCATTCGAAGAGGCACTTGCGGCGGAAGATCAGCGGCGGCGCGACGAGTGGAGTTCCGGTTGGTACTACGCAGACTACGGCTTCTACGCCGACGCCGTGGAACATTATCGATCGGCATTCACGAACGTATATATCGGGTTTTACGAAGATCTTGCCGCCAACGCGGCGCTCGAGTTCCGACGTATCCTGACGTTCCTCGGTGTTGATGCGGCGTGGTGCCCAGCGACGTTTCCACGCTTCAACGTGTCGGGCGAACCCCGCGTGCCGGGCACCGATCGGCTCTTTGCCGCCGACCGCGATGGACCGCGGCGGATGATGCGAAGTGCCGGAACGCTCCTCTTCGGCGAGCGCGGCTGGGTCGCGCTCCGCGAACGCTTGCGCGGCCGGACACTCAGCAAGCCGCCGCTGCGGAACCGAACGCGCCGCGAGCTTATTCAGCGATTCCGGCCGGATGTGCTCAGGCTGCAAGCAATGTTGGAACGGGACCTCTCGGGATGGCTCGCCTGATGTGCGGCGGCAGCGGCGCGGAAGGCCGTCGCCAACTCATCTGCGAGGCTCGCGCGGAACTTGATGCCGATGGGTCCGGACGCGTTATGATGGGGGACGTTGTGATGATGGGTGGCCTCGATGAAAGCACGCATTAAATGGGTTGAAGACCGCACCTTCGTGGGCGAGTCCGGGAGCGGGCACAACATCGTGCTTGGAGCGGCCTTCGGACCGGAGGGGCGCACCCCGGGGCCGAGCGCCATGGAGCTCGTTCTGATCGGCATGGGCGGCTGCTCGGCCTACGACGTGGTTCACATCCTCGAGAAGGGCCGCGAGGCGATCGAGGACGTCTCGCTCGCGCTTGACGCCGATCGCGCCGAACATGACCCGAAGGTGTTCACCCGCATCCACATGCATTTCGTGGTGAAGGGGCGAAAGCTCGCGCCGGAGAAGGTCGAGCGCGCCATCGCCCTGTCGGTCGAGAAATATTGCTCGGCATCGGCAATGATCGGCAAGACGGCCACCATCACTCATGACTTCGAGGTCGTCGATACCGCCGCCGGTCCTCGATAGGGGGCTTCAGGCACAGCCCCCAACGCGAGAGACCCGCATGCCGAGCACGCTCATCACCGGCGCCAATCGCGGACTGGGGCTCGAATTTGCCCGCCAGTATCTCGCCGACGGATGGCGGGTTTACGCGGCGTGCCGCGATCCGGCATCGGCTTCGGAGCTGCGGCGTCTCGCCGAGGGCAGCGACGGCAGACTGCGGATACTCGCGATGGACGTGACCGATCCAGCCAGCATTGCTACGGCAGCCGCTGAGCTCGACGGCGAGGCCATCGATCTCCTCATCAACAACGCCGGGATCATCGGGCCGCGCGGTCAAACCATCGGCAACATCGACTACGAGGCCTGGGGCGAGGCGTTCGCCGTCAACGCCATGGGTCCCATGCGCGTGTCGGAGGCGTTCGTCGAGCACGTGGCGAAGAGCGATCGCAAGCTGATCGTCACCCTGACCAGCGGCATGGGCTCCATTGCCGACAATAGCTCCGGCGGCTCGATCGTCTATCGCAGCTCGAAGGCGGCGGTGAACATGGTCATGCGGAGCCTCGCCATCGATCTTGCCCCGCGCGGCATCGTTTGCGTCGTCGTCAATCCGGGCTGGGTCCGGACGGAGATGGGCGGGCCGAACGCGACGCTTGCGCCATCCGAGAGCATCGGCCGGCTCAAGCGCCTCATCGCGAGCTTCGGCCCGGAGCAATCCGGCAAGTTCTTCAATCACGCGGGAAGCGAATATCCCTGGTAGCGTGCGCCCTGCCTGGCGCACGAACAGCGCCGAAAGTATCTGCTAACCGTAAGAATGCATCCCGCGTGCAACACGACCAATAAGGCACGACCTTCAAGCGGCTCGAGACGCATCCGGCAATCGCATTGAGACGGAAAGAGGCCAAGCATGCATCGCATCCACCGAATCTTTTTTGCCGCCGCTTTGGTTGCGGCGCCCAGTCTCGGATTGGCGGGCGTGCATGAACTTGCCCGCGAGCCGAGCGGCATCGACACCCCTGCGCCCGCGGCGCCTCCGCAAGCGCAACCGGCCGCGAAAAAGATCACGATCTATACTGCCAAGACGATCGTCACGCAGGACCCCGGCACGCCGACCGCCGAAGCCGTGGCGGTGATGGACGGAAAAATCCTCGGCGTCGGCACGCTTGACCAGGTCAAGGGTTGGGTCACCGATGAGGAAGTCGAGATCGACCGGCAGTTTGAAGACGCGGTGATCGTCCCCGGCTTCATCGAAGCGCACATGCATCCGCAGATCACGGGGGTGCTTTGGCTCGGGGTCTATGTCGGCCGGTTCGACCGGACGGCGCCGGACGGCACGCTGGTCAAAGGACTTGAGACCAAAGAGGCCGTGCTCGCGCGGCTCAAGGATGCCGCCGCCAAGATGCCGGCCGGCGGCACATGGCTCGTGGCTTGGGGCTATCAGCCGGAGTTCTACGGCAACTCGCCGCTGACCCGCGCCGATCTCGATCCGATCTCGAATGGCCATCCCATGATGATCGAGAATCTCTCGATGCATATCTACTACGCAAACAGCAAGGCATTCGAAATTGCCGGGATCGGCGACGACACCGACATCGCCGGCATCGTGAAGAAGGACGGCAAGACGACAGGCGAGATCGCGGAGATCGAAGCCGCTCTCGCATTCGCTGCGAAGCTCCCGCCGCTCGACGCCGAGACGATGTTGAAGGCCACGCGGGATGTCGCCACGCAGGCCCAGCGCGTGGGCGTCACCACCTTCGCCGATCTCTCCTTCGGCACCCTTCCGGGAGGCTACAAAGCGTATCAGACCGTCGCCGCCGACCCCGACTTTCCGGTGCGGATCGTTCTCAACCCGGTGATTCAGGTCTTCCAGAAGCCCGAGATCGTGGCCAAGGGCGGTCTCGACGCCCTGACCGAGTGGCACAAATTCGATACCGATCGTCTCAGCTTCGGCGGCGTGAAGTTCGTCGTCGACGGATCGATCCAGGGTTACACCGGGCTGTTTCAGTGGCCCCACTATTACAAGACCCTTGCCAACGGGGTCGCCAACATCACGCAAGACGACCTCAACAAATGGGTCGCCGAGGTCCACAAGCGCGGATTCCAGTCGGTGATCCACGCCAACGCGAGTGAAGCCACCGAAATGGCGCTCACCGCTCTGACGGAAGCGCAGCGGCAATATCCGCAACCGGCGACCCGCGACCGGATCGAGCATAATCAGTACGTGTCGCAGAGCCAGCTTCTCAGAATGAAGCAGCTCGACGTCGCCACCAACCTGTTCACCAACCACATCTACTACTGGGGCGACTTGCATTACTCGACCTTCACGGGACCGGACCGCGCCGAGGACATCAACCCGGCAGGAAGCGCCGAGCGCCTGGGAATTCCCTTCACCATGCATTCGGACGCTTCGGTGACGCCGGTCGATCCACTGTTCTGCATGTGGACGGCGACGGCGCGGAAAACGATGTCGGGTCGGGTCCTCGGCGAAAGCGAGCGCATCACCTTGCCGCAAGCCTTGCATGCCGTGACCCTCGGCGCGGCCTACCTCCTCGGTCAAGACGACAAGAAGGGCTCGATCGTCGCCGGCAAGCTCGCCGATTTCACGGTTCTCGACCGCAATCCGCTCGAGGTCGGCTCGCCCGATGAGCTGAGAGAGATCAAGGTGCTGGGGACCGTGATGGGGGGCAAAGCCTTCCCCGCCCCCGCCATCGGCCCGGACGAACAAGGCGCAGGGAGCAAATCTCCCTAGTCACTTGAGGCGAACGATTGCCGGCACAAGGCTTGAAGCGACCGGAGGTTCGGGCGTAAAGCTGGTTTACCCTCCATCCTCGATGAGACGCGTCGCTGGTGCGTAAAGCTGGAAAAATCGGCTTCAACGACGCCAAGCTTTCCCTAGAGCACCCTCTTCGCTCGCTAAGCCTTCTCCCGCTGAGGACGCTTCGGCCGCGTGTGACGCGCGCCGTCTACCTCGGAATTTACAGGCGCTACCGGCCTCGCCGATTCCATGCCTACTGCGTTGGAGCGCTTAAATCCGGAACCCACTCGATCGCCGGCATGCTGATGCGTCATTACCGGTCATCGCATGAGCCCCGTGTTCCGGAGTTGATCGACGCGGTGCTCGCCTTCTCGCGGCGAGAAATCGCGAGACCCGATCTTCAGCGGCTTCTACACCGTCGCGACAGGTCCTTGTGGCTGGAGATGGAGGCCTCCGCATTCAACGTGCACGTTCTTGACCTGCTGGTCGAGGAATTCCCGGATGCCCGATTCATCCTGACCATCCGAGACTGCTACTCGTGGGTCGACTCCGCTCTGAACCATCAACTCGGCCGCAAATTGCCCGCGCACTATGAATCATTCTTGCGTTATTGGGTTGCCCCCGGCAGCGAATACGCTCGCGCCGAGTTGGTATTGAAGGATAAAGGTCTCTATCCCCTGAAGTCCTACTTCAGAGCCTGGGCCAATCACAACCAGCGTGTCCTTGACACCGTGCCGGCAGACCGATTGCTGGTCATCCGAACGAATGAAATTTCAAAGTCGCCTAAACGTATCGCGGGATTCTTGGGCATTCCCGCAAGGACGCTCGATCGAAGCCGCTCTCGCAGCTTCGCGAGCCGCAAAAGATTCGACCTGCTATCTTCTATCGACCCGGACTACGTGAAGGAGGCGGCGCAAGAGGACTGCATGCCGCTGATGACGCGTTTTTTTCCCGGCGTCACCGGCCCGAGCTAGCAGCACCGCGCGGCTCCATCTGCCTCGGCGCGCATGCGGCCGCCCCGCACCATTTGTCGGGTTTGCCGCCATCGGCGACGGCGACGGTTGCAATCGGCCCCACCGTTGTGCCGAGCGTCAGCGATCCGACGGCGAGCGTGATTGCGAAGGCGAGCATGACGACGTGTGACGGTTTCATATCGGCGCTCCTTTCGGGTCATGATTGCGTGAGCTCTTAAGTCGCGTGAGCCCGGAGAAGAGCCTGAACGATGTCTCGGATACCCGATGTGGCGGATCCCACAAGATCGGCGATTTGCCCTCGATCCGGCGGCCTCTCGACCGCCGCTTCTAGGATCGGCCATTAGCGGACAATTAAGCGACGCCTTGAAATGCGTCGCGCGTTCTCGCGAACGCAGCTAGATTTCGCCCGGAAGAAGCTTAAGAGAGAAAACATGACCGGTTTCGATCCTGATCGGCGCAAGACGCTCAAAGGCATGGCGGCGCTTGGCGCCGCCGGCTTCATCCCCGGTTTCCTGCCGGTCACGCCGGCGCGCGCCGCGGGCCTTAAGGCTGGCTTCGTCTATATCGGCCCGCGCGAAGATTGGGGCTGGAACGAATCGCATGCGGTGGCAGCTCTCGCGCTCAGCGGTGTTCCGCATGTGAGCGTCGCCCAGGCGGATTACCTGCCCGAGAGCACCGACTACGGCAGCGGCAAGGACAATGCCGAAACGCGGGCCTACACCGAGGCGATGGAGCGCCTGATCGCCGGCGGCGCCAGCCTCGTCATTTCCACCTCGTTCGACGAGGATCCGTTCTTGCTGGCGATGGCGAAGAAGCATCCGGGCGTCGTGTTCCGCCAAGCCTCCGTGCGCGCCAACGACGGCAACCCGCCGAATCTCGGCAGCCAGAACGCCTTGATTCACCAAGGCCACTATGTGAACGGCGTTGCCGCGGGGCTAAGCACCACCACGAACACGCTCGGCTTCGTGGCAGGCATGCCGTTCGGCACCGTTCTGCTCAATGTGAATGCATTCCTGATGGGCGCCCGCCAGACCAATCCCGACGCGAGGTTGCGCGTCATCTTCACCGGCGAGTGGGAGCATGCCGGGCGCGACGCGGAAGCGGCGAACGCGCTCGTGGATGCGGGCTGCGACGTCATCACCTGTCACCTCGACAGCCCGCGGGTCGTCATCGAGACGGCCGA
>CAZCQH010000009.1:119250-125684 GCA_964500805.1 uncultured Hyphomicrobiaceae bacterium
GCGACGTCATCACCTGTCACCTCGACAGCCCGCGGGTCGTCATCGAGACGGCCGAAGCCCGCGGCGTCAAAACCTGCGGTCACGCCTTCGATCAGGCGCCGCTCGCGCCCAAGGGCTACATCACCGGCGCCGAGTATCGCTGGACCGAAATGTTCCAGAATTTCATCGAGACGGTCGAGAAGGGCGGCACGCTGCCGAACTTCGTCGCCGGCGGTTATGACAAGGACTATGTCCGGTCGAGCCCGTTCGGCGCCGGCGCGGACGCGCACGCGATCAACGCCGCCAGAACCGCGATTGCGGCCATGAAGAACGGAGACACTATCTTCGTTGGGCCCATCAAGGACAATACCGGCAAGCTGGTGGTGCCGGCCGGAACCAGCTACGGGCCTTACGCGCCCGAGCTGCAAGAGACCGAATATCTGATCGAGGGCGTCATCGGCTCTCTGCCCTGATTGGCAAGCAAGCGCGGCTCACCTCGGCGAGACGTTCATCAATTCTGCGAGCGCCCGCGGAAGAATAGGACGAACACGTAGAAGAGCCACACCCCGACGGCCGATACGGCTGCCGCGACGTAGGTCCAGGCCGCGGCGCCTAAGACCTTCTCGACACCCGCCACCTGCTCGTCGCCTTTGATGATGCCGTGGTTGACCAGAAGTTCCTTTGCTCGCGCGCTGGCATTGAACTCGACGGGAAGCGTGAGAATGGCGAGAAGGAACGACGAGCCGAAAAGAATGACGCCGGCCCAGGTCAGGGTATTGATCTGCAAGACCACGCCCGCGATGAACAGCCAGGGCGCGATTTGCGACGCGAGCTGCACGACCGGCACGATGTAGGTGCGGGCCTCCATCGGAAAATAGTCCTCGGCATCCTGCAAGGCATGCCCCGCTTCATGCGCGGCGATGCCGGCGGCCGCCACGCTCGGGGCAAAATAGACTTCCTGGCTGAGCCGCAGCGTCTTGGTGCGGGGATCATAATGATCGCTCAGAACGCCGGGCGCGGATTCGATGGTCACATTTTGCAGGCCCTGCGCGTCGAGCAGGCGACGCGCCACCTCGGCGCCTGTGATCCCGTTCTGGGTGCGGAGCTGGGAGTATTTGGCGACGTTCAGTTTGATGCGCGACTGCGCAAACAGTCCCAAGAGCAAGCCGGGCAGCACAAACACCCAGAACAGCGGATCCTCGAACATGGCTAAACCGATCCCCTAAGCTTTGCCTGGCACGGCTTGCTTGGCACTCCGCGTAGACTAGGCCTTTCACTGTGAGGGCGGAAATCGCCCTCGGCGAGCAACACCATGATGAAGGTCGCCAATATTCTCAAGGTCAAGCTCTTAGAAGTGGCCGTGACCGGGCGAACCGCGATCGGCCCCGGACTTTCGCGCCGATCTCCGTGTAGAGTTGCGGCATGTGGGACACCATCGCCTACTATTTCGTGTTGGCGCTCGAATCCGTGGTCGGCGTGTTCGGCATCCGGCTGTACGAGGAGCCTGGATACGAGACCATCGGCCGGGTGGCAGGCAGCATCGATATCCGCCACTACGCACCGCGCCTCGCGGCTGAGGTCGAACTGCCAGCGGAAGGCGGGGCCGCGCGCGGGCAGGCGTTCCGGCTGCTGTTCGACTATATTTCCGGAGCCAACCGGACGGCGTCGGGCAACGCCAAGATCGCCATGACCGTCCCGGTCGAAGTGCGCGACAACGAGCGCATTGCGATGGGCGCTCCGGTTCAGACCGCAGAGGATGGCGCCAATTTGCGGATGATCTTCTTCCTGCCGGCGACGTATGACCACGACAGCGTGCCGTCGCCCCGCGACGGCCGCGTGAAGATCGTCACGATTCCCGACGAGACGATCGCCGTCTTGCGCTATTCGGGTCTGGGGCGAGATTTCCGCGAACGCCAGGCCGAACTCGTCGCTTCCCTCTCAGGCTCGAAATGGCGGCCGATCGGGCCGCCTTCGACGCTCTATTACGACGCGCCGTTCACGATTCCCTTCTTGCGCCGGAACGAGGCCGCCGTCGCCGTCACGCCGTCACAATAATCGCGAGGCTTAGCGCCACGCGCGGGCGTAGTCGCGCAACACGTCGGCTTCCAACTGGATCTCGTTCAGCCGGTGTTTAAGCACGTCGCCGATGCTGATGATGCCCACCAGCTTGTCGCCCTCTTTCACCGGCAGGTGACGGATGCGCTTCTGCGTCATCACGCTCATCACCTCGTTGATCGAGTCCTCCGGCGAGCAAACGACCACGACCTTCGTCATCAGGCGCTCGACGGTCATGCGCGGGAGGTTGCTCGCGTGCGCAGCAAGCCCATAGGCCAAATCGCGCTCCGAGACGATGCCTTCGATCGTGACACCGTCGCTGCTGACGATCATGGCGCCGATCCGTTCGGCGCGGAGTTGCTCGGAAAGCTCAAGCGCTGTTTCGTCGGGGCGGACCGTTTTAACGGCCGGCCCCTTTTTGTGCAGGATCTCCGATACCTTCATGGATGAGACTCCTTCTACCGGCGCGCCAGATCGGCGGGTGCGCATACGGCGTGAGGCGCAAGCTTTGAAGCTTAGGCTCGGGCGCAGGGCTGTCAAGCAACGCCGACGCCGCACGTAGCGGGAGAACACGATGATCGGAACAAGCACCGACGGCCAAAGGAAAGGCATTTCGAGCAACGCCAAGTCGGGCCGGTGCAGCTGGAGGAACAGCAGGCCTCTCCGTTCCTAATCAAGCGGGTTCCTGTTCGCATCTGCGAAGGCAAGGCACGGTACGGAAATCCCGCCGCGGCTAAGATTCGTTGGAAACAAGCTTTCCGCGATGGCGTTTATGTCAAGCCGCCCTTACTGTGCGGGCGGGGGAGCAAACAGGGGGAACAGGACATGGATCTCACCAGCCTTCTCGTGCAATTGGTGTCGGGTGCAGTCGGCGGCAGCGCGGCCGGCGCCGCAGCCAAGCAATATTCGCTCGGAACGCTCGGCAATGCGATCGCGGGCGCGGTCGGCGGCGGCGTCATCGGCCAGCTTCTGGGTACCGTCTTGGGTCAGGCCGTCGAGGGATGGATCGGCAATATCGCCGGCGGCGCCGTGGGCGGCGCGATCATCATGATTCTCGCGGGCGTCATTAGGAATATGACCGCGAAGTAGGCGAGCCTGCGCCGCGAGGCCGGACCGCCCTCTCCTTCAACGCAGCCGCTCTCGGTGATAGCCTTCTGAGAGGGAGGAGTCGTTGAGCGGGGAAGGCGTGTCCGAGTTCGCCGATGTTGCCGAGCTACGTCAGGCCGCGGAGCGCGGCGACGTCGAGGCTCAGCTCACGCTCGGCAGCTACTACTACTATGGTCGCCAGGTAAGGCAGGACTTCGGCGAGGCCATCAAGTTATTCCGTCTTGCCGCGAATAGTGGCGAGGCGCGTGCCCAATTTAACCTTGGATACATGTACGCCCTCGGCCAAGGCGTATCGCAAAGCAATGACGAAGCTCGGGCATGGTTTGAACGTGCCGCCGAACAGGGGCTGGACAACGCTCAGTACAAGTTGGGTCGATACTACGATCACATGGAAAACTATGCTGAGGCCTTTAAGTGGTACGAACGTGCCGCGCAGCAGGGCCACGCGCTCGCGCAAGCCGGTCTTGCCTACGCGTATTCCAACGGCCGGGGCGTTCCTCAAGATCGTAAGGAGGCGCTAGAGTGGTACCGCCTCGCTGCGGAGCAGGGCGAGGCCGAAGCGCAATTTAATCTTGCTAACTTCTACTTCTTCGGCAAGGGAACTGCAAAAGACGACGCCGAGGCGGCGAACTGGTTCCGTCGCGCCGCCGAGCAAGAATATCATCATGCCCAGCTCAATCTCGGCGCGATGTACTACGAGGGACGGGGCCTCGCCCGGGATCGGGATCTCGCACGTGTGTGGACGTCGCTCTGCGCGGCGCGCGGAGACCCGGAGGCACAAGCAAACCTTGCCTGTATCAAGTCCACAAATCCAGAATTCGAAGCGTTGATCAATAAAGCCATAGGCGGCGACGTGGAGTCCCAGCGCGACCTTGCCGTTCGTTTGCACAATGGCGATGGGGTTCCCAAAGACGAATCAGCCGCTGCTGTTTTTCTGCGAAGGGCGGCTCAAGGCGGCGACCCGTGGGCCCAGACGACGCTCGCGATCGAACTCCGCGACACGAAGAAACCCGAGAAGGAAGAGGAAAGCGTTCGCTGGCTCTTGAAGGCGGCCGGAAAGCGCGATCCCAGAGCCCGGCTTACGCTCGGCACTCAGCAATTTCTCGGGATCGGCACACCCGTGGACATCGAGTCCGCGGCGGTCAACATGATCATGGCGTCGCTCGCAGGCTTTGAGGGGGCGAAAGCCCTTGCTGCCGAGGCGATCGCCGCGCTTCCCGAGACCTCTCGCGCGACAGTCATCGAGCGCGTGCAATGGTCGAGCATCGCCTTGGTCTTCGGGCCCTTGGCGCCAGGGCACCACGATCGCATTCGCGAATCGCAGAAGAACGATGATGGATCGGAGGATGCGCTTTGGCTCGAATATGAGCGGGAAACCGCCAACATCCTGTTTGGAGACAAGGAACAGGACGGCGATTCGATTCTCACGACCGTGTTTGGCGAGAAGGTCGCAATAAGGAAGTTTTCAGTGGCCCGCGCCGATGTCAGGGGACAACGGGTGGCGGCAACGACGATTAGCCTCCGCGATATCGTTCTGGCTGACGGATTTCCCGTCTACTGGAAGCCCGATTCCGAAGCGCTCACCGCCCTAAACGCATCTCTAGGCTATATGGGCGGACGGGATTGGGTCCAATGGTTCTATGCCGAGCACTGACAAATCTTTGATAAACTTCAGCAGGTTACACGATGCTTCCGCCGGGCCTGCCGCCGCGAGCGACGCGCGTCTAAGCCCCGCATCTTTTCCCCAAAGCGTGTCCCAATTGTCACAGACTTCTGCGCGGAATGGCTTATAGTGGGACACAGAAACGAAGGGGAACGGGGGATTAGCCATGCGTCTTCTTATAGCTTGCGCGATTATCGTTTCGACTGTGATCGGCCTTGGCGGCTGTGTTGGACACCACGAGAAAGCCGTGGTTGCCGAGCCCTTGAAGGTCGGCTAGACACGACGGGATAGCCCTACTTTTCTATCTCTCCGGCAAATGCCAACCCCGGCTAGGTACGCCTGGCCGGGGTTTACTTTGCGCGCTGCGCCGGCAATCCGGCGCTCTAATTGCCGAAGATATTCTGCAACGCCTGGGCGGCCGCGTCCTCGGCCCTCAGGGCAGGCTCGGCACGGGCTTCGCGCTTCTTGCCGGTCTTCTTCGGCGGGGCGACCGTCTCCGCCTCGCTCGGGGCCGCCTTGCCGGCAGCGTCCGGCGTCGAGGCCTCATCCGCCGGCGACGTGGCGCCAAGCAGCTGGCCGATGCCGCTGATCGCGCCGGCCTGAAGCGAATCAGGGGCCAGATTGCCGTCCTTGATCAGGGCGCCGATCCCCGAATCGCCCGCCGCTCCGGGCAGCGCCGCCAAGCCACCGCGGAGACGCGTGAGCTGCTCGTAGGCTGCCACAGGATCGGTCAGAATGCCCTCGATATCGGGATAGATCGACGGGCTTGCCCAGGGGCCTGAAATGGCGACGGGCACGCCGAGCCCCTTCAAATCCTTGCCGCCCTGCCCCTCGAGGCTTGCGACCAACTCCGGGTTTACGCGGAATTTGAGGGTTTGCGCCGGAAGGTCGATGCGGCCTGCGCCCGCCATCCGCACCAGCGGTCCGGCAAGGCGGAGATCTGAGGTCTCTGCCTGACCCTTGGCGACCCTGAAGCTCGCGCCGAGCGTCGCGAAGTCGGTCTTCTCCGCCGCATTCTCCTGCCAGCCCGCGAGAACCCCGGTGCTCAAGCGCCGGATCGTCTTGGCGATGTTGATGCCGCGGATGGCGCCATCGGTGAATTCGAATTTGGCCGAGCCGCTGAGGCCTGAGACCATCGTGCGCTGGCTCGCGCCGCTCGTCGCAAGGTCGAGCGTGATGGCGCCTGTCCCCTCGAGGCTCTCAAACCCGGCTGCATCCTTGAGGAAGGGGTAGGCGTTGAAATTCACCAGCGACAAGCGAACCCGCTGCGCGGCGACCTTGCCGCTGGCATCGACAGCGATGTTAAGCGTGCCCGCACCGTCGTAGAGCTTGAAGTTCGGCAGGCTCGCGGCGAGCTTACCGCCTGAGACCGTGGCCTGCAAATTCGCTTGCGCGATTCTGATGCCGTTATAAGTGAGCTGCCCGGCCGAGAGCTTGAGCTTCGCCGTGACGCTTCTGAGCGGCGCGAAGTCGATTCTCGCATCGCTCCACCCCGCCTGCCCCGCCCCGTCTTTGCCGGCCGCGGAAGCTGCGTTGCCTTGCGCCCCGAGCAACGCATCGAGGTTCAACGCCTGTCCTGTGAACGCGGCGTTGATGGCGGGAACGGCGCCCGAGAGATCGGCGACCGCCG
>CAZCQH010000010.1:0-125047 GCA_964500805.1 uncultured Hyphomicrobiaceae bacterium
CCGCGGCTACATCTCGCCCTACTTCATCACCAATGCCGACAAGATGATCGCCGAGCTTGAGGATCCCTACATCCTCATCCACGAAAAGAAGCTGACCGGCCTGCAGCCGATGCTGCCGCTGCTCGAGGCGGTTGTTCAGACCGGCCGGCCGCTGCTGATCATTGCGGAAGAGGTCGAGGGCGAGGCGCTCGCCACGCTCGTCGTCAACAAGCTGCGTGGCGGCCTGAAGGTCGCGGCTGTCAAGGCTCCGGGCTTCGGCGATCGCCGCAAGGCCATGCTCGAGGACATCGCAGTTCTCACCAGCGGCGAGGTCATCTCCGAGGATCTCGGCATCAAGCTCGAGAACGTTGGCATCGACATGCTGGGCCGGGCCAAGCGCGTCACGATCGAAAAGGAGAACACCACGATCGTCGACGGTTCCGGCAAGAAGAAGGACATCGAGGCCCGCGTCAATCAGATCAAGGCTCAGATCGAGGAGACGACGTCTGACTACGACCGCGAAAAGCTGCAGGAGCGTCTGGCGAAGCTCGCCGGCGGCGTTGCTGTGATCAAGGTTGGTGGTGCCACGGAAGTCGAGGTGAAGGAGCGCAAGGACCGCGTCGATGACGCGCTCAATGCAACTCGCGCCGCGGTTGAAGAAGGCGTGGTTTCCGGTGGCGGCGTTGCGCTGCTCAAGGCTACCCAGTCGATCACCGTGAAGGGCGACAACGAGGACCAAGACGCCGGCATCCAGATCGTGAAGAAGGCGCTGCAGTCGCCGATCCGCCAGATCGCCGAGAACGCTGGTGTCGAAGGCTCGATCGTCGTCGGCAAGGTGCTCGAATCGCGCGGTGCAAGCTTCGGCTATGACGCGCAGGCCGACGAGTACGGCGACCTGATCGAGAAGGGCATCATCGACCCGGCGAAAGTCGTGCGCACGGCGCTGCAGGACGCAGCTTCGATCGCAGGCCTGCTGATCACGACCGAAGCCGGTGTTGCCGAAGCGCCGAAGAAGAAGGATGCGCATGCCGGCCACGACCACGGCGGCATGGGCGGCATGGGCGGTATGATGTAAGCTCGGCGCCGTTCAGCGCAGACAAATCGAGGGCGGCTGTCAGGAGCCGCCCTTTGTCATGTTGTTGCGAGGAGCCACGCGCAGGAAAGGCTGGTTCGATAGAGATGTCGCGAGGTTGGCCGCCGAGTCGAACCAGGGATCAGACACTGTCGGGAATGGAATCGGACAAGGGAAATCACTCCATCAATGCCCGCCACCAAATCCGAGCTTCTCCACTGCAATCGCCGTCAGCCAGCCAAGGAAAAGCCCGATCACGCCAGCAGCCATCGCGTCGATGAGCCAGGCCATGACTCCAGACAACGGCCCGAAGATGCTGCCCACGGCATTGGCAGCCGCGTGAATCAAGCGCGCGAGGGCGGCGAGCCCGTACTGCTCCAGCCCGTGCAGGATGATCCCGCCGCCGACCCAAAGCATCGCGGCCATGCCGATGAGGCTCAACGTCTTGAGCAGTGACGGCATGAAATGCACCAGCCAGTTGCCGAACGCACGAGCCCAGTCACGGTGTCCCGCCTGCGCAAGATAGACGCCGAAATCGTCCGCCTTCACAATCAGCGCGACGGCGCCGTAAACCGCACCGGTGACCACGACGGCCACCAGAACCAGCGCGAATGCCTGCATCCAGATGGTTGGCGCTTCCACGGCTGCGAGCGTGATCGCCATGATCTCCGCAGAAAGGATGAAGTCGGTGCGGATCGCGCTCGCGACCTTCTCCTCCTCGCTGAGAGATGTGTCGGGGGCTGCTGCGCCGGCCTCGGCTGCCGGCGGGTGCATCAGCTGATGCACTTTCTCATAACCCTCGAAGCACAGGAACAGTCCGCCCGCCATTAGCAGAGGCGTGATCGCCCAGGGTGCAAATGTAGTCAGCAGCAGCGCCGCGGGTAGCAGATATAGCAGCTTATTCTTGATCGAGCCCCAGGCGATCTTGGCGATGATCGGCAACTCGCGCTCGGCGGCGAAACCGACCACATAGCGTGGTGTTACAGCTGCATCGTCGATGACGATGCCTGCGGTTTTCTTGCCGGCCTTGATCGCTTGTACGGCGACGTCATCCAGTGAGGCCGCCGCTGCCTTCGAGATGGCGGCGATATCGTCGAGCAGCGCGAAGAACCCAGATGTCATGCGAAATTCGGAGCCAGAAGGTTCGGAGAGAAACTACCGCTCTCAGGCGAGGGCACTCAGGAGGTCATCCTATACAGGGTATCGGCGTGCCCGATTGGTAACGCGTGGCCCTGCTTCGGGATTGTCCTCGATCACCAGCATCCAGGACGACGCGAGGTGGTGTTGTCGGTGTGGTTATGTCGATCGTCGCAGGAATGTGGTTTCCCTCGCCTCAAAACTCAAGCCGAAAGCTTGCGTTCGCCTCGAAGAGGTGCTGCAACCGCAACAGCCCGAGCGCAAACTGGATGATGGAATGGCCGATCAGAACTCCGAAACTCTCATTTCCCGCGATGGCGCGGTGTTGACGATTACGCTGAACCGGCCCGAGAAGCACAACGCGCTGACGTTCGGAATGTATACGGCAATCGCCGAGGCCTGCGAGCAGCCGCCTGCCGATGTGCGCTGTGTCGTCATAACGGGCGCCGGCCAGAAGGCCTTCGCGGCAGGTACCGATATTGCCCAGTTCCGCGCCTTCAAAACGCCCGAGGACGGTGTCACCTACGAGCACCGGGTTGACGAGATCCTGACGTCCATCGAGAGCTGCCCAGTCCCGGTGATTGCCGCCATCTCCGGAGCCTGCACGGGCGGGGGCGCGGCCATCGTTGCCTGCTGCGATATCCGGCTTGGCACACGCGACATGAGATATGGCTATCCGATCGCGCGCACGCTCGGCAATTGCCTTTCGGCGAGCACCTTGCAACGCCTCGTCCATCTGATGGGGCCGGCTCCCGTTACGCAGATGCTCTATTCCTCGGATTTGATGACTGCCGAGCAGTGCCTCGCTGCCCAGCTCGTTACCGAGGTCCTGGACGATCACGCCGCGCTCATGTCCCGCGCGAACGCACTCGCCCGGCAGGTTGCTGCCAACGCTCCGTTGACCGTCTCGACGACGAAGATGCTGCTCCGCCGCCTACGCGATGCGGAGCCGAAAGTGGACGACCGTGATCTCGTCGCCAAGGTCTACACCAGCGCCGATTTTCGTGAGGGTCTCGAGTCGTTCCTCGCCAAGCGCAAGCCGGTGTGGACGGGGCGGTAAGCAGGACTTCGTGGTCTTGAGGTCGGTGAGTTCACCTGAGGTGTTGCCATCGGCGCCGGAAAGCTTCTTGTCAGCTCAATAGAGTGTGCATGCCTGCTGCGCGCCCTCGATTGCGACCGCCCAATGACCCGCCACAATCGCGCTGCTAGCATTCGGCTAGTCGAATACCGAGAAACGCCAACGTGACGATCGATAGCCGAGGGAAGAGGACACGCCCATGAATGAAAACAGCAATGGCCGCTTTCTGAGCGACCGTCGCGACTTCCTGAAGAACAGTGCCGCTGGCATGGCAGTTGCTGCCGCCTACGGGCTCTTTCCTGATCAGGCGCTTGCCCAGAACGTGCCGCTGCAATTCGACGGCTCGACGTTTCAGTTGAAGGCCCCTGAGCCCACGCCAAAGCGCGGTGGGGTGCTCAGGATTTGCGTGCTCTCACGGCAGCCGCATTTCGACGTGCACCAATCCGGGACCTTCGCCAACATCTCGACGCAAGGGTGCATGTTCGACAACCTGATCCGCCGCGACCCCCGCGACAGCGGCAAGTCGATCATCCCAGATCTCGCGCACAGCTGGGACATATCGAAGGACGGTACCAGCTACACTTTCATGCTGCGCAAAGGCGTGCAGTTCCATGACGGCGCCGAGCTCACGGCGGAGGACGTCAAGGCCACCTTCGACCGCATCGCCAAGCCGCCGTCCGGCATCGCCATCCCGCGCTCGAGCCTGTTCACGGCGGTCTCCGAGATCAACGCCCGCGACAAGCACACAGTCGAGTTCAAGCTCGCCGAGCCGAGGCCCGTCAACTTCATCATGTCCGCGATCGCAAGCGGTTGGAACGTCATCGTCCGAAAGAAGGTGCTCGAGGACAACAACTTCAATCTTCGGCGCGTCAACAATCTGTCGGGCACCGGCCCATTCGTTTCCGTCAAGCGGGTCGAGAACGAGGTATGGGAGTTCGAGCGCAACAAGAACTACTGGAACAAGGACCTGCCGTATCTCGATGGGCTGCAGGTCGTGCACGCGCTGCCGTTCTCGCCCGAGATGGCTTCGGCGCTGCTCTCGAACCGCGTCGACTATGTGCGCGTCACCGATCCAGGCACCATCAAGCGGGTCCAACAGAACCCGAACATGAGTAGCGCACAGTACTATCAGAGCGTCATTCACGCGGTGTGGCCGAACAACAAGAAGAAGCCATTCGACGACCCGCGCGTGCGCCGCGCAATGCATCTGGTGTTCGACCGGCCGGCCCTTGTCGAGGTTTGCAAGGATTTGGCCCCGACGATGACGGGCGGCTTCATCTATCCGTTCTCCGAATTCGCGACGCCGAAGGCGGAGATGGACAAGCGCCTCGGCTACCAACCGGACCCGGAGGCCTCGATCAAGGAGGCGAGGGCGCTGATGCAGGCGGCGGGTTTCGGGCAAGGCATGAAGAGCCTCGACTTCCTGGTGCGCGATTTGCCGAACACCAAGCTTTGGTCGCAGGCCGTGCAGGCGATCCTGCAGCAGACGCTCAACATCGAGACGAAGCTGCGCGTGGCGCCGGAATCGACGTGGTTCGACGATGCCAAGTCCGGAAACTTCGACATCTTGATCGGCGTCATCATCTCGGCGCTGCTCGATCCTTCCGACTATTTCCGCGCCTGGTACGGTGAGGGCGGACCGCAGAACCACGCGTTCTGGAGCAACCCGAATTTTGCCGAGACCCTGCTTAAGATCGATCGCGAGGTGGACGCCGCAATGCGGCTCGCCCACATCCGCGAGGCGGAGAAGATCATGGAAGACGATCCGCCGCTCCTGCCGATGGTGTGGGAGAAGATCAATGATGCTTGGTACAACTACGTGAAGGGCATCCGCCCGCAGGAGTACTTCGGTCTCTACGATGTCAACCGTTACGACGTGGCGTGGCTGGACAAGTGACTTCGGAGCACACCGCTCGCTCTCAGAACGGGCGAGCGGGCATTGCAATTGTGGCCGGCGCCGGCGAATCGCATAAAGTCCAGTCCTGCGCCGCTTGCGGTTCGGCGTTATCGCAGCATTATAAGTGCATGAGTGAGGATTCTATTTCGCGCCGGCAGTCGATCGCCATAATTTGCGCCCCGCTGTCTCCGGTGGGGCTCGGCGGTGCGCCAGTGCATGCAAACAATACCGCACATGCGCCGTTCATCGCGGAAGCATTCTGGCTGCGCGATGAGGCGGTCGCGGCAGGAGATCAGCCTTATGGCGCGGTCGTGGTGCTCGACGCGCAGATCGTCGGGCGCGGGATGAGCCGGGTGACACGCGATCGCAATCCGGACGCGCACGCCGAACGGCTCGCGCTCGCGCATGCCCAACGCGCGCTTGGGCGCCAGACGCTCGACGGGGCGATCGTCTATTCGTCCGCTCGGCCGTGTGCGATCTGCCAGCGCGCGTTGGCAGCGGCGCGGATCGCGCGCATGATCCATGGCAGCGATGCAATAGACAGTGGTGCGCCGGCGCCGTGAGGCGAGGGCGGCGTGCGCCGGCCGTTGCTGTCAAAAGCCGAGTGGCGGTGCCGAGCTGAAGGCCAGGCACCGCTTCGGCCTTACGGATCAATGCTTCGCTTTCGCGACGCCGAAGTCGATCACGCTGCGGATCACCTTGCCGGCCTTCATGTTGGCGAAGCCCTCGTTGATCTGCTCGAGCTTGATGTGCGCTGAGACGAAGTCATCGAGGTGGAGCTTGCCGCGCCGGTAGAAGTCCATCAGCCGCGGCATGTCGATGCGGAATCGGTTCGAGCCCATGGACGAGCCCTGGATCTTCTTCTCGCGCAGGAAATCGAAGCCGTGCACCTCGATGTTCATGCCGAAGGGCACCATGCCGACAATGGTCGCCGTTCCGCCGTAGCGCAGCATCTTGAACGCGTTCTCGGCCGTCTGCTTGAGCCCCAGGCACTCGATCGCGTGATGCACGCCGTCCGACGGCTTGCCACCGAGTGCTGCGCGGATCTGCTCTACCGGATCGCCGTTTGCGGGATTGATGAGATCGGTCGCGCCGATCTTTGCTGCCATTTGCAGCTTGGCCGGATTGGTGTCGACCGCGAAAATGCGTCCTGCGCCCGCCACCGCCGCGCCGTTCACCGCCGCCATGCCGACGCCGCCGCAGCCGATGACGGCCACCGTCTCACCGGGTGCCACTTTCGCCGTGTTCACAGCCGCGCCGAAGCCGGTGATCACACCGCAGCCGATCAGCGCCGCGCGATCGAGCGGGAAATCCTTGTCGATCTTCACCATCGAGTTCTCGTGCACAAGCATCATCTCGGCGTGCGAGGATAGGTTGGTGAAGGTGTTGACGTGGCTGCCCTTCATGGAGAGGCGCTTCACGTGCCCGGGAAGTGTCTTCACCTCGGTGTCGAGGCAGAGCACGGGGCGGCCAGAGTTGCAGTTCTCGCAGGTGCCGCAGAACACCGAGAGGCAGGTGATGACGTGATCGCCTTTCTTCACGTATCGGACCTCCGAGCCCACCTCCTCGACGATGCCAGCGGCCTCGTGACCGAGTACGACGGGCATCGGATGCGGATAGAGTCCCTCGATGAAATGCAGGTCGGAGTGGCAGAGGCCTGAGAACGCTGTGCGCAGCAGCACCTCGTGCGGGCCCGGTTTCTTGACCTCGACCTCCTCGATGACCAGCGGTTTGTTCGCTTCATAGAGCACGGCAGCTTTCATGGGGCTCCTCCTTCTGGTGTCCGGTGTGCTTCTTTGACCTGACGGCTACCGCGAGAATACCGCGTCTCACCGCAACGGCAACATGGGGACCATGTTGTGTTCGAAGTGGCATCCACCCTGAATCCACACCGGCAAGCTGATCTGCAGTTCGGCCTGCCTTCGCCCGCATGCACATCGAGCCCCACGGCAGGCGTCCCCGGACAGAGGATGCCCCGCTCTTCACACTTGCTTAACCAGCTTGCTTAGGGTCGAGATCATGATAGGCCGTGCAACTGATTCGCTCGTTGTTCAGCGATCATGCTGTGCCTGACGGCCGGCAGGGGGAAAAGAAACATGAAACTGGGATTGGGACTGGGCTTCGTTGCGGCCGCAGGTTTGGCGCTGGCGCTCGGTTCGGCACCTGCCGACGCAAAGAACGGCCGTGGCGGCGGAGGTGGATTCGGCGGCAGCAGCGTCAACGGCGGGGCTTCGTCGTTCGCGCCGGGTCACCTCAAGCCGGAAGGCGGCAACGCTCGCGACTACGCGCCGGGCCGCATCAAGAAAAAGGGCGAGTCCGCCAGGAACTACGCACCAGGTCAGCGGATGCGCGTTCAGCAGTTCAACGAGATGGCGCGATAAGACGCGTAGCCGGCCAACGCATCAAGCAGCGTTCTAATCGCGAAGACCGTTCGGCTTTGGAGCGCGAGGAGATAGGACGAGCGCGTCCTTATGCCCACGGCCTCTGCGCCGCCGCGTTGCGACCCGCGATGCGGCCGAAGGCCAAGCACTCGCCGATGTTACCGGTACCCTGATAGAGGTAGCTGTAAATCGAGCCGAGCTCGCCGGCGCTGTAGAGACGCGGAATCGGCGATCCATCCGGCCGCACGATCTCGGCGCGCTCGTTGCGCCGGGGGCCACCTTGGGTGTTCAGCATCGAAGGTGATAGCTCGACCGCGTAGTAGGGACCTTTAGCAATCGGCGTTAGCATCAGTGTTCGGCCGAACTGCGCGTCCTTGCCGGATGCGCAAAAGGCATTCCACTGGCGCACCTGTTCGCCCAGCGCCATCGCATCGACACCAATTAGTTTGGCCAGCGCCTCGACCGTGTCCGCCTTCTTGATCCACCCTTTCGCCAGCTCGGCGGAATTATCCTCGCTCCACTGGTATTTCTCGATGATCTGGGTCCAGCCGTGGCTCGGCGTCTTGTCGTAGAGGGGCCCCGCCGAGAGATGTGCATGATCGCAAATCATGTGCATCGGGCAGGGGGTTGGCAGCGGCAGCCAGCGGCCGTTGATCGGCACCTTGCCGTGTCGGGTCTTGAATTTTTCGTCGCAGAAGCGGCGGCCGTCCGGGCCCACTACGATCGCGCCACCGGGCACGATCTTACTGTAGTGGAACGCCTGCATCGACATCGAGGTCGGGATCTCCGGCACCTTCAGCGCCATCGACGGGCCGGCGTAATTATTCATGTGCCAGAGGTCAGCGCCGGCCATTTGCGCCATCGTGATGCCGTCGCCCTCATTGTAGGGCGAGCCGGACGTGTAGCAGTAGGGAATACCCGGTAGGTAATTGCGGATCATCTCCTGGTTGTTCTCGAAACCGCCACAGGTCAGGATCACGCCGCGCCGCGCCTTTATGTTGAGCGAACTGCCACGCTCCTCCGCGCGGATGCCGATGATCTCTTTCGTCACGTCGTCTTGGATCAGCGTGCGAGCCGGCGTTTCGTAGCGGATCGGGATCGGCCGTTCGAGTACGAGACGCTCGAACATCTTCCAGGTGAGCGAGTAGCCGTAGGTCGGCCCGTCATGAAACTTGTGCACGCAATCGGCACCGGGCAGATCTGGAAACTCAATGCCGACCGGCTGATGCTGGTGCTCCTGCGGGTCGCCGCCGAGTCGAGCCAGCCAGTCGTTGTTCCGCACCATCTCCTCGGCCCAGACTTTCACCATCACCTCGGGCACCTTGAAATGACCGCACAGCGCGGTGAGGTATTGAATGCCTTTTTCGACTGACGACGTGTTGAGATAGCCCTGGCCTGCCACGCGGGTATTGCCGCCATGCTGACCCTTGGGCGCTTTTTCGAGGATCAGCACCTTGGCGCCGAGATCGTGCGCGGTCACTGCCGCTGCGACACCAGCGCCTCCGAAGCCGGCCACCACGACATCGGCCTCTGCATCCCACTGAGTGGGCGGTCTTGCGCTGCTGGCCATGCGTGAGCGGCTCCTTGCGTGTATCACGAATTGTGAGGTGGTCGATGTGGATACTGAGTGCGACCTTGGAGGCCCCGGGACTTAAGCGAGTGCCGAACCATCGGGCAAGCGGGCGATTTGCATGCGTGCTGCGTCGTCCAGTCCTGGCAATGGCTGGCGTTCCCCACTAGGTTCGGCACGAATGATCGCCCACGCAGGACCGAACGATGACCGCCACTCCCAACCTGACCACGTCGCCGAACGCCACCTACATTGCCCATCTCGCGAAGGGCGAGCTGGCTTATCAGTGGAGCCCTGTCGCCGATCGCCCCGTGTTCTACCCGCGGCTCGTCTGTCCCTATAGCGGCTCGACTAAGCTCGAGTGGCGCATCTCGAAGGGCCTCGGCACGGTCTATTCGACGACGACGGTGCATCCAGTCGAAGGCAAGCCGTTCAACGTGTCGCTGATCGATCTCGACGAGGGCTTCCGTATGATGAGCCGCGTCGAAGACATCGATAGCGATCGGGTGAAAATCGGCATGCGCGTGAAGTTCCGCGTGCACACGCCTGCTCCGCCGGCGCCTCCGAAGAAGGCGGACCCTGCCGATCTGGCGCCAATACCGGTGTTTGTTCCCGACGCGGTGCCTGCGCCGCATAGCCCGGATAACGGTGCCAAGCTGAAGCCAGGCACCGGAACAGGCGGCAACGGCTCCGAGAAAGGCCTCAAGCGCGGCAGCGTTGCGATCGTCGGAGTAGCTGAGTCAGATATCGGCCAGGTCACCGAGGGGCTCTCGGTCATCGACTTGATGGCGCAAGGCATTGCTCGGGCGCTCGACGACGCGGGGCTAAAGCTCGCTGACGTCGACGGTCTCTTCTGTGCAACGACGCAGGCGCGCACCTCGGCACTGCAACTCTGCGAGTATCTGAAGATCGATCCGCCGTTCATCGGTTCGACCATCATCGGCGGATCGTCTTTCGAGTATCACGTAGCGCAGGCCATGGCGGCGATCGAGCACGGCCAGTGCAGTGTGGCCGTGATTGCCTACGGCTCCACACAGCGGAGCGTTGGCCGGCGGCAAGCGTCGGTGCGCGAGTTCAATCCGTATGAGACGCCTTACAAGCCATTCCTGCCATCCTCTGCTTACGCGATGGCGGCGCTGCGCCACATGCACCAGTTCGGCACGACGCGCGAGCAGATGGCTGCTGTCGCAGTTGCTGCCCGTGAGTGGGCACAACTCAATCCGGTGGCATGGGACAAAAAGCCATTGACCATCGAAGGCGTGCTCACGGCTCGACCGATCTCGTCTCCCTTTACTGTGCGCGACTGCTGCCTTTCGACGGACGGCGGCGGTGCGATCGTAATCACCAGTGCGGCGCGGGCGAAGTCGCTGAAGAAGAAACCTGCCTATGTGCTGGGTTGCGGCCAGTCGATCACGCACGCCTCGATCTCGTCGATGCCGGATCTCGTCCACACCGGTGCGAAAGCCGCGGGTAATGCCGCCTACCGCATGGCACGACTTGCACCCCAGGACATCAATGTGCTCGCGCTTTATGACGCCTTCACCATCAACACGATTCTGTTCCTCGAGGACCTCGGCTTCTGTCCGAAGGGAGAGGGCGGCCGCTTCGTCGAGGGTGGCCGAATTGGGCCGAAAGGCTCGCTTGCCGTCAATACGAACGGCGGCGGCCTTTCGTACTGCCATCCCGGCATGTACGGGCTCTTTCTGCTGATCGAGGCGGTGCGACAGATCCGCGGCGAATGCGGCGCGCGGCAGGTGAAGGATGCCAAGACCGCGCTCGCCCACGGCAATGGCGGCGTGCTGTCGTCGCAGGCGACGGTGATCTTGGGGACCGAATCGGTCCTTTGACCGAACGTGTCGGTTACAGGCGGACCGCCATCGCTTGGAACCCAAGCTATGGCTTCGGCGCTGGTGCGCTCGGTCCATTGCCGATGGGGCTGTCCGCAATGTGCTGGCCGGCGCTGATCGAAAGCTTCTGCGGATCAATCCAAAACACTACAGCACTGGTCCGCTGGAGCGCAGTCCACGTTTCGTCGCTCTTGCGAAACGCCTCCGGCAGGCGCGCTGTGGGGAGGCGATTGCGCAATCGCGCGCCAAGTTCGACGCGAAACAGTTTCTCCTGCTCGCTGTAACTGATCTCGTGTCGGCCGCTGAACATGAACAGCGGCAAATACGTTGCGGCGAAATCATCCATCGGCAGTTGGGACAGCCCCGACTGCACGAGCTGCTGACTGCCACCTTTGTCGCCGTCTCCCCAGAGCAGCGGACCGGCAAGGCTCGCGCGCACCTTCGAAGTCCCAGCGAGCGCCTTCTGGCAGTCCGCGAACGCGGCCTCATCGGCCGGGCCAGAGAATGGGCATTTCGCCGAGAGCTCGCCGGCAAGATCAGAAACAAGTTTCACGACCGCAGGATCATGAGCGACCACCGACGGCACGATGCGCGCGACTGCGGGAGATGTCGCGTTGATCTTGATGGGTGCTGGCGTCAATTGCGCGTGCTGCATGTTGGCGACAACCGGAGTCGGCACCGGCTCGCGTGGAGCTGGATCAGCGAGTTTGCCCGCATCGGCTGAAATCGTCTTGGGAGCCGGCGCAATGGGCTCTGCCAAGGGACGCATCGTGACGGCGGTGGAACTCGGCGGACGATGCACGGCAGCCGCCTTGGTGGGTGATTTGCGCGCTGCGTTCGAGCGGGAAGGCGTGCGCGCTTCTTCACTCCAGGGTTGGCAGCACGCGCCGACCATAGCCGCGACCAGGATGATCGGCATCGACGCGAACCGGCGAATTCCCGACGCAATACGAACTGCGGGACGCTCTACGGCTTCCAGGGTGTACCTCCTAATGCTCTAAAGGAGTGATCCGACGCCATTTTCTTTTGTTCGTGAGAGAACTTCACACCCAGGAAAGCAGGCAGCTTGTTGACCGCATCATGTCGCTTTTGCGCAATCGCAATTGCCGGAGTGCTTGTCTGACAATCCGGGCACGGCAAACGGCGCGCGGTGCCGATTGCGGGAACGGGTGGAGGTTTGCGCAAATGCTCAGTTAGCCGCGCTGCTCGCCGAAGAGCCGTAGCACCTCTGAGCACCCACTCGGAGCGCGCCGCTCAGAGGCATCAGCTGTGCGCGACGTGGGCTACGAGGCGCATGAAGGCGCGCACCTTTTCAGTATCCGTGTATTCGCGCCAGCTGACGATCAGACCATCGCGCACCTCGACCTCCTGGCGCAAGTGACCGTCAATGACCTCGCCGGTCGCCTTGTGGCGAAAGCTGAATGCCACCCGGCCGTGGATCGTATGATCGACGATCTTGGTAATCGTGCCTTCGTACAAGAGCGTGTCGAAGTGGTTCAATATCATTTGCAGCCGATCTGACGCCGCGGCCCTGCCCCTGGTCTCGCCGCCGAAGGGCAAGACCTCCTCGGGCACGTAGAGACCGTAGAAGAAGTCGCCTCCGATAAGTTCCATGCTGGCGGCTTTGTCTCGAGCTGCCCAGTTTCGCCAATATGCGCGCACGAGGTCCGCTCTTGGATCGTCGATCACGACAATGCCCTCGATTATGCAGTGGCCTCAATAGTGGCAGTGTTCCGGAGCCCAGCCTGCCCGTCAAGTTGGCGTTGTGGTTGAGTTTTGCTTCATTGGTTCATGACTAAGCCACCGCCCCGGCGGGGGTGCGCAGCAGCCATCGGTTCCGCCCCATTGCTTTCTCGGGTCCGATCCGCCACCTTCGGCGCCGAAATTGGCAGCGCAAGACAATCAAGGCGTTTCCTTCGGATGAAACACGACACCGAGAAGAACGGGCCACTCGCGGGGCTCAAGGTCATCGACTGCTCGACGGTGCTGGCGGGCCCGCTCTCGGCCATGGTGCTCGCGGACTTCGGCGCCGACGTGATCAAGATCGAGCATCCGCAGGGCGATGCGCTGCGCAAGATGGGAACGTCCAAAGATGGCCACGGCATCTGGTGGAAGGTCACCAATCGCAGCAAGCGCACGATCGTGCTCGATCTCCATGAGGGTGCTGGCAAGGAAGCGTTTCTGGCCCTGGCGAAGGACGCCGACGTGCTGGTCGAGAATTTCCGAACCGGCACGATGGAGAAGTGGGGCTTGGGGTGGGACGTGCTGTCGAAGCTCAATCCGCGGCTCGTGATGCTGCGCGTGACCGGGTTCGGTCAGACGGGACCGTATCGCTTTCGGCCCGGCTACGGCACGGTGGCTGAGGCGTTCTCGGGTTTTGCGCACATCACCGGCGAGGAGACGGGACCACCGACGCTACCGCCGTTCGGGCTTGCTGACGGCATTGCTGCCTATCACGGCGTCTTCGCCATCATGTTCGCGATCTACGACCGCGACGTGCAGGGCTCGGGCAAGGGGCAGTATATCGATCTTGCGCTCTACGAGCCGCTGTTCTCGTGTCTCGGCGCGCAGGTGCCGACTTACGACCAGACCGGCATCATCCAGAACCGCCGGGGCAATCGCTCCGACAACAACGTGCCGCGCAATGCCTACAAGACCAACGACGGCCGGTGGGTGGCGCTCTCCACGGCATCGCCGTCGATTGCGCGACGCGTGATGAACCTGGTCGGCGGCGAGGGCACGGCCGATGATCCGCGCTATGCAACCAACACCGAACGCGTGAAGCGGATCGACGAAGTGGACGGCATGGTCGCAAGCTGGATTGGCGCGCGCACGCTGAAGGAGGTGCTCGACGCCTTCGAGAAGGTCGAGGCCGCCATCGGTCCGATCTACGACGCGGCCCAGATCACGGAGGACCCGCAGTATCTGGCGCGCGAGAGCGTGATCCAGGTGCCGGACCCGGAGTTCGGCACGATCCGGATGCAGAACGTGTTCCCGAAGATGTCGCGTACACCCGGCAAGATCCGCTTTCCAGGTGCGCGTCAGGGACAGCATCAGGAAGAGGTCATCGGCCAGCTCGAGCGCGAGGGGAAGATTTCCGCCGAGGTCGCGGCGACGCTCAGAGGCGCGATGGGCAAGAGTTGATTGCGCGACGGCGTCGTCTGGTCACCCGAACACATAAGGTTTCATCGTTTCCTGTGCCGCTGTCCGCCGCTTGTGCCAGCGCTCGCCGCCGCCGTAGTAGGCGAGGCTGCCGGGACGGGCGCGACCGTCGCCGTTGTAATATGAAATGCAGTCGCGCAAGGGCGCCGATAGCAGATCCATCTCGGCACAGTGCTGGGCGTACTCTTCCTCCGCGTCGCTCGTGACGTCGATTAATCGTGCCCCGCGGTCCTTCACCTCCTTGATGGCCCAGACCACATAATGCGCATGCATCTCGGAGACGCGGGTAAAGTTGAACTGCCCGCCGCCACCCTGCGGCCCGTTCATGATCAGCAGGTTCGGAAATCCGCTCGAATGCATGCCGAGGAATGTCTTGGTGCCCTCGGCGCCCCACTTCTCGCTGAGCGTCTTTCCGTCTCGGCCGCGGATCATGTTGAACGAGCCGGTGCCCATCCATTCGAAGCCGGTCGCATAGATCAGCACGTCGAGCGGATATTCGACACCATCATGAATGACGCCCCGCGCGTTGATCTCCTTGACACCGAGCGGTGCTGTGTCGACCAGATGCACATGTGGCAGATTGAATGTCGGTAAGTACTCATCGTGGAAGGTTGGCCGCTTGCAGCCATAAGGGTAGTAGGGCTTCAGTGCGGCCGCCGTCTTCGGGTCTTTCACGATGGCATCCACGCGCGCGCGGATCTGCTCCATGATGCGGAAGTTGGACTCGAGCTGCCGCTCGATCATCTCCTTAGGTGAGAGCTGGCGCTCGTGGGTCTTGCGCTGCCTGAAGGTCTCGATCTTACCGGACAGGAAATCGTCATTGCCCTGAAGGGCCGCACGGCCGGCTGAGATGAGTGCATGACGCTCACGGCGCTTCACGGCCCAATTCGACTCATTGGGCCAGGTCGCATACTCCTCCGCCGTTGTCGCGCGCTGGTCCCGCACGTCGATCGATGAAGGAGTGCGCTGGAAGACGTACAGCTGCTTCACCACCTTGGCGATCTCTGGGATGACCTGCACCGCCGTCGCGCCGGTGCCGATGATGCCAACGCGCTTGCCCTTCAGGTCGATGTGATAGTTCCAGCGCGAGGTGTGGAAGGCTTCGCCTTGGAACGTCTCCATGCCCTTGATGCGGGCAAGCTTCGGAGTCGTCAGGATACCATTGGCGAGCACGACGAAGCGCGCGCGCATGGCATCACCCCGGTCGGTCTTCACGATCCAGCGCGCGGCGGCCTCGTCCCACGTGGTCTCTTGAACTGTGGTGTGGAACAAGCAGCGATCATAAAAGCCGAAGCGCTCGGCCATCGTCTGGCAGTATTCGAGAATCTCGAAGCCCGACGCGAACTTCATCGAGGGAATGTGGCCCATTTCCTCGAGCAGAGGGAAATAGCTGTAGCTCTCGACGTCGCAGGCGATGCCGGGGTAGCGATTCCAGTACCAGGTGCCGCCAACGTCGCCGCCCTTCTCGCAGAAGCGGACGTCGGTGAAGCCCGCCTGCATCAGGCGGTACCAGAGCAGCAGGGCGCCGAAGCCCGCGCCGATCACCACGATCTCGCACGCGTCGGTAAGCGCATCACGCGGGACGGGCGGCTCAGAGTAGACGTCTTCCAGGTACTTCGCGAACTCGCCTTCCATGCGCATGTAGTCGGCAGCACCGTCACGGGCCTCCTTGAACTCGCGGTACTTTCGCTGCTCCTCGGCATTGAAGCGGGCGCCGGGCGGGGGCGGCGGGAGGGTGACCAGCGACCTGTCTGAAATGATCGAGTAGCCCTTGCCGGCGATCTTGTCGGAGGCCTTCGCGGCCCGGGTGCGGAAGATCTTGCGGCCGGTGTCGGGGCAGATCTGGACGGCCTGGCTCATATTGCCTCGCGATTCCGTGGATTTGCGCTGAACGCGAAGTGTCACCGATCCCAGGTTTCCTGGCAATGCGCGCGATCGGCGCAATTCGGAGATCGGGTAGACGCGCAACGCCGTGCTCCGGAACGGATTGCCTGCCTACCAGAGGTACGTCCCGGCAATTCCCAGTGTAAGGTCAAGCGGTCGCCATTCCCTGCTGGACAGCCACCGCCATGCCGAACCCCGCCTTCATCTTCGATCATGTGCACATCATTGCGAAGGAGCCGCACAAGACGGCGCACTGGTACGTCGAGATGTTCGGCGCCGAGATCGAGCGCAATACCGTGGCGCGCGGCGCACCGCAGATCTTCGTCAAGCTCGGCGGCATGATCATCCTGATCCGGGGGAAGCGTCCGGGAGAGGCCCCCATCGACACGCGTCGCATTAAACCGTTCAGTGATTTCTCCAGCCATGACGAATGGGGCACCGACCACTTCGGCTTTCTCTATAAGGGCGATCTCGCCGCGTTCGTCGAGGAGCTGAAGGCGAAAGGTGTCACGTTTCCGGTGCCGCTGAAAAAGGGTGTCGACGGGAGTCTGCTCTGCTATGTGCAGGCGCCCGACAACGTATCGATTGAATTAATGCAGTGTTGACGCCCCCAGAGGAAATGGGCGGCGCTGCAGTGACATCAGGGGGCAGACCCATTGGCTGACCCCGACCACACGGGTCTGACCTCGACAAGTCCCGAGTTCATAGCTTCAACAGCCTGTCCGCATTGCCATGGCAGAGTTTGGCCATATCGGCGGGGGCGAGTGAGAGGCGATCGAGGAGCTGGCGCCCTTTCATATTCGAGGCGTAGGGGTAATCGACGGAGAACATAATGCGGTCGATGCCGAACGTCAGCATGGCGGCAATGAAGGGCGGCTCGGTGAAGATGCCGCTGGTCGTGATCCATACCTGATCGGTGATTTGCTGGCTGATCGGGCGCTTCAGATGCTCGATGTCGAGGGAGAACACGTCGTCGGCGCGCGCCATCATCATCGGCAGCATCTCGCCCATGTGGCCTATAACCAGCTTGAGCTTTGGGTGACGGTCGAGCGTGCCTGAGAGAACCAGCCGCAGAATGTGTATCGCGGTCTCCTGGTGCCAGCCCCAACCGGCCGCCTCCAGCACGCGCGCGGCGCCCGGCTCCAGATCCGAATAGTAAGCCTGCCGCACCGGCTCTGGTGCGAGATGCGGGTGCACATAAATCGGCACGTCGAGTGCCTCGGCCGTCGCGAGCAGGCCGTCATAGCTCGGATGATCGAGGAAACGGCCCCCCGTCGTGCCGTTGATATTCGCACCAACGAAGCCGAGCTGCTTCACGCAGCGCTCCAGCTCCGGCCCGCACGCTTGGGGGCTCAGCATGGGCAGGACGGCAAATCCGGAAAAACGCTTCGGGCACTTCGCGATATGCGCGGCAAGGTAATCGTTCATCTCGCATGCGATGGCAATTCCGTCGGTTCCCGATACGAGATCGGGTCCTGGACCCGTGTTCGACAGCACCTGCACAGTAATGCCTGCCTCATCCATGTAGCGAAGCCGCGTCTCGCCGATTTCGGTCGCCAATTCCAGTGGGTTGGGGGCGTTGACTGGCGTCCTGCGCGGACGGAAGCCGCGCCGGCGAATTGCTTCCGGGTCGATGCGATTGACCAAAGCCGGGACAGTAAAATGTTCTTCGAGAGCAACAACGCGCATGGCAACCTCCAAACGAATACGGCTTTTCTTCGCCCGCGTAGCTTACCTGACAATTGGAAAAACCACTGTACTTCAACTTTCTGTCACCTTGTCGGCGACTGCGCTCGCTGAGCGATCGCGCAAGGCCGCGTCCGGGCTTGACCTCGATCAGAGGAGCGCCACCTTACCTCTGGAATGGTGATTCGCGCCCGGCAACCTTTGCTGGCGTACAGCTCGGAGGAGAACGGAAATGACGGCCAAGACCCTGACTCGGGCGTTCGTTGTGTGCGCTGCGCTGGCGGCTGGCATTGCTGCTGCGAACTCTATGACTGACGTCCTTGCGCAAGGCTCAGGGAGCGGAAGCGGCGCTGCGAAGGGCTCGGGCTCTGGCTCCGCAGCCGGCTCGGGGGCCGGTTCTGCATCAGGTTCGGGCTCCGGCTCCGGATCAGCGGCAGACGCCCACGCTGGCCATGGCGCCCAGGCGAAAGGCGATACATCACCCTCCTCCAAGGCGTTCGCCGAAGCCAACGCCAAGATGCACAAGGACATGGACATCATCTTCTCGGGGGATGCCGATGTTGATTTTGTAAAAGGAATGGTCGCGCATCACATGGGTGCTGTCGACATGGCGAAGATTGTCATGAAGTACGGCAAGGACACAGACATCAAGAAGCTCGCCGAGGAGATTGTGAAGGCGCAGGAGGCCGAGATTGTCTTTATGCGCGCGTGGCTGCAGAAGGTAGGGAAGTGACTTCAGGAATTGCTCCGAATCGGGCCGGAGACCGAACAAGGGCCGGAGCCCTGGTGTGCAGCGCATTGCATTTTTGACACTCGTTCGGCCGGTTTACCTTCATCTCAGACTGAGGTTCGCGTCGCAAAGGTGGGCAGCATTGCTCGCGGTGACACATTCATGCCTTGATGCCGCGCCCCATTGGCCGCGGGGAGTGGGGGCCCAAACAAGAAACAGGGGGCCTGCAAATGATTGCGTGGATTCTGGGAAAGATCAGATCACTGTTCCTGCTCGCCGCCATCGGTGGTCCGGCCGTTGCCGGCTACATGTGGTGGGATGCCGAGCGAATCAAAGACGTCGAAACTCGGGGCGTTGAGGCGACAGCTGCTATCGAGGGAGCGACGCGCACCAAGCGCCGTCGCGGCGGCACCAGCTACGACATTGATCTCGCCTGGAAGGACCAAAAGGGCGTGGCGCGAGAGGCCAAGCAGGTCTACGTCAGCACGACGTTTGCCAATCAGATCATCAGCAACGAGCGGGTTATCCGAGACAAGGTCCGTATCAAGTATCTGATCGATGACGCAGAAGCCAAGCCGATCCTGATCGAGGACGCCGGCCGACAGGCAGAAGCCGATACGGGGCTCATGTGGATCGGAGCGGGTGCCGGCGCGGTCGGCATCGTGGGCTCGCTGATCTTCTTCGCGGCCGGGCGGCGGAGGCGAGCGCAGACGGCATAGACTTAGCGATGGGCGTCGAGCGGAACAGCCAATCGTACGCGGAAGCGGGGTGGTCCATTCCATTGTCGTGGGCGCATACTCCGCTTCCTTACTGGCGCATTGGCCCTGAGGGCGAACGGTGCTTTAGTGCAGCAATCTGAATGCTGTTGACGCACGCCGAGAGCCCAGATGACGCGCAAGCCGCACTCCTCGATCCCCGCCGCTGTCCTAGACCGCCTTAAGGCTGCGGTCGGATCAGGCGGCTACCTCGATCAGGCGTCCGACGTCGCGCCGCATGTGAAGAGCTGGCGCGGTAATCATGTTGGCGAAACGCCGCTGGTGTTGCGCCCGAAATCCACCGAGGAGGTGGCGGCGATCGTTAAGATCTGCGCGCAGACGTGCACAGCGATCGTGCCACAGGGCGGTAACACCGGCCTCACCTACGGCAGCCAGCCGGGCAAAGGGAATTGGGAGGTGGTCGTCTCCACCAACCGGATGAAGGCGATCCGCAACATCGACCTCCTGAACGACACCATGACTGTGGAAGCTGGTGTGGTTCTGCAGGAGATCCAGCGCAAGGCGGCTGACGTCAATCGGCTGTTTCCGCTGTCGCTTGGTGCAGAAGGGACGTGCCAGATCGGCGGCAACATCTCGACCAACGCCGGCGGCATTCAGGTTTTGCGCTACGGCAATACGCGCAACCTGATTTTGGGTCTTGAGGTGGTGCTACCCGATGGGCGCGTCTGGGACGGCTTGCGCGGTTTGCGAAAGGACAACACCGGCTACGATCTCAAGCACCTCTTCATCGGAGGTGAGGGGACGCTCGGCATCATCACGGCAGCGGTATTGCGGCTCTTCCCAAAGCCCAACGAGACGCAGACCGCGTGGATCGGCATCGAAAGCCCTGCTTCCGGCGTCGAGCTGCTCAATCACATGCGTGCGACCATCGGCGAAAGCGTGACCTCGTTCGAACTGGTCGGTCGATCGATCGTCGATTTGCTCCTCGAGGGCGTGCAGGGCCACCGCGATCCGCTCACGGCAAAGTACCCCTGGTACGTGCTGATGGAGGTGACGGGCCAGGGTGAACCCGGGTCGCTTGCCGAGCCGCTCGGGATTGCGCTCGAAAGCGCAACCGAGAAAGGGCTTGTACAAGACGCAACGGTTGCATCCTCCGGTGATCAGGCAAGGCGCTTCTGGAAAATGCGCGAGGACTTCGCCTTCGCGCAGCAGTACGCCGGCGGGACGATTGCTCACGACATCTCAGTGCCGCTGTCGCGGATCACTGAATTTATCGAGCGCAGCGATACTGCGCTTTCCAAGGCAGTGCCGGGAATCCGGCACATCTGCTTCGGCCACGTCGGCGATGGCAACCTGCATTACAATCCAGCCGCGCCGGTCGGCTGGACTTACGAGCGCTTCGTCCAAGAGCGCGAGCGCATCAACGAGATCGTGCATGATATTGTGATCGACTTGGGCGGCTCGATCAGCGCCGAGCACGGAATCGGGTTGCTCCGTCTCGACGAGAACGTGCGCTACAAGAGCAAGGTCGAGATGGATTTGATGTCGGCTGTGAAGCGCGCACTCGATCCGAAGAACATCATGAACCCCGGCAAGGTGGTGCCGCCCGCTCGGGATCCATAGCGTGATCGCGCTGCAGGTCGAGGCCGGTGATCAGGGCAACCCGCTCATCCCTCTCGCGGCAACGCCTCAAGTGCGCGTTCGGGATCGGCGAGCGTCATCAGCCGTCCGGCCGCAACACGCGAGAAATGCAGTGTCAAGGCCTTCCGGCGTGCGCCGGCGAGTCGGCGCTCCGGCGCCTCGCGGACGAGTTCGCCGCCATAACGATCGGCGATGATCAAGCCCGTTTCTTCGGGAAGGACCTCGCGCGGAAAGTCCGGCGCCACAGCAAAGAACAACCGGTCGCAAAAGTCGCGATATTCCGACCACTTCAGATCGGCGCGAAAATCCTCGAGGCTCGACTTGATCTCGACGATCCAGATCTCGCTTTTTTCCCCGATGCCGATGAGGTCAGCGCGCCGCCAATTGGCAAGTGTCAGCTCTGGGATGCAGCGGAACCCATGAGCCGCCAGGAGCCGCGCTGTTCCGCGGGCGATCTCCGCTGCACGCACGGATTGTCGCCCGTCGCTGGGACGGAGCGGCGGCTCCGAAGTGTTTTCGCCTTCTGGGGTCGTCATGACGTGTGCCCTTCCCGCGCGTCCGATCTCCTCTTACATGCGTTGACGAGATCACGGCCATGCCGTTTTCATGTGAGGATACCGCTTGTGCCATAAGCCGACACAACGGAAACAACGCTGCAGGCGACTGTCGAGGACTAATGCTGTTCAAACGAAATCAATCAGATAAGCAAAACACAGCCAACCAGCCGGCGAGCGGCGCGATGCCGCCGGTCAGTCCGGGACCAGTGACCCCAGCTGCGGCGCCGGTCGCATTGCCACCTGAGGAATTGCTTCGTCGCGTAGATCCGGGGACGTTCAAATTCAAATCTACGGCAGAGCTCGAGGCAATCTCCGGCCTCATCGGGCAAGAGCGCGCACTGAAGGCGATCCAGTTCGGCACCAACTTCAAGAGCCACGACTTCAACCTTTTCGTGCTCGGGCCGCCCGCGTCGGGCAAGCGCACGGCCGTCAAGCAGTATCTCGACATCAAGGCGCGGGAAGCGCCAGCCCCCTCCGACTGGGTCTATGTCTACAATTTCGACCAACCGAATCGGCCAAAGGCCCTGTCGCTTCCGCCCGGCCGCGCGCGCCCGCTTGCGAAGGCCATGATCGAGGCGATCGACGAATTGCGCACCACCGTCCCAGCGACATTCGAGGGCGAGGAATACCAGGCCCGACGGAGGGCGATCGACGAGGCATTTCGCTCCGGCCAAGAAGAAGCGCTCGAGGCGCTGAACCAACGCGCTCAGGAGCAGAACATCGCCGTGCTTCGCACGCCGACTGGCTTCGTCATGGCGCCGATGCACGAAGGCAAGGTGGTCAAGCCCGAAGTCTTCAATACGTTGCCGGAGGCGATGCGCAAGGAAGTGGAAACGCGCATTCAAGCTCTGCAAAAGGAGCTTGAGCAGATCCTCCAGCGTCTACCGAAGTCCGACAAGGAGCGCCGCACCAAGGTGACCGAGCTCAACGACGAGGTCGCCTCGCACATCGTCCGCGCAGCGCTCAACGATGTCGCCACGATCTTTCCGGACGATGAAGGCGTGCTGAAGTTCCTAGAAGCTGCAGCACAGGATCTCGTGCGCAATGCCGGTCTTTTCTTGACCGCCAGCGGCGAGGAGAACACGATCATCAAGGAGCCGGCCGATACCGCACGCGATCCCCGCTTCCGACGCTACATGGTCAATGTCATGGTGGCTAACGGCGAGAAGCCGGAAAGTGGCGCGCCGATCTACGAGGAGATCAACCCGACCTATGGGAACTTGATCGGCCGGGTGGAGCACATTGCCCAGATGGGTGCTCTGGTGACCGACTTCCTGCTGATCAAGCCGGGGGCGCTGCACCGCGCGAACGGAGGCTATCTCCTGATTGATGCGAGGAAGATGCTGCTCTCGCCCTTCGCGTGGGAGGCATTGAAACGCACGCTGAAGGCGCGCGAGATTCGCATCGAGCAACCGTCCGAGATGCAGGGCCTCATCTCGACGCAATCGCTCGATCCAGAGCCGATCCCGCTCGATATCAAGGTAGTGCTTATTGGCGAGCGCGACATCTACTACTTGCTGAGCCAGCATGATCCTGACTTTGCCGGTCTCTTCAAGGTGCAGGCAGACTTCGACGACTCGATCTCGCGTTCGTCCGAGAACGATCATTCGTATGCGCGCCTGATTGCCTCAATCGTCAGGGATCATGGGCTTCGCCATGTCGACCGCGGGGGTGTTGCCCGCATCATCGAGGAGGGCGCCCGCCTGGCCGATGACCGTGAAAAGCTCTCGATTGAGATAGGCCGTATCGCCGACATCGTGCGCGAGGCGAACTACTGGGCCGGCGAAGCCAAACGGGAGCTGATCACAGGTGAGGATGTTTCCCGTGCCGTCGACGAGCACATCCAGCGCTCCGACCGTGTGCGTGACCGCACTCATGAGACCATCAATCGCCGAATCGTGCTCCTCGATTTGGCCGGCGCCAAGGTCGGCCAGATCAATGGTCTCTCGGTGCTCCAAATCGGCTCGTTCTCATTCGGCAAGCCAACGCGGATCACAGCACGGGTCCGCATGGGACAGGGTCGAGTCACGGACATCGAGCGTGAAGTGGAGCTCTCGGGACCGCTTCACTCAAAGGGCGTGATGATCCTTTGGAGCTATCTCGCCAGCGTCTTTGCGCAGGATGTGCCGCTCGCCCTCAGCGCAAGCCTCGTGTTCGAGCAGTCCTACGGCGGTGTCGACGGCGACAGTGCCTCCTCGACTGAACTTTATGCCCTGCTCTCCGCGCTCTCGGAGGTGCCGATCAAGCAGTCGTTCGCGGTGACCGGGTCGGTCAATCAGTTCGGCCAAGTGCAGGCGATCGGCGGGGTCAATCAGAAAATCGAAGGCTTTTTCGACATCTGTTTAGCCCGTGGTCTGACTGGCGATCAGGGCGTGCTAATCCCGAACTCGAATGTTCAGCACTTGATGCTGCGCGAGGATGTGGTGGCCGCTGTCAAGGCTGGTAAGTTCGCTATCTACTCTGTCGATACTATCGATCAGGGCCTTGAGATCTTGACCGGTGTCAAGGCGGGCGAGCGGTCCGCTGATGGAATGTTCCCTGCCGGCACGATCAATCGCTTGGTCGAAGATAAGCTCAGGCTTTTTGCGGAGCGGATGAAAGCGTTCGGTGGCCGGACCAATCTGGGCGATGGGAAGACAACGACATGATTGCGCATGTGGCGGCTGCCGGTGAAAGCCGGGGCCGCGTAGTCCTATCAGCGTCATGTGGGCATGTGAGCCCGGTTGCGATCGAGGCTGCACTGCTCGTCGCAAAGGCATTCGAGGCTGAGCTCGAGAGCCTGTGTGTCGAGGATGGGCAACTGTTCGAGGTCGCGAGCTACTCTTTTGCGCGTGAGATCTCACTGTCGGGACGGCGGAGCGAAACAATTTCGCCGGAGGAGATGGCGCAACGGTTGCGCGGCATGTTCCGTGCGCTTGAGCAGCGGGTGGCCGCCTTGGCACGGGACATTGAGATCCCGACCAAGATCACCCGAGCCCGCGGCGAGCCGATTTCGGTACTTGCGCGCGCTTGCGCCGACTGCGGGCCTTGGAACGTCGTCGCTTTGGCGGAGCCCATATCTGCGGCGAGCGGCACGCGCCTGAGCGAGCTTTTCGAGGCCGTGAAAGATGCTACTGGTGTCATTGCCGTCGGCCCACTGGCGCGTCGGACTGGCGGCCCGATTCTGGTTGCGATCGAGGATGTGGCTCATTTGGAGCCCATGTTGCGCGCAGCCGTGCGACTTCTCGCGGCGACGGGAACTGAAACCGTCACGGCATTGCTGATCGGGACAAGCGTCGAGCAAGTCGCCGAAATGGAAAGCCAGGCACGCCTGCTCATTGGCAACGATGAGCACGTGGGCATTGCGACAGCCATCGCGCGTTACGGGTTGCCTGCAGAGGTGGCAGAGATTCTGCGGCGTCAGCCCGCCCAGTTCGTCCTTGCCCAGTTCGGTGGCCTTGCGGTGCCGAGCGACAGGGAACTGCGCCATCTCGTTTCTTCCCTTGAAGCGCCATTGCTCTTGATCCGCTGAAAGGGTGGTGACGTTTGTATCGGACTCGGAGTGTGCAGTGACCGCCTTCAATGATCGCCCAGGCGATGTTCGAGTTGCCGGCGGCATTACGCCGTTGCCCGATGCACCGCGGCTCGTCGTGATAGGCCGTGTGAGCACGCGGAACTTGGATGCCTCCACCACTCCCAAGAACCCGGCAAAGGCGCGTGAGGCCGGTGGCACGTCAGTGATCGAGATTGCGGAGCAGTATCGGCCGGGACTCGTCGGCCTTAAGCGATACAGTCATGTCATGGTGCTCTGCTGGCTGGATCAAGCACGGCGCGACCTCATCCAGGTTACGCGGCCCAACGAACGGACGCCAACGGGCGTCTTCGCCCTGCGCTCGCCGGTGCGACCAAACCCGATTTCGCTTTCGACCTCGCGGATCATTGCCGTCGATTGCGCATCCGGCATCGTTACCGTCGACGCCCTCGATCTGATCGACGGCACACCCGTCGTTGACCTCAAACCCTATCGTCCGGGCATTGATGCCATCCCAGATGCCGTCGTACCCTAAGCATTGACCAACAGAGCGAATGGCCAGTTGCTGGAAATCTTTGAGTCGCCACGCTTCGTTGTTGGCCGTTCGCCTATCTCCAATTGCTGAAGCAACTCCTGGAGCCTATCATGCCCGACCTCGAGATCATTGGCGTCCCATTTTCGAACTACGTGCGCTCCATTCGGATGCTCTGCGAAGAGAAGGGCGTCGCCTACAAGCTCACGCCCTCGCGCCCGCACACGCCCGAGGTCAATGCGATCCACCCCGCAGGGCAGATTCCGGTGATGCGGCATGGCGATGTTGCGCTGTTCGAAACCAAGGCGATTGCGACGTATATCGACAAGGCTTTCGGCGGCCCGAAGTTCATTCCTGAAGATGCGGTCAATGCGGCCAAAGTCGAGCAGTGGGTGTCCTACGGCAATGCCAAGGTCGACAAGTGGATCATGCGCGAGTTCGTCGTCCCGCAGGCGTTCTTCGACAAAGCGAAGGGGCCCGACACCGCGCGCATCAATGCCTCGATCCCCGAGATCGAGAAGTGCTGTGCCGTCATGGATGCGCAGGTTGCGAAAGCCGGTTACCTCGCCGGTTCGGACTTCACATATGCCGACATGCACGTCCTGCCAATGATTACGACCATGCAGGTCTGGCCGCTCGGGCAGGAAATCGCGCCGAAATACAAGAACCTGATGGCTTATACCGCCAAGCTCACCGCGCGTCCATCGTGGAACAACACGGCTCCGCCGCCCCGGAAATAGCCGGATCTCCGGCGCAAAAGCGCCGGCGTCAGCGACTTGTGCCGTCAAACCGAGACAACGCGAACGCAGCAAGCGACAAGCGGCTTTTTCCGTTCAGAACCGTCTCGGCAATTGCCTCTCCTACTGCGGCCGAGTGCTTGAAGCCGTGACCCGAGCAAGCCGAGATGACCGTCATGCGCCGGTTCGAGGGATGCCTGTCGATAATGAATCCATGATCGGGTGTGACCGTGTAGAAGCACGTCTTGCTGCGTAGCGGCTCGGGCGCGACGCCGCGAATCCGCGGCGCGACATGATTGCGAAAGAAGGCCGCGCCTTCCTCCGGAGACACAGTGCGGTTGATCGCTTCGACACTCGGTGAGACCTCCTCATACTCCGTCGCAACCTTGATCTCGCGGGTGCCTGGTAGCGGTGCAAAGCCGTAGAAATGACCCGTGTCCTCTGCACCGTGCAGCCAGATGAAAGTCGGAAAGCGATCTGGTGCCTGCGCCGGATTTCCGTAATCGGCGCCGACTGCGTACCAGTGAAAGACCTGCCGCTGCAGCGTCAGTAGGCGATCATACGGCGAGCCGAGCAGGCGGCCAGTCCAGCCTCCAGCAGCAACGACAACGTGGCCAGCACGGATCGTCTCGCTCCGCGTGGCGATCGTGACGTGGTCGCCAGCATCTGCCACGCGCATGACCTCGGTATTGATTTTGATCGCTGCGCCATGGCGGGCGGCCCGTTCGAGCTGGGCGGTCACAGCCGCTTCCGGAATGACATAGCCACCGCCAGGCTCGAAGTAACCCTTCGCATTTTCAAGACCCGTCAGGTGCGGAAACCGCCGCGCCAAGGCGCTCGCATCGAGAAGCTCGTGTGCGATGTTGTGTCTTTCGGCGAGTGCCGCCGTCGCGCCGAGGAAGTCGGCGAGACCGTGCACGCGTGCCTGCCCTTCATTACGCAGCAGCAGCAGCCCGTTGGCGACCAGTATCGGCTGACCAGTCTCCCGCTCGAGCTCACGCCAGATGTCATGGCTGCGCAGCACCAACGGCACGTAGGCATCTCCTTCGCCAGCCGCTTGCCGCGTTACGCGTGTCTCGCCGTGAGTCGAGCCCAAGTCATGCGGCGGCGCCAAGCGGTCCAAGCCGATGACGCGTGCTCCGCGTTTCGCCAGCTGATCGAGCGTCGCTGCGCCGAAGGCACCGAGCCCGACCACGGCGACATCGCAAGTGTGTTTCATGGTCATACTCAAAGCTTAGCATGGCCATGTCCCAGTGAACCAACTCCTGTTCAAATCAAGTATTTGACTGAGAGCAATGCTGGTGGGGGCCCTGCCATGCGATGTGGCATCAAACTCAGCATCGTGCCCCGTGTCGACGCACACCTGGGGCATGAGGAGGTGCGCATGCTCGATATGAGATCCAAAGCCTGGTCACCCTATGTCGCGGGCGCCATCATTGGCCTTCTGCAGATTCCGACGTTCCTGTTGATGGACACGGCACTCGGCGCCTCGTCATCGTTCGTGACGGTAGCCGCTCACATCGCCTCATTCTTCGATACCCGCATCGGCGAAGTGAAGTATCTCGCGTCGCACATGTGGGGTGCGAAGAACTGGTGGCAGGTCGCGGTCGTCATCGGCATTGCCGTTGGCGCCTTCATATCGATGCGCCTTTCGGGTGCCCGGCGACAGGCGATCTCACCGGTGTGGCAGCGCACGATGGGCGTCTCTTCGCTCTGGACCCGCGCTCCGGTCGCCTTCATCGCTGGTTTCATCATGCTGTTCGGGGCCCGCATCGCGGGCGGATGCACGTCGGGTCACGGCATCTCAGGGCTCGCTCAGCTCTCAGTCGGCTCGTCGCTTGCCGTAATCGCTATGTTCGCAGGCGGCATCCTCACGGCAACACTGTTGCGCCGCGGTTGATCAATGCTCATTCAGTACTTGGAGATCGCTCCCATGTCTGTCCTCGCAGCCATTCTCATCGGTCTTGCAACCGGCGTCGTGTTCGGCTTCGCCCTCGAGAAGAGCCGCGTTTTCGAGCCCGGCGTCATCGTAGGTCAGATGCAACTCAAAAGCATGCTGATGCTGAAGATCTTTCTCGCTGCGGTCATTACGGGACTGCTCGTGCTGGCTGTGCTCAACGGAATCTTCGGCGTGAAGCTGTCGCTCAAGCCGCTGCTCTACAAGGCTGATCTCATCGGAGGATTCATCCTCGGGATTGGCATCACGCTGGCCGGCGCCTGCCCTGGCACGGCGCTTGCCCAAATCGGGGCGGGTTATCGCGATGCGTGGTTCGTGCTGGCGGGCGGCCTCGCGGGTGCGCTGACCTATGGCTATTTCGATGCGCCGATCACTACCTTCTTCGCCGAGAAGGGCGACAAGGTCGGATTCGATCAGCTGCTGGGATTTCCGTTCTGGATGACGGCGCTGGCGCTGGCCGGCGTGCTCGCTGTCTTGCTCGGGGTCATCGAGACGGTATGGCCCTGGGGCGACGACGTTGGCCCGGACGTCGACGGCATGACGTCGGTTGACAGGGGTGCCTCCGGGCCCGCACTTGAAGTGCCGCCAGCGTCGGCGGCTCCCGGGCGGTGAACCGCAGGGAGACGCCGTGCGACGGTTTTGCGCGGGGCACGCATTCCGCTCAGGAGCCTCGCTCGGACAAAGTAATTGACATTCCGCTGCTGCATAACCCTCATTTCAGGGGGTGTTGGCGTCGTTCCGGCGCGCCCGGTATGCTGATGGCTAAGCGCCGGTGCCCTTGCGGCCAGGCCGAACGAAACGCTCCGAGGACACGCCGATGGCCAATGACGACAGCTTCCCCTCGAAGCCCGAGAAGGGCTGGCAGCCGGAACTCAACGAGCTGCGCATTCGGGAGCGGCTGGCGAAGGAGATGGGTGGCGCCGACAAGGTGGCCCGGCAGAAGGCGGGCGGGCGCCTCACAATTCGCGAGCGAATTGACAGTCTCGTCGATCCCGGAAGCTTCCGCGAGGTCGGCCTCCTCTCAGGCAAGGGGACTTACGACGCCAAAGGCCGACTCACCAGTTTCACGCCGGCCAACCGTATTTCGGGCCGAGCGACGATCGATGGCCGCACGGTCATCGTCTCTGGTGACGACTTCACGGTGCGTGGCGGCTCGGCCGATGCGACGATCCCCGAGAAGACTATCCACGCCGAGCGCATGGCGCAGGAGCTGCGCGTTCCCATCATTCGCATCATTGAGGGCTCGGGCGGTGGCGGGTCCGTTAAGACCACGGAGACGCGCGGCTATACGAACCTGCCCGGCGGCCTCGACGGGCACTGGGAGCGGTATCGGTACATGGCCGACAATCTCGGCATTGTGCCGTGCGTGGCGCTGGCGCTGGGCTCGGTGGCGGGCCTCGGCGCCGCCTATGTGGCGGCAACCCACTACTCGGTGATGACCAAGAAAACCGGTGCAATGTTCGTCGCAGGCCCGCCGGTTGTCGCGCGCATCGGAGAGAAGAACAACCTCGACAAGCAGCAGCTGGGCGGCTGGGAGATCCAGTGCGGTGCCGGCGCCATAGACGATGCGGTTGACACCGAAGAGCAGGCCTTCGAAGCCGCGCGCCGGTTCCTCTCCTACATGCCGTCGTCCGCCTATTCAGTGGCCGAGCGGCAGCCGCACTACGACCCTGCCGACCGCTGCGACGAACGCCTCTTCACGATCGTGCCGCGGGACAAGAACACACCCTATAAGATGCGCACCGTGATCGAGTCGGTGTTCGACCAGGGCTCGTTCACCGAGATCTCGCGCCATTTCGGGCGACCGGTGATTACCGGTCTGGCGCGTCTCGAAGGTCTGCCGGTTGCCGTTCTGGCGTCCGACCCGTTCCATGCCATGGGCGCCTGGACGGCGGACGCGTGCGCCAAGGTGATCCGGTTCGTGGATCTCGCCGAGACGTTCCACATACCCGTGGTTTATCTCTGCGACTGTCCGGGCTTCATGATCGGGCTCCAGGCGGAGAAAACCGCGACGATCCGCTACGGCGTGCGTGCCATGGCGGCGATCAACCAGTCGACAGTGCCCTGGTGCACGATCATCACGCGCAATGTGTTCGGCGTTGCCGGCGCCGCGCACGTGCCGGCGGGCCGCCTCGCGATCCGCTACGCGTGGCTCTCAGCGCAGTGGGGCTCGTTGCCGCTCGAAGGTGGCATCGAGGCTGCCTACCGCGCTGAGCTCGACGCGGCACCTGATCGCGCCGTAAAGATGGCTGAGATCGAAGAGCGGCTGATGGCGCTCAAGTCTCCCTTCCGCTCAGCGGAGGCCTTCGGCATCGAGGTGATCATCGATCCGCGTGAGACGCGGCCGCTGCTCTGTGATTTCGCGCGTCTCGCCGAACCTCTGCGCACGCCGGGCATTCGCAGCTTTACTATGCGCCCGTAACGCGCGACCGAGCAGGTTCCATTGACCCATTTGATGGGACCGATTTCGCGCCGGCGTCGGTCAACTTTCGTTAACCGAATCATCAGAGCGTTCCTTGGTAACACCGGGGGAGAGCCAGAATGCGCCAATTTGCAGCCGCTGTCAGCATCGGTCTGATCGCCGGCTTCAGTCTGCCTGGGCGCGCGAGCGCGCAGTTTTATCAGCCGCAGGTATCGTGCCGCATCTCCGACTCGAACATCGCGCTCGACATGGCAATTCCGCTGGCGCGCGACGGCAGCGGCAATGCTTCGAGGGGCATGCAAGGCACACTCGCCATCCATCACCAGAAGGTGGCGCGCGAGCGCCGCAACTGGGATCTCAACGACAAGCTTCCGGCACAGTTCTGGAACCTGGGAAATGAAATGAAAGTGCGTCTCTTGCTGGGTACCGGCGGCCAACTTGTCGATCTCGTCATCGACACGCAGCAGCGCCCCGGCCAGCAGGTGCACACCGGCAATTTCCGGCTGGAAACGGCGGAAGGCGTACGCGTGGCAGGGCGCCTCGAGTGCCACGTTGGTTGACGGCCAAGGCAGCAGCCCGACTGCCTGAAGCTGTGCGCAGCGTGTCAGCTGACGGCGGGCAGTTGATCCTCGAACAGGATGCTGATGGGTTCAGAATGCTCGCCGCTCTGCGCCATGTCGAAGGCGACGCTGTGGCCTTCTGCCATGCCAGCTCGGGCAACCTGCGCTTGACCCTGCGCGCCAAAGCACATGGAAGTGTCGTCCAGCACAGTCAGGAGATCGCCAAGGTCCGGTTCTCCATCGACTACCCCGAGCGCGGCATCAGCAATGGACGCACCAAACTCGCCTGACGTTTGATCGAGCAGCGGGCCGTTTCCGTCGGTGTGAACAGGGGAACCGGGCGGTCCGCCACTGCCGCCCGCCAACGCCGCGCCTAAGGCTGCGACGATGTCGGGGACGCTGGTGCTGGCACCGACTTCGTACGTCTCCATTATTGCGACCATGCCGGAGGACGTTTCGGTGCCAGATTCCACGAGAGTGATTGGATCGCCCGCGACTGAGATTTGCACCATCAGTGTTTTTGTGTCAGCCAAAGAGCCGTCCTCGACCCGCACGTCGAACATCTCGTCGTACCCCTCAATCGGGGGCTCCTGTTCGATTGATGTGGCATCGGGAGTGTAATTGTACCTTCCATCGGAATACACCGTCAACGTTCCGTATTTCCCTGCAAGTACGGTACTCTCGGCAACAACGCCGGATTCGCCGCCATTGATCGTGTAAGCCAGACTCGGCGAGTCGACGTCCGAGCCAACAAGCTGACCCACGATGGGGCTCAGCGCACTGTCACCGAGAATGACCGCGAGTTCACGCGTCACAGGCTCGATTGTCGGCCGATCGTTCACACCAGTGATGCTCACCGTCAGTATCGAGATCGAGGATTGAGTGCCGTTCGAGACCTGGATGTCGAACACGTCGTGGTAGGGCAGCACGTTCGCTTCACCATCGAGACGTTCCTGCAGTGCGTTGATCGAGCGAGCGTCTGGAACATAGCTGTAGGTGCCGTCATTATGGACCGTCAGCGTGCCATAAAGGCCTACTGACACGCTGTCGCCTTGAACTGTTCCGGACGTGCCCGCCACGATCGAATATGATAGTCCCGGCGTCTGCTGTTCTCCCTCCGATAAATCCAACTGGCCCGTGATCGGCTTGAACGAATCTTGTGCCTCCGTATCCCTGAGCGAAAACGATTCTTCAGCGAGCTTGGGCACCTCTGGTGCACCGACCACGGTGATCGTCAGTGTCGAGGCCGCTGATGCACCGTGCTCATCGGTCACTGTGTAATGCGCGACGACCTCCATCGCCTCGCCGGCAGCGATGTGCTGATAAGCGGCATTCGAAGCATCGAAAGTGTAGGTCCCATCGGCGTTGAGGACCAATCCAGCCACCGGACCGTCGAGAGCATAGGTCAGCGTGTCCTGCGCGCCGTCGGATCCTTCGGTGTAGCGAGCGCCATCAGGATCTCGGTCATTGAGAGCGACGTCGCCGCTGACGCTCGCGCCTTCTTTCACGAAGGCAAGGTCAGGCTCCGCAATCGGCGCGTCATTCGTTCCCGTGATCTTGATTCGAAGCGTTGCGGTGTCAGTGCCGCCTTTGCCGTCGGAGACGGTGTAGGCGAAGTACTCGAAAGCTTGTTCGCCATGGCGTAGCGCGTTCGTGCTGGGCGCGTCATTGTTGAGGGTATAGAGCCACGTTCCATCAGAATTGAGAACCAAGTGCCCGTATGTGCCTTGGATGGGCTCACCGACGCCTTGACCGTTGCGCCCGCTGGCACTGGCGACCATCAGCGCATCGCCGTCTCGATCTCTGTCATTTACGAGGACGTTGCCCGATGCGGTACCGTCGCCCGGCAGCGCAGTGTGGCCGTTCGCGGCAAAACCGGCTTCTTTGACGCCATCGGTCCCGTTGAAGTCGTTCAACGCCCACGGCGCACGATTCGCAGGGGCAAAACCGCCCAGATCCCGTAGTTGGAACTCGATACGGGCTGGACCGTCGTCGGATGGCTCGTCGACGGTCTCTCGAGTCCCCGATTTACGTCCTGATTTGCTGCTTGAATTGCTCATAACGCACACTCCGCTTGGGCGCTTCAGCTCGCGCGTGTCGGCAGATCGCTCGGAGGCCGAGCGACGGTTTGGAAGTTCGAAATGAGGGTGTCAGGTAGCTGCCGGCCGGCAGGTCAATTTCGGTATTTCACTTTTTAATAGCAAATTACATTTTAATACAACTTACGATAGAAAATGCCGATATTCAGTGCTGCTTGAACCTCGACAGAGTTGCTTCGGCGACCAGGGCCAATCCGCTTTGAAGCAGCACATCGCATTGAAATAACATGAGAATACCATCTGTTACCCCGCACACTTACCACACCAACGCATATGATGTTCTCAGATTGATTGGAAATTAAATGGATTTTCGGAAAATCGGACAGCGTACTTGGGAAGCGGGGCCGTGCCGTAGGTGCAGCCGCAGCGCGGCCACCGCTCGTGCTTCACTTCTTCACGAATTGGGGTTTTCGCTTGGACAGGAACGCGTCGACGCCCTCGGCGAATTCCGCGCTGCCGAACGCGATGGCTTGGGAGACGGCTTCCCGCTCGAAGAAATCTTCAACGCTTGCCTCATACGCGCGCTTCATCATCACTTTGGACATCGTGAACATCGCGGTTGGTCCATTGACGATTTCCTGGGCGGCAGCCATCGCCTCGTCCATGAGCTTTTCCGGTGCAACACAGCGGTTGGCGAGGCCGATTTGCACGGCTTCCTCCGCTGTGTAGCGGCGGTTGAGCATGATCATCTCCTTGGCGCGCAGCGAGCCGATGGCCCATGGCAGCGTCTGCAAGACGCCGAGATCAGGCAGCGCGCCGAGCTTCGAATAACCGCTCATGAAGTAGGCATCGCGGCTCGCAATCACGATGTCTGCCAGCAGCGCCAGGGCGAGGCCCCCACCAACAGCGGCACCATTGACTGCGGCAATCACCGGCTTATCCGCATCGAGCAGCGCACGCCCCCATTCATGCACCGCCTGCATCCGATTGCGGACGGCCGGCGCTTGACGGCTCCCGGGGTCTTTCATGGCGCGGATATCACCGCCCGCACAGAAAGCTTTTCCGGTGCCGGTAAGGATTACCGCGCGGACGTTGCTATCGCTGAGGACTCTCGGAACGTTCTTCTGCATGCCGGCTTTGACGGCGGGCGATAGCGCATTCAATGCGCCCGGATCATTGAGGCGCAGGATCGCAACGGCTCCGTGGTACTCGAGCTCTACGGCTTCGGACATAAAGGGGTCTCTCCATTGTGAGTTGTGGCTATAAGATTGTCATGCTTGCTCGAAGGCCACCACAGCCTGTGTGAGGCCGCTCTGGGGGGCTGATTGTCGTGAATGCGGCGATGCACCCTCACGAAAAAGTCATTGCGCGTTCCGTAATAGAGATCGCCAATTGAAGCAGGCCTCAGCCTAATGAGATACATAACATGGGTCGTTTTGACTTGATCTGGAGGTTTCGATGAAGAGCTTTCGTTACGTTGTCGCCTCGACCATCGCATCCAGTGCTGTTGCGTTGACCGTCTACGCGCAGGGCGCCACGTTCGGCGGAGACAAAATCAAGTTTCCTTCAGATTTGGGCATGCTCTATGCCAAGATTGATCGTGCGGACAACAAGCAGTTCCGTGAGTATTACGCCAGTCCTGCCGCCGTCGATGCGGCTAAAAAAGGCCAACCGCTGCCCCCAGGCACGGTGCTGACCGGCGTACTTTTCAAGGCCAAGCTCGACGATAAGGGCGAGCCTTCGAAGGGCGCGGACGGGCGCTTCATCAAGGACGACCTCATCGGTTACATCGTTATGGAGAAACAGGCGGGCTGGGGTGCATCCATCCCCGCGGAGCTTCGCAACGGCGAGTGGGAATACCAGGCATTCACGGCCGCCAAGGCGGTAAATGACAAAGCCAATCTGAAGGCCTGTTATGAATGTCACCGCGATAAGGCCGGCAGCTCGAAAGAATTCGTGTTTACACGCGAAGCGATTGGCAAGTGAGCGCGAACGCGGCTCCTGCTTGGCGTTTGCCTAGGAGCCGCTCGCTCCGGCCGAGGGCGTCGAGTTGTTAGGGATCAGAGGCCGATCCGGCCGAACCCGGGCAACTTGATTGCTGGTTGCGAGATGTCGATGCCGGCAACGAGTCCGAGGATGTTTATTTCCACGCCCTCCGTCCACGCCAGCGTGATGCCCAACAGCCCTCGAAGCGAGAACTGCCAGCCGGTGCCACTGGGCGCTGTCCCGAACATGGTGCCGTCGGTTCGCCAGTCCTTGCCGATCGCGGTTGGCGGAAGTGCGATCCGGGCTTCCGGAATGGCCGCCAAGACGTGCGCGACAAACGTGTTCGAGTTGGGCCCTGGCCAAACTCTGTAGCCACCCTGGGTGTTATACGGATAGCGGGCGATCGCCGTGCGGACCTTCGGGATCAGTGCATCAGCGTCAGGGCCTTCGATGGCGCCGATCAGCTCCGGCGTGGAGCCGAACCAGCGCGCGTCAGGCGCCCAGTTGTCCTGCTTCACCGGCCGGCCCCAGCCAGCGACATCGAAACGCTGATAGCGTGTGTCGCCTTTCTCCTTGATCACGATCCAAGTGTGGTGCGCAAAGATGCCCTTCCAGCGGCCCGTGCGCGCGCCGTAAACGTGAATCATTGCCTCGTTTTTGGCGGCCGGGGCCGGCAAGATCCCGGCAGAGGACCAGTCCGCCGTCGCCCACGAGGACGCGTGCGCCTGCGTCATCCACCACGCCGCATGGAGAGCGAGCGGTGTGAGGAAGAGCAGGAGCCAGATCTGCCAAAGAGTGCGCATGCGTTTCATGATTGAGATCTGCACGAGAGCCGTGACGTCATTTAGGCAGGATTCGGGCTGGTGGAAGCGGTTCACGGCCATGTGACTGGGCGGAAAACTGCGCGAGCCGGCGCGGCTATGTGGCTTGGCTGAAGTGTCGGTCTGAGCGCGGTTCATGGCCGAAATGCATTGGTGGCGGTCCATCCGCCGTGACAAGCATCGGGCACGTGCTAGCCTCCGGTCATCGCGAAGGATGCGGGAGAACGGGGTTTAGCGCGGATGGAATTCGACTACGTGATCGTTGGCGCTGGATCGGCGGGCTCGATTCTGGCGGACAGGCTTTCGGCCAGCGGCAAGTACAGCGTCATCGTATTGGAGGCGGGCCCCACCGACTACAAGAACCCGTTCATCCATTTTCCCGCGGGCTTCTTCAAGCTGCTCGAGAATACGAAGGTCAACTGGGTCTATCACACGGCGCCGGAGGAGCGCACGAAGAACCGTCGCATTCTCTATCCGCGCGGCCGCGTGCTTGGTGGCTCGTCGTCGATCAACGGCGTGATGCAGGTGCGGGGCCAGCGCGAAGACTACGACGACTGGGCCGCGATGGGCGCACATGGCTGGAGCTACGAGGAGGTGCTGCCCTACTTCAAACGCTCGGAGACATACTTGCCGGGTGATCCCGCCTATCGCGGCAAATCCGGTCCGCTGATCGTGGAGGAATACCGGGGCCATCACCCGCTGACACACGACTTCGTCAAGGCGGGCCAGCAGCTCGGACTGAAGTACAATCCGGATTACAACGGCGCGTTTCAGGACGGCGTCGGCTATGTGCAGCAGACGCGCGCTGGGCGCTGGCGCATGTCGACGGCCCGCGCGTTCCTGCGCCCCGCGATGAAACGCTTCAACCTGAAAGTCGAGACTGGCGTTCTGGTGAAGGGGCTGAACTTCTCCGGCAATCGCATCTCGGGCGTGACGTTTGCGCGCGGCATGGGCAAAGGCGAGCCGGTCCCGGTCACGGCCAAGCGCGAGGTGATCGTCTGCGGCGGGGCAATTAACTCACCTCAGCTGCTCCAGCTTTCCGGAATCGGCAATCCAGAGCACCTGAAGTCGATCGGCGTGCCAGTGAAGGTGGCGTTGCCGGGCGTGGGCTACAACTTCCACGACCACTACGTCGCGCGTGTGGTGCGCGAAGTGAAAGGGCGCATCACCGTCAACGAGCAGTCGCGCGGCTGGCGGCTCGGCGTCGAGCTGGCGAAGTGGGTGTTCCGCGGCGACGGCATCCTCACCTACTCGGCCGGAAACGGCATCGCCTTTTGGCGCTCGCGTCCGGAACTTACGCGCAGCGACATCCAGATGACGTTCGCTCCGGCGAGCTATCCCAACGGTCAGATTGGCAAGCTCGACACCATGCCCGGCATGACCTGCGGCGCGTGGGTATCGCGACCCGAAGCGCGCGGAACCGTCCTTGCCAAGTCGGCGAACCCGCAGGAAGCACCCGAGATCAAACCCAACTATCTCGGCCACGAGCAGGATCGGCAGGTGATGGTCCACGCGCTCAGACTCTGCCGCAAGATGCTTCAGGCGCCAGTGTTCGATAGTTGCGGCGGCCGGGAGATCTACCCCGGCAAGGACATCGAGACGGACCACGAATGGCTGGATTATGCTTATCAGTACGGCAGCACGGTCTATCACCCGGTCGGCACCTGCAAGATGGGCACGGATCGCTTCGCCGTGGTCGATCCAGAACTGCGTGTCCATGGCGTTGCGGGCATGCGAATTGTCGATGCGTCGGTGTTTCCAAAAATGACGTCATCGAACACCAACGCGCCCACCATGATGATTGCCGAGAAGGCCGCCGATCTGATTCTGAGTGCAGCTGAGAACTGATTGTGGCATTTTGGCACTGAGTTGATGTAGATTCGCACCAGATGGATTTGGGCTTCGCGGTCGAACGCGATAGTTGGCAGGCGGCCTCGCCAATGCCGCAAGTCTTCACTATCTGTCTGATGGTCTGAACAATGGAGCGTGCGCCAATTCCATGGCCTCGCGAGACGACATTGCGATCGAGATCACTCCTCAGGTGCTGTTGAAAGCCTATGCCTGCGGGATCTTCCCCATGGCTGAAAGCGCCGATGACCCTGCGCTTTATTGGATCGAGCCACAGGCCCGCGGAGTGTTGCCGCTCAACCAAATCCACGTACCGCGCCGACTTGCGCGAACCATCCGAACGGGTGAGTTCGACGTGCGCGTCAACAGCGACTTCGAGCAGACGATTTCAGGATGCGCCGCCTCGCGGCCGGGGCGCCGCTCGACTTGGATCAACAGCCGCATACGTCAGCTCTACGGCGCGCTCTTTATAGAAGGGCACTGTCATACGGTGGAGGCATGGAAAGGCGGCCGCATGGTCGGCGGCCTTTATGGCGTGACGCTCGGCTCGGCCTTCTTCGGCGAGAGCATGTTCTCGACCGACCGCGATGCGAGCAAGGTGGCGCTCGTGTATTTGGCCGCGCGGCTCGTCGCCGGCCATTTCACCTTGCTCGACACCCAGTTCGTCACCGACCATCTCCGGCAATTCGGTACAATCGAGCTCGATAAGGCTCAGTTCCAGACGCAGCTTGATCAAGCCCTGCAGGGCAAGGGTGACTTCCATGCCCTGCCAAAAGATGCGAGCGCGGAGGTCGTGCTGTCGCTTGTGCGCGGAGCGGGCGGCTCGGCATGACATGCGCAGTCAACCTGCTGCCGTGCGATGTGCCGGGGATCATGCTGTCGGGCTTCACGGGCCCAGGGCTGGTGCGGAGTGCGCGGCAAGTTGTCGGACTTCGCCGGAACTGAGGCTGTGCGTGATCGAAGCGATGAGGCTCACTCCGACCTACGGTTTCGATTTGTTCTAAGGGCTGTGCCGGAGACCAAGGTGTCTACGTCCGACGCCGTCACTGATCTCCAAGCAACTTACGCCAGTTGAAAAAGCGGGGAACATCCCGGCAGTAGGTGCGGTAGGCCTCGCCGTAGATCCTTTCGAGCCACGGCTCCTCGCAGAGCACCATCAGCCAGTAGACGGCCATCATGGCGCCGGCGAGCAAGTACGTCGGCGCGTTATCGATGGCGAGCGCGAGGGCTGCGTAGACGACGATCAGCATCGCGTTCTGTGGATTGCGCGTCCACTGGTAGATGCCGCCGGTGACGAGTCCATCCTGAGCCCCGTAGCTGTTGTCGCGACCGAGCACGAAAAACGCATAGAGAAAGAGGGCGAGCGAGGCAGCGAGGACAATGAGCGCAAGCAGGCGCAACCCCCCTGGCAGGCCGAGGTAATTCTGATAACCCGACCACCAGGTCAGAAGAGCTGTGGCAAAGGTCAGCACATTGAGGCCGCGGAAGAGTGGCCAGAACACGCAGCTCTGCCAGGTTTTCGGTCCGGGTGTCGGCCAGATGCGAAGGTCCTTGAAGATCAGCGTCGCGATCAGGAGCAGCGGAAGCACTATGCCGACAATCGTGCCGATCGAGATAAGCAGGTCGATCATGCGGCGCGTTCCGTGGCCAGGCTATTTCTGCCGCGCGAGGAAGTGGGCCATGGCATCGATGTCTGCATCGGAGATGCCATAGAGGGCGGCGGTCATGCTGGTGTCGGAGCCGACGCGCTGGTTGTCGCGATATTGGCGCATGGTCATGGCAAGGTAGTCTTCCCGCTGGCTGGAGATGCGTGGAATCTGCTCGCGGCCGAGAAGGCTGGGCAAATGGCAGTTGTTGCAGCGGAGTGGCGCCATCAGTGAGGCACCCCGCTGCAGGCGGGTCGCGTCGGTTGTAGCGCTCGCGGCCGGCATGAGCGGCAGTTTGGCGAAGGCGTCGGCGAGCCTAAGGATCTCCTCGTCTTTCAGTCCTTCGACAAACGGCGTCATCAGCTCGGATTTACGCAGGCCCTCGCGAAAGAGGATCAGCTGGTTGGTTAGAAACAGCGGCTGCTGGCCTGCAATCGAGGGCACATTTGGTGCTGTTGCGTTACCGCCTTCGCCGTGGCACGTCGTGCATGCCTCGAGCTGCTCGGCGAGCGGTTTGCCCGCGACCGACTGCGAGGTGGGTTTGGGCTGAGCGCATGGTGACGTTGCACTTCCGACCGACAAAAGAAGCGCGGCTGCCAACATAGGCAGCCGCGCCAATCGTCGTATCGCGGAGTGACGCATTACTTCTTCTTTGGTTCCGCCTTGCCCGCGTCGGCTGCCTTCTGCGTGCCGTAGCTGATGCGGTAGATGGCACCATTTTGCTCATCGGACACCAGCAGGGACCCATCCGGCAGCTGCTGAACGTCGACTGGACGCCCATGGAAGGCATTACCCTTCTCGTCGAGGAGACCGGTTAGGAACGGTTTGATCTGAGCCGTGCGGCCATTAGCGGAGATGGTCGCGGTGACCACGTCATAGCCGAACTTCTGGTCGCGATTCCACGAGCCGCGTCGGGCGATGAACGCCACATTCTTGTAGGCTGCGGGGAACATGCTGCCCGTGTAGAAGCGGATGCCGAGGGCGGCCGCATGCGGTCCCAGCAGCGCAACGGGACGCTCCACGCCGGCGCAAGCTTCCGGCTTCTTGATGTCGGGATCTGCAATGCCTTGCGCGTGGCAGTAGGGATAACCGTAGAAGGCGCCGATCTTGTTGGCTGGAACGCGATTGAGCTCCTCCTCGGGGCCGGAATTGCCGGCCCAGTCGCGGCCGTTGTCGGTGAACCAGAGCTCTTTGGTGGTCGGATGGAAGGCGAGGCCTACGGAGTTGCGCACGCCGCGCGCCACGATCTCCATCCCCGAGCCGTCGAGATTGTAGCGGCGGATCTGTGCGTGGAGTCCGCTGTTGACCTCGCAAATGTTACAGGGCGCGCCGATCGGGATGTAGATCTTGTTGTCGGGGCCGAGCGCCAGGAACTTCCAGCCGTGGTGCTCTTCCTTCGGCAGGTTGAACTTCTCCGTCAGGTCAACCGGCGTGCCGGGGTTGTCGAGCTTGTCCTCGATGTTATCGTAGCGCAGCACCTGGTTGATGGCGACGACGTAAAGCGAGCCGTTGTGGTAGAGCACGCCATTCGGCTGCTTCAAGCCCTGAGCGATGATCTTGTGCTCGGTCTTGCCGCCCTTCTCTGTGATCGCGTAGACGCGGCCGATCACACGCGTGCCGGCGAAGACCGTGCCCTTGTCGCCGCGGGTCATCATGCGCGCGCCGGGCATGCCGTGCGCCCAGATCTCCGCCTTGAAGCCGGCTGGCACTTTCAGTTTGTCGACGGGGATCTTGTCGAGCGGTGTCACCGTCATCGGCGTTGCATGCGGTGCAAGCTGTGAGTTTTCCATGCTCTTTGGCATGCCTTGCTTCCAGGCAGGCGGACCAGCGGGTGCGGCCGTTGCGGCTGCTGCCGGAGTTGCCGGAGCTGCCGGCTGCTGAGCTTGGGCAATGGATAGCGAGAGAGCGAGCGCTAGAGCGGTACCGGCGGGCAAACCAAGTCGGGTCATCATTGGCATTCTGAATCCTCCTCGAGCTCCCGCTTCTTGATGTGTCGGGGCGGTTCGAGCCTAGTTCAGCTGTTGGCGAACAGCAATGAATCATGCGTACGACTTGCGCTAGCACTGATCGTGCTATCCGACTGAGAACCGGAACAGCACGGCGCCATTTCCCTGATCCTATGGGCGGAGTGGCTTTACCGGCGTCTCAGTCTGCCACGGACTTGGAGCGCGTGATTCAACGTCTGTTTGCTTGCACGCCTGTGCGGGAGTTGCGCGGGATAACAGAACGCTGCGTATCAGGTGTCCTCCAGCGGCGGTTGGGATGGGAATTTCCGAGCAGTTGTGCTCCCTTGCGTTTCGGCTTGTCAGCAGAAATGGCTTCAGTCGCGAAATTCCAGCTTGTTGAACGACCTGCAGCGCTACCTGTCCCGCCTGGATGCGGCAATCGCTTCCTGGAAACGCCCGGAAACAGAGCGTCGTCGGGCTTGCACGCTGGGTCAGGTGCACGCCGTCACCAATCAGGGTGCCGAGCAGGCGCTCGGAGCAAGCACCGATCTGGGCGTAACGTGCGACCCGTGATGATGCTTCGGCAGGCGAGCAGGGGCGACCTAGGAAACGTTCGACGTTGCCATGCTCGTCGGGGGTGACCAGCCGGACAGCGGGTGCGATCTCACTCTCTGCTGGGTACTGGCTGGGTTCGAAGCGCTCGGCTTCGACAAGCAGGTCCACCCACGCATCGACGCCCGCTGCCTTGATCATGCGGCGGAGTGCGGCGCAATAACCTTCGGTGGGTTGAAGCGGGATATCGTTGACCAACAGGGCGCAGAGATTGTCGATGACGATCGTGAACCGAATGCCCGGGGCATAGACTTCTCGCACACGTGCGCGAAATCGGGCAGCCTGCTGCAGCACCAAGAGCTCGCCGAGCCCCGTGTCAAAGCAGAGGCCGGCGCCACCTTCCTCCAGGCTCGCATGATAGCCGCCACCCAGATCCAAGAAGAAACGAATAGCGACGCCTTTGTCGGTCGCTGATCGGATTTGACGAACAATTTCCGAACGGTATCGCGCAACTTTCGATTTGCTGAGGTAGCAGAAGTCGCGGCATGTCAAGATATCAAATATTTCCTCGGGCAAGCTACCGACCGGTTGGTGGGTCCACTTTGCCGATTCGCAATCCGGTATTTCCGCCATTATTTCCTGGACATAGCAGAGCGCGTGGAGATGAGCGGAATCTGTTGAAATGGAAGACAGATTTTCACGAATAGATGCCATTCGCAACTCCCCCAGGATGGCCAACGCCAAACTCTACTTGAGCGTGTGTGAGCCGACAACTTGCTGTCAGCAACTAAGTGCCTTGCGGAATATGAATAGCTGAGTTTCCATGTATGAAACGTCCATCGAGAAGACGAGCGATGAAGCGGCTTCTGGCAGGCGGGGTCGGGCTGGCAGGCGGCGCCGCGGGGTTCCTGCCGCGCAAAGCCAACGCCTATTACAGAGGGCCTGTTTCAGACCATTTCGACGGGACCGTTTTCTTCAATCCGGGTGGGCGCCAACCGAGGAACCCATCTCATCTCTTCAATCTCTATTTTCGGGAGAATTGGGCGAAGTGGCCCGCAGCTACCGAAGTGGCAGCGCCTGTGCGTGTCCCGACTCGGGTAGAGCAGGGCGCGCGTCTCACCTTTGTCGGACATGCGAGCTGGCTCATCCAGGCCGAGGGGCTGAACCTGCTAATCGATCCAATCTGGTCCGAGCGTGCGAGCCCCTACTCGTTCGCGGGGCCCAAGCGATCGAACCCGCCGGGCGTCGACTTCCAGCATCTACCGCCGATCGATGCCGTGCTGATCACGCACAATCATTACGATCACCTTGATCTCCCAACGCTGGCGCGGCTCTGGGCCCGAGACCGGCCCCGGGTCGTGACGCCGCTTGGCAACGACGCAATAATTCGGGCGCACCTTCCGGACATCGCGGCAAGCACGCTCGACTGGCGCCAGAACACATCGCTCTCGATGCGCGTGCGCGTGCACGCGGAGCCGACGCAGCACTGGTCTGCGCGTGGCTTGCGCGATCGGCGGCATGCGCTTTGGGCGAGCTTCGTCATCGAGACGCCTCGTGTCCGGATCTATGCGGTGGGGTTTCGGGGACGGGCGGACGTTCCGAGAGGTGGCGGCCCGTCATCTCAAGATCGACGTGGCGCTGTTGCCCATCGGCGCCTACGAGCCGCGTTGGTTCATGGCCGATCAGCACATGAACCCTGCCGAGGCAGTGCAAGCATTCGAGCTTTCAGGCGCCACCGCGGCGCTCGGCCATCACTGGGGCACATTCCAGCTCACGACCGAGGCACACGATGCGCCGGAGGTTCACCTGAGCGAGGCTCTTCAACAGCGGAATATTCCGATTGAGCGGTTCCGCGCCATGCGTCCCGGCATGATTTTTACGCTCTAGCCAGGCCACATCGGCCATCGCCCCACTGTCAGATGCGGGAGGGTTCTGGTATGGGCAGAGCCATGGCAAAGACGAAACGCGGCGCGCCGGCGCCTCCGCCCCATGGGCTTCCGAGCAAGGAAGACATACTGAAGTTCATTGATGCCTCGCGCGAGAAAGTCGGCAAGCGTGAGATTGCAAAGGCGTTCGGGATCAAGGGCGGCGACCGGATCGCGCTCAAGGCTCTCCTGGTTGATTTGACGGAGGAAGGAAGCCTCGCCGGCAACCGCAAAGCCCTCAAGCAGCGCGGCAAGGTGCCGTCCGTCACCGTGCTGGAGATCATCGATCGCGACCGCGATGGCGAGCTTGTCGCCGCGCCCGCTGTCTGGGAGGAGGGTGGCGGGCCACGGCCGCGCATTCTGGTGCTTACGGCACAAGGTCGCCGCCGAGGACCCGACCTCGCGCTCGGCAAGGGTGACCGCATATTGGCGCGCGTAAGCCGGCTCGAACGCGAGGATGTGTTCGGGTTTGCCTATGAAGCGGAGGTCATCAAGAAGCTGCCGCGTGAGCGCCGCCGCCTTCTCGGCATTTTCCGTGCGCATGGGCGCGGCGGCGGCAGCATCGATCCGATTGACAGGCGCGATCTCAAAACCTGGCCGGTCTCTCGCGGCAACGACGGCGGTGCGGCGGACGGCGATCTGGTGCGCTTTGATATTCTCTCGCCGCACCGGCGCGGCGTTCCCGAGGCAAGGGTGGCGGAGTGCCTCGGCAATCCACGCGACCAGCGCCAGGTGAGCCTCATCGCGGTGCATACCCATGGCATTCCCGACGAGTTTCCAGAGGCCGTACTTCACGAGCTAGATAGTCTTCCCGCACTCTCAGAGGCGGGGCGTTTCGATCTCAGGGCTGTACCTCTGTTGACGATCGATCCGATCGATGCCCGCGACCACGATGATGCGGTCCACGCGCGGCCCGACGACGACCCGAGGAACCCCGGTGGACACGTCGTCACCGTGGCGATTGCCGATGTAGCCCATTACGTGCGACCGGGCACCAAGCTTGATCGCGAGGCAGAGATCCGGGGCAACTCCGTCTATTTCCCCGATCGTGTCGTGCCGATGCTGCCGGAGCGGATTTCAAATGATCTCTGCTCGTTGCGCGAACGCGATGACCGTCCGTGCCTCGCCGTCGAGATGGTATTCGATGCGCATGGCCACAAACGCCGTCATGTGTTCCATCGCGCCCTGATGCGCTCGGCCGCCAAGCTCAGCTACCAGGAGGCGCAATCAGCCATCGACGGCAGGCCGAGCGATAAGTGCCGGCCGCTGATGGGGGGTGTGCTGGAGCCGCTTTGGGCCGCCTACCACACCATGCTGAAGGGCCGCGAGGCGCGCGCCCCGCTCGATCTCGATCTGCCCGAGCGCAAGATCGTGATGAATGCGCAAGGCCACGTCGAGCGGATCACGATCCCTGATCGTCTCGACGCCCATCGGCTGATCGAAGAGATGATGATCCAGGCAAACGTCGCAGCCGCCGAGACGCTCGAGCAGCTGCGCACGCCGGTCGTCTACCGAATTCACGACCGCCCTTCGAAGGAGAAGCTTGCCAACCTTGCTCAGTTCCTGGAATCGATCGAGATCAAGCTGCCGAAAGGAGAAGGCTTGAAGCCTGAGGACTTCAATCGGATCCTCGGGCACGTCAAGGACAAGCCTGTCGCCGATCTCGTCAACGAGGTGGTCCTTCGGTCGCAAGCGCAGGCCGAGTATAACACGGCGAACATCGGACACTTCGGCCTGCACCTTCAGCGCTATGCGCACTTCACCTCGCCGATCCGGCGCTATGCGGATCTGCTCGTGCATCGCGCTCTCATCCGGGCGCTGAAGTTCGGGACCGACGGGCTGCCGAAGGAAGCCGAGCCGCGCCTCGGCGAGGTTGCGAGGTCGATCTCGGAGGCCGAGCGCCGCGCCATGGCCGCCGAGCGCGAGACATCCGATCGCCTGCTCGCTGCCTTTCTCGCCGACCGCGTCGGTGCGGAGTTCCCCGCCCGCGTCTCCGGCGTCACGCGCTCCGGCCTCTTCGTACGGTTGAGAGAAACCGGCGCCGATGGGTTCGTCCCCGCGTCGACCATCATGGGTGATTATTGGCGCCACGACGACACCCATCATGCGCTGATCGGCGACCGTACGGGCCTCGGCTATCAGCTCGGCGATGATGTCGAGGTGCGCCTCGTCGAGGCGATCCCCATGGCGGGCGCAATGCGTTTCGAGCTGCTCTCCAACGGCAAGCCCATGGCCGGCAGCGGCGGCAAGCGCGCGCGCTTCCGTATGCGCCCCCGTCCTGGCCGCCGCAGATGAGGCTGTCACGGTGAACCAGCTGCGTTGCTATGCGCCTGCGACACACCCTTGCGGCGCCGCTCCGGCTTGACGGAACTGCCCGAGTTACGCATGCCAGCGTGACAAGTGAGGAGTGCTTCAATGGCTGAGACGTTTCCCGGCTTGACGCGCGAGCGTCCGGTCCCGCAAGCGGTTCTGCGTGGTTGGAGGCAGACCTGCCCTGCGTGCGGCCGGAGCCCTCTATTTCGTGCCTTTCTGAAGGTGAAGGACGCCTGTGGCGGCTGCAACGAGGCGCTGCACCATCAACGTGCCGACGATGCGCCAGCCTATTTCACGATGGTTGTGGTCGGACACGTGATCGTCGGCGGACTGCTGTCCGTGGAGCAAGCCTACGCTCCCCCGTCCTGGGTGCAATTGTCAATCTGGCTGCCGCTCACGGTTGTCTTGAGCCTGCTGCTTCTGCCGCGCATCAAGGGCATGCTGGTCGGCCTGCAATGGGCGCTCCGCATGCACGGTTTCGGTGGGGAAGCCGAAAAGCCGGTGCTCGAGCCGCTGCCGCTTGCGCGCGAAGTGCAGCACCGGGAGGCTCGATCGTGAGTAATCCGGAGGGCGTGCAGGCAACGAAATCGCGCGTGCTGAAGCCTCGTGACGCGGCGACGCTGATCCTTGTCGATCGCGATGGCCCTGTGCCGAAAATTCTGCTCGGAAAGCGGCGCATGGATTTGAAATTCCACCCGGGAAAGTACGTCTTCCCCGGTGGCCGAGTCGATCCGGCTGATCGGCTGGTGGCTGCCTGCGACGAGCTTTGCAAGGCCGACATCGACAAGCTGATGTTCGACATGAAAGGCGGTTCGAGCCCGCGCCGCGCCCGCGCCCTTGCACTTGCCGCGGTTCGTGAAACGTATGAGGAAGCCGGGTTGGTCATCGGCGCACCCGTAAATGGGCACAAGCTGCCCGATGATCAATCTTGGCGCCGGTTCTATGACCTCGGATTTGCACCAAGCCTCGCGGGTCTGTCGTTTTTTGCTCGAGCGATCACGCCTCCCGGGCGCCCGCGCCGTTTCGACACACGCTTCTTCTGTGCCAACGCATCGGCGATTTCTTATCGCGGCAAGCCGCCGGAGGACGAGCTCTCGGATCTCGTCTGGATGCCGCTCGAAGAGGCGCGGCACCTCGACTTGCCCTCGATCACACGCGTCATCATCGAGGATCTCGGCGATCGATTGAAGCTCGGCTCGGCTGGCCTTTCGGGAGCATCAGTGCCCTATTACTACAACCGCCGTGGAACGTATCGACGTGACATGATTTGAGCGGCCATTGACGCATCCGCAAACTTGACTTTGCGAGGCGCTTCCCTATGGTGCGTCGACGTTCGGGCGGGACGCCCAAAATCATCGCGAGAGTTAGAAATGGCAAAGCCAGTTACGCAAAAAATCAAGCTTTTGAGCACGGCCGGTACGGGGTTTTATTACGTGACCAAGAAGAATCCGCGCACGTCGACGGAAAAGATCGTTTTCAAGAAGTACGATCCAATCGCGCGCAAGCACGTCGAGTTCAAAGAGACAAAAATCAAGTAACAGCGCCTTCTGCGCCTGAGGCCTGCGACCCTTTCTGGGTCGGCGGCCGACCTGTCGCCGAACTCGGCAGCGGGGTAATAAGACCGAGTAGCGACAGGTCGGCACTGACACCAAGTTCCGGTCAAAGAGGGCGTCGACCGATACTTGGTAACCGATAAGTCGTTTGTGGTGGTAGATCACCACTGACTTATCGCACCACTTCATTCACGGGAGATGCGGCGGTCCCGAGCCTGAAGTTGGTTCAATTGTGGGCTGAGCCAGTTGTTTGGGTTCGACGCAGCACACACATCCCTTAGCGTTGACTTCATGGCAGAAAACATTGCGGGACGCAAGTTTCGCAGAATTGCCGCCGACGGCTCGCCTCCCTCCCTCGACCCTCGCAAAACGCGGTGGCGTAGGTATGTTCAGTCGGTGCCAAAAATCTGACTTTTCTGTGCGGCGAATTCGCTATCTGCGATCTGATGAAAACAGCGTTTAATACCTGGGCTGGCTGCAATCGAACAAGAGGTTCGTCTCGCGCGTAACACGTTGGAACGGAACTACGTTCCTCTCCGCCTAAGCTGCGTCGGTCACGACCCGATTGCGACCTTCGCGCTTGGCCGCATAGAGCGCGTTGTCCGCTCGCTTGAACAGCGACTCCGGCGTATCCTCGCGGCTCTCCAGCGTTGCAATACCGACACTTGCGGTGACACGGAGCATGGTATCCGAGTTAACCTGGAATGTATCGGCTGCAATGCAGGCCCTGAGGCGCTCGCCGACCTGCATGGCCCGATTGAGGTCGGTGTCCGGCATGATAATCACGAACTCCTCGCCGCCTAGTCGACAGGCTAGGTCGATGCCCCGAGTATTGCGGCGGAAACGGGCTGCGAATTCGCGGAGCACGACATCGCCCGCATCGTGCCCGTAGGTGTCATTGACCGATTTAAAGAAGTCGATGTCGGCAACCAAAACCGAGAGCGAGCCGCCGGATTGGATCGCCTGATTGACCAGAGTGGACAGGTGGCTTTCCATATAGCGGCGATTGTGCAGGCCGGTCAGCGCGTCGGTAATCGCCATCTCCATGCTCTGATCGAGCTTGGCCCGGAGCAGGTCGGCGTGGCGTTTGCGCTTGATCTGGGTCTTTATGCGCGCCAGCAATTCGTTCCGGTCGATGGGGCGCAGCACGTAGTCATTGACGCCCATGTCGAGGCCGCGCAGCAGACGCGCATCGTCGCCGGGTTCGACCATGATGATGATCGGCATATGCCGCGAGCGATCCAGCGAGCGGACCTGCGAGCAGAGCCGCAGCCCGTCAGCGTGCTGGAGCGACAGGCTGACGATCATCAGGTCGTAGGGCTGATCGCCCATGCGCAGCAAGGCGGCTTGCGGATCCCGCTCAACGGTCACCGTGTGCGCCTTGCCGAGCCCATCGACGATGCGCTGGGCGGTTCGGGCATGGTCCTCCACCAGCAGAATGCGGCCTTGGACGTTTGTCTGAGCCCAATCGGGAATGCCGTTGGCGCCGATTCCCATCTCCTTGGTCGTCGAGGCGCGCGACATGAGCTCGTCGGCCAGCACCTTGAGCCGGGCGAGGTTCTTCACCCGGGTTATCAGGGCGATGTCGTCAACAGGCTTGGTCAGAAAATCGTCGGCGCCAGCCTCGAGACCCTGCACCTTGTCGGACGGCTGGTCGAGCGCGGTGACCATGATCACCGGCAGGTGGGCGAGATCCGGTGTCTGCTTTATGCGCCGGCACACCTCGAAGCCGTCCATGCCCGGCATCATGACGTCGAGCAGCACAACGTCAACGCGCTCTCGCGAGAGAATGTCGAGCGCCTCGCGGCCGCTGTAGGCGGTCAGGATCTCGAAGTACTCGGCCGAGAGACGGGCCTCGAGCAGCTTCACGTTGGCGAGGATATCATCGACGACGAGAACGCGGGCGGTCATAGCGGTTTCCGGACGAAGATCTCAGGCGTCGCCAATGAAGCGGCGGACGGTCTCAATGAACGTGCTGATCGAGATCGGCTTTGAGATGTAGGCCTCGCAGCCGCCGCGGCGGATACGCTCTTCGTCGCCCTTCATGGCGAAAGCGGTGACGGCGATGACGGGAATGTCGCGCAGGCTGTCGTCTTCTTTCAGCCACTTGGTCACTTCGAGGCCGGACACCTCAGGCAGTTGGATATCCATCAGGATGAGATTGGGGCGATGCTCGCGCGCAAGCCGCAGGGCGTCCATGCCGTTGCGGGTTTCGATGGTCTTGTAGCCGTGCGCGTCGAGAAGGTCGTGGAAGAGCTTCATGTTGAGCTCGTTGTCCTCGACGATCAGCACGGTCTTGCCAGTGGCCCCCTTGGACCGCCGGTTTTCGAACGCCCGAACGTTCTCCTGGTATGTCATGCAACCGGCTCGCCCCGCGCGTCCTCACCACCTGCACGATTCGGGTGACGCGTTCGGACGATTTTGGCGGAAAACACTAACTAACTGTTTAAGATGACCGCTGGGGGGCCCGGTTTCGCCCGCCAGCGGCTGTGCCGTTGCCTGTCCGCATCAATCGCGGCAAAATCTTGCATGCCGTTCACATCGCGAGTTTCGGGGCGGTTGAAAGGCGGGATAAGCATGCAGTTTCCTAAGAAGCCACGGGCCAGACCGATGAGCCGGGAGGCGGCAGAGGCGCTAGGGCTCAAGGTTCTGCTCTTCGTCGTGGGCGAGGAAGCGCGGCTGGAGCGGTTCCTCTATCAAACCGGCCTCGATCCGGACGATCTCAGGGCGCGCGCAGGGGAGCCCGAGATGCTCGCCGCGCTCATGGGCCATCTACTCGAAGACGAATCGCAGCTGCTGGTTTTCACCTCCGGGGAGCGAATCGATCCTGCTGAGGTTCACGCTGCCTGCGCCATGCTCGGCGGAGCGCCGACGTGGGATAGTGTGTGAGGAGCAGCGCGTCTTCGGTGATCAGTCGGCACATGGGCCAAGGTACGAACAGCAACTCATTTCGCGTCGGCATCGATCTCGGTGGTACGAAGATCGAAGGTGTGCTGCTGGGACCAGACGGCGCCGAGTGCGCCCGGTTGAGGGTTGCAGCCCCGCGCGCGGACTATCGGGCGACCGTCGAGGCCATTCACGCGCTGGTCGTATCGCTGAAGCAGCAGGCTGACGTTGACAATGCCACGATCGGCGTCGGTATGCCCGGTTCCCTGTCGCCTCGCACCGGCCTCGTTCAGAACGCCAACTCGACCTGGCTCAACGGCCAAGCCTTCGGGCGCGATCTCGAAACGCGGCTTGGACAGCCCGTGCGCCTTGCCAATGATGCCAACTGCTTTGCTGTTTCCGAGGCAACCGATGGCGCTGGTGCGGGCGCAAGGAGCGTATTCGGCGTCATTCTCGGTACGGGATGCGGCGGCGGCATCGTGATTGGCGGGCGCCTGCTCGACGGCCCGCAGGCAATTGGCGGCGAATGGGGTCACAACCCTCTCCCCTGGCCCGAAGCGAGTGAGCATCCCGGGCCTTGCTGCTGGTGCGGCCGCCGGGGCTGCATCGAGACCTGGGTGTCCGGTCCTGGGCTCGCTGCGGACCACCGGCGCGTGACAGGACACCAACTCACGGGAGAAGAAATCGTTTGCGCCGCTGCCGGCGGAGACGCCGACGCCCGCGCCACGCTCGACCGGCACGCGTCCCGGCTCGCGCGGGGCCTTGCGCATGTCGTGAACCTGATTGATCCGGAGGTGATCATCCTGGGCGGCGGCCTTTCGACGCTCGAGCATCTTTATCGGGACGTACCGGGACTGATGGTTCCCCTCATTTTCGCAGACCATGCCCGGGCAGAGATTCGCCCGCCCAAGTGGGGCGACGCGTCAGGCGTTCGTGGCGCGGCCTGGCTTTGGAGCTGAACAGCGGCTGGTGACGGCGAGGCACCATCTCCGGCTTGGCAAACTGGTGGCGCCGGTTGGCGGTGGTGGCGAAGCAGACCAGGAACCGCCCAAAGTTTACCAAGCCGGCAGAAAGCCGGCCAAACTTATCCCCACCCTCCAGACTTGTGTTATACTTGCGATGCGCCTCATATATTGTTTGAATACTATAGTAAATATATGTTTCTATTGATAAATATCTTGATTTATTGCTCGGCGTTTGCTATTCTGTCCGTTCGAATTGTTTCGAGCAGGTGCTGAGTTGATAATACTGACGATACTTTCCATCCTCCTGGCTCTGGCGGTCATGCCCCTGCGTCGGGTCCGCAACGCCGGCCCTGTGGTCCAGGACCTGCGCTCCCTCATCATGCGGCCCGTGATCGCCAATCCCTTCGAGCTTGCGCTCGACAAGAATTCCACCAACCGGCAGTCGGCGCTGCTCTCGCGGCTCGCCCGCGCGGTCATGAGCAATTTCCGGTGCATGGACGCGTCATGCACTTGCAAGGATGGCGGAGCATCGCGACATTTGCTAAGAGACGTGTTAGTTAAGTCAGCAAGGCTGACCTATTCGGTCGCCAGCGCATTCGAAGCTCGCGACCGCGCCAACAACGAGGTTCGCGGCCCCATGCCCAAAAGCACCCCAAGCCTCAGCGACAAATACGATCTCGACGTCACGCATCAGATCCTCAACGGATCACAGGCGATCGTTCGCCTGGTTCTGATGCAACACGAGCGCGATAAGCGTGCCGGGTTGAACACCGCCGGTTTTGTCACCGGCTATCGCGGATCGCCAATCGCCGGTCTCGAGGCGACGATGCTGCGCTCGAGCAAGCTCCTGAAGCAGGCCAACGTGGTCTATCAGGCGGGCCTCAACGAAGACCTCGCAGCTACCGCGCTTTGGGGCTCGCAGCAGGCGGAGATCCGGGGCGACGGCAAGTATGATGGTGTGTTCGGCATCTGGTACGGCAAGGGCCCGGGTGTCGATCGCACGGGCGACGTCTTCCGCCATGCCAATCATGCAGGCACCTCGAAGCACGGCGGCGTCCTGGTTCTGATGGGCGACGACCACACCTGTGAAAGCTCGACCTCGGCGCATCAATCCGAGTTTGCAATGGTCGATGCCATGATTCCGGTTCTCAATCCGGCGGGCGTGCAGGAGATACTCGACTTCGGCTTGCTCGGCTACGGCTTGTCGCGCTTCGCCGGCGTGTGGGTTGGCATCAAGTGTGTGAAGGACAATTTCGAGTCCACGTCCACGTGCGACGGCCGCATCGATCGTGTCACGATCAACATCCCGCAAGATTTCCGCATGCCGCCGGGCGGGCTCAACATTCGCGTCGGCGATCAGGCACTCGATAAGGAAGCGCGTCTTCACGACTTCAAGCGCCCCGCCGTCCTGGCCTTTGCTCGCGCCAACAAGCTCGACCGCATGGTCATGAGCGGCGGTGCCAACCCGCAGATCGGCATCATCACCACGGGCAAGAGCTATCTCGATGTGCGCGCTGCGCTCGACGAGCTCGGCATCGACGAGGTCAAGGCGAATGAGCTGGGGCTGCGCCTTTATAAAGTCGGCATGTCCTGGCCGCTCGAGCCTGAGGGCCTCGCGAAGTTCGCCAAGGGCCTCGACATGATCATCGTCGTCGAGGAAAAGCGCTCGCTGATTGAGACGCAAGTCAAGGAGCAGCTCTATCGCGCCGAGCATCGCCCGGTCGTAATCGGCAAGCGCGACGAAAGTGACGACAAGGCGTCCTGGCTGTTCCAGGCCAAAGGCGCGCTTGATCCGACCGACGTTGCCATCGCTGTCGGCGAGCGGCTTATCCGCTGCAACAAGGGCGGTGAGGCGCTCAAGGAGCGCGTCGGCTACCTGAAGACAATCAAGGGCAACAAGCCGGCGACGATCGAAGCGGCGGTACGAGTCCCTTATTTCTGCCCGGGCTGCCCGCACAACTCTTCGACCGTCGTCCCGGAAGGCGCGCGCGCTTATGCCGGCATCGGCTGCCACTACATGGCGCAGTGGATGGACCGCAACACCGAGGGCTGGACCGCCATGGGGGGCGAGGGCGCGAACTGGATCGGTGAGGCGCCGTTCTCGAAGCGCCGCCATGTTTTCCAGAACCTCGGCGACGGCACCTATCTGCACTCCGGCAGCCTCGCGCTCCGGGCGTCTGTCGCATCAGGTGTCAACGTCACGTACAAAATCCTTTACAACGACGCTGTCGCCATGACCGGCGGCCAGTCGCTCGATGGCGGTGCTACGGTCGGCCAGATTGCCGCGCAGGTGATGGGCGAGGGCGTCAAAAAGACCGTCGTCGTCACCGATGAGCCGAACAAATATCCGTCGGGTTTCTTTCCGTCAGGCGTCGAGGTGCATCATCGGCGCGATCTGCAGGCGGTCCAGATCGAGCTCTCCAAGATGGATGGCGTCACGGTGCTGATCTACGATCAGACGTGCGCTGCCGAGAAGCGCCGCCGTCGTAAGCGGGGCGCGTTCCCGGATCCCATCAAGCGCGCATTCATCAACGAGGCCGTTTGCGAAGGCTGTGGTGACTGCGGGCAGAAGTCGAACTGCGTTGCCATCGTGCCCAACGAGACCGAGTTCGGCACCAAGCGCGCCATCGACCAGTCGACCTGCAACAAGGACTTCTCCTGCATCAACGGCTTCTGCCCGAGCTTCGTCACGGTGCACGGCGCCGTGCCGAAGAAGATGCAGGGCCTTTCGACCCAGAGCGGCATCGCGTCGATGCTGACGAGCTTGCCGGAGCCCAAGCAGCCCGCGCTCGATAAGCCCTACACGATGGTGGTGACTGGCGTCGGCGGCACGGGCGTCGTCACGATTTCGGCCGTGCTCGGTCAGGCCGCCTATCTCGACGGCAAGGGCTTCGGCGCCATCGATATGACCGGTCTTGCTCAGAAGGGCGGCTCGGTCGCCTGCCACATGAAGGTGGCGAAGACGTCCGAGGAGATCCATGCCATCCGCGCCGGCACGGGCTCGACGGATCTGATCATCGGTTGCGATCTCGTCGTTACGGCATCGAACAAGGTGCTGGAGACCGTCAAGCCCGATCACACGACGGTTGTTCTCTCAACATACGAGATGTCGGTCGCAGACTTCGCCCGCAAACCCGATCTGAAGCTGCCGTCCAACGATCTGAAGCGCGCCATCGAGGAGAGCGTGCGCAAGGGATCGCTCTTCGCCCTCGATGCGCATGAATACGCCGTGAAGCTCTTCGGTGACTCAATTGCCTCCAACATGTTTATGCTGGGCTATGCCTTCCAGAAGGGTGCCGTGCCGGTGTCAGCCAAGGCTATCGAGAACGCGATCGAACTCAATGGTGCGGCGGTCGAGATGAACCGCAATGCCTTCCGGTTTGGGCGGCTCGCCGCACATGATATCGCGGCGCTCGATCGCATTGTGCAGCCCAAGGCAGGCAAGGCGCCGCCGACGCTCGATGAGATCATCGCACGTCGCGCCGAGCATCTCACTGGCTATCAGGATGCCGCCTACGCGCGCCGCTACACGGAACAGATCGAGCGCATTCGCAAGCTCGAGGCAGAGAAGACACCGGGCCGCACGGGCCTCGCCGAAGCGGCCGCCAAGGGCTACTTCAAGCTACTCTCCTACAAGGACGAATATGAGGTCGCGCGCCTCTATACGGACGGTCGCTTCGAAAAGGCACTGGGGGAGACTTTCGACGGCAACCTGAAGCTCGAGTTCCACTTGGCGCCGCCGCTGCTCGCCTGGTGGAACAAGGACAAGGTCACAGGCCATCCGCGCAAGATGAGCTTCGGCCGCTGGATGTTCCCGGCATTTCGCCTCCTCGCCAAGGGCAAGAAGTTCCGCGGCACGTGGCTCGATCTCTTCGGCAAGACGGCGGAGCGGCGCCTCGAGCGCGAGATGATCCACCGTTACGAGTTCATCCTCGCCGAGATCGAGCGCCGCCTCTCGCCCGACACGCATCGGACAGCAATTGCGCTTGCAGCGCTACCCGAGGAGACCAAGGGCTTCGGTCACGTGAAGCACGCCAATTACGTCAAGGCGCGCAAGAAGGAAGACACCCTGCTCGCCATGCTCCGCGATCCGAAGCCGGCCTCGACGCTCAAAGCTGCCGAGTGAGGGTTGACTGATCTCTCGTCAGGCACGGATTCGGACTGCTCAAACCGCAAGTAGCCTGTCGCGCAGATCGGCGTCTTCGCGCAGCGCTTGGCTTGGGCCGGTGAAGACGACCTCGCCTTTCTGCAAGACGTAAACGCGGTCGGCGAGTGCAAGTGAGAATTCGAGGCCCTGCTCCGCGAGCAGGATCGTCAACCCTTCTTTCTTTAGCCGCTGAACCTGCACCAGCATGTTCTCGACGATGACGGGCGCGAGACCTTCAGACGGCTCGTCCAGCAACAGCAGCTCGGGGTTGCCCATCAGCGTGCGCGCGATGGTCAGCATCTGCTGCTCGCCACCCGACAGCACCCCGCCCATGCGATCGCGCAGCTCCTGCAGTTTCGGAAAGAGGCCGTACACGGCTTCGAGATTCCAAGGTCCAGGCCGATTGGCCGAGCGCGCGGCAACATCCAGGTTCTCCCACACCGTCAACTCGGCAAAAATGCGACGGTCCTCCGGCACGTAGCCTATCCCCTTGCGCGCCAACGTATGCGATGCCCTGCCGGTGATGTCCTCGCCCTTGAAGGTGACCCTGCCTTGGCTTGGCGGAGTCAGCCCCATGATCGACCGCATGGTGGTCGTTTTACCGACGCCATTGCGGCCGAGCAGACAGACGCACTCTCCCGGCTTGATGTCGAGCGAGACGCCGAACAGCACGCGACTGGTGCCATAAGCCGTGTGGATATCGTGGGCTTCGAGCAGGTTGGTCAATGCTTGCCTCCGCCAAGATAGACGCGGCGGACCTCTTCGTTGCGGCGCACGTCCTGCGGCGCGCCGGTTGCAATGATGCGGCCCTGGTGCAGCACGGCGATCTTGTCCGAGATCGAGAACACGACATCCATATCGTGCTCGGTAAAAAGCAGCGTCAGCCCGCGCTCTTTTGCGATCCTGTCAAGCAAAGACATCGACTCGTGCGTTTCCTGGGCGCTCATGCCGGCCGTCGGCTCGTCGAGCAGCAGGATGGTCGGATCACCTGCGAGCGCAATGCCAAGCTCGACCTGCTTCTGCGCGCCGTGCGAAAGCTCACCTGAGATCGAATGCGCCACGTTCTTCAGTGCGAGAGACTCGAGCATCGCTTCTGTCTTGCCGCGGAACTGGCGTGTCGCAACGCCGAACATGTTCAGCGACTGGCCCCCATAGGCAATGAAGGCCGCCTGCAGGTTCTCGTAGACGGTGAGCTTCGGAAATATGTTCGTGCGCTGGAACGAGCGCGCCATGCCCATCTTGCAGATCTTGTGGGGAGCGATACCGGTGATGTTCCGGCCCTCGAGGAACACCTCGCCCTTATCTGGCGTGAGGTGTCCCGTGATCAGGTTGAACAGCGTCGATTTGCCAGCTCCGTTTGGGCCGATGACGGCCGTCACCTTGCCCTTCTCGGCCGTGAGGCTCACGTCGTTGGTCGCGACGAAACCGGAAAAGGACTTTGTGAGATTCTTGACCTCCAGCATCGTTCACCCCTTGTCCCGGGCACGGCGCCAAAGGCTTTCGATGCCACCGAGCAGTCCGCCCGGAAAAGCGAACAGCAGGATCAGCAGAATGACTCCGAGAACGAACGGCCAGTACTCCGTGTAAGAGACGACCACGCCGTTCAAGAGGATCAGCACCGCGGCGCCGACCGTCGGCCCCCAGAAATGATTGATGCCGCCGAGGATCGACATGATCAGCACCTCGGCGCCTTTAGTCCAGTAGGCGTAATCAGGGAATACGCCGCGCTTGTAAATGCCGAAGAGACCACCCGCCAATCCGGCAAAGCCACCTGCGATGATGAACACGTAGAGCTGATACCGGCGTACGTCGATGCCGATGAACTGCGCACGCTCGGCATTGTCCCGGATGGTGTTGAGGATGCGGCCGAACGGGCTTTTGGTGATCCGCCGCATCAGCGCGATGCAAATGGCGCAGAGGACCAGGGCCACTAGGTAAAATTTGGCCGTTGGCAGCGTGCGCGGAGCAACCGGCAACCAGTCGAGAAACGGAGTGTCGACCATCGGCACACGGGGGTAACCTTGCTCGCCGCCAGTGACATCGTTCCATTTGAAGCAGATGGCCCAGACGATCTGCGCGCATGCGAGCGTCAGCATGGAAAAGTAAACTCGCGTCAATCGCACGCAGAAAAAGCCGAAGATCGCCGCGAACAGCGCGCCGCCAAGCCCGCCAAGGATGAACGCCAGCAAGAAGGGGATTTTCAGATCACCCATCATGATGCCACACACATAGGCGCCGATGCCGAAGTAGGCGGCATGGCCGAATGGCACGAGACCCGTCGTGCCGAGCAGGAGGTTGAGGCTCGTCGCAAACATCGCAAAGATTGCGATGTAGGTTGCGAGATCGATGTAATAGCGCGACGCGAAGAAGGGCACTGTGGCCGCGAGAAGGGTTAGAACCAGGGTCCAGGGGATACGCTGCATCAGGAGTTGCGCCGTCATTTCACCGGCCTCCCCAAAAGGCCCCATGGCCTGATGATCAGGACGCCTGCCATCATGATGAAGGCAGCGAAGATCGAGAAACCAGGGAAGACGAGAATGCCGAACGAGACGACCATGCCGTAGATGATGGAGCCCAGAAGCGTGCCCCAGAGCGAGCCGAGGCCGCCGATGACCACCACAATGAAGGCATCGAGGATGACCTCAATGTCCATGCCCGGCACGACGCCCTTGATCGGCGTCACCAACGCTCCTGATAGACCGGCGAGGAATGCTGCCAGCACGAACATGCCCGTGTAGAGCGCCGATACATTGGTTCCGAGCGCGCCGAGCATCTCGCGGTCAAGCGCGGCAGCACGGATGATGCGGCCCCAGCTCGTTCGGTTGAGGAACTGCCAGAATCCGAGAGCGATGCCGAAGCCGATCAATACAATCATCAAGTCATAGTGCGGCATGCGCACGCCGAGCACCTCGAAGTAACCTGCCAGCGAGGCTGGGCGCTGCACGGAGACGGGTTGCGTGCCCCAGATGAACTTGGCTGCGTCTCCGAAGATCAGCACCAGAGCATAGGTGAAGAGCAGCTGGTAGAGTTCCTCGACCTTGTACATGTAGCGAAGCAGGAAGCGCTCCACGACGAAGCCGAGAAAGCCGACCGCCGTCGCGGCCAGCAGAACGGCCGCGCCAAACCCGATCAGGCTGTTTCCCAGCAGCACATGCACGAGGTTCCAAGCAATATAGGCGCCGAACATGTAGAGCGAGCCGTGCGCGAAGTTGATGATTCGCAACACGCCGAAGATCAACGACAAGCCCGACGCGATCAGGAACAGGAACATGGCCGTGGTGAGCCCGCTCCTGAACTGGCCGAGCATCAGCGTCGGATCGAATACAAGAAAGCTCATGTCCCCCTGAACCTTGCGGATGGCGCGCGGGCTTCGTAACGGCTCCGCGCGAACTATGCGGACAGCAAAAGGCGGCCCCCCGCGAGAGGGGCCGCCGTGATGGGTTGGATCAATCCATGAAGGGGGCAGGGTCGATATACCTGGCGTCCTTCATGACAGCGTTGCCGTCGGGACCCTTGACCATCTCGCCGTAAAACTCGCCGCGATTGGCCTGCTGGTCCTTCTTGCGCATCGTCTGCTTGCCGATCGGCGTGTCGATTGTGAGGTCCATCAACGCGGCGGAAACCTTGTCGCTGTCGACGGCGTTGGCCTTCTTGATGCCCTCGACGAGGAATTGCATGCCGACATACATCATGATCGGCCAGCTCGACGGTGGATCTTCCTTGGTGAAAGCCTTGATGTTGGTGATGTACTTCTTGTGCGCCTCGGGCTCATCCGGATAGCTCGGCAGATCGTAGGAGTTTGCGATGATGCCGAACGGGTATTCCGCGCCCATGGCGCGCGTTGCTTCGACGGAGCCCGCTTCTCCACCGTTGACGACGCGGTTCTTCACGGCATCGAACATGCCAAGGGGTCTTGCCTGCTTGGCCCAAGTCACGAAGTGGCCGCCCCACATGGCGGAAAAGATGGCATCGGGCTTCTTCGACATTTGCGCGTTGATAAATGGCGTATAGTCGCCTTCGCCAAGCTTCGGCCACTGCGAGTCCACGACTTCGATGTCGGGGCGCAGCTTCTTGATATGGGCGATGAACTGCTTCGTGATGTCCTGCCCATATGCGTAATCGTGAGCAATCGTCGCGACCTTCTTGACGTCGGTCCATTTGGCAATGATCTCGGCAACGGTACGGCCTTCGCTCGTCGAATTGGCGGCGGTACGGAAGATGTAGGGATGCAGGTTCTGCGGCGCGACGAGCTGATCCGTTTTCGGAATCGGCGCGATCAGGATTATCTTGTTCTCCTTGGCGATCGTCGATACGGCAGGGCCTTCGGCCGAGGTGAGCGTGCCGACCAGGAAATCGACGTTCTCCTTGAGGATCATTTCGCGGGCGACGCGGACAGCTTCGTCGGGCGTTGCCTTGCTGTCGCGGACGACGAGCTCGAGCTTGCGGCCGAGCACGCCGCCGGCGGCATTGATCTCTTGCACGAACATTTGGGCGCCCTTCAGCGCGGGCTCGCCATAGAGCGCGGCGGGTCCCGATAGGGGAATTGGAATCCCGACTTTGATCGGCCCTCCCTGGGCCAACGCTGAGCCGCTGAGCCCGGCCAGGGCAACGGGGAGCGCGGCAAGCGCCCGGCGCGTGAATTTCATCGAGTCCTCCCTCGTGGTACGGCCAGCTCGACCTGGCTCGTTGCATTCAATCGGCGCCAGAACATGCCCAGCCCCCGGCCGCGAGTCAAAGGGTCGCTGTCGCAGGGGCTCGAAAGCCGCAGGGGGCGTGAGGCAACTGCGCGGTCATGCCTGCCTTACGATAACGTCGCGAATGCAGGGGCAACATGTGCCGCCACGCCGCTTCTTTTGAACCCGAGCCAGTGGCGCATCCCTCGACGACGCCAATATCCTCTTCGCGTGAGCGCGTGCAAGATCATCGCACCGCGCCGCCCCATCGCGGCGGTCCGATCAATGGCACTCGAACGAGATGAAGCCACGCGTGCGGTGGCCGTGCACAACAAAATGGGCCGCGCAGTGTGTGCTGCGCGGCCCGGTGTTCCTCGCGGCTGTGCACGCAGCCTCAGCTATGCCACTTGAACTGCTGCTCTTTACGCTGGCTCGACTGCGACAACACGATGTTGACCAGCGCCGGACCCTTGAACTTCATGGCGTCGTCGAGCGCCTTCTTGATGTCCTTCGGGTCCTTGACGAAGGCGCCGAAGCCGCCGAAGGCCTCCATCATCTTGTCGTAGCGCGCGCCGTAGATGAGCGCGTTAGGCTTCAGGTTCATCATCGGGTTCGCCGGGATCTCCGGCATGCCGGGCCCGATGCCGCCGTTGTTGAGCACCACGATCTTAACCGGCAGGTTGTAGCGCGCGAGCGTCTCCATCTCCATGCCTGAGAAGCCGATCGCCGAGTCACCTGAGAGGTGGATGACCGGGCGGTCGGGATGCACGACAGCCGCCGCGATGGCGTTGCCGAGGCCGAGGCCCATGGTGCCGTAGGTGCCGGCGTTGAGGCACGCGCGGGCATCGCTGACGTTGATCTGAGTGAGGCCGATGTCCATCGTGCCCGCACCCTCAGCCGAGAGGATCGCGTTCTTCGGGAACCAAGCGGCGACGTCCTTCAACGCGCGATAGTAATTCGCGGGACCGGCGTTGTCCTCGAGCTGCGGCTTGATCGTCGCGGCATTGGCGGCGGCCTTCTCAGCCAGCGCCTTACGCCACGGCGTGTCCTTCGGATAGAACCACTGGCGCTTGGCGAGCGCTGCATTCATCTGCGCCATGATCGCTTTGCCGTCGCCGACGAGCGCCACCTCGGTCTGCTTGTTGTGATGGATCTCTTCCGGCGCGATGTCGAGCTGGATGACTTTCATGTCCTTCGAGAAGCGCGGTGCCTGGCCGAAATGGAAGATCCAATTGAAGCGTGCGCCCATCAGGAACACCACGTCGGCCTGCTGCAGCGCCAGCGTGCGGGCGGCGGCAACCGAGAGCGGGTGATCGTCGGGAACCACGCCCTTCCCCTGCGGCGAACGCACGAACGGCAGCTGTGTCTTGTCGATGAACGAGCGCACCTCGTCCTCGGCGCGTGCCCATGCCATGCCCTTGCCGACAAGCACGAGCGGGTTCTTGGCTTTTTGCAGCAGATCCAACGCGGATTCGATGTTCTCCTGCGGTGCAATCATGCGCGGCGGCTCGCCGACCTTTGCCGGCATCTCGACGTCCGCGAGGTCGCACGAGCCCTGGATGATGTCATCGGGCGCGTCGAGGTAGCAGGCGCCGGGGCGGCCGTAGAGGGCGTGCCGGGTCGCCATCTCGACGTAGTATGGAATGCGCTTCACGCTATCGAAGGCGTGGGCGAACTTGCAGAACGGCGAGGCGATCAGCACCTGGCGCTCTTCCTGGAACGCGCCCATGCCGCCGCGATAGGTTTCCGAGGCACCGCCGATCAGGATCATCGGCCAGCAGTTCTGCTGCGCATCAGCGAGGCCGGCGAGGCCGTGAACGACACCGGGGCCGGTCACGGTGATGCAGACGCCGGGCCGGCCAGTCAGGTAGCCGTAGGCGCGGGCCGCGTAGGAGGCCGCCTGCTCATTGCGCATGCCGATGTAGTTGATGCCTTCCTTCTGTGCGGCAGCGGCGATCGGGCCGACGGGGAACCCGACGACTCCGAACATGTGATCGATGCCTTGCTGCTTGAGGCTGCGCGCGATCAGGGTTGCGCCGTCGACTTTACTCATGGGTTTCCTCCTCGGGACTGAATTTCTGCGGGGCTCAGGTTACACACGAAATGGAGCGCGGCGATAGGGTGCAAAAGCAGTCATTGTTGTGTCGCCGGCCTTGCTCGAGAACCACCCGTAGCCCCTAACAGTCCAGATTTGTCCAGTTTGCTGGGGTGAATGGACCGTCTCGCGGCTGCATACCGCGGCCTCATAGCAAGCATGCATCGATGAAGCGTCAAGGTGATGCGCTGGTCGAGGAGAGCCGATCCGGATTGCGCCATCGTGAGCAGCGCCACAAACCACCCCCCTTTCGCGCACCCTGGCATGGGTGCATAAGTGCGCCCAACGATCTCACATTCGTAATGCTAGGGGAGCGACTTTCATGCTGCTGGCCGACAACCTGAAACGGCTCGGGACCGAGACCGCCTTCGATATTCTCGCGCGGGCCGCCGAGCTGCAGCGGCAAGGCAAAGACATCATCTCGCTCGGCATCGGCCAACCCGACTTCAAGACACCGGCCCACATTGTCGAAGCCGCGATCAAGGCGCTGCGTGACGGCGAGCACGGCTACACGCCGGCGCAAGGGATCGTGCCGCTCCGCGAGGCCGTCAGCCGCGATCTGAAGCGTCGTCACGGCGTCGAGGTGCATCCCGATCATGTGGTCATCATGCCGGGCGGCAAGCCCACCATGTTCTTTGCGATCATGATGTTCGGCCAGCCCGGCGCCGAAATCATGTATCCAGACCCGGGCTTCCCGATCTATCGCTCCATGATCGAGTACACGGGATCGAAGCCGGTGCCGATCGTTCTGCGCGAGGCGAACGAGTTCGCATTCTCGGCCGACGAGGTGCTGGCGGGGATCACGTCCAAGACCTCACTGATTATCTTGAACACGCCCGGCAACCCGACCGGCGGCGCCGTGCCCGAGACGGAGATCAGGAAGCTGATCAAGGGCCTCGAAAAGCATCCGCACGTGGTGGTCATGGCCGACGAGATCTACTCGCAGATGCTCTACGGTGGGCGCGAGCACGTGAGCTTTCTGCGCTTCCCCGAGATCCGCGACCGGCTGATCATCCTCGACGGCTGGTCGAAGACCTATGCCATGACCGGCTGGCGGCTCGGATTCTCGGTCTGGCCGAAACCGCTGGTGGAGAAAGTGGTTCGCCTCGCCGTCAACTGCCACTCCTGCGTCAACGCGCCGACGCAATTCGCCGGCATTGCCGCGCTCGATGGCCCGCAGGACGCGGTCGTGACGATGGTCAAAGCCTTCGATGAGCGCCGGAAGGTCATCGTGCCGCTGCTGAATCAGCTGCCAGGCTTCACGTGCGTCGACCCCGGCGGTGCTTTCTACGCCTTCCCAAATATCACGGGGACGGGCATGTCGGCCCGCGAGCTGCAGAACAAGATGCTCGAGAAGGCCGGTGTCGCGACCGTTGCCGGCACAAGCTTCGGCATTCACGGCGAGGGCTACATTCGATTCTCCTATGCAAACTCAACCGAGAATATCAGGAAGGCCATCGAGCGCATCGGCACCTTGCTCGTCGAAGGGTGAGCGCCGAGGTCATCGCTCAAGGACGGCTCGGAGCCGCTCGCGCTATCGGCCCCCTTGGGGTCTTCGCGTCCCAGGGACGAAAGTCCAGACCAACCGCATAGTGGTGTAATACAACACCGCTTTAATTTTCTGTTCACCATACTGCCCCACAATCGAAACCGCGGCGCTCCGCAATCCCGGGGCATCGGACGTGCCGGAGTTCGGCCATGCGGGCGTTGGTTTTCTTTCTGGTGCTGCTGGCGGCGGCCAAGATCAGCTACCAGGAGTACATGTACCGCTCCTCAACGAGCGAAGTGATCGTGGCCGCCTACCGCGAGCGCGCGATCTCCGCATGCCAGCGCGACGCTCAAGGCCAAAGCACAGCTGGTCCGGTCGTCTGGTCGAAGCCGGAAAGCGTCAGGCTGGTTATCGGCAAGAGCACGCTCGACGTCTATCCATGGCAGGTCGATCACGCGCTCTGGAACGCGCGCTATCGCAATCCATACCTATTTCTCAGCGGCCGGGACAAAGGCAGCCGGGTTTACTGCGAGTTCGACATCGTCCACGGCGCCGCCGCCATTTTCCGCATGTAGCATTGCCGTCCGGTGACCCGTTTCGGCACACCTGCAAACCAGCGGGCCACGATAGCTTCAGCGTATTTTCACCCGATTGACCTCCAATGGCAGGGTCACATGTACGCCGTCCCACGCCGGGCCGGCGCGTAAGGGCTCTCTTGCATGTCTGTCGCGATCCTTGACGCCTCCACGCCGCCTGCCGCCAACCGTTCCGTGAACCTGCCGCGCCGCTGGTCGCGTCGCATCGCGGCCGATCTCATCGGCTTCGTCGACATGATCGCCGTCGTGGCAGGCGGCATGGTCCCCGCCTTGATCTACGCCTGGGGCGGAGATTTGGTGGTCAACTGGGCGAAGCAATTGCAGATGTGCCTTTTCTCGGCGGTCATCGTCTATGGGGCGCTGCGCAATTTCGGCATGTACGACACCAATCGCATGCACGACTTCCCTGTTGATCCGTTGCGGCTTATCGCGTCGCTCGGAATCGCATTCGTCTGCATTCTCGGCATTGGTCTGCCCTTCGCCCCGCGCGAGGTGCACATGTGGATCTGGTACGGCTGCTGGATGGCGATGAGCTTCATGCTGCTCGCCAACGGTCGCAATGCAGCACGCGAGATCCTCGCCTACTACACCCGTGCCGGCCTCTTCGATGATCGCGTCGCGGTTTACGGGAGCGGTCAGATCGCTCGGCGCGTCGAGGACAGCCTCAGGAACCCAAAGCTCGGAATTCAGTTCGCCGGTCTTTACGATGACCGAGCCGATGCCAAACGCGCGGACGATACGGCGCCGCAAATCGCCGGCCGCCTCGACGACTTGATCGCACGCGCACGCAGCGGCACCATCGACCGCATTGTCATCGCCTTGCCGCAGTCCGCCGACCAGCGCACGCAGCAGATCGCCCGCCGCCTGGAGCAGTTGCCGGTCAGCCTCCATGTCGTGACGCACATCGCATCAGACCTCGTTGACGAAGGCCCGGCGCACAAGGTCTCGAACATTGGCAGCGTCGGCCTTCTTGATGTGAAGCCAAAACCGCTCGCCGACTGGAACCAGGTTGTGAAGGCGGCAGAGGACGCCATTTTGGCGCCGCTCCTGACGCTGCTGGCGCTTCCGCTCATCGGGTTGATTGCCTTGGCCGTGAAGCTCGACAGCCGTGGACCAGTGTTCTTCCGCCAGCGCCGCATTGGCCAGAACCAGACCGTGTTCGAGGTGATCAAGTTTCGTACGATGCATGTCATGGAGGACGGCACGGACGTGCCGCAAGCGACGAAGAACGACCCGCGTGTCACCCGCGTCGGCCGCATACTGCGCCGCTTGAGCCTCGACGAGCTGCCACAGCTGTTCAATGTGCTCGGTGGTCATATGAGCCTCATCGGACCGCGTCCTCACGCTCTCGCTCATGATGAGCGGTTCGCCGAGATTGTCGCCCGCTATCCGAACCGTCATCAGGTGAAGCCCGGCATGACCGGCCTCGCCCAAGTTTACGGCCTTCGCGGCGAGGTCGAGACACCTGAAGTTCTCGAGAAGCGTCTCGAAAAGGACCTCGAGTACGTGAATAATTGGACGCTGTGGCTCGATCTCAAGATTCTGCTGCTGACACCCTTCGGTTGCTGGTCGGCAAAGACTGCCTATTAGCCGAGCAGCAAGCAGCATAAGACCGGGACTGAACGCGCCCATCATTCGACTTCACCAAGCCTCCGCTTGCCTCGAATGTCGCAGCGCGAATGCAACGCCCGTTCGCGATCACGGGCTCTGAGCACGTGCGTATGCGTCCCCAGTGTGATTAGCACTGTGATGACACTCCACTTGCTGCGGGCGGCCCACGAAGTAGTTCGGCGTGATCTTCGCGTCGTGATCCACCGCCCAATGTCAGAGGTTTGATCCGAGCTGATCTATGAATGCACGCAAGCCACGGCGGTTGCGTCGAACGATGAATGGGCCGGCAAAAAGCACGAGCAGAGGCAGAGCTATAAGAAATTTTTTCACGGCGGCAGCGACTCGATCAAGCGCTGTCGGTTCCTTGAGACCATATCGAGTGAAGTAAGTGACTACGGCCACCGCAGCCACTAGACCGCAGATCTCAATCAAGTCGAAATTTTCATCCCGAGCGCGCTGCATCGCTCGTCCGCGGTGATGAGGGGCGACAAGCGTCAGCTCTGGATAAAGCATCCGATCAAGCGAGTGTTTCATGGCCCGCAGGTGCGGCATGAGTGCCTCCTTACGAGTAAGCGACCACCAGGTAAGCGCCGAGCATCAACATGGTCCAAAGAGCCATGCGGCCAGTCGGCCAAGGCTTGCCGAGCACGCCGTTCGGACCGTGCACGCGATATGCAAAGGCAGCCGAGCCGCGCGCGCATGTGACAGCCGCGTTGCAGCCGGCCTGACCTACGGCGCCAGCGAGGCGCACGAAGCTGCGCACGAGGGCCATAGCGGGTTTCCGAAACACCCAGTCTGTATTCAGATTGGTTGACGGCAACTCCTGCGGATAAAGTCCAAACCGGATCAACACGGCGAAGGCCAGCACCGAGAAGGTGAGCAGCTGCGTCTTGGTAACGACACTTGCTAGCGTGTACGGAGTCATCTCGACGGGGAACGGCAAGATTGCGTAGAGCGCCTGCGGGTAGATCCCGATCAGGATGCAGGCTGCCGCGCAAAGCCCCATGGCGAGCAGCATGTTGGTTGGGGCCTCCTGCACCCGATGGCCGCTGTCGTGGCTGAAAAAAGCAAAGAACGGGATCTTGATGCCGGAATGCTCCATCACGCCTGCGGACGCAAAAATCAGCAGCAGCCAAATCCAGAAATAGCCAAGCAATTCGGCAGCGCCGAGTGTCAGACTTTTGGTGACGAAGCCCGAGGTGAGCGGAAATCCGGCAATTGAAACGGCGCCGACGACGCAGAAAACGCAAGTCCACGGCATCGACCGGTAGAGCCCGCCAAGCTCCGAAGCCTTTACCGTGCCGGTGCGATAGAGGACGGCTCCCATGCTCATGAAGAGCAGCGCTTTGTAGATAATGTGCGCGAAGGCGTGGCTGACGGCGCCGTTGATGGCCAGCTCGGTGCCAATGCCGATTCCGACCAGCATGAAGCCCAACTGATTGTTGAGCGAGAACGACAGGACGCGCCGGAGGTCGTTCTCGATGACGGCGAAGAACACCGGAAAGCAGGTCATCGCCGCGCCGATCGGGACCAGCAGGCTCTCGCCGGCAAATGACCGCGCGAACGCGTAGACAGCAAGCTTCGTCGTGAAAGCCGACAGAACGACAGTGCCGCAAACGGTCGCCTCGGGATAGGCGTCCTGCAGCCAATTGTGCAGGAACGGGAATGCACATTTAATGCCGAATGCAATGAAGATCAGCCAAGCAGAGAGGTCGGTCAGCTTGATCGTCGCGAACGCCAGTGAGCCGGACGCGCGCCAATGGATCAGAATGCCGGCAAGCAGGAGCACGCCCGAGCCGATCTGCCAGACAAGGTAGCGCATCGATGCGCGATAGGCGCGCTCCGTTCCGGCCCCGAGGATCAGCAGAACGGACGAGAGCGCAGTGATCTCCCAGTAGATGAACAGCATTGCGAGGTCACCGGCGAGCACGGCACCGAGTGCCGCGCCGCCATAGACGAGCGAAGCCGCATCGTGCAGCCGGTCGTCCTGGTGCAGAGCGTAGATGGCGTTGAGCAGTGTCGCGATCAAGAAAATCAAGGCAAACGGGAACGCGAGCTTGTCCAGCCGAAGGATCGTCAACTGGAGGCCGGCGAGCTGGGCGATGCTTTCTGCCCCAATCGGCGTCGAGAGCAAGATCGCGATACCGGCTGCGGGTGCTGCAAGTGTCAACGCCTGGCGGGTCGCATGCGGCAGCACGGCCGCCAGCAGGCCGGCGAGAATCATCAGAAAAGCGGGATTGAGCTCAGTCGCGCTCATAGTAGTCCTCGTCCCGCATGATCACGGCACGCAGTGCACGCCCGGCGAATACGATGAAGACGAACGCCAGAAACCCGAAGATCTCGAAGAATTCCGGGATCTGTTCGATGTCGAAGTGCGGATGATGCTCGTAGAGGAACTCGGAAATCGTCAGAGCCCCGCATACGGCGAGCAGGCCGTACCAGAGCTTGGTTATATTCTCCGGCTTATCGAACCAGCCCGGCGCTTCGCGATCTTGATTGTCGGTGCTCACGGGGGCTCCTCAGCGCGTAACGATCGGCTGGACGAGGCTGACGATGCGGTCGGCATAAAAGAACAGCACAACGCACATCAGCGCAGTAACGCAGCATGGCAGGACGACCAGCCAATGCCGGCGCTCGAGATCGTTCGGAAGCTCAATGGCGGCTGAGCCGACACTCGCCGCTCGTGGGGTGACTTCGAACAGGCCCTTGAGCGCGATTGGCAGCAGATAGAGGACATTGAGCAACGACGAGAGGATAAGAACGAGAACGATCGCCTTCTGCCCCGCATCGAGAGCACCCAGCATCAACCACCACTTCGACCAGGAGCCTCCGAGCGGCGGCAGGCCGATGATCGACAGCGCACCGACGAGGAACGCCGCGAAGGTCCACGGCATCTTGCGGCCAAGCCCCTGCATATCGCTGATTTCAGTCTTGTGGGTTGCCACATAGATCGCGCCAGCGCAGAAAAAGAGCGTGATCTTGCCGACTGCGTGCATGGCGATCTGCACGGCGGCACCAATGATGCCGGCAGAGACAGCGAGGCTGGCGCCGAGCACCACGTAGGCGAGCTGCGATACTGTCGAGTAGGCAAGGCGGGCTTTGAGGTTGTCCTTGGTCAGTGCGATGGCGGAAGCCGTAAGCAGAGTGAATGCGGCGGCCCAGACGAGCCAATTGGCGCCGCCAGTTTTTGCAAGCGTGTCGATCCCGAACACGTAGACGATCACTTTGAGCACGGTGAACACGCCAGCCTTGACCACGGCCACGGCATGAAGAAGCGCCGATACGGGAGTCGGCGCCACCATGGCGGCCGGCAGCCAGAAGTGGAATGGCATCAGCGCCGCTTTGCCGATGCCGAACACATAGAGCGCAAGCAGCGTCGCGACAGCTCCGGCGCTGAGCCCGATCGGCAGGATACCGCCCGCCTTGAAGTCCATGGTCCCCGCAAGGAGACCCGTCGCGACAATCGCTGGGAGCAGCAGCACCATCGATGTGCCGATCAGGAGCATCAGGTAGATGCGCCCGCCGCGAACTGCTTCGTCATTAGCCTTGTGCGTGACAAGCGGGTAGGTCGAGAGCGTGAGCAGCTCGTAAAATAGGAATAGCGTGAACAGGTTCTTCGCGAACGCCAGGCCGATCGTGGAGCCGATGGCGACTGCGAAGCACACGTAGAACGTGGTCTGTCGAGGCTCCTTGTTCGCTCGCATGTAGCCAATCGAGTAGATCGCATTGATAATCCAGAGCGACGACGCCACCAGCGCGAAAAGCATGCCCAGCGGCTCGATCTTAAACGCGATCGTGAGACCGGGCAGGACATCGAAAAGCGTGCGATCTGGTTGCACACCGGCGAGAATGTGCGGAAGCAATGACCACACGACAACGGCGAGCCCCGATGCCGTCGACAATGTCATAGCCTCCCGCAAGTCAGGATGACGATGAAGCGCAGGGATCAGGAGCGCACCGGCGAACGGGATGATCAGCGCGAGCGCCAGCAGCGTTTCGGGCGCGAGCGGGAGCCTCACTTGAGCCCCCCGATCAGGTAGGTGGCCGCCTTACGTGCTACTCCCGCGGAAGCTTCGGTATCGATGCCAAAGTAGAAGATTGCCGCCGCCAGCCCCAAAAGTGGCACCAGCATTGACCACGGCGGATCGCTCGCTTGGGCCGCGACCTCCGAAGGCTCCCGGAACCACGCCACCTCGACGACACGACCGATGTAGACGACGGCAATCAGCGAGCTTGCGAGAATGAGAAAAACAAGTGGCCACCAACCCCGCTCGAAAGCTCCGACCGAGAGATACCACTTGGAGACGAAGCCGGCCGTGCCTGGCACTCCGATGATCGCGAGTCCACCGATCACGAACGCGGCCATGGTCAGCGGCATCTGTCGCCCGATACCGGCGAGGTCGGCGAGTTTCACACTGCCGATCCGGTAGGCAACGGCACCAAGGGCGAGGAACAGCGCCGTCTTCATCAGCGCATGATTGAACAGGTGAACGATGCCACCGGTCAACCCGGAAGCATTGGCGAGACTGATGCCGAGCGTGATGTAGCCGATCTGCGCCAGAGAGGAGTATGCGAGCATCCGCTTCGCGTTCTCCTCGAACACAGCGATCAAGGAGGCAATGAACATGGCGGCAATCGAGAGTGCCAGAAGCACCTCCGTGACTGGAAGCGACTTGAAGCTGATGGCGACGCCGAATACAGAGAAGAACAATCGGATCAGCACATAGATCGCGACCTTGGTAGCGGTGCCGGCGAGAAAAGCTGTCGCGACCGACGGTGCGTGCGCATAAGCGCCAGGCAACCAGACGTGCAAGGGAAAGAGCGCGAGCTTCAGGCTCACACCGACAGCCATGAACGCGAGCGCGGCCATGACCGGACGCGGCGTCTCGAGCGCGGCCGGGCCGAGACGCTGCGCGATGTCGACAATGTTGAGGCTGCCCGTGACCAGATAGAGGAAGCCGACGCCGATAATGTAGAAGGTCGCTCCGATGGTGCCAAGGATCAAGTACTGGTAGGCCGCCAGCAGCGCACGGCGATCCTTCCCCAAGGCAATCAGCACGTAGGTCGAGAGTGACGAGATCTCGAGGAACACGAAGACATTGAAGGCGTCACCCGTGATCGTGATACCGAGCAATCCCGTCAGACACAGCAGATACATGGTGTAGAACCACGCCTGCTTGTCGCCGTCGATCTCGTGGGCAACGCTACGGCGCGCGAACGGCATGATCGCAGCCCCGACCACGGACACGAGCACCAGCACAAAGGCGTTGAGGAGATCGACGCGGTACTCGATGCCCCAGGGCGGTGCCCAGCCACCGAGGTGATAGGAGATCGGTCCCGTTTGCAGCACCTCGGCGAGCAGAGCGATTGAGATCAAGGGCATCAGCCAAGATACGACCAAAGCGAAGGTCCAAGCTGTCGTGCCGCGACGAAACAACGCCGACAGCAGTGCGCCAACAAGTGGCACGACGACCTGGAGCGCCGGAAGGTGGGCTGTGACGGACTTCACTGATTCCCTTCCTTCTCGAAGATCTCATCCTCCTCGATGGTGCCGTACGCCTCCTGGATGCGCACGACGAGCGCGAGGCCCAGCGCGAGGGTCGCGACACCGACGACGATAGCCGTCAGGATCAGCACGTGCGGAAGCGGGTTTGAGTAGATCTTGAAGGCCGGATCGAGAATCGGTGCCGTACCACCGATGATTTTGCCTGGCGAGATGTAGAGCAGGTAGACGGACGTTTGAAACAGCGAGAGGCCAATCAGCTTCTTGATCATGTTGCCGCGAGCTATGACGATGTAAAGCCCCGCAACCATCAGGAAAATCGTCGCTACGTAGTTGTAGTGCTCGGCAATGCGCTGCAGCGCAGCGGGAATCTGCATCATCGCCCCCGATCGACGAAGGCGTAGAAGATGGCGATCATCGTGGAAGAGACGGTGACAAGTACTCCCACCTCGACAGCGAAGATGCCATATTCGTGCCCATGCGGGCTGTCAGGCCCGAGACGCGAATAATCCAGAAATTTGACTCCTGTGAGCAGTCCGGCGATCCCGGTGACTGCGTAGATCAGCACGCCGATCGGCACCAGACGCTCGACCACGGCCTGTGGCGCGATGCATTTCGCCTCGCGAACTCCGAACACGAGCGCGTAGAGGATAATCATGCCGGCCGCAATCACACCTGCTTGGAAGCCTCCGCCAGGACCGAGCTCACCGTGGAACTGCACATAGAGCGCAAACAACAACATGAACGGCAGCACAAGCTTGACGATCACGCGGAGAATACGGTCCCGCTTCATTCAGCGCCCTCCCCGCGCGTCGGCCCGCGCCGGCGGCCCTTAAGCAGCAGCATGACTCCGATGCCGGCGGTGAAGATCACCGTCGTTTCGCCGAGCGTGTCATAGCCCCGGTAGTCGGCGAGCGTCGACGTGACGATGTTTGGCACCATCGTCTCCTTAAGGCTGTCAGCGAGATACTTGGGAGCCACGTGCTTGTGAATCACGTGGTCCGCCGTGCCAAAGGGAGGAAGGCTGAGCGTGCCCCAGACAAGAGCACCGCTGACGCTTGCCGCGATGATCATAGGCAGTAGCGGCGAGTGGTGAGGCCTTTGCTCCATGCTCTTGGTCAGATGCAGCGCGGCGAGCAGAAACACGGTCGACACACCGGCACCGACCGACGCTTCCGTCATCGCAACGTCAACTGCGTCGAGAACCACGAGAATGCTCGCCATCAGGAAACTGTAGATGCCGGCGAGGATGATCACCCCGAAAAGGTTTCGCTGCCGAGCGATGCCGACGGTAACGATCGCAAGCAAGGTCAACAGCGCCATGTTGATCAATGATTCCACGACGGCGCCTCACTCAGCCGCTGGCATTAGCGATGATGGTGCGCGGGCTTCTGCATCGCGCCGATCGAGGCGATCACGCCGATCCTCGGCGAGCTGAGGCTCGATGCCGGCATGGAGCGCAGCTTGCGCCAGTGCGTGCGTGATCGCCGGCCCCGTGAAGAAGAGCAGAGCCAGGATGAACAGCAGCTTTGCGGCGACGAGTGTCGGACCGGCATGCAGCATCAACCCTGCACAAAGGAGGCCTGCGCCGAGCGTATCCGTGACGCTCGCCGCATGCAGTCGCGTGAAGAGATCCGGCATCCGAACGAGTCCAATCATACCGGTAACGGTGAAAAAAGCGCCGCCAAGAATGAGAGCCCAACTCAGAATCTCGATAAGCCGACCCATCATTTCTCCTCCTCCACATCGTAGGCGAGATCGCCGTGTCGGAAGAACTTTAGGATTGCCAGGGTTCCGATCAGATTGAGTAGGCCATAGGTGATCGCGATATCGAGCCACTCGGGCCGGCCTGTCAGGAAGCCGACGACGGCCAGAAGGAGGATGGCAAGCGTTCCGATCGAGTTACCGGCAATCACACGATCGAAAACCGTCGGACCTCTGAGGGCGCGGGTCACAGCGAGCGTTAGCGCGACGAGAATGGCGATGGCGGCAGTGGCGAACATCAACGGGCCCCCTCGAACTGCGTGACGCGGGCATCCATGCCGCCGCCCTCGAGGTCGATGGCGCCATCGCGCATGAGGGCATGTACGGTCAGGACGTTGCCATCGGCGGCGGTGGTGATCGTCCCAGGTGTCAGCGTGATCGAGTTCGCATAGGTGACGAGCCCTACCGTCGAGCGCTGGCTCGCTGTCACGCGGGTCATAGTCGGAGAAATTGGCAATCGGGGATGCAGAATTACCTTTGTCACCGCCCAGCTGGACTTGACGATCTCCCAGATCAGCCAAGGAAAGTAGGTGAGCGCCCGTCCGAACAGGTGATGGGGATGTGCTTCGCCGTCTGCCGCGCCCATCCGGCGTGCGACCCAGACGCAAACGAGTGCGCTTGCGAGGCCGGCAGAAAGCAGAAATGGCTCGAAGTAGCCGGAGAGCGCCAGCCAGAACAGGAGCAACGCGAAAAATAGGCTTACGAGACGCATACGAGCCTCCCAGCAGGGCGGGCAAGCGCCATAGCGTCCAAGACATGCACGCGACGGAGCGGGCTCGGAAGGATGATGTCGGCTCCAGCTTGTTGCGCCAGCCGCTGGTTGTCGGGGTCGCCATCGCCCAGGAATGCGATCGTCAAACCTGCCATCGACTGTTTTAGGTTGAAAATGGTGTCCAGCCCGGGCCAGGGCGGCAACATTCGGTCCGTTATCAGCAGTCGGGTAATCCCATCGACGATCAAACGTCGTGCCGTATAGCCTGTCCGAGCAGTCGCGGCCCGATGCCCTGCAGCCGCCAGCCAGTAAGCGATGCGCTCACAAATGTCGGTATCGGCGGAGAGGACGACGGCGTGCGGTGGTGGGGCACGATCGATGGCACGCTGATGCTGACTCATCGTCCGCGCGCCTCTATCGGCATAACGACCACAGGAATTCGCGAGACGGCCGCCAGACGCGCGCCGATGTGATTGCCAACGCAGCCGAATGCCGACCTCCACCACCGTCTGGCACCAGCGAGCGGCAAGCCCGGCACGACAATGGTCTTGCAGCAATGGACGCGGGCGGCATCCAAGATCGCTTCTGGGTCCTCCGCTAGGCGGACCTCAGTTGCCGTCTCGACACCGGCCGAAGCAAGCGTTTGGCGAATAGGCTCGAGCCAAGTTTCGGCCTCCGCCGTGAGGTGCCGGGCCACTTTCTCCTGCATGATGCCGCGCGAGCGGACCTTATCCGGCTCTGGTCGAACAGCGAGCAGGATCACGCGAGACCCTGGGTCGACAAGTCCTGCCAGCGTGCATGCCGACATCTCAGAATGAAGGTCGCTTGTGACGACGACCAGTGTCGCAGTCGAGGTTGCAGCCCGGAGCCCGACGGTGGGCTTTGGTTGAGCCATTGTGCACGTCCATCTCAACGCCTGCGGAGGACGCCAGAAAAGTGCGGATGGCTGCGAGCAGCAATTCAGGTCGGGACCTTAAGGTGCTATGCTATCAGGAACAGTCCGTAAGGCGAGATCCCGAGGTGCCGACGTCGGTCGAGACAGCTACAGCACGAGAGCACGAGCGCGCGACCCGAGCCAAAGTCCGCCCGATGGCCTTCCCACGCCTGCTGTCGCTTTCACCCCAAGCTGTAGGCCTCGGCTATTTGCTGGCCTACATCACGCTTGACTGGATCAGCTTCGTTCATCCGCTCGGTCCGTTCGGGATCACGCCATGGAATCCATCGACGGGGTTGAGCTTCGTTCTCATCCTGCTGTTCGGTCTCAGACATCTACCGTTGTTGTTCCTGGCCCCGCCCGTAGCGGATCTCCTCGTTCGCGGCTTGCCAGCCGGATTGGTTGGCGTGCTCAGCGGACTTGCCATCGGGGCAGGCTATTCGGTCGCCGCTCTGATACTGTTGAGACCCTTGCCCCGATTTGATGTCTCGCTGTCGTCGACGTGGGATCTCTTCCTGCTGCTGCTCGTCGCAGCGGTGAGCTCGGCAGCTGTGGCCGTCGCCTACGTCGTTATTCACATCCTTGGAGGCTTCCTACCCTGGAGCGATATCGGTGTCGCGACGCTCCGCTTCTGGATTGGGGACCTGATTGGCATAGCAGTCGCAACACCGTTTCTGTTGATCCTGCTGACCCGCGGATCCCCTTTTAACATCGGCTTAGAAGCGACGCTCCAGGTTCTGCTGCTGCTGGTGTGTCTGGTGCTTGCGTTTGGAACTCCTCATGGGCGGCAGCTGCAACTGTTCTACCTGCTGTTTCTGCCGATCGTCTGGATTGCGATCCGATCTGGCCTCGAAGGTGTGACGGCAGGCTTGGTACTGACGCAGCTTGGCTTAATAGCGGCGCTGCAGCTGCAGCTTCAACCGCCGAGCGCCATCGACGTGACGGCATTTCAGGCCCTGATGCTGATTCTCAGCCTCACGGGGCTTGCGGCCGGCGTCCTGGTAACCGAGCGGCGCCGAGCCGAACTGCAGCTTCGGCTGCAGCAGGACACGCAAGCAAGGCTGACTCGGCTTGGCAGTATGGGGGAGCTGGCTTCTGCCCTCGCTCACGAGATCAACCAGCCCCTCATGGCCGCCGGCACGTACGCGCGACTCGTCACCGAAGCCGTTGCGGCGGGCGGCCCAAGCGAGCGCATCGGAGACGCAGCCAACAAGGCTGCTCAGCAAGTCGAACGCGCGGCAGAGGTCGTGCGCCGCTTGCGAGATTTGATCCGGCTCGGGCGCAGCGAGCTGGCGCCGGCCGGCGTAGCGCGTATCGTTGATGAAGCGGTAGAGCTGATCCAGCCGGATATCGATCGCGCCGGCATTCGGATCGAGCGCCAACTGCCGGGGAATCTTCCACCGGTGATGGTCGATGCGCTCCAGGTCGAACAGGTGCTTTTGAATCTGATACGCAACGCCATCGAAGCGATCCGCGAAACGGGACGCGAACGAGGACTCGTGACGATCGAAGCCCGGCGGAACGGGGACACCATCGAACTCAGTGTTGCCGACGACGGCCCAGGCTTCGTCAAGCTGGACGATTCGGCGGATCCGGTGCCGTTGTCTTCAACGAAGCCCGAGGGCTTGGGAATTGGCCTCTCTTTGTGCCGGTCGATCATCCAGGCACACGGTGGAATGCTGAAGCTTGCCAACACAGGCAGTGGCGCGCTCGTGCGCTTCACCCTTCCGATTGTCGAGAGCGGACGATGAACACCGGCACGACAATCTACCTTATCGACGATGATGCCGCGATCCTCGATTCTCTTGGACTCTATCTCGAGTCGAAGGGGTTTATCGTGGAGCGCTTCAATCGCGCCGAGCGGGTCGTAAGCCTCGCGCCAGCAATGCTCAATCGGGCGTGTATCGTTAGCGACGTTCGGATGCCTGGACTGTCAGGAATCGAACTGCAGCAGCAGCTAAACCGGCACAACATCACCGCACCTTTGATCCTGATCACTGGCCATGGCGACATCGAGATGGCGGTTGCGGCGATCAAGGCCGGTGCGCACGACTTCCTGGAGAAGCCGTTCGACGAGCGCCGCCTTGTTGCCTCGATCGAGGCGGCTATGGCGGCCCACACAGGGCAGCAGAGCGCTCTCCAGGAGCTAGCCGAGTTGCGTGCGCGCCTGGCCGAACTTTCCGAACGCCAGCGGCAGGTCATGGACCTCGCCGTCAGGGGTCGCACCAACAAGGAGATCGGGATCACGCTCGGGATCAGCCCACGCACTGTCGAGATTTACCGCGCCAAGGTGATGGAGCGGATGGGGGCCAGAACCCTCGCCGACCTCGTACGCATCGCGCTGGCGATGCAAGGTGGTCGTTGAAAAAGATATCTGCTTCGGAGCAGCACCAAGGCCGCTGTTTCGGCCGATCCAGGCTTGGTCGCGCGATAATGCTTCTGCGCAGGAGAATCTGCCGCAATGTGCTCGGCATAAGCCAACCTCGCGCGAAGAAGTCAGCGGATATTCCTGCAGACAATCGAAAAGCGAAGGTTCTGCTGATGTCCCGCTTGCTCGTCGTACGATAGGTCAGCTCCTCACAGACGTGGCGGCGATCGTTATCGGGATCGACAGAAATCCCCGGAACCGTGCCCGGCCGCCGCGCACCGGCTGGGCCGCCAGTCGATAATCGGGAAACCGCTGCAGGAAACGCTCGATGGCGATCCGCCCTTCGAGCCGCGCGACGTTCATGCCGACGCACTGGTGCGGGCCGGATGCAAACGCCAGATGCCGGTTCGGCTGGCGGCCGACATCGAGCACATCGGGCCGGGAGAAACGTGCAGGATCGCGGTTGGCCGCGCCGATCAGCAGCGTAATCGACGTGCCCTCTGGAATGGTCAGGTCGCCGAGGCGCACCTCGCACGTGGTCCGGCGATTGCCGAGCTGGTTCGACGATTCGAACCTCAAGAATTCCTCGACGGCAGTCTTGATCAAAGCTGGGTCGCGGAGGAGGCGGGCCTTCTCGTCCGGCCACTCGAGCAATGAGAACAGAGCATTACCAATGAGGTTGGTCGTCGTCTCGTGCCCGGCATTGAGGATGAAGATGCAGTTCTGCAGAAGCTCGTGCTCGGTGAGCCGCTGACCCTCGGCTTCACCTTGAATAAGGCGGGTCAACACATCCTTGTCGTGATCGCCCGGCCGGCGGCGACGCTCCGCGACGAGGCCGCTGAGGTAGGCGAGAAACTCCGTCACCGAGCGATTGCCGAGCGCCAATTGGTCGGCCGTCGGCACGGGCTCCAATGCGCCGAGGATCGCCAGCGACCAGGCCCGCAACGGCCCACGCTCCGCGTGCGGCACCGCGAGCAGGTTGCCGATCACCTCCACGGGAATTGCAGCGGCAAAATCCTCGATGAGATCGGCTGAACCCTTGGCCGCCATGCCGTCGAGCAGCCGGTCGACCAGCGTGGTGACGGGCTGCTCCATGTCGGCGATCGCCCGCGGTGTCAACGCGCCCGCGATAATCCGCCTGACGCGCGTGTGCAGCGGCGGATCATTGAACACGAGACTCGTCGTGTGATGCGCATAAAGCGGGCTGTCACCGAACTTCGGGTAGAACTCGACTTTTTTGTCGGACGCGTAGCTCTGGGTGTCCTTGTAGACGGCCTCGAGATCGCCATGCCGCGAGATGAGCACACTCCCCGACGCCATGCGATGCACTGGCGCGTGCTCGAGGAGCGCATGATAGACGGGATAGGGATCGGCATGAAATTCCGGCGGCAGGCGAACCAGATCGAAGCTCTCGGCGATCACCTTGGCCTCGGCCGGCGGCAGGCAGCGTCGCCCACTCTCATCAAGTGGCAGACTTCCTGGAAACGGCTCGGTTGGAGCGCGCGGTACAGTCATGAGAGCCAGCCTCCGCTCCCCGCATCAATCACAACCGGCAGCGGTGGTTCCGCGAAGAGGGCGTCGACGAGCGGCACACGCCGCTTCAGAACGGCCCGTTGATTGATTGATCCCTTGTCGGTGATCTCGCCGGCGTCGATGGAGGGAAGCTCATCGAGCAGAACTACGCGCGTCACACGCGTCGAGGAACCTGTGGCAGCTGCAGCGAAGGCCTGCAAGCGAATGCGCACAGCGCCCCGCAGCCGCTCATCTGCCAGCAACACGCCCGTCGACATTGATGGAGCAGCACCCACGTGCGCGCGGCAAGCATCGAGATCCGGGAAGATCAGCGCCGTCACCTGATCGTTGTCGTGCCCCGCAATGACGGCATCCTTGGCGAAGGGAGCCAGTGCGGCGATGAGACGGGTTCGGAGCGGGCCCACACTCACCCACGTGCCCGTGCTCAGCTTGAAGTCCTCGGAGACGCGGCCGTCGAAGATCAGGCCGTCCGCCGCATCAGCGGGATTGGCGAACCGGAAGGCATCACCGAAACAATAGAAGCCTTCATCGTCGAATGCGGCAGCTGTCGCCTCGGGCCGGCGCCAATAGCCCGGCATGACGGATGGCGCCTTGATGCGCGCCTCGAGCTTGTCGCCTGACGGCACCAGCTTGATCGCGACGCCTGGCAGCGGCACACCGATATTGCCAAGCCGCGCATTGCGGTGCGTGTTGACGATCGCGGCCGGCGCCGTTTCGGTGGAGCCGAAACCCGTGACCATCAGGATGCGCTCACCCATCGTTGCAACGGCATGCTGGTTGAGCTCATCCGCGATATGCTGCGAGAGGCTCGCACCCGAGTAGAACGTCAAACGCAGCTTGCTGAAGAACATGTTGCGCAATGCCGGATCGCCGCGCATGGCCGCGACCAGCTCCTCATAGCCCTTCGGCACATTGAAGTAGATGGTTGGCGCGATCTCACGGAGATTGCGCAAGGTCTCGGCGAAACCACCCGGCACCGGCTTGCCGCCGTCGATGTAGAGCGTGCCGCCGTTGGCGAGAACGAGGCCGAAGTTGTGATTGCCTCCGAACACATGATTCCACGGCAGCCAGTCGATGAGAACCGGCGGCTCATCGATGACGAAGGGGAGCCAATGCCGGAGCATCGCCTGATTGGCCGCGAGCATGCCATGGGCGGTGACGACGCCTTTCGGTTCACCCGTCGAGCCGGACGTGAAGAGAACCTTGGCGATGGTCGCCGCATCGACGCAAGCTCGCGCAGCATCAACGCTCAAGTCGTCGATCGCATGCTCGGCCAGCGACGCAAATGCGGTTGAGACCAACCCAGGCAGCGTCGATGTCACCGTGACGATCTCGGCTTTGGCCGGCACACAAGCCGTAAGCGCTCGCGCAAAGGCCACGCCATCAGCCGCGAAAACCAGCTGCGGCGACAGCTGCGCAAGAATGCTCCTCAGCTTGCCGAAATCAGAAGAGATCAACGAGTAGGCGGGAGAGATCGGCGCAAAGGGCTGTCCGATCGACATCGCCGCGAGCGCCAGCTGCGCATGCTCGAGACCATTGCCGGAGAGAATCGCGATCGGGCGCTCCGGCGAAAGCCTCCGCGCCAGCAGGGCCGATGCGATGCGGCGAACCTGCACGAGCGCGGAGGCGTAGGTCAGTCTCTTCCATTCGCCACCATCGCTGCGCTGAGCCAGAAATGTCCGGTCCGGCGCGTGCTGTGCCCAATAGCCAAGCCGGTCGATCAGCAGGTCTGTTGCAGCCGGCACCGGGACGGCCGAGCGAATGAGCACGGTGCCGTCGGCCCGCCGCTCCATGGCGACATCGAGCGGACCGAAGGTGACCGCGCGCACGGGAGCGGAGGCGGGCAAATGGGAACTCGTCATCGCCATCATCCGCCCTGCCGCAGCTTGGCGAGCACTTTGAGGCCAGGGTATCCGTCGGCCGGTGCGAGCCCAGCCTTCTCCTGGAACTTTCGGACCGCAAGCATCGTGTCGCGCCCCATACGGCCGTCGGTGCCGTCCGTATCGAAGCCCAATGCCGTAAGCCGCCGTTGCACCTCCTGCATCTCGGCAAGCGTGAGCGGGCGCTCGCCGCCAGGGAACTGCTGAACGAACGGACCGTCGCCACGAATGCGATCGCCGAGATGCGCAATCGCCAGGACATAGGTATTCGCCGGATTGTAGGAGCGGATCGCCGCGAAGTTTTGAGTCAGCAGGAAGACAGGGCCGCCATTGACCGGCTGCCAGAGCTTCGCCCGCTCGGCAGGACGCGGAAACGGCTTGCCGCTCACCTGCGTGACGCCCCGCCGCATCCAGGATGAGATCGGCACCATGTCGTTGCTGTTGGCGGCCATGCCGGAGGGCAGCCGCACTTCATAGCCCCAGGCCTCGCCCGGCCGATACTTGCCGCGCTTGGCGAGATACTGCGCGGTGCCGGCCAAGGCATCGTCTGGCGCGCCATAGGGCGAGATGCGGCCATCCCGATCGAAATCGATGCCCATGTTGAGCCACACCTCGGGCATCCACTGTGTGTGCCCCATGGCACCAGCCCAGGAGCCGATCATCTCTTCCGGCTTGCCCCAGCCGCGCTCGATGATGACGAGGGCGTTGACAAGCTCCTGCTCCCAATAGCTGCGCCGGCGCGGCTCACCCCACGCGAGAGCCGCAAGCGCTGGCAATACGGGTCGCATGTGCTTCGGGTTGGTCGCGACGTCACCGAAGGCAGACTCCATGCCCCAGAGGCCGAGCATGACATAGCGGTCGACGCCGTAGGTGCGCTCGATCTTCTCGAGCAGAGCGGCATGCTCCCTCGCCCGCTCCTTGCCCATGGTGATGCGCCAGTCGGAGACGCGACGATTGAGATATTGCCAGATCTGCTCGCGAAACTCCGGCTGCGCGCGATCGAGGGCATAGACACGTGTATCGGGCTTGATGCCGCCCATCACGCGGTCGTAAGTCGCAGCTTGCACCCCACGGGCAAGGGCTCGCGGCCGGAACGCCGCGACCCAGCGCTCGAATGGCACTTGCGATGTTTGCGCGGTACTTAAATCCGGAGAGAACGGCGTCGCCGCTGCAGCGGCGAGTGCAATGAGCGATGAGCGTCGCGTCGGGAGGCCCATTCGAGTGCTGTTCCGCTGCCGGGGCATGGTTCGTATCACCCGGGCGTCGGTACATGGCCATCGAGCAGTCTCTCGGCCTTGAGATCGGACCAGAGTGCCGCGGGCACCTTGGCCGACATCGCGGCAACGTTACGCTGCACTTCCTCGGGCTTCACGGCACCGAGAGCCAGCGTCGAGACTGCCTTGTGGCCGAGGCAGAAGTGCATCGCGGCCGTCGCAAGCGTCACCTTGTGCGCCTGGCAGACGCGCTCGATTTTCCTCACCTTGTCGAGGATCTCTGGCGGCGCAGGTTGATAGTTGTAGCGAGCGCCGTCGATGGAACCAGTCGCGAGGATGCCGGAGTTGAAAACGCCGCCCAAGATGACGCCGAGGTTCTTCTTTTCCGCAATGGCAAGCACTTCCGCCAGCGCCGGCTGTTCCAACAGCGAGTAACGGCCCGCCAGCAGGAAGCAATCGAAATCACCCTCGGTCAGATACCTCGCTGCGTAGGCGGGGTCGTTGACTCCGATCCCGATGCCCTTGATCACGCCCTGCTCGCGCAGTTTCATGAGAGCCTTGCAAGCGCCATCCATGGCCTCGCGGTATTTCTTCGGCCCTTCGACAGGCCCGTGTGTCCAGGCGTCGGCATCATGGATCAGCAGAATGTCGACTTTCGGCAGCCCGAGCCGCTGCAGCGAGGCTTCGTGCGACCGCATCGCGGCATCATAGGTGTAGTCGTTGGTGACGTTGAATTCGAGCCCACCAACATAGCGCGAGGTCTTAATGCGGCCGTTGGGCGCCGGTGAGAGCACGCGCCCGACCTTGCTCGAGAGCACGAACGATCCCTTTGGCTGGCGGCGCAGCGCCGTACCAATCCGATGTTCTGCGCTACCCTGGCCATAAAGCGGCGCGGTATCGAAGAAGGTGACCCCGCTCGTGGCCGCTGTCTCGACCGTTGCTATGGCGGTTGCATCGTCGAGCACCTCGTAGATATCGCCGAGCGGCGCACTGCCAAAGCCGAGCGCGGTAACCTCAAGGCCGGTGCGGCCGAGCTTGCGTTTTGGCAGAGCAGCTGTGGTCATGTTGGTGTCCCTCGTAGCGGCAAATTCGGTGGCTCGCGCCCCCTTCCGATCATGCGCGACTTCAGCCATCACTGAAAAGGGGCAGGATTGGGTTTATCGCTTTTGAGGGTCTCGCTACCGTTCGGTAGGGTGGGGTCTAACGCCTGAGACGCGGCATTTTCTCGGTATCGCATGTCTCCGGTGTCACGTGTCGGGCATCTGACGGCCACCCTTGACACTTCCGCGACCCGGTTGCGCTCCACCCGTCGTGTGCTGCATCGTGGCGCGCCCTTTGCGAAGAAAGCCATCCATGTCGCAGTCGACACCGCTCAAGCTGCTCATCTCTACGCCTGGTTGGCGGCTGTGGGGGCCGCGCATCATGGCAGCGGTCCCGGCAGGCAGTCTTTCTGTGATCGCGGCGGAGGAGGCCGGTGCTTCGGACGGACCCTGCCCGGCCGACATTGGTTTCCTCACGCGCGAAGTGACCGGCGCCTCGGGCAACAAGAACTACACGCCGGAGCTCACCAATTTTCACGCGGTGCTGCGCAAATCACCGAGCCTCAAATGGCTGCAGATCCATCCCGCCGGCGCCGATCGAGCGATCTACGCGGAGCTACGCCAGCGCGGGGTGAAAATCACAACCGCGTCCGGCGCGACGGCGGTGACGGTCGCGCACACCGTGCTCGGGGCGCTGATCGCGATCAACCGGCGGTTTCCGCTGCTCGCCGATGCGCAACGCCGGCACGCCTGGGAGCAGCGACTTGGCGCAAATTCGCCGCGCGATCTCGGCGGCCAGCACGCGGTGATCGTCGGGCTCGGCCCCATTGGTCAGAACATTGCGCGGTTGTTGAAAGCGCTCGGCATGACGACGATGGGCGTCCGGCGCAGGGCCGAACCGGTGTCGCAGTGCGATGTCACGATTGCTTATGAGCAGCTGACGTCCGTACTGCCGAAGGCCGACTGCCTGATCCTCTGCTGTCCGTCGTCGCCGGTAACGCGCGGGATCGCCAACAAGGCGGCGTTCGATGCCATGCCGAAGGGTTCGCTCTTCGTCAACGCGGCGCGCGGCGACGTGGCGGTGGAGCGTGACGTGATCGCAGCGCTGCAATCGGGGCAGCTGGGAGGCGCCTATCTCGATGTATTCGAGCGCGAGCCGCTCGATCCGGCCTCGCCATTGTGGGATCTGCCGAACGTGATCGTGTCGCCGCACACCGCGAGCCACAGCCAGGGTCAGGCCGAGGCGGTGTTCCAGATCTTTCTCGACAACCTCGCGCGCTGGCGCGAGGGGCGAGAGCTGCGCAATGATGTCGATAAACTTGGGTGAGAAGGGGTCAGACCCATGGGTCTGACCCCGACCAGAGACACTGAGCACCAATTCGGATTGTTGAGAAACGGGAGACCGGGATGAAAAACGTGACGGGAACGTGGGCGCTCGTAAAGGCGACGACGGTGGCGCCGGATGGCACGCGTTCGACAACGCCGTTTGGCGGCGAGAAGGCGATGGGCCGTGTTGTGCTCAACGCCGACGGGCGCATGATGGCGGTGCTGGTCGACGGGCGGCCAAGCCTGCCGGGCGGACAGCAGCGCGAGTACAGCTCCTACTGCGGCAACTACACGTTCGACGGCAAGCAGCTGATCACGCGGGTCGATGCGGCGTCGGATCCCGCGCGGCTCGGCACCGATCAGGTGCGTGACGTGCGCTTCGAGGGCGACCTTATGGTGCTGCGCCCGCCGCTGCGCTCCTATATGGGCAAACCCGCCGAGCAGCGCGAGCTCTACTGGCGGAAGATTTCGGACGTCTGAGCGGATCGGCCTCACCTAGCGGGTTCGGGCACTCGCGGGCGCCGCCGTTGAGAGCCGCTCCCTCACCTCCCTTTGAACACGGGCTTGCGCTTCTCGACGAAGGCGCGGACGGCTTCCTTGTGGTCCTCGGTGCCTTGCGTGCGCAGCATGCGCTCGGACTCGCGATCGATGGCGTCGCGGTAGGGGAGAGCCATGGCGTCATCGATATTGTCCTTGATCAGATGCAGCGCGACACTCGGACCCTCGGCAAGCGACTTGGCCAGCGCGAAAGCTTCATCGCGCAGCTTCTCGTCGGGCACCACACGATGCAGGAGGCCGATCTCGAGCGCGCGCTGAGATGGAATGCGGTCGCTGAGGAGCAGCAGCTCGCGGGCGCGCGCGGGACCGACGGCGCGCATCAGCAGCCAGGCGATGCCGTAGTCGCCGCTGAGGCCCACGCGCGCATAGCCGGTGGAGAGGAACGTCGAGGCCGACGCAATGCGCAGATCGCAGGCGAGTGCGAGCGCCAGGCCGGCGCCGGCGGCTGGACCAGGGAGCGCGGCGATGGTGGGTTTCCTCATCGCGTAGAGTTGGCCCGCGCTGCCCTGATGACGCTCCTGCATGATGCGGAAGCGCTCCTCGGGCGTGTGGTCGGTCGGCGCGCGGCGATCGCCCATGTTCTTGACGTCGCCGCCCGCGCAGAACGCGGTGCCGGCACCCGTCAGCAGGATGGCGCGCACGTCCTTGTCGGCCGCGAGCACCGGCCACATGCGACGAAGCGCTGGCGACATCTCGGTCGAGAGCGCGTTGCGCGCTTCTGGCCGGTTGAGCGTCAGGATCGCGACGCCGTCCTTGACGGTGCAGTGCAGATGGCTGGTGCCAGTGTCGATATTGCGCTCGGCTGACATGAAGGTCCCCGTGAGACGGCGTTGCTGTGGCTCCGCGAAGCTTAGCAGGACTTGATCATCAGCGATGGCAATTGAGACCGGAACTGAGTTCACCCCCGTCTCAGTTGGCTTTCGCTCCGGCAAGCGAATGTTCAAATTTTGTTCTTGCCAAAGCGCTCGGCAAGCTATAGAACAAAAATCGAACAATATCACTCGAATACGAGAGCGTGTCTGGCGACGGCTGCAGGCGCGACAGGGACATGTTTGCAGTTGGTCAGATGTTTTCGCTGGGTACTCCTTCGCTCGATGCCGTGCTGAAAGGCGGGCTCGCTCACGCCGCTGTTCACGAGGTGCTGGCCGATCCGGCCCATCCCGCCACCGCGGCGGGCTTCTGCCTGGCGCTGGCGCTTCGGGCTTCTCCGGGTCTGATACGTGGGGCACGGCCCACAACACAACGCACGGCGCGCTCGGAATTTCCAGAAGCGAGCCCTGGCTTGGGCGCTGGCGGTATCGGACCCCGAGGGCCTGACACTGACATTGTCTGGATCCGGCAAGAGGCGGCCCTGGTCGAGGCGGGCCACCTCTACGGGCCGGGCCTTGCCGCCCTCGGGCTCGATCCGGCCCGGCTGCTGCTGGCACATCTGCGCACGCCCATCGACGTGATGCGCGCGGGCCTCGAAGCGGCCCGGTGCCGGGCCGTTGCCGCGGTGATCCTCGAGACCATGGACCGCGGAGCCAAGATCGATCTCACCGCTACGCGACGGCTGAAGCTCGCGGCGGAAAAGCTCGGCGTCACGGTGTTTCTGCTGCGCGCCTCGGGCGCAACGGTGGCGGGTGCCGTCGAAACGCGCTGGCGGGTCGGCCCGGCAAGAGCCGCGTCGGACCGGCCGCGCTTCGACATCCGGCTGATGCGGCACCGCGCGGGACTTCCTGAAATGCGTTGGCAAGTGGAGTGGGACCATGAGCAGCGAGCTTTTACAGCAGCCGCGCCGCTATCTGAGCCTCTGGTGCCCCTTCCTTGCCGCCGACCGGTGGCAGCTTAAATCCGGATCCAGGGTCCAAGACCCCGGCAGGGTGCTTGTCCCGCAGACAGCATGTCCTCGGCATGACAGGCAGCACCCCTCGACTGTCACTTCGCCCGCCCGCCCGCTGGTCTTCATCGAGAAGATAAAAGGCGCCTCGCGCGTCGTGGCATGTGACGCGGTCGCCATCGCCAACGGCCTCGAGCCCGGCTTGTCGCTCGCCGATGCCCGCGCGCGCATTCCGGCGTTGAAAGCGGTAACACGCGATGCCGCGGCGGATCATGCGTTTCTCGCTCACCTCGCCGACATCGCCTACGCGTTCACGCCCTCGGTTGCCTTCGAGGTGCCGGATGGACTCGTGCTCGACATCACTGGCTGCGCGCATTTGTTCGATGGCGAAGCAGGGCTCGCAGCGCGCCTCGAAAGGGCGTTGCGCAAAGCCGGCGTTTCGATCGTGACCATGGCCATTGCGCCAACGCCGGAGATGGCGCGGGCGCTCGCTCGATTTGCTGTGGCGGAAAAAGGCCTGTGGCCAGCGAAGGGCCGGCCTCTGGACCCGATCATCGTCCATGACAGCAAGCGCGTGCGGACATTTTCCGTCGCCGCACTGGAAGGCGATCCGGAGGATCTGCGTGCCCTGAAGCGCGCCGGCCTCAAGATCATCGGCGATATCGCGAGCCGGCCCTCGATCCTTTTCTCCGCCCGCTTCACGCCGGCCTTCACGCAGCGCCTTCCGCGCGTCCTCGGCGAGGAGGACCGCCGCATCACCGCACTGCGCCCGCCACCCGAGACCACGCTCGACCATCGCTGCCCTGAGCCCCTCGTCACCGCCGAGGCGATCCTGCCGATCCTCGGCACGCTCTTGGCAGAGACGGTGCGTCTGCTCGATATGCGCGGCGAGGGCGCGCGCTTGCTCGAAGCCGCCTTCTTCCGTACCGACGGTCTCATCCGCCGCATCCGCATCGAGACGAGTCGGCCGCTGCGCGAGACCGCGATCGCACTGCGCCTCTTCCAGGATCGTCTCGACGCCCTGGCCGATCCGCTCGATCCGGGCTTCGGCTTCGATCTCATTCGCCTCGAGGTGCTGCGTGCCGAGCCCTGGGCGCCCGAGCAGGCGAGCCTCGATGCCAATGCCGAGCGCGCGGAGGAGCTGGCGCGCCTCGTCGACCGGCTCGGCGCCATATTCGGGCGCGAGCGCATCATGCGATTGCGCGCCGCCGATACTCATCTGCCCGAACGGGCGCAACAGATCTATCCCGCGGCTGACGGCGACAGGACCGGCGGAGGTCACGATCCTGGCAGCGCTGATCGTCGAATGCCAATGCGGTGGCCGCTCTCCGCCCCAGGTGATCCCATCGCCCGCCCGCTCCACCTCTTCGCACGCCCGCAACCCATCGAGATCGCAAACCGGGGTCGGACCCATGGGGCCGACCCCAACGCCGACCCCGGCGCTCCTCTCACCCGCTTCCGCTGGCGCCGCGTCACGCACGACATCGCCCGCTTCGAAGGCCCAGAGCGCATCGCGGAGGAATGGTGGCACTCGCCCTCCGGCTATGGCACGCGCGATTACTACCGCGTCGAGACCCGCGACGGCCGCCGATTCTGGTTGTTCCGCGCCCATGCAGATGGAGCAACGAACACGAGTTGCGCCGAAGCTGCCGAAAGAAGAGACAGCGACGACCATTCCAGCAGGAACTCAGCGAGCCGCGCCAAGCCGCACGCTGCCTCTGCCCCCGGCAGCCCATCCACAACCGGCCGCGCCGCCCCATCAGCTCCCCGCGCCGCTCCCGTCGTCCGACTGCAATCCGCAACTGTCGGCGCACAGTGGTTCCTGCATGGGGTCTTTGCATGAGTCCCAGCACATTCAACGCGTCCCCCGCCTACGCCGAGCTCGTCACGGCCACCAACTTCTCGTTTCTGCGCGGTGCCTCACATCCGGGTGACCTCGTCGCCGAGGCTCTCCTCCTCGGCCACACCGGCATCGGCATCGCCGACCTGAACACCGTTGCCGGTGTCGTCCAGGCCTACGCCGCGCTGGAGGACCTGAAACGCGACGGCCTCCCCGCGCCGCATAAGATGCGCGACGGCTCCGGCCCCGGCGAGCATCTCTGGGTCGAGGATCCGAATGCCGCCGACTGGGCGAAGATTTCCGATGAGGTGAAACGCCGCGCTTCGTCATTCAAGCTCGCCGCCGGCGCGCGCCTCGCCTTCACGGATGGCACACCCGATATCGTCGCCTATCCGAAGAACCGTCATGGCTGGGGCCTGCTTTGCCGTCTGCTCACCCTCGGCAAGCGGCGCGCCGAAAAGGGCGAGTGCCACATCACGCTCGCTGATCTCCTCGCCGATAGAGATGCACTCGCGAACCTCGTGCTCATCGCCATTCCACCCGTCCGCCTCGACGGCTTTGCGACACATCTCACCCCCCTTGCCGCTGCGACGGAACGCGCGGACGGAAGGGGTCAGACACCTGACACGCGATGCCAGAGGACATGCTCTGACGTTGATCGTCAGGTGTCTGACCCTGGTCAGTCTGATCCCGCACCATTCCTCTCGCTCTGGATCGGCGTCAGCCTGCATTTGCGTGGCGATGATCGCCGCCGCCTGGCTCGGCTTCAGGCTATCGCGCAGGAAACCGGCATCCCGCTTCTCGCCAGCAACGACGTGCTCTATGACACACCCGCCCAGCGTCCGATCCAGGACATCCTCACCTGCATCCGCGAAGGCGTGCTGCTGGAAGCCGCCGGCCGCCGCCTCGAGGCAAACGCCGAGCGTCATCTCAAATCACTCGCTGCCATGGCCTCGCTCTTTCGCGATGCGCCCGAGGCGATCGCGGCGACGCAAACGGTGCTGGCAAGCATCGGCTTCTCGCTTGGAGAGCTGCGTTACGAATACCCCGACGAGCCCGTCGCCGAAGGCTACACCCCGCAAGCCTGGCTCGAGCACTTGACCTGGGAGAAGGCCAATGCGCGCTACGCCCACAACATCCCGGAGAAAGTCGAAAAGTCGCTCCGCGACGAGCTGGCCCTCATCTGGCAGCTCCGCTACGCGCCCTATTTTCTCACCATCTACGACATCGTCCGTTATGCACGCGAGCAAGGCATCCTCTGCCAGGGCCGCGGCTCGGCAGCGAACTCGGCCGTCTGCTACGTTCTCGGCATCACCTGCGTCGATCCCGCCGAGCACAACCTGCTCTTTGCCCGCTTCATCTCGAGCGAGCGGCGTGAGCCGCCCGACATCGACGTCGATTTCGAGCACGAGCGGCGCGAGGAGGTGATCCAGTACATCTACGAGCGCTATGGCCGCGAGCGCGCCGGCATCGTCGCCACCCAGATCCGCTACCGCCCGAGGAGCGCTATCCGCGAGGTCGGCAAGGTGCTGGGCCTCTCCGAAGACGTGACGGGCCGCATCGCCGGCACCGTGTGGGGCAGCTGGGGCTCTGCGATCAGCGAGAAGCATCTCACCCAAGCGGGCCTCGACCCGAAGAACCCCGTCATCCACCGCGCCATAGCGCTCGCCACCCGCATCCTGGGCTTCCCGCGCCATCTATCGCAGCACGTCGGTGGTTTCGTTCTGACGCGCGGCCGCCTCGACGAACTCGTTCCCATCGGCAATGCCGCCATGGACGACCGCACCTTCATCGAATGGGACAAGGACGACATCGATACGCTCGGCCTGATGAAGGTCGATGTGTTGGCACTCGGCATGCTGACCTGCATCCGCAAGGCGCTCGATCTGATGCGCACTCACGAAGGCATCGATCTCGAGCTCGATCGCGTGCCGGCGGAGCAGGAAGACGTCTATGCCATGCTGCAGAAGGGCGACTCGATCGGTGTCTTCCAGGTCGAGAGCCGCGCCCAGATGAACATGCTGCCGCGCCTCAAACCTGAAGAGTTCTATGATCTCGTCATCCAGGTCGCGATCGTCAGGCCCGGACCCATCCAGGGCGACATGGTGCACCCGTATCTCCGCCGCCGCTCGGGCGACGAGGAAGTCACCTACCCATCCCCCGCGCCCCCGCACGATGCCGATGAATTGTTTCACGTGCTCTCGCGCACCAAAGGCGTACCGCTTTTCCAGGAGCAGGCCATGCAGCTCGCCATGGTGGCGGCCGAGTTCTCCGATGCCGAGGCGAACCAGCTCCGCCGCGCCATGGCGACCTTCCGCAATGTCGGCACCATCCACAAGTTCGAGGCGCTTCTCGTCGAGCGCATGGTGGCGCGCGGCTACGAGCGATCGTTCGCCCAGCGCTGCTTCGAGCAGATCAAAGGCTTCGGCGAATATGGCTTCCCGGAAAGCCACGCGGCATCGTTTGCGAAGCTCGTCTACATCTCGTCATTCATCAAATGCCGCTATCCCGCGGCCTTCGCCTGTGCGCTGCTCAACGCCCAGCCCATGGGCTTCTATGCACCGGCGCAGATCGTGCGCGATGCGCGCGAGCACGGCGTCGAGGTCTATCCCGTCGACGTCAACGAGAGCGATTGGGACAACACGCTCTGCCGTGGCCGCAAGGGCGAGACGGCGCTGCGCCTTGGCTTTCGCCAGCTCGACGGTGTGCGAGAGGACTGGTGCCTGCGGCTCGTCGCTGCGCGCGGCAACGGCTACGTCGATGTCGATCATTTTGCCCGCGTGACACGGTTGCCGCAGCGTGCACTGCGTCTCTTCGCCGAGGCCGACTGCTTCCAATCCTCCGGCATCGATCGCCGCAACGCGCTCTGGGCCGCGCGCCGCATTCCCGATGACGATCCCTTGCCCCTGTTCGCGGCCGCCCGCGAGGCCGAGCTGGTCGAGGAGCCCGCAGCTCATCTTCCCGTCATGCCCATGTCGGAACACGTTGCCGCTGACTACCAGACCGCGCACCTCTCGGTGAAAGGCCATCCTATGGCCTTCCTGCGCGAGATCTTCTCGGTACAGGGCATCGTCTCCTGCGACAAGGCTGTGCGCCGCCGCGACGGCGCCTGGACGCGCGCGGCCGGCGTTGTGCTGGTGCGCCAGCGGCCGGGCAAGGGCAATGCCATCTTCATGACGCTCGAGGACGAGACCGGCATTCTCAATGTCGTGCTCTGGGCGCGCCAGTTCGAGAAGTTCCGCCGCGAGGTGATGAGCGCCAGGTTGATGGTCGTCGAAGGCCGCATTCAGAGGAGTCGCGAAGGCATCGTGCACCTGATGGCCGAGCGCGTCCTCGACCGCACCGCCGAGCTCACGCGCCTCTCGGAGGATCATGCAACCAAGATCGAGCTCGCACCCGCCGACGAGTTCCTGAACCCCCAACACCCGCGTCGCCACCCCCGCGACGTTCGCATTCTTCCCAAATCACGCGACTTTCATTGAGGCTCGCGCCCAGCTTCTTTCTGAGTGGATAAGGCTTGGCCGCCAGGTACCAACCGGTGTCCGCGCTGGTACATGCACGTAAGCACCTTTGCCGCGACTAGATTGTCCATTAAAAGGACCTGTAGACCTTGATCCCACCGCCCGGAGGTCCAATAGATGCAAAAAAAGATTGCTCCTCGGCGCACCGACGCACGTGCCACACCGGAAGCAGCTGTCACCGCCAAACCCGCCGCCCCAGGCATGTATCCAGCCGTCAGAATGCGCCGGAACCGCAAAAGTGCCTGGTCGCGCCGACTGGTGCAGGAGAACGTGCTGACCACCAACGATCTGATCTGGCCGATCTTCCTGGTCGACGGGCAAGAAAGGCGTGTGCCTGTGGCCCACATGCCCGGCGTCGATCGCGTCAACGTCGAAGAAGCGGTTCGCGAAGCGGAAATGGCGGCAAGACTCGGGATTCCGGCCATTGCACCCTTTCCCTATGTCGACAAGCAGCTCCGCGATCCGACCGGCAGCGAGGCGCTGAAGGCGACGAACCTGATGAATCGCGCCGTCTCCGCGATCAAGAAGGCAGTGCCCGAGATCGGCCTGGTCACCGACGTCGCGCTCGATCCCTACACGAGTCACGGCCATGACGGCGTGCTCGACGAGCAGAACCGCATCATGAACGACGCCTCGATCGAGGTGCTCGTTGGTCAAGCTTTGGGGCTCGCGGAAGCCGGCACCGACTGCGTCGCGCCCTCCGACATGATGGACGGTCGCGTCGGCGCCATCCGCCGAGCGCTCGACGCCGCCGGCTACGAGGATGTGCAGATCATGTCTTACGCGGCCAAGTACGCGTCAGGGTTCTATGGACCCTTCCGCGACGCCATCGGCACCAACGCCACCTTGATCGGTGACAAGCGCACCTACCAGATGGACCCAGCCAACAGCGACGAAGCGATTCGCGAGGTGGCCCTCGACATTGCCGAAGGCGCCGACATGGTGATGGTGAAGCCAGGCATGCCCTATCTTGACGTGTGCCGCCGCGTGAAGGACGAGCTCGGCATGCCGACATTCGCCTATCAGGTCTCCGGCGAATACGCGATGCTGATGGCCGCTGCCAACAACGGCTGGCTCGATCGCGACCGCGTGATGATGGAGGCCCTGATCGCCTTCAAGCGCGCCGGCTGCGACGGCATTCTCTCCTATTTCGCCCCTGCCGCTGCGAAGCTGTTGAAGGCAGGCGGTTGAGCAAAGCGCGACCGCTTGCTGCATCCACCTCTTGCATCGCGCGCTGAGTAGCGAATGCCCTTGGCCGCGTCGGTACTGGCCGCTCGCGAGACGCGGGACCAGTGCAGTTCTCCACTTCAATCAACAGGGAATCCATCGTACTACGCCAGCCAGCACGCAGATCGCGACGCGAGGGCACGATCACATGGGCAAGGTGCAGACAAAGGCGCCGGCAAGAAAACCGCGCGCGGGATACGCGGCGCTCGACGGCACCGACGGTATCCTGCCGATCCAGGCGATTCGAGAGCTGGTGGTCTCGGGCGGCATCAAGCCGGTGGTGCCGCTTGCGTCAGGACAGGTGCAGCCGGCGTCGCTCGATCTGCGCTTGGGCGAGGTTGCCTATCGCGTTCGCGCAAGCTTCTTGCCCGGCCCGAACCTGAAGGTTCAGCAGAAACTCACCGAGCTGTCGCTGCACACCATCGACCTTTCCAAGGGCGCCGTGCTCGAGACCGGTTGCGTCTATGTCGTGCCGCTGCTCGAAAGCCTCAATCTGCCGGCGAGCATCTCCGCCTCCGCGAACCCCAAGAGCTCGACCGGCCGCCTCGATGTGTTCACGCGCGTCATCGCCGACGGTGTCGATGCCTTCGACACAATTCCCGCGGGCTACAAGGGCCGCCTCTACGCCGAGATTTGCCCGCAAACCTTTCCAATCGTAGTGCGTCGAGGTTCCTATCTCTCGCAGCTACGCCTGCGCGTCGGTGACCCCGTCGAGAAGGACGCCGGCCTCGCCGAGCTACATCAGCGGATGAAGCTCGTCACCGGCGGCGCCGAGGACATCAAGGGCGGCATCGCCCTCTCTGTCGATGTGACAGGCGACAATCAAGGCCTCGTCGGCTATCGCGCCAAGCGCCACACCGGCCTCGTCGACGTCGACAAGCCGGGCGCCTGCGCGATTCTCGACTACTGGGAGCCGATCCACGTGCGGAACGAACGCCGCCTCGTGCTCGATCCGGACCAGTTCTACATCCTCGCCTCGAAAGAGGCCGTGCATATTCCGCCGACGCATGCCGCCGAGATGATGCCGTTCAACCCGCTGGTCGGCGAGTTTCGTGTGCACTACGCGGGGTTCATGGACCCGGGCTTCGGCCACGCACCAGCCGGCGGCAGCGGCGCCCGTGTCGTCCTTGAAGTGCGCTCGCACAAGGTGCCGTTCATCCTGGAGGACGGACAGATCATCGGCCGCCTCGTCTACGAGCGCATGACGGACGTTCCCGAGGTGCTCTACGGTACAGGCCTCAAGAGCAACTACCAGGCGCAAGGCCTGAAGCTTTCGAAGCATTTCGCGTAGGCGGGCAGCGGAGCTCCGCCGTCCCCGCCGCCGCCCTCATCATATCCGTAGCTCTCCCAACGATCTGACACTCCTTCTCGTGTCATCTGATCCTTGTGCGCAGGCCTTTCGCCCGTCATGCTCTGAGACCGAGATCAGCGGTGCGAGGTCTTAGAGGGTCGGCACCAACGGACGGAGGATTGCCCCATGCGATGGATCAGGTTCACGACCAGCGGCCGGACGAGCTATGGCGTCATCGACGGCGAGACGATTACCGAAGTGAAGGGCGATCCCTTCAAGGGCTATGAGAAGACCGCGCAGAAGCACGCCCTCTCATCTGTAAAAATCGAGCTTCCGGTCGTGCCGCAGAACTTCTTCTGCGTCGGTCTCAACTACGCGCAGCATGTGATTCAGGCCGCCGCAAAGCTCGGTATCGAAGCAAAGCTCCCGGAGCGGCCCGAGGTCGGCTACCGCTCGAATAATGCGCTCATTGCGCATGACGAGAACGTGATCATCCCTGCGGATGCCACCGACAAGGTGCAGTACGAAGGCGAGCTCGTCGCGATCATCGGCAAGACGGCCAAGAATGTCAGCGAAGCCGACGCGCTCAAGTACGTGCTCGGCTACACCATCGGTAACGACGTATCCGAGCGGACCTGGCAGAAAGCAGACCGCACGCTTTGGCGCTCCAAGAACACCGATACCTTCAAGCCCATCGGGCCCTGGATCGAAACCGACGTCGATCTCGACAAGCTGGAGACGATCGTACGCGTCAATGGCGCTGAGTCCGTGCGCTTCAAGACCAATGACATGATCCACGGCGTCGCGCTCTATATCGCCACGATCAGCCGCTACTGCACTATGCACCCCGGTGACGTGCTCTGGATGGGCACCGACCTGTTCTCGCCCGACCTGAGGCACGGCGATCTGGTGGAGGTGGAGATCACCGGCATTGGCAAGCTGCGCAACCGGTTCGTCAGGCAAGGGATGGCCTGAGCGTGCGCATTAGAAGCACCAAGCGGTTGGTTCCATGCGCCGGCCTCCGAACGGGCACGCCAGATCTGCGCGAAAGTCAACCCGGTGCTGCTGTTTAGGTGGCCTCGCCCGTTGACGCCCGGACACCATGGTGTACCACGACGCCTATGGACCGCGCCGCGCCGAGACCGCTGCTCACTAGCCTGCCGAACCTGCTGACCTACGGCCGGATTTTGGCGGTGCCGGCGTTTGCAGCCTGCTTCCTGCTAATGCGCCACGATACCGGGCGTTGGCTGGCTCTGATCATCTACGCTGCCGCCTGCCTGACTGATTGGCTCGATGGCTATCTTGCCCGCGCTTGGCATCAGCAATCTGCGCTCGGCCGCATGCTCGATCCGATCGCCGACAAGCTGCTGGTCGGGACCGCGCTGCTGGTGCTGGTCTGGGACAACACTATAGACAACGTCACCATCTGGGCGGCGATCATTATATTGTGCCGCGAGATTCTGGTCTCGGGACTGCGGGAGTTCCTGGCCGAGCTGAACAAGATCGTGGTCAAGGTCTCGAAGCTCGCGAAATGGAAAACGATGCTGCAGATGATCGCCCTTGGTGTGCTGATCGCCGGCCCGGCGGGCGACAAGCTCGTGCCGTTCGTCTGGACAACTGGCACGGTGCTGCTCTGGATCGCCGCCCTGCTCACGCTATATACGGGCTATGATTACCTCAAGGCCGCGGTCGTCAATGCCATCGATGAGTGAGGCACGGACGGTGGCATCGAGCCCAGCAGAGGCAATATAAAATGACCACGGTCAATCTTCTCTACTTCGCGTGGGTGCGCGAGAGGATCGGCAAAGCGAGCGAGACGATCGAGCTGCCGGCGAATGTCGCGACTATCGCCGATCTCGTGACATTCCTACGCGCGCGCGGCCCCGAGTATCAAGCCGCATTCGAAAAGCCGGAGGTGGTGCGCGCTGCAATCGATCGCCTGCACGTGAAGCCGGCGGCGCTGATCGGCTCGCCACGCGAAATCGCGTTCTTTCCACCCGTGACGGGAGGGTGAGGTCCATGGCCGTTCGCGTTCAGCGGGAGGACTTCGACATCAGCGCCGAGGTGCGCCTTATGACGGCGGGCCGTGCCGATGTCGGAGCCGTCGTCACGTTCACCGGCACCGTGCGCGGCGAGACCAAGGCAGGTGCCATCACCTCCATAACGCTCGAGCACTATCCCGGCATGACCGAGGACGAGCTCGCACGTGTCGAGGCCGAGGCGCGCGCGCGCTGGCCGCTGACTGGATCCACCATCATTCACCGATTCGGCGAGTTGCTCCCCGGGGATAATATCGTTCTGGTGGTTACGGCGTCGGCGCACCGCGAGGCTGCGTTCCAGGCTGCCGAGTTCCTGATGGATTATCTCAAGTCTCGCGCCCCTTTCTGGAAGAAGGAGACGCCGGCCGCCGGCGGCGAAGGCCGCTGGGTCGACGCCCGTGACAGCGACGAGGCCGCTATGGACCGGTGGACTCGTAGGCCGGAGTGAGCGGACCCTGTTCGCTCGGTGATGCAGGGCATGTTTTCCGGTGAAGCCCGATAACCAGCTTCAACACCGCCGACGCGAACGCTGAAGAGCACTGAAGCTGTCGGACTTCGCGGGAACAACGCCGTGCCATTGCGCACCGTCGGCAGCCCGCTCGCTCCGACCTCCGGCAGCGTCCGGGTTCGTCGCCCAACAAGCAGCGGACAAACCACTGGTTTTTTGCTAAAGAAACGCCGTTCGCGCTGAGCGCGGCACCAAAGCTCACTCGCCAGGCCTGCTATGATCGCCTCCGTCACCGCCATTCCGGCGGCCAAACCGCTGTTCACGGGCCTCGCTGGCACCAGTGCTGGCTACCACAGCACCGCTGCGCACCGTCCCGCCCCCTTCCTCCCTATGTCGCGCGCCGAGATGGACCGGCTCGGCTGGGACCAGTGCGACATCATCATCGTGACGGGGGACGCTTACGTCGACCATCCCTCGTTCGGCATGGCTATCATCGGCCGCCTGCTCGAGGCCAAGGGCTTCCGAGTCGGCATCATTGCGCAACCCGATTGGCAGAGCGCCGACCCCATGCGCGCGCTCGGCAAGCCGCGCCTTTTCTTCGGCATTACCGGCGGCAACATGGACTCCATGGTGAACCGCTACACGGCCGACCGGCGCCTTCGCCACAACGACAGCTACACGCCCAATGCCGAAGGCGGAAAGCGGCCTGACCGCTCCGTCATCGTCTACGCTCAGCGTGCCCGCGAAGCTTACCCTGACGCAACCATCGTCGTCGGCGGCATCGAGGCCTCGCTCCGCCGCATCGCGCACTACGACTACTGGTCCGACAAGGTGCGCCGCTCGATCCTCGCCGACGCCAAGGCCGATCTCCTCATTTACGGCAACGCCGAGCGCGCCGTGGTCGATGTGGCCGAGCGACTCGACCAGGGCGACGCGATCTCGAGCTTCGACGACATCCGCGGCCTCGCGCTCTTCAAGAAGACTGTTTCGGAGGGCTGGACCGAGCTCGCCGCTGACGATGTCTCCAGTGCCGAGGAAGGCGCCCGCCAGACCAAGGATGAGCGCAGCGTCGTGCGCCTCCCCGCTTTCGAGCAGGTCGCAACCGACAGCGAAACCTACGCCCGCGCCTCCCGCGTGCTCCACCGCGAGTCGAACCCCGGTAACGCCCGCCCCCTCGTTCAGCGCCACGGCGACCGCGAGCTCTGGGTGACGCCGCCGCCGATTCCGCTCACCACGACCGAGATGGACGCGATCTACGAGCTGCCCTACGCCCGCGCGCCGCACCCTGCGTATGGCAAGGCGAAAATCCCCGCCTGGGAGATGATCCGCCACTCGGTGACGATCATGCGCGGCTGTTTCGGCGGTTGCTCGTTCTGCTCCATCACCGAGCATGAGGGTCGGATCATCCAAAACCGCTCGGAAGCCTCGGTCGTGCGCGAGATCGAGCTGATCCGCGACAAGACGGAAGGGTTTACCGGTGTCATCTCGGACATCGGCGGCCCCACCGCCAACATGTACCGCATGGCCTGCAAAGACCCTCGCACCGAGGCGCTTTGCCGGCGTCCCTCATGCGTCTATCCGGGCATCTGCCCGAACCTCAACACCAGCCACGAGGCGCTGGTCAACCTTTACCGGCGCGTCCGCGCCATTCCAGGCGTGAAGCGCGTCAACGTCGCCTCGGGCGTGCGCTATGACCTTGCCGTCGAGAGTCCCGAGTATGTGCAGGAGCTCGTCTCGCACCACGTCGGCGGCTACCTGAAGATCGCGCCGGAGCACACCGAGGACGGGCCGCTCTCCAAGATGATGAAGCCCGGCATCGGCACCTACGACAGCTTCAAGAAGCTGTTCGACGCCGCGGCAAAGAAGGCCGGCAAGGAGTATTACCTGATCCCCTACTTCATCGCGGCACACCCCGGCACGCGCGATGAGGACATGGTCGAGCTGGCCCTGTGGCTGAAGAAGAACCGCTACCGCGCCGACCAGGTACAGACCTTCCTGCCCTCGCCCATGGCGCTGGCGACGGCGATGTACCACTCCGGCAAGAACCCGCTCAAAGCCGTCCGCCGCGGCGCCTCGGAGGTGGTTCCTGCCGTCAAGGGCCTGAAGCAGCGCCGCCTACACAAGGCATTCCTGCGCTACCACGATCCTGAGAACTGGCCCGTGCTGCGAGAAGCCCTCCGTGCAATGGGCCGCGACGACCTGATTGGCGCAGGCCCCCAGCACCTTGTTCCCGCTCATCAGCCGGCGGGGGCCGGCGCGTCGAGGTTCATGCCCGGATCGCGGTCACCGGCACGCCAGCTCGGCGGGCAAATGCCAGCCCCGTCGCAAGGCAACCCGTCATCTCGGCCGCGTCGCGACGGCAACCTGGCGCAAGGCAAATCGGGGAGTCAGGACCCGACCCGCACAGCCGAGCGCTATCAGCGTTTTACGACCAAGGGCGCTCCCCCTCCGAGGGGCGGCACTCCGGCAGGCAGCAAGCGCCGCGGGCGCTGAGCACCGTCACATTTACCTGAACACGAGAAATGTTTGCCGTGCCGATGCTTGGCAATTGACGACGACTATCAGTGTGGCCGATTGTTCGTGGACAAACAACTGAGTTTCAACAGGGCAGCTGGCACAACTTATGGGGCGAAGACCGAAACCGCGCGTCTTGTCGCGGGGTGACGAGCAGAACACCACCGAACGGGTTTATGAGCAGCTCAAGCGCAAAATCCACGACAATAAGCTGGTGCCCGGGAAAGCCTACCTGCAGCCCGAGATCGCGCGGCTTTTGGGGGTCAGCCGAACACCTGCCCGAGAAGCGATCATTCGTCTGCAGGCCGAGCACCTGGTCGAAATCCAGCCGCGCCGCGGCTTTCTGATCCGTGCCACCACAGGGCGTGAGGTGCGCGAGATCTCCGAGGCGCTGTCCGTGCTGGAGGCGTTCGCGGTCCACCGGATCGCTTCTATCGGAGCTGATCCAGGCCTGCTGCGGCGGCTCGAGAGATGCCACGCCAACATGATCGCAGCCCTCGAGAAGAACGACATACATGCCTGGATCCGCGAGGACGAGCAGTTTCATCAGGAGCTGATCAAGGCCGCCCAGCAGACAGAAATTGCGCGCATCGTCGGCGCGCTATGGGATCGCTTCAAACGCTTCCGACGCCAGACCATTCACATCCGGCAAAACCTCGTCTGCTCGAACCGCGAGCATGCGAGCGTCATCTCGGCCATCCGGCGGCGCCAAGCCGACCGTGCTTTCGATCTGCAACGCAAACACCACATGCGTATTGCCTCGACCATCGAGGCCGTTCTCCTCAAGCACGGCATCGAGCAAGTTTGAGCTGCGGCGCCAATTCTTCCCGGCAGCCGAAACAATCTCTTGAAACTGCCGCGAATATTTGCTCAGGCCTTAGACCGATAAGCAATGGTGGTGGCACCAATGAGCGGCATGCCGGCTGGGCAGAACTGGCACGACATCTTCTTCACGTCGCGCGACGGACTTCGCCTTTATGGCCGTCACTATCCAGCCCCGGCCGATGCGCCTGCGCGCCGAGCGGTCCTTTGCCTGCCGGGTCTTACGCGAAACTCGCGCGACTTCCACGACCTTGCGACCTTTCTGACCGATGCCCGGAATCCCTCGGCACGTCCGGTGTTCACGGTCGACTATCGCGGCCGCGGCCGCTCCGCGTCAGCCCCAGACTGGAGCACCTATTCGATCTACTCGGAATATCTGGACGTGCTCGATTTCATGGCAATCCTCGAGCTGACCGATGCAGCCGTTATCGGGACGTCGCGCGGCGGCCTCATCGCCATGCTCATGGCGACGCTACGCCCGACATCGATCGGTGCGGTCGTGCTGAACGACATCGGCCCCGTGATCGAGCGCGATGGGCTTATCCGGCTTGTCGCTTTCGTCGGCCGCATGCCACTGCCGGCGAGTTGGCCGGAGGCTGGCAAGCTCATTCGCGATCTCAACCACCACCAGTTCCCAGTCATTCCCAATCACCATTGGGACGAGATCGCGCGGCAGTGGTTCAATGAATCACATGGAAGGCCCGTTCACGGCTATGACCAAAACCTCGGCAAGGCAATTTCGGCAACCGACGGGCCGCTCAAAGATCTCTGGCCGCAGTTCGCGGCGCTGTCGCGCGTATCGATGATGATCATCCGCGGCGAGCATTCCGACATCCTGAGCGGCGCGACCTTTGCTGAAATGCAGAAGCGCAATCCCGCAGCAACTGCGCTTACGGTACGCGGACAAGGCCATGCGCCGCTGCTGCGCGATCGCGCTACGGGCATTGCGATTGCTGATTTTCTGCTCAAGGCCGACGGCGCCAGTGCGGGCGCTCACGCCGCCCAGCGCGCTGTCGCTTGACCGCCCGAACCGGCAGGAAGGTCCGTTCGGGGGACCGGCCGCAAACATGGTTGCTGGCGCCCCGCACTCGCCTTACTTTGCCAATCAACATGGGACGCCCTGGCTCACGCGCGTCTTGGTACGGAAAATCATGATAGGCCTCTAATGACGCTGGAAACTGAAGCCCTGCTCGATCGCCGGCGGCTCCGCCGCTCCCTCACACTCTGGCGGATTGGCGCCATCCTCGCCGTGGCTGCAGCCCTCATTGCGCTGGGCTTGTCCTCACAGCGTGGTGACGGCACGTCGGCTTTTGGGGAACGCAATCAAATCGCGCGCGTCGCCCTCGAAGGGGTGATTACAGACAACCGCGATCAGATCCGGCTCATGAAGCGCTTGAAGGACGCCAAGCACGTCAAGGCGGTGATCCTGCACATCAACAGTCCGGGCGGTACTACCACCGGCGGCGAAGCGCTGTTCGAAGCCATCCGCGATGTCGCCGCGGCGAAGCCGATCGTCGCTCAGTTCGGTACCGTCGCGACTTCTGCGGCCTACATATGCGGCCTTGCAACCGATCAGATATTCGCCCGTGCCAATACGATCACGGGCTCGGTGGGTGTGATTTTCCAGTGGGCCGAGGTCAGTGAATTGCTCTCGAAGCTCGGCGTGAAAATGAACGAGATCAAGAGCGGTCCACTCAAGGCCAATCCGTCGCCGTTCCAACCGATTGACGAGGCGGGCCGCGAGACTGCGGAGAAGATGGTGCGCGAGTCCATGAGCTGGTTCCGTGGGCTCGTCGCGAGCCGACGCAATGTCGATACGGCAGCGATTCCAGGCCTCGAGCAGGGTCGCGTGTTCTCGGGCCGCGAGGCGCTCGCCTATAAGCTTGTCGACCAGATCGGCGGCGAGACGGACGTGCAGAAGTGGCTCGAGGAAAAGCGCAGCACGCCGAAGGGCCTCAAAATCGTCGATTGGAAGCCGAAGCGGGAGGACAGTTGGGGCGTACTCGGCGTGATTGGAAGGGCCGCGGTAGCTCTGCTCGGCCTCGATCCCGACCGCGTCCGGCTGCTGAACGATGATCCGCGACTTTCATCACTCCTGCTTGACGGCCTCGTTTCTGTTTGGCAGCCTGCTGAAAAGTGAGAAATAACAAGATGATGAAGCGCACGCGTCAGGCGGGGTACAAGTCCATGATCAAATCCGAGCTGATTGGCAAGATCGCAACTTCCAATCCGCACCTCTATCATCGCGATATCGAGAAGATCGTGAACGTGATTTTCGAAGAAATTGTCGATGCCCTGGCCAAAGGTGACCGGGTCGAGCTCCGTGGCTTCGGCGCGTTCACTGTCAAGCATCGCCCGCCGCGGTCGGGTCGCAATCCGCGCACCGGCGCATCGGTCTCGGTGCAGGAAAAGTTCGTGCCGTTCTTCAAGACCGGCAAGGAGTTGCGCGAGCGGCTCAACAAGGGGGCAGCCGAGGCGACCAGGGGCGGATAAGGGGGTGAGCTGGCCCGTCAGGGCACAAAAGCCGCAGCAACCACAGCCGCCGGAGAGTGCTCATGCTCAAGAACATCGTGCGACTGCTGTTCGCTTTCCCAGCGTTTGCGTTGCTGGTCGTCCTGGCGGTCACCAACAAGCATCCGGTCACACTGAAGCTCGACCCATTCCGTCCAGATGATCCGACGCTCGCAATCGAGATACCCTTCTTCTACTACCTGCTTGGTTCGCTGGTCATCGGTGTGTTGCTGGGAGGCGCCGCGACCTGGCTCACCCAGAGCCACTGGCGTCGCTCGGCCCGAACGCGGGCTCAGGACGCCGTCCGATGGCGGGCGGAAGCCGATCGCCTGGCGCGTGAGCGCGAGGAGCGCATCGAGCAGGATGGCCAGAGCGATGGACTGAGCAAGGCCCTCGCAGTGATCCGGCGCTAGACCGCACAGCCGCAAACTTGAGGCTGCAACACGAGCCGAGAACACCACCTCCGAGAGGCGCGTTAACTTTTGCGTTTTTCCCGGCCTTGAATTGCGCACGCTAGGGCACCTACGGGGCCCGTGGGGCTGCCTCGTTTTGAATGGCAATCCCCCTAGCCTGCTTCCCGGAAAACGCGCCAGCGTGCAATTTCGCCCATGACTTCGCGGTGGCGCTCGGCGACCCTCGGTTCTCGTCTCGGGGATCGGCCAGGAACGCAAGCACTCGAGGCATTGCGGCGGCAATCGATTCGAGTTGCGGGAACGCGCCGCCGTGCCGTGACGAATGGCGGACAACCGGCGTTCGACCGGGTACCGAATCTTAACCACAGGGCACAGATGAATGCGAAATCAACAATACGAAGCGTCGGTATCAAGAGGTCTTAAGCCGGCCGTTCTAATCTGGCCGCGAGCTTGCGATGGGGATGGAGATGCCGGTTCAACGCGTGCCGAGAAATGTGCAGCAGCAAGCGCCAGCAGCCGAGGAGTTCCAGGGCGATCCTGCCGACGTCCGTAAGCTCATCATGCTGGGTGTGTTCGGCTTGCTGGTCACGTTCGGCGCCTTGGGTGGCGCGCTGCTTCTTATCAACCGTCCAAGCGATGTGGCTTCCTACGATGACGAGCGTGGCCTGCCGTCGGCGCGCGGTTTGATGTTGTCGCTGACCTCACGGGGCAAGATCGATGGGCATCAGTTCGACAGCGCCATGGCCAAGATGTGCGATCAGTTCGGCGACCGGACCGGCGACAGCATTGCCACCGCCAGATGCAAGAAGGCTGCGCGCGGCGCGTGGTGAGGCTCGCGAGTGCGCGCGCTCGAAGATGACACGACGATAGACAAGCAGCAGCCTCGCTCATAGGGTGCCGGCCATGCCGGCACGGGTGAAAATCTGCGGGATCAAGACGGCCGAGACGATGCAGGAGGCTCTGCTCGCGCGCGCCGATATGGTGGGCCTCGTGTTCTTCCCGCCGAGCCCGCGCAATGTTGCGATCGAAGAAGCTGGCCCCATCGCGGACTATGCGCGGGGATTCGCGGCGATTGTCGCCCTGACCGTCGATGCCGACGACGCCCTGCTCGAGCGCATCATGGCGGCGGTCAATCCCGACATGCTGCAGCTCCACGGCAGTGAGAGCCCGGTGCGCGTTGCAGCAATCCGCGAGAGGTTCGGCAAGCCGGTGATGAAAGTCATCAAGGTCGAGACGGCGGCCGATGCCGCAAAGGCGCTCGACTATGCCAGCATCGCTGACCTCATTCTCTTCGATGCCAAGCCACCGAAGGGCGCGGACCGGCCCGGTGGCCATGGCGCGGCGTTCGACTGGCGGGTGCTCGACGGCGTCATTGGCCGCGTGCCGTTCATGCTGGCGGGCGGACTGACGCCGGAGAACGTCGCCGAGGCGATCGCGGCGACCGGTGCCACGGCCGTCGACGTCTCCTCCGGGGTCGAAACCGCCCCCGGCGTCAAGAGCCCCGACCTCATCCGGCGGTTCATCAGGGCCGCGAAGGCGGCGGGCACAGAGTCGTAAATCAGGCTGGTTTGCCCTGCCTCTCCATCACCCTCGACCAGCCGGACCCCTTGCCTTATTAGGGGCACACCCGCACCCAAGCCCACCCAGGACCGTCTCATGGCGCGCAAAGGCAGCAAGGACACCGCCCCGCCGGCCAAGCCGAAATCGGCGCCGAACAGCTACCGCACCGGGCCTGACGACAAGGGATTCTTCGGCCTCTTCGGCGGCCGCTTTGTCGCCGAAACCTTGATGCCGCTGATCCTCGACCTCGAGAAGGCCTACAACGACGCCAAGGCCGACCCGAAGTTCCACGCCGAGCTCGCCTCCCTCAACACGCACTACTCGGGCCGCCCCTCGCCGCTCTATTTCGCCGAGAACATGACCAAGGACCTCGGCGGCGCCAAGATCTACTTCAAGCGCGACGAGCTCAATCACACCGGCTCGCACAAGATCAACAACTGCCTCGGCCAGATCCTGCTGGCCCGCCGCATGGGCAAGACGCGGATCATCGCCGAGACGGGCGCCGGACAGCACGGCGTGGCGGTGGCAACGGTGTGCGCCAAGTTCAAGCTGCCGTGCGAGGTCTACATGGGCGCCACCGACATCGAGCGGCAGGCACCGAACGTGGCGCGCATGAAGCTGCTCAAGGCCAAGCTCAACTCGGTCACTTCAGGCGCCGGCACACTGAAGGACGCCATGAACGAGGCGCTGCGCGACTGGGTCACCAACGTGCGCGACACCTATTACATCATCGGCACGGCGGCGGGCCCGCACCCCTATCCGGAGCTGGTGCGCGACTTCCAGTCGATCATCGGCAAGGAAACGCGCGAGCAGATCATGGCTGCCGAAGGCCGCCTGCCCGACGCGCTCGTCGCCTGCATCGGCGGCGGCTCGAATGCGATTGGCCTTTTCCATCCGTTCCTCGACGATCGCAACGTTGCGATCTATGGCGTGGAAGCAGCCGGCCACGGCCTCGAGGTGCCGAACGGCCATGCTGCATCGATGAATGGCGGGCGACCCGGCGTGCTGCACGGCAACCGAACCTATCTCCTGCAGGATGACGACGGCCAGATCCTCGAAGGCCACTCGATCTCGGCAGGGCTCGACTATCCGGGCGTCGGCCCGGAGCATTCGTGGCTGAAGGACACCGGGCGCGTCTCCTACGTCTCGGCGACCGATAAGGACGCCCTCGAAGCGCTGCAGTACTGCACCGAGATGGAGGGCATCATCCCCGCGCTCGAGCCCGCCCACGCGCTCGCCCACGTCATGCGGCTCGCGCCGAAAATGAAGAAGAGCCAGATCATTGTCATGAACCTCTGCGGTCGCGGCGACAAAGACCTGTTCACCGTGGCGAAGCATCTCGGGATGGAGATTTGAGGAATGGCGAATGGCGAATGGAAGATTGAGTCTTGGGCATAGTCAATCGACACGGTGAAACGGCTTCTGATGAGCGCAATTCGATCCTTCAAAGACCTTGAAGTGTGGCAGCTGTCGATTGAATCAATTGAGCGCTGCTATCAGCTACCGACTCGATTCCCGAGAGATGAGATGCATGGAATGACCTCTCAAATCAGGCGATCTTCAGTTTCCGTCGCGGCCAATATCGCGGAAGGTCATGGCCGCGAAAGCCGTCAGTCCTTCATCCAGTTCTTGCGGCAAGCGCAAGGGTCACTCAAAGAGCTCGAAACGCACCTCATCATTGTGGAACGCGTCAAGTTGGCCAAGCTGAAGATCTGGCGCCTCTGTTTCCGACTGCGACAGGATCGGCAAGATGACGCGTGGTTTGATTCACTCATTGCAAAGCAAGACAGATGCCCATGACAAATGACGCCTTCTCCACGCCATTTCGCCATTCGCGAACTGTTGCCTGAGATGCAGTAAATGACCGCCCAAACCCGCATCGACCGCCGCTTTGCCACCCTCAAGAACGAGGGCCGTCCGGCGCTCGTCACGTTCACGATGGCGGGCGATCCCGACTACGAGACGTCGAAGAAGATCCTGCTCGGCCTCCCCAAAGCCGGCGCCGACGTGATCGAGATCGGCATGCCGTTCTCAGATCCCATGGCCGATGGCCCTGCCATTCAAGCCGCCGGCGTGCGCGCCCTCAAGGCCGGCATGACGCTGAAGAAGACCCTGCAGATGGTGCGCGAGTTTCGCGCTGCCGACGCCGCCACGCCGATCGTGCTGATGGGCTATTACAATCCGATCTACAGCTACGGCAACGAGCGCTTCCTCGCCGATGCCAAAGCCGCCGGCGTCGATGGCTTGATCGTCGTCGACCTGCCGCCCGAAGCCGACGAAGAGCTCTGCCTTCCCGCCATGGAGCACGGGCTCAACTTCATCCGCCTCGCCACGCCGACGACCGACGCCAAGCGCCTGCCTGCCGTTCTGCAGAACACGTCGGGTTTTCTCTACTACGTCTCGATCACCGGCATCACCGGCGCCGCCGCGCCAGTCGCCACCGACGTGCACAAACAGGTTGCCCGAATCAAAAAAGCCACCAAGCTCCCGATCTGCGTCGGCTTTGGTGTGCGCACCCCTCAGCAGGCCCGAGAAATCGGTCAGGGAGCGGACGGTGTCGTTGTCGGTTCCGCGCTGGTCAACATCATTAAGGATAGTCTCGGAAAAACGGGCCAAGGCTCGAACAAAACAGTGACAGGGGTGCTGGATCTGGTGAAAAGCCTCGCGAAAGCGTTGCGAACTGCCTGAACACGGGCCATATCCTAGAAATTCGGGTCTTTGCTTCGCCACAAGGGCCCGGTAGCAGGCGTCGGGTTTGGGGCACGGCAGCCAGCAGGAGCCGCCACGTGAACTGGATCAACAACGTCGTCCGCCCGAAGATCAGCCGGTTGCTCACGACCGCGCGCCGGGAGCCGCCCGACGACTTCTGGAAGAAGTGCGGCGGCTGCGGCCAGATGTCGGACCGCAAGGCCCTCGAAGAAAACAAGTTCGTTTTCGCCTGCTGCGGATTCCACGAGAAGGTGGACGCGACCGCTCGCCTCAAGATGCTATTCGACGATGGCGCCTTCCAGCGGATCGCCTCGCCGACGGTCACTCTCGATCCGCTGAAGTTCCGCGGCTCCAAGCGCTACGTGGACCAATTGAAGGAAGCCAAGACCAAGACCGAGCAGGACGATGCCGTCGTCATCGGCGAAGGCAAGCTCGGTGGCGTCCCGGTCATTGCCGCGGTGCAGGACTTCCGCTTCATGGCGGGCTCGCTCGGCATGGCCGCCGGCGAGGCGGTCGTCACCGCCATGCTGCACGCGGTCGAGAAGCGCGCGCCCTTCATCCTGTTCTCCGCATCGGGTGGGGCACGCATGCAGGAAGGCATCCTGTCGCTGATGCAGATGCCGCGCACCACCATCGCCGTGCAGAAACTGCGCGAAGCCCGGCTTCCTTACATCGTGGTGCTGACCGATCCGACGACGGGCGGCGTCACGGCATCCTATGCCATGCTCGGCGATGTGCAGATCGCGGAGCCCGGCGCGCTGATCTGCTTCGCGGGTCCCCGGGTCATCCAGCAAACTATCCGCGAGAACCTGCCCGAGGGCTTCCAGCGCGCCGAGTATCTGCTCGCGCATGGCATGATCGACATGGTCGTCCATCGCCACAAGATGCGCGAGACGCTGGCGGGCCTGGTGAAAGTACTGATGGGCGGCACTCGTGCTGGCAGAGGCATCCCCGTCAGGCCTAAGAACAAGCCCATTGGCTACATCAAAAGCATGAACGGACACGCGGTCGACGGCGGCATCGTCGAGTCGCTCGCGCGAGGTTCCGAAGGCGTGATCGAGGCTGAGCCCGTTTCTGACGACGAACGCTTCGAGCCGAAGACCGCCACGCCCGACACGACCTCGGGCAAAGGCCGCACGCCCACGCAGAAGGATGCGCGTTAGGGCTCCCAGTGCGCTCTGCTTCCACCGCGAAGCCAGACATTGCGATCGAAACTCGAAGGGCGCCCGCAAGGCGCCCTTCGCTTGTGAACTTGGGTGAGGTTGCGCGACACCTAGGCTCCGGCTCCGGCCTGCACCTCGTCGGCGCGGGCCGCTTTCTGGACAGCCTTCTGCACCTTCTCGAAGGCGCGCACCTCAATCTGCCGAATGCGCTCGCGCGAGACGCCGAACTCGGCCGAAAGGTCCTCAAGCGTTGCAGGCTCGTCCTGCAGGCGGCGCGCTTCGAAGATGCGCTTCTCGCGCTCGTTGAGACCACCCATGGCGCTAACGAGATACGATTTGCGCTTATCGAGCTCCTCCGACTCGGCGAGGCGCTCCTCCTGGTTCGGAGTGTCGTCGACGAGCCAGTCTTGCCACTCGCCCGACTCCTGGTCGGCCCGCACGGGCGCGTTCAGTGCCGCGTCGCCGGAGAGGCGCCGGTTCATCGAGATGACGTCGTCCTCGGAGACGCCGAGCTTCTGGGCGATCTGCTTCACATGCTCGGGCTTCAGGTCGCCTTCCTCGAGCGCCTGGATCTGCCCCTTCACGCGACGCAGATTGAAAAAGAGCTTCTTCTGCGCGGCCGTCGTGCCCATCTTCACAAGGCTCCACGAGCGCAGGATGTACTCCTGGATCGACGCGCGGATCCACCACATGGCATACGTTGCCAAACGGAATCCGCGATCCGGATCGAAGCGCTTCACGGCCATCATCAGACCGACGTTGCCCTCGGAGATCACCTCGCCGATCGGCAGGCCATAGCCCCGGTAGCCCATGGCAATGCGGGCGACCAGCCGCAAATGCGAGGTGACCAGCACCTGCGCGGCGTCGCCATCCTGATGCTCCTGCCAGCGTTTGGCGAGCATGTACTCCTGGTTGGGCTCCAGCATGGGAAAGCGCCGGATTTCCTCCAGGTACCGGGAGAGCCCCTGCGAGCCTCCGGCGATGGTGGGAAGTGCTTTGCTTGCCATGATCGTGACAACCCGGATTAGTCGGGTCGCTCCCTCGAAGCCTTGGCCGCCGCGGGCGGGATGCCCTTGGCGCTGGGATGGCTTTTCCCCCAGAGTTGGTTCACACTCAAACCACGTTGCCGTGTGCCCCGGCTCACTCTCCTTCACACTTGGGTGAACCCAGATGGGGAGAGGGAGGTTCCGTTACAAGTAGCAAAACGTGCCAGCGCAAATAATCCGTTGCCCGCCAATCGACTTTTCGCTGCAACCCGCGAAGGCCCCGGTTCACCTCGAATCGTCTCGCCGACGTAGCACACCTTGAAACGAAACCTGCGTACGTGTGGTTCACGGGTTTGACCATTGATAATACCTTTTGGCTCGGTTGAGCTTTGTTCAAGGTGCTGATTGCACAACGATGCGTGGGCAGCCGGGGCACGTTTCACGATGCCGTGATCGGGGTCCAGCAATCACAGCAATGAACTTTCGATCGAACCTGGCGCGAGGTTCTTGCGGCCTGTCGCGGAAACAAGGCAAATGACAGCGACGCAGCAGGAATTCTCAAGCCATGCCAAAAACAATCGCATTCGTCGGACTGGGCGCCATGGGTGGGGCCATGGCTGAGACGCTGCTCAAAAACCAGTTCCGCGTCGTTGGCTACGACATGCGGCCCGAGGCGGTGGCGCGGCTCGAGCACGTGGGCGGCCGGGGGGCGTCGAGCGCCGAAGAGGCAGCCCGGGACGCGGACATGCTGGTTCTGATGGTGGTCAACGCCGACCAGGCGGAAGACGTCCTTTTCAACAAGGATGCGCTCGAAGCGCTGAAACCCGAAGCGACGGTAGTTCTTACGTCCACATGCGCACCCGACCGGATCGTGGAGATTGCGCGCCGCGTCGAGAAGTCCGGGCGGTCGTTCGTCGATGCGCCGGTTTCCGGCGGTGTGACGGGCGCGAAATCCGGGACGCTCACCATCATGGCAGCTGCGCGGTCGCCCGTCTTCGAAAAGGCGAAGCCTGTGCTGTCGGCGATGGGTTCCAACCTCTTCCATCTCGGCGAGAGACCCGGGCAGGGTGCAGCCATGAAAGTGGTCAACCAGCTGCTCTGCGGCGTGCATATCGCCGCAGCCGCCGAGGGCCTCGCGTTTGCCGAGCGGGCAGGCATAGATCCCAGCCTGGCGCTCGAAGTGTTGACCGGCTCGGCTGCCTCGAGCTGGATGCTGAAAGCGCGTGGCCCGCGGATGGTCGACTACGACAACGTGGTGACAAGTGCTGTCGACATCTTCGTCAAGGACCTTGCGCTCGTTCTTGATGCGGGCCGCGGAGCAAAAATGGGACTGCCGCTGGCGGCGGCTGCACATCAGCTCTTCCTAAACGCGGCCGGAATGGGGCATGGTCTCGAGGACGACAGCCAGGTGATCGAGACTTATCGGGCGCTGTCGAAGAAGAGCTGAGACAATCGGACCGGAGAAGGCGCGCTCATGGAAGGCGTCCGCGACAAGTCGCTGGCTGGTGCACACGGTCTGTCGCCAGCCGATTGCTACACTTTGTATTCTCCGATTGAGCCCTACGCCCAGGGTCATCTGGCGGTCTCCGGCGGGCATGAAATCTACTACGAAGAATGCGGCAACCGGCACGGCAAACCCGTGCTCATCGTTCATGGCGGACCGGGCGGCGGCAGCAACCCGACAATGCGGCGGCTGCACGATCCTTCGCGCTATCGCATCGTTCTGTTCGACCAGCGCGGCTGCGGCCGCTCGACGCCGCACGCAAGCCTCGACGAGAACACGACTTGGCATCTGATCGACGATATGGAGCAGCTCAGGCGCAGTCTCGGCGTCGAGCGATGGCAACTCTTCGGCGGATCGTGGGGCTCGACACTGTCGCTCGCCTATGCCCAGCGGCATCCGAACCGCGTGTCCGAGCTCATCTTGCGCGGGGTATTCCTGCTTCGGCGCGCCGAGCTGAACTGGTTCTATCAAGATGGCGCGAGCTGGCTCTATCCCGACGCCTACGATGCGTTCGTGAAAGGCATTCCGCCAAGTGAGCGCGGCGACATCATCGAGGCTTATTACCGGCGGCTTTCACACCCGGATCCGGCGATCCAGCTAGCGGCGGCGCGCGCGTGGAGCGTGTGGGAGGCATCGACGCTGGCGCTGCATCAGGATCGCGAGCGGATCCGGCTTTTCGGAGCCGATTCCTACGCGCTGGCCTTCGCGCGCATCGAGTGTCACTACTTCGCCAATCGCGGATTTTTCGCGCGTGACGGCGAGCTGCTCGCCAACGTCGATCTCGTTCGCCACATCCCGTGCACCATGGTGCACGGACGCTACGATGTCGTGACGCCGCTGAAGAGCGCGTTCGATCTCAAGGCCGCCTGGCCCGAGGCCGAGCTTCACATCGTGCCGGATGCCGGGCATGCGATGACCGAGCCGGGCGTCGTGCATGAGTTGATCGCGGCGACGCGTCGGTATGCGCAGGGGGAGCGCGCGTAAATTGGCCTGTCGAAGACGGGCCAGTGGGCGCGGTCATTGCCGACCGTGCCGATATGTTCAGCGGCAAGGGATCTCCATGGCCCAGTCATCGAAGCCGTTCCGTATCGTCCAGGTGTCGGATACGCATCTGTCGCGTGAGCGCGCGTACTTTCACGACAACTGGGAGGTGTTCGTCGCCGAGATGCAGGCGGCGCCGCCGGATCTGATCGTGGCGAGCGGCGATCTCTCGTTCGACGGCGCGGGTGCTGACGAGGATCTCGCGTTTGCCAAATCCGAGTACGATCGTCTGCCCGCGCCTTGGATCGCCATTCCCGGCAATCACGACATCGGCGAATCGCATCTCCAGGTGCGCCACGATCAGCCGGTCAACGCGGAGCGCATGGCGCGCTGGCGGCGGATCATTGGACCCCAATGGTGGGTGCGCGACATCGCGGCGTGGCGAGTGGTCGGCATCGACAGTGCGCTCTTCGGCAGCGATTGCCCGGAAGCGGAGGAGCAGTGGGCATTCCTGGGCGAAGCGCTCGGCGGCCGCGGCGGACGACCGGTGCTGCTCTTCGTGCACATCCCGCCGTTTCTCGCTGAACCTGACAACGCCGCGTTCACATCGCTCGCGGTGCCGCATGCGGTTCGGTTCCGGCTGCTCGAGGCGAGTGTGGCCGGCGGCGTCTCCGTGATGGCTTGCGGCCACGTGCATGTCGCGCACAGTACGATCTGGAAGGGGCTGCCGATCGAGTGGGCGCCGGCAACAAGCTTCTTCAACATCATCGAGCGGCAGAAGGCGGGACTCGGCATTCCGCGGCCGGGCTATGTCGAATGGATGCTCGATGGCGCCATGTACGAGCGCCGCCTCGTCGAGCCGCCGCTGATGATCACCTACGACATCGGCCTCTGGAACGCGGCCCACGGCTCCACCACCAAGATGCCGCCGCGGCCGCTAAAGCGGTGAGAGCGTGATGCGCGCGGCGCCTACCCCGGTGCCCGGCTTCAGCTGGCACCGCTCAGCGGCTGGCGGTGCCAAGTGACGCCGGACACCGGACATGCGAGGTCCTTCGCGGCCCCGCCGTTGGCCGCCATAACCTCGGCGCGCGCGAGGTCACGGCGGCCAGCTGGCGCCAGCCGTCGGGGTCGTACTGACCCCCGCGTTCATTCGCGGAGGCCAGGGGTTTATTCACTTGTCAAAGAGCAGCCCACAGCCGGTTGCCCAGCTCGAGGCATCCCTCCGGGGGAGCAGGCGCGCAGGGCTGCGCAACCCGGCTCCTCCGAGGAGACGGGATTGATTGTGAGGCCGATCGGAGGAGTGGGGATAAGTTTTCTGGGAAATCTGTCTCCAGGGTTAATTGGCGGCCGATGGCGCGTGCAGGCCGCCATGAGCTGAACTGCGCCGCTGGCGGGCGTGCGCAATTGACGGTTGACCGGGTTGGGCCTGTGCCGTCATTTCGCGGGCCAGCGCATTGGCCCGGGCCACGGACAGGACCGACGAACGCATGAGCCAATTTCCCTATCTGGCGCCGCTTTACGCGCTCTGCTCGGCGTTCCTCTTCGCGTTGTCCAACCATCTCCTGAGCATGGGCCTCAAGGACTCCGACCCGCGAACCGGCACGATCGTCTCGATTGCTGCGTCCGCGGTGGCGTATTGGATCTTCGCGCCGTTCTTCGTCGAGAGCTGGTATTGGTTCACCTTCGCCTGCCTGCTGTTCGCCTTGGTTGGCATTTTCCGCCCTGCGCTGTCCTCGGCGCTGGCGCTGGCGAGCATCCAGCAAATGGGGCCAACGCTGACGAGCGCGCTAACGGCCTCGGCGCCACTGTTCGGCGCTTTCTGGGCGATCCTGGTGCTGGGCGAAAAGCTCACCTGGCCGATCGCCATCGGCACGCTGGCTGTGATCGCAGGCGCGGTCGTCTCGGCCTGGAATCCGGCGGGCGTCAAGCGCAGCTGGCCGCTCTGGGCGATGATCCTCCCGTTCGGCGCCGCCTTCATTCGCGCGACCGGGCACGCGGTGACAAAGATCGGACTTGGCGAGGTGCCGAGCCCGTCGTTTGCTGTATTCATGGGCAATACGGTTTCGCTCGGCAGCTCGACGCTCGCCTACAAGGTCGAGGGACGCAAGCTGACGGGGACCAAGGCGAGCTGGCGCTGGTTCATCGCCGCAGGGATCGCCAACGCGCTGTCGATTCAGTTCCTCAACAATGCGCTTTATGTAGGGACGCTGCTCTCGACGATGCCGATCGTGTCGGCGTCGCCCATTTTCACGATGCTGCTTGGATACTTCGTGTTCAGGCGCGAGACGATTACCTGGCGCACGGTCGCGACCATCGCCCTGATCGTGCCAGGCGTCGTGCTGGTTGCGACCGCCAAATGAGCCGGGAGCGTGTGCTGCGCGCCATCAATGCGCGGCGAGCGCCGGTTGCAATGTCTTGACGAGCGACACGGCGAAAGCATCGTTCAAGGGCGCCGTGGTGCCGGAGAGCAGCCGATACCAGAAGGCGCCGTGGATACAGTCGAGAACAACCTCGATGTCGAGATCACTGCGGAGCTCGCCTGTTTGAATGCCGGCCTCAATCACGTTACGGATCATGCAGCGGCGCTTCGAGACCTGTCCTTCAAAAAGTCTAACCCGTAAGTCAGGGTCGAGCTGTGCCTCCGCGATGAGACACTTGAGGATCTTGCCGATGGATGGGTCGCTGACGCTGGCAAAGAACAGCTTCAGCAGGTTCTCGAGGTCGGCCACCGCGCGCCCGGATGGCTCGATTGGCGGCAGCTGCCAGAGCGCGCGATCGGCAAAGGCTTCCAGCAGCACGTCGGCCTTGCTGGCCCACCAGCGGTAGATCGATTGCTTGCCGACCCTGGCCTCGAAGGCGATGCGCTCTATGGTGATCTTTGCGTAATCCTGCTCCTCGAGCAGCTTCAAGCCGGCGCCCAGAATTGCCTGCCGAGTTACTTCGCTGCGCGGGCGGCCCGGCGGACGAGGCATACTATTTGGCATCATGGTTCAACCATCGGTATTGCATTCTGCGGCCGGCGGGTGGCGCTGATTTCCACCGTTTGACGGCGCCGTCGTCCTGCCTTTCGAGCAGAGGACAGATCATCGGTTATGACGATCAAAATTTTAGATTGTGTTAAATCGACAGCCTACTGAGATCGCGACCTCATCGGGCAATGCACTCAAGACGGCAGCAAGCCTCGATGAACGCTGGATGAGCGGCCGGTTCAAGACGGCTTCAGGTGCTCCCGGTCATTGACTTCTCCGCTGGGGGACAGGGGCGCGCGCTCGCGCCATTGCCGACGCTCAGCGTGACACGGACCAAAAATCATGCGCCGCACACTCGTTTCTGCCCTGTTACTGGCAAGTGCATTCGCAATTTCCGCCAACGCACAGACTGCTGCACCGGCTTCAGGGGCTAATCCCGCTACGCCTCAGGCCGCTTCTGCACCACAAGCTCCGCGTCCTGCTGCTGGTCCGCAAGACCCCGAGGCGAAAGCTCGCTGGGAGAAATTCCAAGCTGCGTGCGCTGCCGACTTGAAGACGCATTGTGGCACGATCGACCGCCAGGCCGAGGGCGCCCGCGGTCAGCTTCGCCAGTGCGTCGAGGCCAACAAGGCGAAGTTCTCGGCCGCGTGCCAGTCGGCGGTCGCCGAGCGCGAGGCGGCGCGTGCAGCGCGCAAGGATGCATCGCCTGCATCCACGGCGCAGCCGAAGGGCTGAGCGGTTCGCCGCGGAATGGCTCCGTTCCTCTCGCTCCAACTTGGGTGTGAGCGAGAGGTTCACTCAGCGAACAATTTCTTCAGATGCCCAAGCCGGAAACGCATCGACTGCCAGATGCCAGAACCTCACGAGGTCGCGACGCACTGCCGGAATCGCGGAATCAGATAGCGTGTGGCTAGCGCTGATCCGCTGCCTTCACGTCCTCCTCGAGGACAGTGGCGGGGCCGAAAAACTCATACGCGATGTGCTCCTTCGGCACGCCACGGGCGCGCAACGTCGCGTACACTGCTTTCATGAACGGCTGCGGGCCGCACATGTAGTGATCATAGTCGTCCGCGCCCAGCAGCCGGTCGAGCAGGTCGCGGGTGACGACGCCTTCGCTGTGGTGATGCCGTGATGCGCGATCGGCTGCGGTCGCGAAACGGTAGCAGAAGTGCACATCGATGCCGGGCCGCTTCCGGGAGAGCGCCAGCACCTCGTCTCGGAGCGCGTGCACATCGCCGTTGTCGCAGGCGTGGATGAAGTGGACCCGGCGCGTGCTGCTGCTCAGCGCGTGCAGCATGGAGACGAGCGGCGTCAGGCCGACGCCACCGGAAAGAAGCACCACCGGTCGCGCGCTCTTCTCATCCAGCATGAAATCGCCGCGCGGGCCAGCGGCCGTGATCGTGTCGCCGGCGTTGATCTTATCGTGGAGCCAGCAGGAGCCGACACCTTCCGGCAAATCGGGTGACGGCGACGGCTCGCGCTTCACCGTGATGCGATAGCGTCCCGTCAGGGCTGGCGAGGACGAGATGCTGTAGGAGCGCGGAACGGGGCGGCGCGGTCCGTCCTCCGGAATGCGCAACACCAGGAACTGACCGGCGGTGAAGGGTAGCCAGCCGCCCGCGTTCACCGGCTCCAGATGGAACGACGTGATGATGCGACTCTCGGGCCGTTTCTCGGTCACCCGAAAGGGCTGAAAGCCACCTTGTCGCATACGTTCCGTCACGAGGGACCCTGCCTCTGCGATTATGCTGATCCGTAGTTCGCCGCTACACGCGCGGCGGCGTGATACTGCACAGAGGCGACAAATGCGGGCAACTGCCCTCGAGGAGAGGCACCCTCCGCAATTCGTCGCTGCTTCCGGCTGGAATGTGATCCTGCTCGCGCTTTGCGTCGGTTCCGGGCATCTGCTTAGCTCGGTGCTACCGAGGAGCGTGCTCAGGATGCAGGACCAAGCGAACAGCCGAAAGATGGCGGACCGGCGGGATGATCGCGCACGCGTGAACCGCCGCGGCTGCGCATGGCGCTCGTGCGCAGTGCTTGCCGGGGCGTTGGCGCTGGGCTGGCTTGGCTGGGCTGGGCCGGCAGTCGCGCAGCGCGCGCCCGAGGCTGCGACCGAGCATGCGCGAGGAGAGCCGCGCGCGCCAGCCGTTGCGCAACGCCACATGGCCGTCACCGCCAACCCGCTGGCAACTGCTGCGGGTCTCGAGATCCTGCGCGCCGGCGGCACCGCGACCGATGCCGCAATTGCTGTGCAGCTCGTACTGGGGCTGGTCGAGCCGCAATCGTCGGGGCTCGGCGGCGGCGCATTTTTCGTGCATTGGCACGCCGGACACGGTGAGGTGACGACGATCGACGGACGCGAGACGGCGCCGGCAGCGGCGCGTCCGGATCGGTTCATCAAAGCTGGCAAGCCGCTGTCATTCGACCAGGCTGTGCAGTCGGGTCTGTCGGTCGGCGTCCCGGGGACGATGCGCCTGCTGGAGCTTGCGCATCAGCGGCATGGCCGGCTGCCTTGGGCGCGGCTCTTCGAACCGGCACTGCGTCTCGCGTCGGAGGGGTTCGCCGTCTCGCCGCGGTTGCATGAATTGCTGCTTGCCGATGGGCCGGGCCGGTTCGACGCGGCAGCGCGTGCCTACTTCTTCGATGCCATCGGCAAGCCTCACGGGATTGGCCAGCGCTTGCGAAATCCGGCTTACGCCGACACCTTGGGCAAGATCGCACGTGAGGGTGCGAGAGCGTTCTACGAAGGGCCGGTGGCCGAGGCTATCGTGGCAGCCGTTAGAGCGCACGAGCGGCCGGGCGATCTGATGCTCGACGATCTTGCGGGATACCGGGCCAAGGAGCGGGAGCCGGTGTGTATCCGTTACCGGGCGCATCGCGTGTGCGGGATGGGGCCGCCGTCCAGCGGAGCGCTCGCCATTGGACAGGCGCTGATGCTGCTCGAGGGTTTCGAGCTTGGCCGGGGGCCAGAGGCGGCGATGGCGCCAGGTCACGTCCATGTGATCGCGGAGGCACTGAAGCTCTCCTTCGCCGATCGCAACTGGTACCTGGCCGACCCCGACTTCGTCGCCGCGCCGACTGGCTATCTCGACCCCGGCTACTTGGCCGAGCGGCGCCAGTTGATCAGCCGGTTCCGTACTCTGGACAAGTCCTACCCTGGCTTACCCCCCGGAGCCGCACGCCTGTCGCTGGCCGAAGATGCAACCCGCGAGCACGCCGGCACCAGTCACATCTCGATCGTCGATGGCGACGGCAATGCGGTTGCGATGACGACGACGATCGAGGCGGGGTTCGGCTCGGGCATTTGGGCAGCCGGATTCCTTCTCAACAACGAGATGACCGATTTCTCTTTTCGTCCCAGTGATCGCGACGGCCGCCCCATCGCCAACAGGGTCGAACCCCGGAAGCGCCCGCGCAGCTCCATGGCGCCGACCATCATTTTCGATCCGGCAGGCCAGCTGAGGCTCGTGACCGGCTCGGCCGGGGGAAGCCGCATCATCCCTTATGTCTTGAAATCGATCATCGGGGTCATCGACTGGCAGCTCGATGCGCAATCGGCGGTATCGGCGCCCAATTTTGCCTCGACCGGCGGGGCATTGGAACTCGAGGCGCCGCCGTTCAGCTGGCGCAATGCATTCCTGCGATCTCGTGAAGCCTACACCGCCATCCGCATTTCCATCAGCCTTGCCCCATTGGGGCAGAGTCCCCGGTTTGCGACGCTGACATCGGGCACCCAGACGATCGCCAAGCGTTCCGACGGCCGCCTCGAAGGTGGTGCCGACCATCGCCGGGAAAGCGTCGCGGCAGGAGATTGACGTTTGATTGAATAATCCTAGATACCAATCCGCTAGACGGGTTGGTTGATCGCTCACTGCGGCCAAAATCTCACTTTGGCCATTGTTCCTCGGAAAACCAATCGGGAAAGAATTGACGAGCAATCGTCGTTCTGGCCAAGTCGATGCATTCGAGATGCAGATTCCAGGATGGCTGTCATGGCTGAGCGTGATTGGATCAAGTTCAAGTTCGCCTCGTTATTGACAGCCGGATTGATCACAGGCGGGGCGCTGCCGGCGTCCGCGCAACAAGCAACCTTGGAAGGCTCGTGGAGCGGCAATGGCACCGTGACGTTCTCGACCGGCAACGTCGAGGCCGCGAAGTGCAAGGCGAGCTTCCGGCGACAGTCCAGTGATACGTTCGCCATGAATGCCGTCTGCGCGACGCCATCTGGACGAGTCGTGCAGACGGCCGAGCTCAGCCGTCTCACCAACACACGCTTCTCGGGCGCATTCCACAACGCCGAATATGGCGTCTCCGGCAACATCAGCATCACCGTGCGCGGGAACTCTCTTACAGCTTCTCTGGATGGCGGCGGCGCGACTGCGTCTTTCAGCCTGAGCAAGTAAGCAGACAGCAGCGCATGCCGGCACGGACTTGATTTCTGTCAGAGCTGCAGGAACGGCGGAATGGTGGTATGAGTGCCGCCACGATCAGCGCATTGGGCCATAGCCTTGCAGCAGCGGACAATCACCATCATTGGGGGCGGCGTCATCGGTCTATGGCAGGCGCTTGTTTTCGCGCGCCGGGGCCATCGCGTGACACTCTTCGAGGCGACGGCGGAGGGCACCGTCGGCCCGGCCAGCCGCTATGCCGGCGCGATGCTCGCGCCCTACTGCGAGGAGGATGGCGCCGAGCCTCTGGTGCGCGAGCTGGGTCTGCGATCCATTCCGCTCTGGCGCAGGGCTTATCCGGGCGTCGTCAACCACGGCAGCCTGGTCGTCGCACAGCCGCGTGATCGGCCGGAGCTGGTGCGGTTTCAGCGCATGACGCGCGGGCATGAGACGGTCGATGCCGCGCGGCTCGCCGCGCTGGAGCCCGATCTCGCGGGGCGCTTCCAGATGGGTCTTTTCTATCCCGAGGAAGCTCATGTCTCGACGCGCAAGGCCCTTGTCTTTCTGGCCGCTGAGGCACGGCGTCTCGGCGCCGACGTGCGGTTCAACGCGCCCATGTCTTCAGACGGGGCAGGTGCTGAAGATGGGATCGTTATCGACTGCCGGGGAATTGCGGCGCGCGACCAGCTTGCCGGTCTGCGCGGCGTGCGCGGGGAGATTGCGGTGCTGCGCTCGCGCGATGTGCATCTATCGCGCCCAGTCCGCCTTCTGCATCCGCGCTTCCCGCTCTATGTGGTGCCGTGGGGCGAGGATCTCTATCTCGTCGGCGCGACGGTGATCGAACGCGAGGATGCAGGACCGGTGACCGTACGCAGTGCGCTTGATCTGCTCGGCACTGCCTATGCGCTGCACCCAGGGTTCGGCGAGGCGGAGATCGTCGAGCTGTCGGCTGGCGTGCGGCCGTCGTTCGCCGACAATGTGCCGAAGGTGGTCGTGCGCGGGCCGCGCCGCCTCTATGTCAACGGCGCCTATCGGCACGGCTTCCTGATGTCGCCCATCCTCGCTGAGGCGGCGGCCGATTTCATCGAGCGGGGTGTGCGGCTCGAGGGCATCGTGGTCGATGACTGAGTGCCGGTTGCGCACACGGCAGCACACGGAAGCAGCAATGAGTGCAAGCGTATCCAGAGCCGCAGCCGGTGATGCGGTTTCGCCAGCGGGCCGCGTCGGCAAGGCGCTGGTGCTCTTTTCCGGCGGACAAGACTCGACCGTCTGCCTGGCCTGGGCGCTGGAGCGTTATGCGCATGTCGAAACGGTCGGCTTCGACTACGGCCAGCGGCATCGCATAGAACTTGAGCAGCGTGCCGTCATCTTCGAAGCCATGCGCACGCGGTTCCCTCGATGGGCGCCGCGCCTCGGTGAGGATCGCGTGCTCGCGCTCCCCACGCTCGGCGCCATCAGCGAGACGAGTCTCACGCGCGGTGTGGCCTTTGAGATGACGTCCTCAGGACTGCCCAACACCTTCGTTCCCGGCCGCAACCTGCTGTTCTTCACCTATGCGGCGGCGGTCGCCTGGCGGCGCGGCATCGACGTGCTCGTCGGCGGCATGTGCGAGACCGACTTCTCCGGCTATCCCGACTGCCGCAACGACACGCTGCAGACGCTGCAGAAGGCGCTCGCTCTGGGTATGGACCGGCCGTTCGTGATCGAGACGCCGCTGATGTGGCGCACCAAGGCCGAGACGTGGGCGATGGCCGAAGAGCTCGGCGGCTCGGCGCTCACCGATCTGATCGTCAACGAGACCGTCACATGCTATCTGGGAGACCGCGGTGAACGGCGTGACTGGGGCTATGGATGCGGGCAGTGCCCCTCCTGTAGCTTACGCATCAAAGGGTGGACCGAATGGCACTCCGCGAAGATCTGATCCAGGCGACAGAGCTGGCCATCACTGGCGATTGGAACGGCGCGCACGCCATCGTGCAGAAGCACGAGGACGACCGGACCGCTTGCTGGCTGCACGCGTGCCTGCACAAGCTCGAGCCCGACGAGTCCAACAGCCGCTACTGGTACCGCCGCTCCGGACACTCCTACGAGGAATACGCGGACGGCAAGGTGGAGCTCGTTGCGATCAAGGCGGCACTGACGTACTGAGCCGCGCATTCGATTCGGTCGGTTCATCCAATCCTGCCATTCATGCCGAAATCGCGGGTTTGGGCCCGCAAGGGACATCGAGCTCCAACGCCGCCACACGCTCAGGTGTCATCCTCGGGCTTGTCCCGAGGACCCATCGTGCCGCAGTCTCCGCCTGTCGAGTTGGGCCAGGTCAGCCAGTAAATTTCTGATCGCCACAAGCTGACATTATGAGCGCATCACTTGCACGTCGGCCGCGTAGCGATCACGCCTGCATTCGGCATTTCGCAAGCTAGGGGTGGACTGCGAGCAGCAAGGTTCTTGTTGACATATCCAAAATATTGTACAATTATTTGCACATAATTTGACCGATCGTTTTAGAGGCGCCAATGTCCAAGTCTCGCGCTGCCCAAGCCCGCTCACCCGCGAGCGCATTGGGAGCCACATCAAAGCCCGAAGTTGGCTTGCGGTCCTGGTATGAAGAAGCCGGCGGGCGGGCGAGCACCAAAACCAAATTTCGACTGGCGCGCGCGCCACTCCCCATGGCACGACGGTTCCTGCAGATTGCGACAGCGATCTGGGCTGAAGCATGCGCTGAAGAACCTCTCAGCAACCTCGAGTTTGCAGCGCTGGGCGCACTGCAGGCCGAGCCGAATATCGATCGAAACGGTCTCGCTGCCACCATAGGTGTGGATCGTACGAACATCGGCTTGATAGTCGGCGAGCTGGAACGACGCGGCTTTGTCGAGCGCAGCGTTAACCCGAACGATAGGCGGGCACAGGTCATGTGCATGACGCCTGCTGGCGAGCAGGCGCTCAAAAGCCAAGGACGCAAGACCGCGATCGCTCGAGAGAAGATTCTCGCTCCGCTCACCTCCACGGAAAGAGAGACGCTCTACGATTTGCTTGAGCGGATCATCGCGGCCAATGAGCAGTACTCCATTCCCGGCGCAGGGCGTCGCAAACGAAGCGGATAACTAGAAACCGAAATACTCGACCTGCCCAACCTGGTGCAGCGCCGGGGTGCGGGCGAGGTGTGTCCTAATTCAACGTTGCTGCATCGAAGGAAACATGTTCTGAAAGAGGAGTATCCAATGCCACAATTTAATCGCTGCCGGATTTTCGCCATCGCCTCGGTTCTCAGCATAGCGTCGCCGCAGATCGCCTATGCTCAGGCCTATCCAAGCCGACAGGTAACGGTCGTCTCAAGCTTTGCCGCCGGCTCGCCGCAAGACCTCATTCTGCGCGCCATAACGGAAATCGTCGCCACAGACTTCAAGCAGCCCGTGATCGTGGACAACAAGCCCGGCGCGGGCGTCTCCATGGGTAACGCCGTGACACAGAAGCCTGACGGCTACGCACTCAATGCCGAGGCATCAGCTACCATCGTTAACCTCCCGCTCATGCAGAAGCTCGCCTTCGATCCTGCGAGAGATTTCGATTACATCATGCAAATCGCAAGTTTTCCGATCGGGATCGTGGTCAAGGCCGACAGCTCCTTCAAGTCCTGGGCGGATCTCGTCGCCCATGCCAAAACCAATCCTGGCAAGATTACGTATGGAACACCCGGACAAGGCTCCATGGCGAACCTCGGCATGCGGCAGTTGCAGGCGCTATCTGGGATTACTCTGACGCATGTGCCGCACAAGGGCGCTATGGAGATCATTCCCGCCGTGCTTGGCGATCACATCATGATGATGGTGAGCGGCCTGGAGTGGAAGCCGCAAGTCGAGGCTGGCCAGATGCGCCTGCTCATGATGTGGAGCGACAAGCGGCTGCCTGCTTTTCCGAACGTCCCGACAGCGCGGGAAAGCGGCTATCCCTTCGAGCTCGACGTTTCGATTGGCCTCATCGCACCTAAGGGCCTGGAACCGGCGGTGGCTGCACGCGTGCACAACGCCTTCAAAACTGCGCTGGACTCACCTGCAGTGAGCGGACTGATTGCGAAATACAATATGGTTTCGAGTTATTTGAATGGTGCTGCCTACAAATCGCGCATGGCGGCAATGTCAACTGACCTCAAGCCGGTGATCGAGCAACTCGGCCTCGCGCGCAAGGATTGAGGTGAACGGTTTGGTGTGGACCCATGGGTCCACCCTCGACTCTTCGTGTGAAGACATCCATGCTCGTCCGATCGCCAACCCGTACTTATCGCAGTTGGGTCGCAGACAGCCGGCGCTGGAATGGCTACCGTCCACGCGCCGGCGACGTCGTTATTGCGACCTATCCGAAATCCGGCACGACCTGGATGCAGCAGATCGTGAGCCTTCTCATCTTCCAATCTCCGCAACCGCGGCCCGTTGGTGACATTGGCCCCTGGTTCGATCGTCGCGATATGGAAAACCTGCCAGAAGCGCTGATGCGCCAGCTCGACTCCCAGACTCACCGGCGTTTCATCAAAAGCCATGTGCCGTTCGACGGAATGCCGATCTACGACGACGTGAAATACATTCACGTAGCCAGAGATGGGCGCGATGCATGCCTCTCGTATCACAATCATTGCCGCGCCATCGGCGCACAAGCGTTGGCAAGGTTGGACGAGGTCGGGCTTGCTGACGAAACGTTGGCACGCCCTTATCCACGCGCGCCCGAAGACCCGCGCGACTTCTTTCTGCGTTGGATGGCTGAGGGCGTGAGTGGCGAGCCTGATGGCGTACCGTTCGTTTCGTGGTTCAACTTTGAGGGAACTTGGTGGGCCGAACGGCATCGTGCGAACGTACTGATGGTACATTATCGCGATCTGAAGGCGGACCTGCATGGCGAGATGCAGCGCATTGCAGCGTTTCTCGGGATAACGGTGCCCCAATACCTTTGGCCTGTACTTGTCGACGCGGCGACGTTTGCCAACATGCGGCTCCATGCCGACGAGTTGCATCCTTACATCGCGCGCGTCATGACCGGTGGAGCGCAGACGTTCTTCCACAAAGGCGAGAACGAGCGATGGCACGGGGTATTGACTGCCGACGATATCGCGGCATTCGAGGCACGAGAGCGCGAGCGTTTCGAACCTGAATGTGCGACTTGGTTACACTACGGACGACTTGGGTCACGCGGATGATGTACCAATAAGAGTGCTGTCTCGGAGCGGCCCGAAGCGAGCCCGGAAGAACATTGCTGGTCAGGATAGCGAACCTTTTCGGAAACAAGCGTCCGCTTACAAATTCGCTCGCCATGTCTCTTGTGGGTCTTGGTCGTGTGACAACGCGGCTTGGCAGCCTCCGATGCTGCGGAGCACC
>CAZCQH010000011.1:0-121207 GCA_964500805.1 uncultured Hyphomicrobiaceae bacterium
CGATTCGCTGTGCGAGCACCTGAGTGCCACCGGCCTGGCCGGCCCCATCGCCGTCGTCGCCTGCGACAAGCCGCCGGTCGGCGCGCTGGCGGCCCTGCTCGAACACAACCGGCCCGCCATCGTCATGTCGGACGGCCCGATCCATCCCGGCAGGGATCCCGAGACGGGCGAGGCGCTCGACATCGTCAGCGCCTACCAGGTCGCCGGCCATCCCGACGCCGCGCTGCGCGAGCGCATCGCCTGCCACGCCTGCCCCGGTATCGGCAGCTGCGGCGGCATGTTCACCTACAACACCATGCAGACCTTCATCGGCGTCGTCGGCATGCAGCCGCTGCACATGGTGGCGCCGCCTTCGGATGACCCGCGCCGCCTGAAGGAGTTCCCCGCCGAGCTGGTGAGCCTGCTCGGCAACCTCATCGCCAAAAAAATCAAGCCGCGCGACATCGTCGTGCGCGACTCGATCCGCAACGCTGTGATCGTCGCCATGGCCATCGGCGGCTCGACCAACGTCGTGCTGCACGCGCCGGAAATCGCCCGTGCCGCCGGATATGGCGATTTCTGGAAGGACATCATGACGCCGATGGAGTTCAATCGTCTGTCGCAGCATCTGGTGCCGGTGCTGACCGATGCGCGGCCTTACGGAAAGTACTCCATGGTCGACATCGACAAGGTCGGCGGCGTGCAGGTGATCGTGAAAGAGCTGCTCGACGCAGGCCTGCTCAATGGCGATGTCATGACCTGCACTGGGGAGACGCTCGCCCAGCAGGTGAGGCGCCTGAAAACCAGGAAGGCCGATGGTCGAGTCATCTACACCGTCCAGAAGCCTTATAAGCCCACTGGCGGTCTGCGAGTGCTCGGCGGCAACCTTTCGCCGGACTTCTCTGCCATTCTGAAGCTCGCCGGGGTCGAGGGCGGTCTCGAGAACAACGTGTTTCGCGGAAAAGCGCGTATTTTCGAGGGCGAGCAAGGCCTCCTCGATGCGCTCGCCAAGGCCCCTGAGCGCTTCCAGAACAACGACATGGTGATCGTACGTTACGAAGGACCGAGCGGCGCGCCCGGCATGCCTGAGATGCTCGACTCGACCTCGCGCATCACCACCCTCTGCCGCGAGCGCGGCATCACTGTCGGGCTGATGACCGACGGCCGGTTCTCGGGTGGCTCGGTCGGCCTCGTGATTGGCCACGTCGGTCCGGAAGCTGCGCTTGGCGGGCCGATCGCCTTCCTCGAGGACGGCGACGAGATCATTGCAGACCTCAACAAGAACGAGCTGAACGCCCCCGCGCTCGCCAGCGCTACGACCTTGAAAAGGCGCAAAGCCGCGTGGGAAAAGGCTGTGAAGGACAACGGCGGCACGCATCCCAATTGCGGCATCGCCGACACGCGCCTGCTGCACCGCGCGCGCCACACAGCAGTGCCCGCCACGCGCGGCGGCGGTCTGCATCCGGATCGCGAGGTGTGGGTGCGCGAGCCACGCGCGGCCGAGCGCTCGGGCTTCAAGCCGGCGAACAAGTTTCGCGAAGGTGCGAAAGTTTAAGCAAAGCTCCGGTGCCAGGCTGAAGCCAGGCACCGAATAAATTCGTTTCCGGGTGCCAGGTTGAAGCCAGACACCCGTCGGCGGATTCAGCCAGCATTACTTGATCGTGTAGCGGACCGACACCGCGTCGCCGTGGTCATCCTTGCCTGAGATCACGACGATGGCGCCCTTTCCGAGCGGCGCGTCGAGCTTGCCGACGAATTTCTTGTTCTCGACATCGACGAGCTGAACGGTCTTGCTCTTGCCGCCTTCCTGAACGACGGCCTTCAGGCTCGACCCCTTGGTGCTGTGCGGCTTACCGCCGTCGATCATATAGACCGTCAGCTCGGACGGGCTCACCACAAGCTCTGTTTGGTGACCCGCCTTGCCACCGAGCATGCCGCCATTCGGACCGGCCTCTTGAGCGTACGCCGTGGCGGAGAGTGACAGCGCGAGCAAACCAGCGAGTAGAGCCTTCCCCACGGCAAATCTCCCATGTTGGGTGGATGTTTCGGATCGCGATCCTTGACGGACGGCGAAAGCGCCACGCTCTCTCCGGCCGGCCGCACGGTCTGAGCAGATGCCAGCATTCTCTCGCTGAACTAGGCGATCGAACATGAACGGCATCAGAACGCCTCCGTCATGTTTGCTTCGCCCGCGGCCGTCCCGCCGCGCGACTTTGGTCCGGCGGAACGGGCCTCGACTATTCTGTTCAGCGGCTTTTCGCCGAACATCAGGAACATAAGCGGCGTCAGGAACGTATCGATCAGTGTGGCACTGACGAGGCCGCCGAAGATCGTCACGGCCACGGGGTGCAAGATTTCCCGCCCCGGCTCTCCGGCACCATACAGCAGTGGGATCAGCGCCAGGCCCGCCGACAGCGCTGTCATCAGTACCGGTGTCAGGCGCTCGAGGCTGCCGCGTACTATGAGATCTCGGCCGAATTTCTCACCTTCGAACAGCACCAGGTTTATGTAGTGGCTGATCTTCAGGATGCCATTCCGTGCCGTGATGCCGGCAAGCGTGATGAACCCGATCATCGAGGCGACGGAGAGCGGCTGTCCCGCCCACCAGAGCCCGACGACGCTGCCGATCAGCGCCAACGGGATGTTGGCGAGTATTATCGCTGCCAGCACCGGCGACTGATAGCGCTGGTAGAGCACCATGAACATCAGTGCCAGCGAGATCAGCGACAGCGCACCGATCACCAGCGTCGCCTCTTCCTGAGCCTTGAATGTGCCTTCCAGCGCCGTCAGATATCCGCGCGGCAGCTGCGTTTCAGCAATGATCCGGCGCACATCGGCAATGATCGCCGCCATATCGCGCACGCCGTCGCCGTTGGCTTGCACGACGATCCGCCGCTGTCCGTTCTCGCGCAGGATCTGGTTCGGCCCGTCGCCTTCCTCGATCTTCGCGAGCATGCCGAGAGGAACGAAGCCGGCGGGTGTCGAGATGAGCAGGTCCTCGAGCCCCGCCGTCGAGCGGTTGGCGTCGGAGATCCGCATCACCACCTCGAAGCGGCGATTGCCTTCCACGATCTGCGACACGACACGTCCGTTCGAAAGCCCCTCCAACCCCTCGGTCAGAGCGGCTGGCGTGATGCCGTAGAGCGATGCCCGTTCGTAATCCGGCGTCACCTTGAGCTGCGGAATGAGCACCTGCTTTTCGACCTGCAGGTCGACGAGCCCTGGCACGCCTTGCAGCCGCGACTGCAGGGTCCCGGCGAGCGTGCGCAGCGTATCGAGGTCGTCGCCGAAGATTTTCACCGCGATCTGCGCACGAACGCCCGACTGCATATGATCGAGCCGGTGCGCGATCGGCTGGCCGATGGCGACGGCGACGGGCAGCACCTCGAGGCGGCGGCGGATCTCGGCGTAGACCTCTTCCTTCGGCCGGGCCGAGCGCTTCAGATCGATGTCGAGCTCCGAGTTGTGGACGCCCTCGGCGTGCTCGTCGAGTTCGGCGCGGCCCGTGCGCCGGCCGACGGATTTCACCTCCGGCACGCCCAGCACGATGCGCTCGGCAATGCGGCCCAGGCGATCGGACTCGGCCAGCGAGATCCCGGGATTGTAGATCAGGTTGACCAGCAGCGTGCCTTCGTTGAACGGCGGCAGGAACGCGCGCGGCAAGGCGAAGGCACCGAGCGCGGCCAGCATCACGCCAGCGATCACGGAGAGGATCACTGTCTTCGGGCGGTCGAAGGCCCAGGCAAGCAGGCGGCGGTTGCCGGCCTTGAGCGTGCGCACGACGAAGGTGTCGCCCTGCTCATGCGGCTTCGCGTTGCGCAGGAAGTAGTACGCGAGAACCGGCGTCACGGTGATCGATGTGAGCAGCGAGGCCAGGATCGAAACGATGTAGGCAATGCCGAGCGGCGTGAAGAGCCGGCCTTCGATGCCCGACAACGCGAACAGCGGCACGAACACCAGAATGATGATCGCCGTCGCATAGACGATGCCGGAGCGCACCTCCTGGCTCGCGGCGGCGACGACCTCCAGCGCCGGCAAAGGCACGGACTTCAAGCTGTTCTCTCTCAGACGGCGCAGGATGTTCTCCACATCCACCACTGCGTCGTCCACCAGCTCGCCGATGGCGATGGCCAGGCCGCCGAGCGTCATCGTGTTGATCGAGAGCCCGAAGTACTTGAACACCAGCACCGTGATCAGGATCGAGATCGGGATGGCGGTGAGCGAGATCACCGTCGCGCGCACATTGAGCAGGAACAGCAGCAGGATCACCGCAACGACGACGGCGGCCTCCAGCAGCACCCGCTTGACGTTCTTGATCGAGGTTTCGATGAACGTCGCCTGCCGGAACTGGACCTGATCGGCTCTCACGCCGACCGGCATGGTCTTCTGGATCTCGGCCAGGCGCTCCTCGATGACCCGCGTGATGGCGATCGTATCGGCGCTCGGCTGCTTCTGCACGCCGACGATCACGGCGGGCTTGGTCATGTAGCCGGCATCGCCCCGCTTCGGCCGCGCAGCGAACTCGACCTCGGCCACTTGCCGCAGCAGCACGTTCTGTCCTTGCCGCGCGGCAACCGTCACATTGCGCAGGTCCTCGAGCCGGTTGGTCAGCCCGATGTTGCGGATCAGATACTCGCGCGCATGCTGGTCGACGAAGCCGCCGCCCGTGTTGGAGCCGAACTGGCGCACCGCCTGCTCGATCTGCTGCGGTGAGACGTCGAGCTCGTTCATCATCTGGATGTTCGGCGTAATGCGGTACTGCCGCACTTCGCCGCCGATCGGGATGACCTGCGCCACGCCCGGGATCGTCAGCAGCTGCGGGCGCAGCACGAAGTCAGCGATCTCGCGCAGCTCCATGCCCGACTTGCCCTCGGGGCCCGTCACCGCGATCAGCATGATCTCGCCCATGATCGACGAGATCGGTCCCATCTGCGGCTGTATGCCCGCGGGCAGCTGCGGCTGAATGATCGTCAACCGCTCGGCCACCTGCTGGCGCGCGCGGTAGATCTCGGTCTCCCAGCCGAACTCGATGTAGACGATGGAGAGTCCCACGCCCGAAACCGAGCGCACGCGGGCCGCGCCGGGCATGCCGTTCATCGCGGTCTCGATCGGGTAGGTAACGAGCTGCTCCACCTCCTGTGGCGCGAGGCCGGGCGCCTCGGTCATCAGCACCACAGTCGGGCGGTTGAGATCCGGGAACACGTCGACCGGCAGCCGCGGCAGCACCAAGCTGCCGTAGGCGACAAGGAGAAAAGCCGCGGCCAGAACGAAAAGGCGACTCTTCAGGCTCTTGGTGACGATCAGATTGAACATCGCGCGGCCCCTCAGCGCACTTGATTGACGAGGGGCGCGCCCTGCACGACGACCTTGTCACCTGCCTCGATGCCGGCCTGCAGCAGCACCGACTGCGCGTCGAACGGCTCGAAGCGGACCGGTTTCGGCTCGAAGATCTCGGGCTCCTTATGGCGGAAGACGACCATCTGCCCATTGGGTGCCTGCGCGATGGCGGCGCGGGGCAGAATGATACCCGTGACCTGCTCGCCGTTCCGGCCGGTGATGGTCACGGGCGTGCCGACGTTCATGGCCGGGCTCGGCTCGAGCACCTCGAACTTCAACACCGAGTACTGCTGCTGCAGCGCGCGGCTGCGGCCGACGAACTTGAGCCTGGTCGCGACATGCCCGCCGGCGATGGCCACGGCGTTCTCGATCTTGTCGGCGATCGACTGGTCGAAGGCCAGCGCCTCGACCATCAGGCTCGAGGTGTCGACGATCGAGAACAGCTGGTCGGTCTGCGAGACGACTTGTCCTGCCATGACGCGTACGGCCGTGATGACGCCATCGACAGGCGCCCTGAGCTCCTCTGGTTGAATGCGCGAGGCGAGCAGCTCCTGGCGGCGCTTCAGATAGCCGTCGAGCTGGATGCGGGTCTCGTCGACGGCGGCCTTTGCGACCACATTAGTTTTCAGCAGGGCTTCCTGGCGCGCGAGCTTCGTCCGGGCGAGAGAGATCTGCTGATCGAGCTCGCCGAGCGTTTGCGTCATGTCCGAGGAGTCTTTCGAAATGAATGACGGCGCGACGCTGCCGAGCACATCGCCGGCTTTGACCCGCGTGCCGATCGTCGCAACGCCTTCGACCGGCGGCTGGAAGCGCCCCTGGATCGTGCTCTGCACGACGCCGCTCTTGTTCGGATTGGCGACCACCCGCCCGACGAGGCGCACGCTTTTCGAGGTGGTCTCGGGCTCGATGATGCGCGTTCTGACCTCGAGCAGCCGCTGGGTCGGCTTTGGCACGAAAATGGTCCCGTCTGGCAGCCGCTGCGGGGCATTGCCGCTGGCGGCGACACCCTGTGCCGCGCCGTGGTCATGCCCTTCGTGCGCCACAGCCACCGACGCCATCAGCACAGTGCCGCCGAGCAGCAGAACGATGACTGCGGGCGCAGCACCGCGGTACTTCCGAACGAGCAGCAGGCCAACAAGCGCCAAGCCGCCCCATGAGAGCCAGCGCGCCCAAGTGTTCGGCACGAAAACCGTTGCCTTGAGGTGGTCCCAGAGCGAATGATCGAGGCCGTGCGCTTTCTGTGCAGTGCCTCCGGCTTCGATCTTGGCCGATCCGACCAGCAGGTCACTGGCTTGATCCTCGGCGATGGCGATCAGCACCTCGTGCGTGCCGGGTTGTTTCAGCAGCGCCGATGTTGCCTCGTAGGTGCCGTTCTTCGGGATGAACTCCACGGCTGCCGGCGCTTCGCCGATCGTCACCTCGAGCTTGGCCGCCGTGACGGGCGTGTTGTCGGCCTGGCGATCGAGATAGATCACCAGCACTTCGCCTTCGACGATTCCAACGAGCTGGTAGGACTCGGACGTTGCGACCACGCGCGGCGAGGCTGGTGCGGTTGCGGTGGGCTGAGGTGCAGCGTGGTCGTGGCCTTCGTGGGCCGCCGCTCTCGGCAAGGTCAGTCCAAGGCTTGCGAGGACCAAATGGACCAGCACAAGCACACCCAATCGGGCGCGAGACTTCGAAGACATCGGCAGAATCCGTTCAAGCACTGCGACATGGGGGACACGGCTCGTCCCCAGCGATCACGCGTGAACGTCAAGTCTTGGTGGTCGGTCCAGTAAGGCGAGCGTGCAGCCCCTGAGCGCGTCATCCGCTGGTCGCAGGAGCTTGCGCCCGATACCAATGCCGGGCACGGGCTGGCCCGAAGGTAGGATCGCCGAGGCGCCGTGGCACATCAGATCGCAGCAGCCTGCATGTTGGGTCTGGGCGGGGTGGTCGGCGTGATCATGCGGCAGCTGATGATGGTCGTGGTGCGGGGAGCCTGGTGGCTCGGCCCCTTCCGATTCTTCAGCGTCCAATGCGACGGAACCGTGGATGTGGCCATGCTCGTGAGCCAATGCGGCTGTCGAACCAAGGGCGTGGAGACAGATGTGTCTCGACCTTGCCTGCGCAGATACGAAAGACGCGCAGCACAGCACGACGGCCAAAAAGACCGCCACGAAACCCTGCCAAAGCTGTCGTCCGTCGCCGGGCATCGGTTCCCTTCTCAACGCCATCACTATATGGCATCTGCAGCTTTCGATACAATAAAGGCGACAGTATGTGGCTAAGGAGCCCTTGTCGGCGTGCAACATTGTTGCCGCATCGCAACTTCGACGGCAGCCGAGGTGCTGGCTGGTGATCCGAGGGCGCAGGGATCAGGGACCGACTTGCTCGCGGTGCATTGAACACCGCAATCAGCCGTCTCGCAGCTTGAATCGCTGGATCTTGCCGGTCGCGGTTTTGGGCAACTCGTCTCGCGCCTCGATCCAGCGCGGATACTTCCAGGCGCCGGCCGTGCTTTTGACGTGGGTCTTCAGCTCTTCGAACAGCGCCTCGCTCCCGGCGACATCCGGCTTCAGCACGACGAACGCTTTCGGCTTCATCAGGCCGTCGTCGTCCTCCTTGCCGACCACCGCCGCCTCGAGCACCGACTTGTGCGTGATCAGCGCGCTCTCGACCTCGAACGGCGACACCCAGATGCCGGACACCTTGAACATGTCGTCGGTGCGCCCGCAGTAGATGTAGTAGCCGTCGTCATCGATGCGATACTTGTCGCCGGTATGCGTCCAAGCGCCACGGAATGTCCGCAGCGATTTCTCGCGTTGCAGCCAGTACCCCTCGGCGGCCGACGGTCCCTTGATCACCAGCTCGCCGATCTCGCCTATGGGCACGGGCGCGCCGTTGTCATCGAGGAGTTGCGCCTCGTAGCCCGGCACCGGCGTTCCCGACGAGCCGTAGCGCACCTTCCCCGGCCGGTTCGAGCAGAAGATGTGCAGCATCTCCGTCGAGCCGATGCCGTCGATGACCTCGACACCCGTCACCTGCTGGAATCGGTTGCCGATCTCCTCGGGCAGTGCCTCGCCCGCAGAGGTGCACAGCCGCAAGCTCTGCGAGCCCGCGCCTTTGCCGAGGCCGGGCGCGGCCAGCATGGCGGCAAAGAGCGTCGGCACGCCGCAGAAAATCGTCGGGTTGTGAGTTGCCATGATCGCTGAGACGCTATCCGGCGTCGGGCGATCGGGCAGCAGGATCGTCGTTCCGCCGACGGCCATGGGGAACGACATGCCATTGCCGAGCCCGTAAGCGAAGAACAGCTTCGCCGCCGAGAACACGACGTCGTCCTCGCGGAAGCCGAGCACGCCCTTGGCGAAGAGCTCCGCCGTCGCGATGGGGCTTGCGTGCACGTGCTTGGTGCCTTTCGGCATACCGGTCGAGCCTGACGAGTAGAGCCAGAACGCCACCTCGTCGGCGCGGGTGTCGGCAGCCTTCGCTTCGGGCTTGCTCTCGGCAAGCAATTGATCGAGCTCCAGCACCCGTGGCGTCTTGGCCTGCCCAGTGACGATCACATGCAGGTGTCGCTTTGCCGCGATGGCATCGAGCATCGGCGCGGCGCGCTCATAAAGCTCGCCCGAAATAACAACCGCGTCGGCGCGGCTGTCCTCGATCATGTAGGCCCATGTCTCGTTCGGCAGCAGCGTATTGAGCGGCACCGGAACGACGCCCGCCTTGATCGCCCCCCAGAACACGGCTGGAAACTCCACCGTGTCGAGCATGATCTGCACGATGCGCCGCTCGCGGCCGATGCCGAGGCGCGGCAGCACATTGGCGAAGCGATTGCAGTTAGCGGCCAGCTCGCCATAGGTCAGCCGGCGTTTCGGATCGACGAATGCAAGCTTGCCACTTCGGCCCGCCGCCAGGTTGCGCTCGACCAGATCGACGGCGGCGTTATAGGCACCGGACGGGGGCGTCCAGCCGCCGGTGTGCTCTGTGCTCGCCATATCATTCCTCCCTCCGTTCGTGCGCGACCGCTCGTTCAAGGGCGGCCGGCGTCCTTTATACCCCGAGATGGCGCTGCATCATGCCAGGATCGGCCTTCAGCGCGTCCGGCGCGCCCTCGAACACGATCTCACCCTTGACCAGGATCACCACCCGGTCGGCAACGCCCGTGACCTCCGACACCGTCTTGTCGACGATCAGCGTCGCAATCCCGCTGTCGCGGACCAGGCGGATCGTCTTCCAGATCTCCTCGCGGACCAGCGGCGCGAGGCCTTCGGTCGCCTCATCGAGAATGAGCACGCGCGGGTTGGTCAGCAGCGCACGGCCAATCGCCAGCATCTGCTGCTCGCCGCCGGAAAGCTGATCGCCGCGGTTGGCGATGCGCTGCCCGAGGCGCGGGAAAAGCTCCAGCACACGCGGCAGCGTCCAAGCTGCCAGGCCATCGGCGCCGGCGCGCTCGGCGATCGCGAGGTTCTCGGCAATCGTAAGTGAGGCGAAGACGCCGCGGCCCTCGGGCACATAGGCGATGCCGGCTTGCGCGATCCGGAAAGGTGCTTCGCGCGTCACCTCGCGGCCATCGACATGAACCGAGCCGGCGCGCGGACGAACCAGCCCCATAATGGTGCGAATGAGTGTCGTCTTGCCCATGCCGTTGCGGCCCATCAGCCCGACCGTCTCGCCGGCTTTCAGCGCCAGCGACACGCCGCGGAGAATGTGGCTGTCGTCATAGTAAGTGTGGAGGTTCTTCGCCTCGATCAGCGCCGCGCGGCTCATGCGTGGCTCCCGAGGTTCGCGCGCACTTCGGTGGGCTTGCTCGAATGTAGGTCGGAGTGAGCCGGCCCCCGCCCGAGCCATTGCGGCACGACAGCAGAGCCGGCGAAGTCCGACAGCCACACGTTCTGGGGGCGCAACCACACCTCCAGTGCCTGCCGTTGTCGGACTTCGCGTGATTGATCGCAATGCCGGGCAACGAGCACCTCGGCCCGCTCACTCCGACCTACGGCTGCGGCACTACTCATGCATGGGCCCCGAGGTAGGCTGATTGCACTGCCGGGTTGGCCCGCACCTCGGCGGGCGTGCCGGTAGCGAGCACCGTGCCTTCCACCAGCACCGTCATGCGGTCGGCGACCTTGAACACGAAATCCATGTCGTGCTCGATCAGCAGCACGGCGTGATCTTTCGCCAGCGATTTGAGCAGCGCCGCCATGCGCCCGCCCTCCTCCGGTCCCATGCCGGCCAGAGGCTCGTCGAGCAGCAGCACCTTCGGGTCCGTCGCCAGCGCCATCGCGATCTCGAGCTGACGCTGCTGGCCGTGGGCGAGCGTCCCGGCGATTCGCTGGTGGCCGTACGGTAAGCCGGCACGCACCAAGGCCTCCTTCGCCTTGTCGATGAGAGCCGTTTCGCGGCTCGGCGCCCGCAGCAGGCGGGACGCCGGCAGTGCAACGCCCTGAGCTGCAAGACGCACGTTCTCGAGCACCGATAGCGACTTCAGAACATTCGTGCGCTGAAACGACCTGCTGATGCCGAGATGCGGCATGCGCCAGGCGGGCTCGTGCGTGATGTCGGTCCCCGAGAGCAGGATACGGCCGCTGGTCGGACGAAATTGACCGGTCAGCAGATTGACCAGCGTGGACTTGCCGGCGCCATTTGGGCCGATCACGGCGTGGAGCTCGTTCAGCCGCAGCTCCAGCGTGACGTCGTGCACCGCACGCAAGCCGCCGAACGATTTCGACAGCGCTTCGGTCGAGAGCACAGCCCGGCCGGCGTCAGTCGCTTGCGGCATCGACTTTTGCCTCCCATTGGTTCCCCTGCCCCTCGCCGTACTCCGACCAGCTGCCATCCTGTGGATCTGGCATTCCAGGGAGTACCGACCGGAGACCCATCAGTCCGTTCCGCAACAAAAGCACCGCCACGAGGATCACAACGCCCTCGACCAGCAGCTTGCGCTCCGTGACCAGCTGCGCCACCTCGCCCAAGGCCGTATAGGCGAGCGCGCCGACGATGGCACCAGCGAGCGATCCGATGCCGCCGAGCAGGATCATCAGCAGCGCCTCGGCCGACTTGTGCCAGCTGACGAGCTCCGGATTGACGAATCCCGAGTGCAGGCTCCACATGTGGCCCGCCGCACCGGCCAGTGTGCCAGCAATCACAAAGGCAGCGAGCTTGTAGCGGGTCGTGTTGAAGCCAATGGCTTCCATGCGGTGCTCGTTGACGCGAATACCCTCCAATACACGCCCGAACAACGAGCGCAACAGGAAGGCCAGCACCAGATAGGTCGCAATCAGCTGCGTGAGCGCGACGTAATAGGCCGGCCAGGCGCGCCGCGCGCGCGGCAAATCCTTGGGATCGATCGAAAGGCCGAACATCGAGATCAGCGGCTTGCCGAGATAGGCGCCGTCGGTGCCGCCCCCGAGCTTGGTGTCGTGGAAGACGAAGAAGATCATCTGCCCGAAGGCCAGCGTCACCATCAGGAAGAAGAAGCCCTTGGTCCGGAGCGACAGAACGCCGACCACGAAGGAAGCCAACCCCGCGACCGCCATGGCGGCCGGCAGCGTCATCCAGATCGGGCGTGGTGAAGCTTCCGGCGACAGCAGATAGACCACGTAAGCCGCAAGACCATAGAACGCACCGTGGCCGAGGCTGACGAGGCCAGTTGCGCCCACCAGCAGATGCAGCGACAGCGCCAGCATGGCGGCAATCATGGCCGTGGTGACGAGGCCCACGTAATAGGGCGTCGCCAGAAAAGGCAGCACGGCCAGCACCAGTGCACCGAGCGCCAGCCCGAGCCAGCCCATCCGGGAGTTGGGCAGCATGCGCGAAGCGTCGCTCATGCCCGTCCCCCGAAGAGGCCCGTCGGACGGAACAGCAGCACCACGATCATCAGAATGTAGACGGACATCGACGACAGCGCGGCGAGAAACCCGGTCAATCCGGTGCCGCCGAGCGCACTGCCGTAAGCCTTGCCGAGCGTGTCGATGGTACCGATCAGCAGCGCCGACCAGAACGCGCCGGAGACGGAGCCGAGGCCGCCGATCACCACCACGACGAACGAGATGATCAGCAGCCCGTCACCCATGTTCGGATAGACTGACGTAAGCGGCGCGGCGAGCGCGCCGGCCGTCATCGCCAGCGCCGTGCCGACGGCGAACACGGTCAGGTGCACGCGGCTTGCGTCGATGCCGAGGATGTCGACCATCTCCGGCTTCTCGGCGGCCGCGCGGATGATCGCGCCCATCCGTGTGCGCTCGACCCACCAGAACAGCAGTGCCGCCAGCAGCAAGCACACCGCGATCACGGCGAAGCGGTAGGCCGCATAGGAAAAGCCTGTCGTGATCGGTACAGAGAAATCCAGCGCACCTGGTACCGGTACTGAATGGAAATCGTTGCCGACCAGCAGCGACCGCATCTCCTCGAAGATCAGGATGAGCGCGAACGTCAGCAGCACCTGATCGAGATGCTCGCGCTTGTAGAAGTAGCGGAACAGGAACCGCTCCAGCAGCAGCCCAAGGCCCACGCCGCCGACGATGGCCACCGGCAGCGCCAGCCACAGCGAGCCCATCGACCTGGTAACGAGGAACGCCAGGTACGCGCCGATCATGAACAGCGAGCCGTGCGCCAGATTGATGATCCCGAGCACGCCGAAAATCAGCGTCAGGCCGCTGGCGATCAGGAACAGCAGCAGGCCGTATTGCAGGCCATTCAATAGCTGCGACAGCAGCGTCGACAGCGCCAAGACGCGTCCTCCCCTGGACCTTGCGTGCCCGGCACCGGGCCTGCTCGCCCTTGGTGCCCGGTTTCGGGCAGTCTAATGCCGACGGCCCTTGGCCGACTGCCCCCTTTAGTAGGTCTCGACATAACAGCGGCAGCTGAGGTCTTCATATTTCTTCAATCTCGACAACTCCTGCATCATAGCCGAGCAGGACCAGAGTTGGCGCGAGCAGTGCGCCGCCCACCAAGGCGATAGGCTCACCGTCCCGTTTGGTCCGCTGCTCTTCGTCGATAGCGGCGACCAGGACGGAAACGCGTCTCGGACGGCCAAGCCAATCAATTGTCAGCCAGCCGAATTGCGCATGGAGTTTCACCCCGCCGGCCAATTCAACTTCTTCAATCCTGCCACTCGGCTGGATGTTGAGGGGAGCAACAACCGCCGTGTCGCACATCAGCTCGCCGTTGAAGCCTGTATCGAGGAGAGCGAGAAACCCTTCGCCAGCCCCCGAACGGGCAAGCCTCAAAAGCGGCCGATATCGACGATCTATGCTTCCGAGCGCAGTGCCCACCATCCGCCCCCGACCGTTGTCGGCATTCTGACGCGATGCACGAAGGAGAGCGCCGATGGACCAAAGCGATCATCGAAGGTCGCGCGAGCCGGCGCATAGTCTGGAGCGCTGACGTAAGCGCCCGTTTCGAGCTCGATCAAAACAAACGCACCAGTCGGCATGGACTCGACGAGATCCTTATGAGCTTCGAGCCAGGCTTTGGCCTTTTTGCCGCTGGCTTCGAGTTCGGCCTTGCCGAGCCAACGGAATTCCCCCGGTTCCGAATGATCATAACTCGCCTGACGGTCCTCCGAGAAGCCGCCATCTGACGGTTTCGAACTCATTCGGTATTCCTTGCTTGCATCGAGTGGGACATTAGCAGGCCGACCGAGCTTGGCATGCCCAAAGCCGCCGAGCGTCAGCCCCGCGTCAATACGTCTCCACATGATAGCGGCCGCTCTGGCGCATGTCTGGCTTCAGAGCGGACCAGTCCATGCCGTGCTTCCTCGCGATGTCGGCGAGCGCCTCCTCGACCCCGGTTTCCATGTCCTTCAGGCCGCAGATGTAGATGTGCGTCTCTGCGCTTCCGAGCAGCCTGGCGACATCGGCGGCCTCCTGGCGCATGCGGTCCTGCACATACTCCTTCTCGGCGCCCGGTACGCGCGAGAAGACGAGATGCTTCTCGAGCAGGGACGTCGGCACCTTCTGCAGCGGACCGAAGTAAGGCAGCTCCTCCGGGGTGCGCGCACCGAAGAACATGACGAGCTTGCCCGGCGCGTTGGCCATGGCGCGCCGGCGCCGCTCCGTGAACGCGCGGAAGGGCGCCGAGCCGGTCCCCGTGCATATCATCAGGATGTTGGCATTGGCATCGTTCGGCATCAGGAATGTGGCGCCGAACGGCCCCGTCACCTCGACCGTGTCGCCCACTTTCAGGTCGCACATGTAGGTTGAACCCACGCCGCCCGGAACGCGCTTGATGGTGAGACCGATGTTGTTGGCATTGCGCTTCTCGCCGTCGCGCGCTGAAGCGATGGAATAGAGCCGAATGTCATGCGAGCGGCCATTGGCCTGCGTTCCCGGCGGCACGATGCCGATCGACTGGCCTTCGAGCACCGGGAACACCGTCGAGCCGAACGAGAGCACGATGTGGCGCACGTCGCTTTCGGTACCCGCGCCGGTGATACGGAAGTTGCCCTGCACGGTCGCAATGGCGGGCTTGTCGCGGCGATAGAGATTGACCGTCGGCTTGGAGGCCGAAGCAGGCGCGACAACCTTGCCACCCGTTCCCTTGTGTGCCTCGGCCAGCAGCTTCTCGACCTCATCCTCGACCGCCTGTTGCGTGTCGCGTGCCGCCTCGCCGAAGTCCTCCTGCTTGGGCAGCTCGGTCCAGCCGAACTGGTCGTCGATGGAATAGGCCGCGCCGGCCTTGACGACACGCCAGTTGTCGATGGAGCCGGTCGGACACGGCGCGATGCAATCCATGCAGTAGTTGCACTTCTCGGGATCGACGACGTAGTTGTTGGCATCGTGCGTCACTGCACCGACAGGACATGTCGCCTCGCAGGTGTTGCAGCGGATGCAAACCTCCGGGTCGATGACGTGCTGCTTTTTGACGTTCGCGCGGTGCTCGCCGAGAGTGGTCATTTGTTGATTTTATCTCAACCGGCTATCACCTGCGAGTGCGGCCCCGGGCTGCCGCAGCCGATACCCTGACAATGGCGTATCATCGTCACACCCGCTCCGGATCGAAGTCGCCCTTGATGCCGGTGCCGTAGCGGCGCAGCGCCCCGTGCGGACCAGTGGCGTTGGGGCGATTGAAGATCCAGTTCTGCCAGGCGGTGAGACGGCCGAAGATCTTGGTCTCCATGGTCTCGGGTCCGCCAAAGCGCAGGTTGGCCTCGAGCCCGGTCAGTCCGTCCGCTGAGAAGCTCGACCGCTCCTCGAGGAAGATGCGCACCTCGTCGGCGTAGTCGATCTCGTCGTAGCTTTCCGTGACGAGCCCCAGCGCCGCGGCGTCGGATGCATCGAGAACCTTGCCGAGCGCGGCCTTGGCCTTGCCCACACTCTCGGGCTCGCCAAGAAAGCGCGTCTCGAGCCGCGTGATGCCATTCGACATGGGATAGCGGCCGAAGTTCAACTCGGACAGCTGAACAGTCGCCTCCGCCCGGTTGTCGCCCTTCATCTGCCCGGCGAACATGTAGGCGCGGTCGCAGGCAAAGATGATCTCCGCCAGCGTGCCCGCAAAGCAGGAGCCCGGCTCCACCAGGGCCACCAGCGAGCGCGATGTCACGTCGATGCGCTTCAACACGCGCTTCCAGTTGTTGAGGATCTCGCGCACCAGCCAATGTGCCTTATTGGCATTCATGACCGCGTCATAGGCGAGAACCTTCGCCGGATCGCCCTCGGTCTTGAAGACGAGCGTGCCGGTCTCGAGCTCGTTGAGCCGCAGATGCAGAATCGCATCGTCAAGCTCGCGCGCCAGCTTCAGCATGTAGAACCCGGCACCTTGCCCATGGATCGCTTCCGCGGTCGCGGGCGGCGCATCGGCCGGACCTTTCAGGGTAATCGTCGCACGGCGGCCGGCGCGATCGATGTCGACCTTCACCGTCTCGTAGGTGATCGCGTCACCGGCGATCTCCCGCTTCAGCGGCGTCAGCGCGATCCCCTTGGCATCGGCTGGCCGGTCCGACATCGCGGCGAGCTTCTTGGCCGCGTCGGCGACCGCGGTATCGAACTTCGAGGTCGGTACCGACTGGTCGACCAGGCGCCACTCCACCGCGCGCTTGCCTCTGACGCCTTCCTCCAGCGTGCAGAACGCATCGGCGCGGTCCCGGCGCACTTTGCGCTTGTCGGTGACGCGGGTGAGCCCGCCTGTGCCGGGCAGCACGGCCAGCAACGGTATTTCCGGCAGCGACACCGTCGAGTTGCCATCGTCAGCGAGGATGATCTGATCGCACGACAGTGCCAGCTCGTAGCCACCGCCGGCTGCCGTGCCGCGCACTGCGCACAGGAATTTCTGGCCGGAGTGCTCGGACGAGTCCTCCATGCCGTTGCGCGTCTCGTTGGTGAACTTACAGAAGTTCACCTTGTGGGCATGTGCGGCCCCTGCCAGCATGCGAATGTTGGCGCCGGCGCAGAACACCCGGTCCTTGCCTGACTTCAGCACCACCACTTTCACTTCAGGGTGCTCGAATCGCAGCCGCTGCAGGGCGTCCGCCAGCTCGATGTCGACGCCGAGGTCATAGGAGTTCAGCTTCAGCTGATAGCCTTCGAAAAGTGTGGCATTCTCGTCGACATCCAAGATCAGCTCGGCTGTCTCGCCATCGAATGCGAATTTCCAATGGCGATATTTGTCCGGGGCCCGGTTGAAGTCGATCGTCCTGGATGCGGACGCCCGGGTGGCAGATTCGGCCATAGGTCACTCCGTGAGCTTCATAGCCAATTGGATTACAGACGGGCCGGCTGCCGATCAAGCGACCCGCTGCGATCGCTCGTACAAATGACGATGCGGGTTGGTCGTCGTCACTGACAGTTTTGTCACGAATTCTCACAAACGCGCCGTACTGAACCGACACTTGGGGCTTAGCGTTCATCTATCGCTCAGTGAATTGGCGCGCCAGGAGGATCGCATGGCCTACAAAACCCTGCTCGCACACGTTGCTGATCCCAATCGGAACGGAAAGCTGCTTGCGGCCGCCATTCCGCTGGCGCGAAGCATGGACGCGCACCTCATCGGACTGTCCGTTCTGCCCCCATTCGTCGTGATGCCGGGTTCGGAGGGTTCCGGAGCCAGCGTCACCATCGATGACCACCGCACCGCCTACGCAGCCGACATGGCCGGGCTCAAGGAAAGCTTCGCCGGTGCCACGCAGGGCCAAACTTTTCAAAGCGAATGGCGTGAGGCTGACCCGGTATTCGATTCCGTTTCCAAGGTTCTTCTGGATCAGGGTCGCTCAGCCGATCTGATCATCGCCATGCAGCAGGATCCGAAGTGGTCCTATTCGCACCTGATCGAGGACAATGTGCGCATCGCCATGCAGGCTGGCAGGCCGGTGCTGCTGGTGCCCAATGAAGGCCAGATCGAGCTGCCAGCGAAGCGCATCACCGTGGCCTGGAACGGCAAGCGCGAGGCCGTGCGCGCCGTATACGATGCGCTGCCGATGCTGCAGGCCGCGAACGCCGTCAACGTGCTTTGGATCAATCCGGAGAAGGATACAAGCCACGCGGGCGATCTCCCCGGCGACGACATCTGCATGGCGCTCGCCCGGCACGGCGTCAAATGCGAGGCATCGCGCGCCTCGGCGATCGGCGCCGATGTCGGACCGGAGCTGCTCAGGCAGTCAGCGGCCTTCGGGTCCAACCTGCTGGTCATGGGCTGCTACGGGCACTCGAGGCTGAGGGAGCTGATTCTGGGCGGAGCCTCTCGTCATGTGCTGAGCGCGATGAACCTGCCCGTGCTCCTGTCGCACTGAGTGCGGGCTCCGCTCGGCTAAGCCAATTCGAACCCGATGACAGGAGGTATTCATGTCACTTAAGCGAGTCCGATTAGAGCTGGCGCGCGATCATGATTTTCCAAATGGCAGTCGTGATCGCGGCTACTACTTCATCGCACCGCTGGACAACGACGGTCATCTCGTCGCCGCAGAGTGGCGGAACAACCGCGACAAATGCCGGGTGCGCCGGTTCTGGGCGGGTTCTCCGGACGAAATCGGCCGGCTGGTGCATCGCCCGGGAGGCGCCTGGGTCTTCGATTACGATCCGGCATCACGAGCCGACGACGAGCCGGGCTTCAAGTTCGACCGTCATCGCTTCGTACCGGGTGAGTACGTGTCGATCACCGAGCACGACAAGGTGCAGCGCACGTTCTTCATCAAGGCGGTCGTCGATCTAGACTAGGCAGCTTTTATGCGGTTCCGCTGGGGGCGGGCTGCGCAAATGCAAGGTGAGCAGGGGTCGTTCATGCTGCACGTCCATCTCGAACCTAAGACCACAGTCATGCGACTGGTCGGCGCAGCGTTTCTCGGCTTCGTGACGACGATGGCCGCAGCCCAGTCGCCGGCGCCTCCAAAACCTGACCCGTCGCCAGAGAAGGGTGCCGAGCTCGCAGCCAAGCTTTGCAGCGCTTGTCACCTGATGGAAGGACAGACGAACGCGACCGTGCCGGCCGGCGTGATCTCGATGCGCGGTATTGCCAATCGCGCAGGGCAAACCGGCCAGCGCATTCACGACACGCTGATTCAGCCTCATCCGCCCATGCCGGACATCCGGCTGTCGATCGAGGAGATCCAGAGCGTCATTTTCTATCTCGAGACGCTCAGAACGAACCAGGCGACGCCACCTCTTATCCAGGAGGACAAGACCTTGAAGAAGCCGATTTACCCGCAACCTGGATGAGCCCGCCGAACGGCAGATAGTCACCACGGAAGGAGAGCAACATGTACAAGAACATCCTGATTGCGACCGACGGATCGGAGCTTGCGCAAAACGCCGTCGGGCAAGGGCTGGCGCTGGCAAGATCGCTGGGCGCCAAGGCGACGGTCGTCACCGTGACGGAGCCCTGGAATGCGGCCGTCTCCGGCGAGGCGATGATCGCCTTCCCGATCGACGAGTATGAGAAGAGTGCGGCGTCGGCAGCGTCTGCCGTCCTGGCGGGTGTCAGCGATATTGCCAGGAAGACCGGTGCAAACGTCGAGACCATGCACATCAAGGATCAGTATCCGGCGGAAGGCATCGTCGAGACGGCGAAAAAACTCGGTGCAGATCTCATCGTGATGGCATCGCACGGCCGGCGCGGTCTGTCCCGGATGCTGCTCGGCAGTCAGGCAAACAAGGTCGTGATGCTGAGCCCCGTACCGGTTCTGATCTGCAAGACGGCACCTTGAGAGCTGCCGGGCCACAATTGCCCTGGCCAGTTGATCGAAATAGATATGGCGGGCAGTGGGTGCCCGCCATTCGTATTCTCGAGGCCAGATGCGTGACGGCCTACTGCGCCGCCTTCACCTCGATCTTGCGCTCGGCCTTTACGGCTTCGGGCTTCTTCGCGGCGGTGACGCGCAGCACACCCTTGTCGAAGGTCGCCTCGATCTTCCCTTCGTCGATCGTGTCGGGAAGCCGCAAGGCGCGACGGAACGAGCCGAAGCTGCGCTCCGACATGTAGTAGTCGTTCTTCTTTTCCTCACGCTCGACTTTCTTCTCGCCGGCGATGGTGAGAAGTCCGTTGGCAAGCGTCACCGTGACGTCCTTCTCCGCGACGCCCGGCAGCTCGGCCTCGATGACAAGAGCTTTGCCATCATCGCGGACGTCGACGTCACAGCTCAGGAACTGGCCGCCATTGCCTCGCGTGAGGAGGCTCGGAAAACTCGGCCATCCCCGGTCGAACGAATCGAACAGGCGGTTCATCTCCTGGCGCATGGCGTCAAAAACATCAGTCGGTGCAGGCGGAGCGGTGCTCTTTGCTGGTTCGAGATTTGGCATCGTGTACCTCACGTGATCTTGGCCCAGCCTGGGGTTGGCTGGATGAGGTACGGGTTAGAGGGCCCGAGACGCGTCGCCCTTGACGCCGCTCAAATCGGTTCAACGGCCCATGTCAGCCCAGTCGCCGCATGCGATCGAGGGCGGTCTGCAGGATGATCGTCGCCGCCATCTTGTCGATCACCTCGGAGCGGCGCCGGCGCGAGGTGTCGTTCTCGAGCAGGGTTCGCTCGGCGGCGGCAGTCGACAGGCGCTCGTCCCAGAACAGCATGGGCAATGGCGTGAGCCTTGCGAGGTTGCGCTGGAAGGCGCGGGTCGCCTGCACGCGCGGGCCTTCGCTGCCGTCGAGATTGAGCGGCAGGCCCAGCACCAAGCCACCGACGCCGTGCTCGGCAGCAAGCGCCAGCAGGCGTTGGACATCAAGCGTGAATTTCTTTCGCCTGATGGTTTCGAGCCCGGAGGCAATGCGTCGCTCCACATCGGAAAGCGCAAGCCCCAAGGTCTTGTCGCCAACGTCGATGCCGATCAGGCGCTGGCCGGGCTGCAGCACGCGAACGAACTCCTCGAGGGCAAACGCAACACCCGCCGACGCCGGGCGCATCTCCGTTTCCCGTTTCTCATGTTCCATCGCCGCCTTATACTGGGATGCGGAGACGCTTTCCAAGCGGCAACCCTCGGCCGAGCCCGAGACGTGTCCACCGGCGGACGGACCACTGGGCAGGGCCTCACAGCAGCAAAGGACCTGATATGAAAATTACCTGGTACGGGCATTCCTGCTTTCGCGTCGAGACGGGCAAGAGCATCATCCTCATTGACCCGTTCCTCAAAGGCAGCCCGACATTCCAGACATCCGGCGTCTCGTTCGAGGCGGCGACGAAGGGCGTGACGCATGTCGCGATCACGCACGGCCATGACGATCACATCGGCGATGCCGGCGAGGTGTGCAAGGCAAATGGCGCGGAGCTCTATGCGACCTACGAGCTCGCGCTCCACATTGGCGGCAAGGGCGCCGAGAAGCTGCAGCCGATGAACACGGGTGGTACCGTCTATGGCGCCGATTTCGACCTGACGCTGGTCGATGCGCTGCATTCTTATCATCGGGGGGCGTCTATCTCGGCAATCCCAACGGCATCATCATTCGTGCCAAGGAGGGCAAGACGCTCTACCACATGGGCGACACCGACATGTTCCCGGGCATGGGACTGATCAACGAGTTCCACAAGCCCGACATCGGCATCGTACCGATCGGCGATCGCTTCACCATGGGTGCCAAGGCAGCCGCCTTCGCCTGCAAGAAGTTCTTCTCGTTCAAGACCATCCTGCCCTGCCACTACGGCACCTTCGCCGGCATGCTCGATCCCGATGCCTCTAAGTTCCAGGCCGAGATGAAAGGCCAGAACGTGCTTGTTCCGAAAATCGGCGAAACGGTTGCGGTCTGACGGTCTCAACTGGCCTCGCACGGACCGGCGCGAGCCCGCGATCGGGATGATCCGAAGCGGAGCGTCTCGAAACGCGTCAACGTTTGCTGGTTTTGCGGGGCCCGAAATCACGCACGCTAGGCCACTTGTAAGGCCCGTAGAGGGGCCTCGTTTCGAGTGGCTACCCCCCTCCATGCCCGCCGTGAAAATGCACCAGCGTGCGTTCTAGCCCATGACGAATCGATTTCGCCGGGCGGCCCACGGCGCCCGATCCGGAATTCGCCGGAAAAACAGCCTGGACTCGGCCCCCCGGCCCTCGCGTGGTAACCCTATGGGGCGAAAAAAACGCTGACTGGCGCCCGCGCGCCCCAAAACAGCCAGGACTGAGCCTTCCAGGGCTATCCGGGCGGCCAAACACAGAAAGAAGCGTGATGCAGGACAAGAGCGAGCCGACCGGCACCGGAGCGGGGGATGACCACGGACCGACGGCATCGGCGGAACGCACGGAGACCGCACCAGCGCCAGGCGCCCCAGGGGGAAGCTTCAGCACGATCGCGATCTTTACGGCGACGACGTTCCTGTCCGCGGTCCTTCTGTTCGCCATCCAGCCGATGTTCGCCAAGATGGTGCTCCCTGTCCTTGGTGGCGCGCCATCGGTGTGGGCTGTTGCGATGCTGTTTTTTCAGGCGGCGCTGCTCGCGGGCTATTGCTACGCGCATCTCTTGATCCGCCAGCTGCCGGCAGCCACGACGGGGTTCATCCATCTCGCCGTTTCCGCGGCAGCGATCTTCGCTCTGCCTATCGGATTGCCGGCGAGCTTCGGCGAGCCGCCACCGGGTGAGCCTTACTTCTGGCAGCTCGGGCTGTTTGCCATGGCCGTCGGATTGCCCTTTTTCGCCGTGGCAGCCAACGCCCCGCTGCTGCAGGCTTGGTTCTCGTCGACCGGGCATCCGGATGGGCGGGATCCCTATTTCCTCTATGGCGCCTCCAACCTCGGCAGCATGCTGGCGCTGCTCGGCTATCCATTGCTGCTCGAGCCGGCGTTTGGCTTGAAGCAGCTGAGTCTCTTCTGGGCCGTAGGCTTCGTGCTGTTGATTGCCGCCATCGCGGCGTGCTTCATCGCCGTGCGCCGCTCGGACCATCCGCCGGCCTTTGTCGCGCCCGCACGTGACACGACCCGTGACGAGGGCCGCCCTGCGTGGATCAGGCGCCTCAGTTGGATCGGCCTCGCGCTTGTGCCGTCCGCGCTGCTCACCGCCTTCACCAATCACATCACCATGGACGTGGCGTCTGCACCCTTGCTCTGGGTGCTGCCGCTCGCGCTTTATCTGCTGACCTTCGTGCTCGTCTTTCGCGAGCGCCCGATCGTGCTCATTCCGGTGGCTCTGATCATCGGCCTCGGTGTGGCAGCCTTAACGAAATTCTACGCCGATCGCATTCTGAGCGCCGACATGGGGTGGCAAGGCGCCATGCAATGGGGCCTCGCCGGCGCGGCCGCATTCCTGGTGCTGCAGCGCTTTCTCTCCATCACCCCGATGAGCTGGATGCGCGGCGTGCACGTGGCAGCCGTCCTTGCGGCACTGCTCGCCATGGCGCAGACGCGCTTCGAAAGCTGGTTCATCTCGGCGGCGACCGGCACGGCCGTGTTCTTCGCTGCCACGATGGTCGCACACCGGACGCTCTACGAGGCGCGGCCGGCTCCCCGCTACCTCACCGAGTTCTATCTCTGGATGTCGCTCGGCGGCGTGCTGGGAGGCCTCTTCGCCGCGCTCATCGCGCCGCAGATTTTCTCGGAGGTGTTTGAGTATCCAATCCTGGTAGCGCTCACCATGGCCTGCCGGCCGGGCGCGCTCGGGCTCAAGTTCCGTTGGTCGGAGCGCGATGATCTGATGAGCCACTGGCTGCTGATCGCCGCTGCCATCCTGGGCGTGATCTGGGTGCCGCAACTGCTCGGCTTCCTACCGCGCGTCGAGACGCCCGACCTGCCGGCTGCCGCCTGGTGGCTCTGGGGCCCGGCGGCCGCCTACATGAAGGTGCGCGCGGCGGCCTTTGAGTGGGGCTCGACGGCGCTTCTTGCCTTCCTCTTCGCCCTTGCGCTGCTGGCACTCTGGCGGCGGCCCTCGAAGCAGCTGATCATGGCGCTTGGCATGTGCGCGGCAATTGTGCTGCTGCCGTCGTCGGTCCGCCGCTCCGATGCGCTGCGCAGCTATTTCGGCGTCTATCGGGTCTACATGTCGGGCGATTACAACATCCTGATGCATGGCACGACGCTCCATGGCGCCCAGCGCATCAAGGATGACAAGGGCGAGTATGTCGTCGATACGTCGCCGGCGACCTACTACCACCCGACGAGCCCAATGGCGCGATCGATCGAGATCGCACGGGAGCATGTTTCGAACAACGGCGGCACCAAGCGTTTCGGCGTTATTGGTCTTGGCGCCGGCTCGCTCGCTTGCCATGCCGCACAGGGCGAAGATTGGCGCTTTTTCGAGATCGATCCAGTAATGATCAAGATCGCCTCGGAATCCGAGAACTTCACCTACCTCGCCAATTGCCAGCCGACGCCTCCGGACATCGTGATCGGCGACGCGCGGCTGACGCTTGCGAAGGAACCTTCCGGCGCCTTCGACCTGATCATCGTCGATGCCTTCTCCTCCGACGCGGTGCCCATCCACCTGATGACGGCCGAGGCGTTGCAGCTCTATCTGGACAAGATCTCGGACAAGGGCATTGCAGTGCTGCACATCTCGAATCGCTATCTTGACCTCGACAGCGTGCTCGGCGCCACCATCAAGCTCATCCCCAACGCCTACGGTCTCATCGTTTCAGACGACACGTCGGACGGCGGCTACGGTTCGACCAGCTCGACGATCGCGGTGTTCTCGAAGCATGCCGACTCGCTCGCCCCCTTCCGTGAGCTCAGTGACGTGCGCGAGCTCGATGCCAAGAACCTGAGACCCTGGACGGACGATTTTTCCGACATCATCGGCCCGTTCTTCTCCAAGATGAAGATCAACGACTGACAAGCGAGGGCATGCCATGAAGCTTCCGGCGCACAACCGCTATGAGTACGTCCCGATCACCCGGCGCCCGGACTATTCCTGGCCGGGCGGCAAGCGCCTTGCGGTCTACTTCTGCAACAATATCGAATACTTCGCCTTTGGCAGCGGTCTCGGCTCGGACAGTGCAACCGGCACCGCCCCGCAATCGCAGCGCAACTATGCCTGGCGCGATTACGGCAACCGCGTTGGCATCTGGCGCATGTTCGACCTCTTCGACGAGCTGCAGTGCCCCCTCGCGCACAACATCAACTCGATCGTGCTCGACCATCACCCGGATATCGGCGAGCGCATGATGAAACGCGGTGACGAGTTCGTCGCGCATGGCCGCACCAATGCCGAGCGCCAGGGCGACTTCTTCGAGGAGGACGAAGCGCGCCTCATCGCCGAGACTACGGAGACCATCACCAGGTTCACGGGCAAGCGGCCGACCGGTTGGATGAGCCCCTGGCTCAGCCAGAGCAGGGTGACGCTCGACCTCTTGCAGGAGGCCGGCTACCTCTACCAGTGCGATTGGCCGCTCGATGATCAGCCGGTCTGGATGCGCACGCGCAACGGAGCGATCCTCAACATGCCTTATCCGGTGGAGACCAATGACTCCCCGATGATGGTGTTCCGCCAGCACACCGCCGCCGAGCTTGCCGACACTTGGATCGACCAATTCGATGAGATGCTCGAGCAGGCCGACAGGGGTCAGGCGCTGGTTTGTCCTTTCGTGCTGCACACTTTCGTGCTCGGACAACCGTTCCGGCTCAGGCAGCTCCGCCGCGCGATGCAACACATTCTGAAGAACCGCGATCGCATATGGCTGACGCATCCAGGACAGATTGCGTCCCATGTCCGTAGTTTACCCAATGGTACGGTTCCAGGATCCTGAGCCCCTGTCGCCATTTCCGTCGAGCCGAAATCGGCTAAACCGATTTCGATTTACGTCTGTTTCTATTGGAACTCTCCGCATCGGGTCCAACATACTGGGGATATGGAGTTGATCGGCTTGGTTGATTGTTTCCGGCCGGCACCCCCGACAAAGAAATTGCGATCTGACCGATGGAGGAGCCCATGGCTCGTTTGGGTGTAAGAACGTCAGCACCATACCGCGGCGGCGTCTGGCCCGTGCAGGTGGCAGCACTCTTCGTCGCCGCTGGCATGCTTCTGGAAATCGCCCACTTCCATCCTTTGCTTCTGCCCTTGATCGGTGCTGGCTTGGTGGCGGTCGGCATGCTTTGGGCAGCGGTCGTTTACCTGCGTTCAGGCCGCAACAGGCAGCCGGACGACAGTTTGATCTATCCGGCGCTGATCGTCTTCCTTGGATTTGCCGCGTCGATCATCAGCGATGGCGACAGCGTGATGCGCGCGCTCAATCTTTGATGCTCATGTTCACATTCGTTTCCGCTTAACCCCAGACCGACCTTGCCCGGTGCGGTACGCCACGGCCGCAACCTCGAGCCTTGATGCCGATTGGAGACGCTATGTTGGAGACACTTGCGGTCTGGCTCGCCCAGAACTGGTTCGCGCTGATGAATGTCATCATGATCGACCTGGTTCTGGCGGGCGACAATGCCATTGTCGTTGGCTTGGCCGCGTCGCAAGTTGCTCCGCATTTGCGAGCGCGGGTCATCTTCTGGGGTATCGCCGGCGCGGTCGTCCTGCGAATCATCTTTGCTGCAATGACGACCCAGCTCCTGCAAATCGTAGGACTGACGCTGGCGGGCGGCCTGCTGCTGCTCTGGGTGTGCTGGAAAATGTATCAGCAGATCAAGCAGCATACGCTGTCGCCTCAAGCGCACTCGCTTGGTGCCGCGACCGCGGCGGCGTCGGGCGACGGCGAGGCTCGCAACATGAGCTTCTGGGCGGCGGTCGGTCAAATTCTGGTCGCGGACGTCTCGATGTCACTCGACAACGTACTGGCGGTTGCTGGCGCGGCCAAGGGTTCGCCGGCCGTGCTGATCATCGGTCTCGCCGTTGCCATCGTCTTGATGGCCGTTGCATCGCATTACATTGCCGGCTTGCTGGCGCGGCACGCGTGGATCACCTGGATTGGTCTTGCGATCATCCTCTATGTGGCGCTCGACATGATTTATGACGGCTCGCATGAGGTGGCCTGCAAGGGCTACGAAGTCGGGTGCCAGAGTGACCTTTGGAGCTGGGCGTCTGCGCAATTCTTCAGATGATGCGAGCACGATGGCGAGCAGCCCTCGGAGCACAAGGCTCCGAGGAAACTGCGCTCGATCAGGTGTTTTGCGTTGACAGCGCCGAGCGGATCAGCGATTGATCCGCGCCATGCTGAAGGCATCGAACATCCTCCGACGTCGCCCCGCGAACGCTCACCGAGCGCGCGCACGATGACGCCATTGGCGTTCTGATGCGAACCGCGCTCGATGCGCGGTTTTTTGTTTCTGGGCTCCGGCCCGCACGCTTCAGCATGAAGGCACACCGATGCTGGTGCCCGCTCCCATCGCCAAGCTCTCGCGCATGCTGGCCTCTGGCCGGCTGGCGTTCCGTCGCGCCCGACGACGAGGCCTCTGCCCCTGATAACGCCTCAACTCTGACCAAGCGGCTTACTCTGCCACATGCGTGCGCGGACGGCCGTCGCTCGAGCAAGCCAAGACCTGAAAGGCACCTCCCATGACTATTCACGCGTCACCGAAAACGCTGCACCCCTTCCCGACCCAAACGCTGATGGAAATCACCACGCGGCCGCCGAACGTGTTCGTCGCCGGCGAGGGCTCCTGGCTCTGGGACCACACCGGCAAGCGCTATCTCGACTTCGTGCAAGGCTGGGCCGTGAATTGCCTGGGCCACTCACCGCCCGTGATTGCCGATGCCCTGGCGCGGCAGGCGTTGCGGCTGATCACGCCGAGTCCCGCCTACTACAACGATGTGTCCGCGCGCCTGGCGGAGCGGCTGGTTGAGCTGAGCGGCCTCGATCGCGTGTTCTTCGCCAATTCCGGCGCCGAGGCCAACGAGGGCGCCATCAAGCTCGCCCGCAAGTTCGGCGCGCTGCACAAGGGCGGCGCTTACGAGATCATCACGTTCGACGGCGCGTTCCACGGGCGCACGCTCGCCGCCATGTCGGCGTCGGGCAAGAAGGCGTTCGAGCCGCTGTTTGAGCCGAAGGTGTCGGGCTTCCCGAAGGCGAAGCTCAATGACCTGGGATCAGTCGAGCGGCTGATTGGCCCCAAGACCATCGCCGTGATGCTGGAGCCCATTCAAGGTGAGGCGGGCGTGTTCCCGGCAACGGACCAGTTCCTGCGCAACCTCAGGCAGCTGACGACCGAGCACGGCCTGCTGCTCATCTTCGACGAGATTCAAACCGGTATCGGCCGCACGGGCACGATGTTCCACTTCCAGGGTGTGCCGGTGAAGCCCGACGTCATGACCCTCGGCAAGGGCTTGGGCGGCGGCGTGCCGATTGCCGCGTTGGTGGCGACGGAGGCCGCGAGCTGCTTCGTCCCCGGCGACCAGGGCGGAACGTTCAATGGCAATCCCCTGATGTGCGCGGCGGGGCTCGCGGTGGTGGATGTCGTGGTTCGGCCGGAATTTCTGACCGCCGTCGTTGAGAAGGGCAGGGTGCTCGAGACCGCGCTCTCCAAGCTGTCGAAGCGGCACAAGCTCGGCGAGGTGCGCGGACGCGGCCTGCTGCAGGCGCTCGATCTCGGCAAGCCGGTCTCGGGCGACGTAGCGGCAAAAGCGTTCGAGGCGGGGCTTCTGGTCAACGCGCCACGGCCCGATGCGCTGCGGTTCATGCCGTCGCTGACGGTGACCTCCGCCGAAATCGACAAGATGGCCGGGATGCTTGATCAGATCCTGGAGCAGAGCATCGCTTAGTCAGCGCGCGACCGTCGGCGGCGGCGTAGCTCGGCGCACCGGCTCGATCAGAGCCGGCGCCTCGACCAGCGCGGGACGTTGCACGAGCGTCGGTGGCTGGAGCAGGACCGGCGCTTCGGCCGCTGGCGCCGATGTCACGGCGTGATTGAACGTTGGCGCCGCACCGGCGCGCGCGAAGGTTGGCGGCGTGATCACACGCTGCGCCACGGGGATTTTCGGCGAGGCGCCACGTCCACTGAAGAGCTCACTGAGCGCGCCGGTCGCTGCAGCCACCTTCTGTGACGATGCGGCAACGAACGGCAAGGCGATGCTGGCGGCCGCGGCGCCCGTGCGCTGACGGATCGCTGTCAGGCGCTGCTCGTAGGCGTTGAGCATCGGCAATCCCTCGTTGCCGCGGTGATTCACCACTCGCAGATGCGGCGCCGACGTCTTCACCATCGAGGCGACCAGAACTCCGGCGAGGTTTTGCAGCGGCTCGACCGGATCGGCCGCGTTACGCGCAACTTCGATTCCCGGGCCGGCGCTCGCATAGTTCGTCGCGTGGATGCTGTTTACGTCAAAGGGCGCCACCTGCACGACGATAACAAAACGGCGACCTTTCGCGTCAGTCGCGGCTTTGCCCATGTAGAACGGCACGAACACCGAGCTCCTGTGCGAGGAGATGGTGTCGTAGAGGTCGGTGTTGCGCGAGCTATTGTGGAACTCGTGGAACACGAAGTAGCGCATGCCGCGTGCCGGCCGGCGACGATACTGCTGCTCGGCCCGCTGCCGCGGGCTGTGCGCGAGCACGACATATTCGGTGGGCGAGACCCAGATGCGGCCGGCCGGCAGCCAGCCGTCGGCGCCTGGCGAAGGCAGCGTGATGGCGCAATCTAGATTGGAGCAACCCTTGAACGCGGCGGCAGCCGGCGCATTGCCTTCGGTCGCGCGCAGTGTGGCCATGGCGTCATTGAACGCGGCTTGCCCGCGCTCGGTCCGGTAGAGCGGCCAACCGTCGACCACAGCCTGGTCGCCTTCGCCGCGTGGATATTTCGTGGCGCGCTCGCGGGAAGCACCGACGTGGCGCTCCTTCAGCGGTACAGATACTGAGGCACCAGAACGTTGCGTCGTCCCTTGGGCCTCGGCTTTCGAGAGCGAGAGATGCGCGATTGCAATCAGCGATGCGAGCACACCGATCGCGAACCGATACGGGGAACCTGTGCCATCGGTGCCAGGCTGATCTGGAGCGATGTGCACGGCAGGAGGGCACCCAACCCATTGCGGAAACACCCTGAAACCCATACGCGAACCCTCAACCGTGCGTGCCCGCAGTTCTCATGGCGGAACATCACGGCCGGACCGGGCCGATAGATTGGCGAATTATGGCAATCGTCGGCTCGAGCTGAGCAATTCTGCTTGCCCCCTTCCGGGGACTCCACAGGCGCTCACTTCCGCCGGAGCAGAAACACGGCCTTCTCGCCGAGGAAGTTGTGCACCGTCAGCGGCAGCCGGATCCAGGTACCGAGCCGCTGGCCGGAGACGTTGAAAGCGACCGCCCGCTCCACCTTGGCGTCAACCAGCTGGCACAAATCGGCGAAGTCCTTGATGGTGCACAGATGCGCGTTGGGCGTGTCATACCAGGCATCGGGCAGGTTTTCGGTCACCGGCATACGCCCCGTGAGCAGCAGCTTGGTGCGCACCTGCCAGTGTCCGAAGTTCGGGAACGAGACGATGGCCCGCTTGCCGATGCGCAGCAGGTTCTCCATCACGTGCCGCGGCTGCTGGGTCGCCTGGATGGTGAGCGAGAGGATCGCGTAATCGAACGCGTCGTCCGGATAATCGTTGAGCTCGTGATCGGCGTTACCCTGGATCACCGAGAGCCCCCGCGCCACGCAGGCATTGACGCGCTCGCGCGAAATCTCCATGCCGCGACCGTCGGTCTGCTTGGTCTCCGCGAGAAGCTGCAGCAGCGCCCCGTCGCCACATCCGACGTCGAGCACGCGCGCACCCGGCGTCACCATCTCGGCGATGAGCTGATGGTCGACGCGCGCGGAGCGCAGTGCCGGCGATGTGTCGGTTCGAGCCAGCATCACTGTCCCCCGTTGACGAAGGTGAGGCCACGCTTCCTGGCAGCCGAGGTCAGGAAGCCCCGCACGGCCGCGAACAGTTCCGGCTCGTCGAGCAGGAACGCGTCGTGGCCCTTGCCGCTCTCGACCTCGACGAACGACACGTCGGCGGCGACCGCGTTCAGCGCCTGCACGATCTCCTTCGACTCCCGCGTCGGGTAAAGCCAGTCGGACGTGAACGAGACGACGCAGAAGCGCGTCTTGGTTCCCCGGAACGCATTGGCGAGCACGTCGCCGTGCTCGGCCGCGAGGTCGAAATAGTCCATCGCGCGGGTGATGTAGAGGTAGCTGTTGGCATCGAAACGGTCGACGAATGTCGACCCCTGATGGCGCAAGTAGCTTTCCACCTGGAAATCGGCGCTGAACGAGAACGTCTTCGCCGCGCGGTCCTGCAGGTTGCGGCCGAACTTCTTCTGCAGCGCCTCCTCGGAAAGATAGGTGATGTGCGCCGCCATACGCGCGACCGCGAGGCCATTCCGCGGCACGCGGCCGTCCTCGAGGTAGCGGCCACCTGCCCATTCAGGATCGGCCATCACGGCCTGGCGCCCCACTTCGTGGAAGGCGATGTTCTGCGCTGTATGCCACGCCGCCGTCGCGATCGGAATGGCGGCGAACACGCGGTCCTTGTACTTCGCCGCCCACTGCAGCACTTGCATGCCACCCATGGAGCCGCCGACGACTGCGAACAACTGGTCGATGCCGAGATGATCGACCAGGCGCGCCTGCGCGCTGACCATGTCGCCGATGGTGATGACAGGAAAGTCGAGGCCCCACGGCTTTCCCGTTGCCGGGTTCTTCGAGGCGGGCCCCGTCGTGCCCATGCAGCCGCCGAGGATGTTCGGCGATATGACGAAGTACTTGTCGGTATCGATCGGCTTGCCGGGGCCGATCATGATCGTCCACCAGCCCGGCCGCTTGGTGACGGGATGATCGTTGGCGACGTGCTGGTCGCCGGTCAGTGCGTGGCAGATCAGAATGGCGTTCGACTTGTCGGCGTTGAGCGTGCCGTAGGTCTGATAGGCGACCTGAAAGGGCCCGAGGTCCTGTTGGCATTCGAGGCGCAGCGGCTCGCTCGCCGGCACGCGCAGCAGAAGGCTGGAGGGGCTGTCCACCTCCGGCGAGCGCGACAGCGGGCGCTCGGCCGAGGATTCCATCACGACATCCTTGTCGTGCCTGCTGTGCACGTTCGCGTCGTTCGCCATGCGAACCTCCCGTCCTGGCGCGCCGCCGCAACTCGGCGCGCTTCAAACGAAAACCCCGGCTCGAACCCGCCTCCAAAGCCGGGCGGTCCGATGATCCGGGGTGCGCACGGCCTTTTAGCGAGTTGTTTTACGTGGCTGCAAGCCGGCCGGCCAAAGGACCACGATCAGCGGCAGATATAGACGGGTAGGGGGCGTCGTCAAGCAGTGAGTGCCGCCCGCGGAGAGCTTTCGACAAATTCAGAGGATCAAGGGGTGCCTGGGCTAGTGACGCGGAGGCGTGCCTACGGCGCCAGGCTGAAGCCAGGCACCGTTTCGAGCTCACCGCACCGTCACATGCACCGTCATCGGTGTGCCCGACGAGGCACCGGCGTCGTCCGTCACGACGACGTCGAAGCTCGCCTGCGACGAGCCGTTGCCGTCGTGACGGAATGCAACACGGCCGGCCTCGAGGTCCGCCTGCGTGAACTGCTCGACGGACTGGCCCGGCATCTCGGTCAGCTCGATATGGCCGTTGAAGGGCCGTGACACGGTATAGACCAGCGCCGCGCTCGCATCATCGGGGTCGACGGCCGTCAAATCGACTGTTGTGATCTGCACGGCTTGACCACGCTGCACCGACAGATCCAAGTCGCCGAACACGGCCGGTGGAACGTTGCGGACATCGGCGGAGAGCTCCGCACCGAGCTCCATCGCGAGCTGGCCGTAGTGGATGTCGCCGGTGACCGAGCCGGTGGGCCCGATCTTGATCAGGTTCTTCACCTGCGCTCGGCCGTTGAGGATCCCGTACACTTCCGCCTCCTCGGCGCGGATTTTTCCGGCAAACGTGCCACCCTCGCGGATGATCAGCGACTGCACCGCGATCTCGCCTTCGACAAGACCCGAAATCTCAAGCACCCGGCAATTGCGGATGCTCCCCTGGATGGCCGTGTCGGCGGCGACGACCATCATTCCCTTGGCCGAGCTCATGGGCTCATACTCCCCGTACGCGTTACAGAATCGCAGCCGCCGCCAGCCGCGTTCGGACAAACCTCCGCCGGACCCCTCCGGCAATTCCCCACTTTGCTACCTCATCCCCCGGCTTAGGCGTAATTGTGGCAACCAGGTGGCCTGAGGCACATTGACCAAGGCGACCCTACCGCATCAATTCCTTCATCGCCGCATCGATGCCGCCGAGGGTCAGCGGGTACATGCGCTTCTCCATGATGTCCTCGACGAGCTTGATCGAGGGCGTCCAGCTCCAGTGATCCTTCGGCACCGGGTTGAGCCATACGCAGTGCTCGTAGATGCCAGTCACGCGCTTCATCCAAGCGGAACCGGGCTCCTCGTTCATGTGCTCCACCGAGCCGCCCGGCACCGTGATCTCGTAAGGGCTCATCGACGCGTCGCCAACGAAGATCACCTTGTAGTCGGACGGGAACTTGTGCAGCACGTCCCAGGTGTTGGTGCGCTCCGTCCAGCGGCGCTTGTTGTCCTTCCACACGAACTCGTAGAGGCAGTTGTGGAAGTAGTAATGCTGCATGTGCTTGAACTCGACGCGGGCCGCCGAGAACAGCTCCTCGGCGAGCTTGATGTGCCAGTCCATGGAGCCGCCGATGTCGAAGAACATCAGCACCTTGATCGTGTTGCGCCGCTCTGGCCGCATCTGGATATCGAGATAGCCCTTGCGCGCCGTGCCCTTGATGGTGCCGTCGAGATCGAGCTCGTCCTCGGCGCCCTCGCGGGCAAACTTGCGCAGCCGGCGGAGCGCCATCTTGATGTTACGCGTACCGAGCTCGACCGTGTCGTCGAGGTCCTTGAACTCGCGCTTGTCCCAAACCTTGAGCGCGCGGAAATTCTTGTTCTCCTTCTGCCCGATGCGCACGCCGGCCGGGTTATAACCCTCGGCGCCGTAGGGTGATGTGCCGGCGGTGCCGATCCATTTCTTGCCACCTTGGTGACGGCCCTTCTGCTCGGCGAGGCGCTTCTTCAGCTCCTCCATGATCTTTTCCCAGCCGCCGAGCGCCTCGATCTTCGCCTTCTCCTCCTCGGACAGATAAAGCTTTGTGATCGCGCGCAGCCACTCCTCCGGGATCTCGACCTCGGCCGCATCGCTCATCAGCTCAAGGCCCTTGAAGACGTGCCCGAACACCTGATCGAACTTGTCGAGGTGCTTCTCGTCCTTCACCAGCGAGGCGCGGGCGAGATAATAGAAATGCTCGACCCGCTGATCCGCGAGATCGGCCTTCAGCGCCTCCATCAGCATCAGATATTCCTTGAGCGTGACCGGGACCTTGGCGGCTTTGAGCTCGTGGAAGAAGGTCGTGAACATGGGCGGCGGTCCTGGAGGCTGGCAACTCCAGGGACCTTAGCCGGTTCGTCCCGTCCATAGAAGAGCGGGCGGCGCGAAGGTCGCACCGCCCGGCGTGTTTGGCAGGTCTGAGATCAGGGCTGCGTCAGTGCCGGCTCGTCTCGACGCTGGCTTTTTCAGCCTCCAGGCCCGCAAGATGCGGCGGGGTGACGACCGAAACTTCGACCGGATCCCTCACGTTGTCGAGCGAATGGGCGTAGACCGGCACGGCGAGGCTCCAGAGGCGGTCGAAAGTAGCACGGCTGCGGCCGGCACCCACTTCGTCCTCATTTTTGAACATGGCGAAGGCGTCGCGCTTGTCGGGCTCGCGGCGCATGCTGTCGCCGAACCACTGCGCCTGGACGCCAAGGACGAGTTGCTCATGCCCGTCGAGGAAGCGGCCATCGTGGAGAATGCGAATTTCGTGTTGAAAGGCCGGATCGAAACTCAGGTGCCAAGCTTCGCCGGTCTTGACCAGAGCACCACCGGCAAAAACGATGCGAGCGCGAATCTGCCGCGCGGCACACTCGTCCGACATCGCGAACAACGCCTTGGCGGCAACGCTTTCGGGCGCTCGGGCAACGAGCAGGATCTCGCCGGGGCCTGACTTCACTGCTTCGAGGGCCCCTCGAATGAACTCTTTCAACTGCAGCTCACGGTCCTCCCGCTCGCGGATTTCGGAGCGGGCTGGCGCCTTTGTTTGCATGGATTGCGTTCCCCAGTGGTGCGGGTGGCCCGCACTCTCATCTTGACCGACCCATTAGGCGGCACGGCGGTTAAAAAAGGTTTATGACAGCGCTCATTTCGGGACGCTGACGGCAGATGTTTTCGGATCAGACATCACGCTGCTCGGGTCTGAGGCGCAGTGCCATTGCCCTCGGGTCGATTTGGTCGACAGCTTCGTGGGAGGCTCGGGGCGCCAGAGCCGGCGACTCCAAAGCCGAGCTCAGCGCAGGCGGAGGCAGGCTCATTGCCGGCGCTTCGGCCAGAGTGGACGGGGCGGTAGCGTCATTGCGCAACTCCTGACCATGCTCAGCGACATTGACGGCCTCCTCCGTCGCGCCAAAGAGCGACCTCGGCAGCGCCGCTTCGCTGACCGGCAGCGTGTAGGTGACCGTCTCGCGCACCGCGGCAACCATCACCGAAGGCTCGGCAGATGGCGCCGCTATCGGCTCGAGTGCACGCGCCAGCATGCCTTCGGACGCCCGTTGCACCGGTGTTGGGCTCGCGCCTCCTGACGCCGCTGTGCCGGACGGTGCTCCGGGCCGGACGACGGCTGGATGCATCACGACGTTTTCAGCAATCGGGTGCGATGGCGAAGGCGCGACAGGCGCGGGGCTCGCATCGCCGTCGCGCTCGCGCAGCTGGCTCTCGCCTTGCGCCCGGCGCTCCACCAGAGACGTATTGGTGTTCACTGGCCTCGGCAGCGGGATTTCCTCCACCGGACCATTGACGCGAGCTGCCGGCCACGGCGCCGATGGAGGCGCCGTTCGTGGCGCGGGCTCATAGCCACGCGCGGGCACAGGCTCACGGCTGACACCTGCCGGCGGCGCCCAGCCACCGGCGGCCGCGCCCCCAGGCGTACCGGCATACGTCGAGCCGCCTACGACGTAAGGGTACGGCGGCTGGCCATTGATCGACACGCTCGCCGTCGCCTCGTGCGCGCGACTGTCCCGCTCCGGCGCATCCGGCTCCTCACCACGCCCCGCGCCGAACGCCGGTTCGCGGCGAACCTCGCGCGCGAAGATCTCCTCCTCCACGCGGCGGCGGCGCTTTTCTGCCTCGACACGGCGCGCAGCACCCATCACCGCACCAAGGATGATGTCCGACCAGGCGCCGTCGCGGAACCGGTAGATCCTGAACGCCTCGGCGTTGGCGAACTTGCTGCCCTGGCGGCGCAGGCGCTTCTGCACCGTCTTGGTGGACAGCAGCGGGCTATAGACCCGCGTGAAGATCTTCTCCTTCTCGAAGCTCGCGAAGAGGTTCGCGAGCAAGTGCGCTTCCTGCAGCAGATCGTGCGCATCCGAGACGCCATAGCCCTGCCGCTGGTGCCCATTGCGCGGGTTCGGGCGATAGGGCGCGTTCAACGGCACCGCCGCGTAATAGTCGCCGTGGAAATCGAACACCACGTGCCGGAACACCTCGAAGTTCTCGCGGATTTGGGCATCGCGGTGGATTTCATTGAACCGCGACAGGATCTGGATCACCGGCCCGCGCTCGGCGGCGCGCATCTTCGGCACCAGGTTCTGCAGGCGGTTCGGGCCGCCGCGCTGCATCGACACCAGCAGCAGGCAGAGATCCACGAAAAGCGCGACCGCCAACGGCACGTAGTCGCGCTTCGCAAGGCCCGCCTGCTCCGCCAGGGCATTGAGCTTGGCCTGCTGGGCGCCCGCGTTCTCGACCGATTGCACGGCCTTCTTCTGCAGCTCGCGCAGCTCCTCCGGCGACGGCGGCATTTTGAATGCTAACGCCCCGTAGAAGGTCGCGGTCAGGCGACGGAACGCTTCGATCACCGCCTCCGAGCCTTCGACCGCCGCAATCTTCGGCTTTTCCAGCGACGGCAGCTCGTCGATGGCACGCACCACACCCTTCAGCGCTGTGGTGAGCTGGCTGTCCGGGCACGTATAGGTGCCGCCCTTGGTGTCGACGAACGTCACCTTGTCGGCGCGCTCGTTCAGATCGATGCGGATCTGCTTCAGCTGTGGATCCGATCGGAACGCGTTGAAGCCCGTCACCGTCAGGTCCAGCTTGCGGCCCAGATTGCGCAGGAACTCGTTGCGCGTGCCGCTCTTATCGATTGTGGACTTGTCGTCCTTCACGATCTTGGCGAGGTCGCCGTCCAGTGCCGCCATGTCGGATTTCACGGCGCCAACACGGCCTTTCACAAAATCCGAGGCGAACTTGAAGCGCGCAGCATCGTCGTCGCGCATCTTGCGGCGCGGGCCGTCGCCGGGCTTGGAGTTGGGACACGACGCTCCCGACGCGCGCTCGGTCTCTGCCTTCTGCGCAGAGACCGTGGTTAGGCTATCGAGCGTGCCCTGCAGCTGCTCGAGCCGCGTCATCGCCGCATGCAGCGACGTTTGCACCTGTCCCACGGCCGACTCCGCCGAGCGCGAGGCTTCCGATCGGCTTTCCAGCACTTTCCAGTAGAAGCCGAAGCCGAATCCCACCGAGATGATGGTGAGGAACACATAGCCTGCCGCATAGAGCGACTTGGTGAACCAGCCCACGCCTTCTGAAAACATCTGGTCCAGCAGCCAGACCACCATCACCATCAGCATCGCGACCGAGAAACCGATGATGCCTTTGTGGACGAGCGGCAGCTCACCCATGTTGGCCTCGATCAGCTCCAGCATGCCGACGTAGGTCGCAACCCACGACAAGCCGCCGAGACCCACGACGAGGAACAGCTTCTTCCAGTCGCGCGGCGATTTCTGCTCGCGGTCGAAGTCCGGATGATCCCAGGAAAGATCGACACCCGTCTTGCGCGTTGCCGTCTCGGAGTGTGCCACCATGAACTCGACCGTTCACTCGTGCGCGGCTCGATGTTCGGAGTCCGGCTGCTCATGTGCTGGCGGCCGTGACCTTCGCCCTCGAGTGCGCTTGCCTCAGACCTTCTTCCGATCGGGCCCCCGCGCCCTCTCGATCCAGTCTGCCGAGCTATCGCGCGTTGATGTCGTGAGAGCGGTCGTTTCGTGGACATCCCGCGGCCGATTGTTGGCACCCGGCCGAACTGCGACACGCGCCCGCCGCCGCGCCGCCACAAAGCCAGTTGTCCTGCTCGAAAGCAGTCTCGTTGCGCGCTCCAGCGCCTGTTCGCGCCGGGATTGGATGGCGATCGCTCAGCCGTTAACCGGCATCCCAAATTTAGGCCGCAAACTTATCCCCACCCCTCCAACCAGTGGTAGAATTTCGAACCCCTAGACGTCATATAAGATATTGAAAAATATGTATTTATTTGGATTTTTCTCTTGCGCCAGCAGGCCCATCCTGCTATCTTCAACTTCTAACGATTTGAGGTTCTTGTGTTGTGTTGACGATTGCCCTTCTTTCCCTCCTGCTGGCTTCCCTTGCTACCGCAACTCCTCGGCCCGCCGCCCAGCTCCGGCTGTTCGGCTCGCTTCCCTTGCGCTGCCGTCCGCGTGATTTCAAGCCAATCGTCAGCAACGCGGCCCGCGCCTTCCTCGCTGGCTGCAGAAGCCTGCGCCACGGGCGCACTGCACCAGCAGCCATTGTCGCGCCCTTCGCGACCTCGACGGTGCATCACGCTGCCACTCGCGCGTCCTTCGATCTCGCGACCGCTCCTGTCGCGCCACGCCACGCGAGCGGCGCACTGCCGGCCACATCGAACCCAGGCACCCGCGGCACCAACGGCTGGTCACACAGTCCCGAAACGACTAGCTTCGGGCGACTCGGGACCCCAAGGAGCAGCAGCATGGCGAAGATCACGGATCTGGCACAGCTCGACACCCTCTACGGCGAGCCGGTGCAGGCGGCCGTCGTGAAGGAGATCGACCATATCTCCGGCGACTACCGCCAGTTCATCGACAAGGCGCCGTTCGTCGTCATCGCGACCGTGGGCCCCGAGGGCCTCGACTGCTCGCCACGCGGTGACCCTGCCGGGTTCTGCCGCGTCGCCGATCCCAAAACCGTGCTCATTCCGGACCGGCGCGGCAACAATCGCATCGACTCTTTGCGCAACATCGTGCGCGACCCGCGGATCTCGCTGCTCTTCATCATTCCGGGGATTGGCAATACGCTGCGCATCAATGGCCGCGCCGAGATCCGCGACGATGCAGACTTGCTGCAGTCCTTCGCCATGGGCGACAAGCTCCCGCGCACGGTGCTGAAGGTGACGACCGACCGCGTCTACTTCCAGTGCCCAAAGGCTTTCATTCGCTCGCGGCTGTGGGATCCCTCGGCGCACGTGCCACGCTCGGAGCTGCCGTCCTCGGGAGAGATCCTGGAGCGGCTCTCAAAAGGTGCGATAGACGGCAAGGCCTATGAGGCCGCTTATCCGCAGCGCCTGAAAGAGACGATGTATTGAGAACGGGATCAGGGGTCGGATGCCGGACATCGCAACGGCGCAGGCAGAAGGCCAGAAGACTCGCGAGAAGGGCTGGCTCAAAGGAGAGATTGTGCAAGAACAGCACGCGACGGCTGGATCAGAAGGCTAGCGATCGGAGGTCCGCGATAGATCTGGTTTTCCTAGTCAGCAAGAACGACTGCCCATGCCGCGCCACATTCACCTCATCGGCTTTCTGATCAACAGTCCGATCGATCACACCATTTTGTCCTGGGCCGATCCCAGAGATCGCCGCGTGGCGGGCTTGGGCTCGGTCCAGTACTGGCAGGACCTCGCGCGGCTCTACGAAAAGGGTGGCTTCGACGCGGTGTTCTTTGCCGACATTCCCGCGACATTCGACAGCTACCGCGACCGCACCGACGAGACGGTTCGTTACGGCATCTGCTGGCCGAACCATGATCCTATCCCGCTGCTCGGCATCATGGCCGGCGCGACCAGGCATCTCGGCCTTGCAACCACGATGTCCATCACGTCGCGACATCCCTATACCGCCGTGCGTGAGCTTTCGACGCTGGACTATGTGACTGGCGGGCGTGTCGGATGGAACATCGTGACCGGACATTTGCGGGCCGAATACCGCGCACTCGGTCTCGAACACGAAGAGCACGACGCGCGCTATGACCGGGCCGACGAGTACATTGCGATGTGCAAGGCGTTCTGGGTCGGCATTGCGCCAGATGCGATCAATGCGAACTTGTCGCAAGGTTGGCTCGCCGATCCTGCAAAAGTGAAAACGATCGACATGCGCGGCGCGCACTACGCAACGCACGCCGTATCACCCGTCTTGCCATCCGCCCAGGGCCGCCCCGTGCTGTTCCAGGCCGGCTCGTCGGGACGCGGCCAGCGCTTCGCAGCGACGCATGCCGACGTGATCTTCGCCATTCAGCCGCATCTCGAAGGCATGAAGGCGATCATGGCGCAGTTTCGCACCACGGCTGAGAGTGTGGGGCGCATGGAGCCGACACGCGTCACGTTCGCCGTGCAGACGATCATTGGTGGCACAGAGGCCGAAGCAAACCGCCGCCAGCGCGACATCGAGGAGCGCATCCCCATCGAAGCAGGCCTCGCGCGGCTCTCCGGCACCATGGGCATCGATTTTCACGGCATGCCGCTCGATCAACCGTTCGCCGAACTGCCGACACAAGCCTCGCAGGGCATGATGAAGGCCATGGCCGGCGTGCTCGGCACCAACCGCTTTACGCTGCGCGATGCGGCGATGCGATGGGGCGTCGGCGTCGGCATGCCGCGCATCGTCGGCACACCCGAGCAGGTCGCAGCGGAGCTGGAGACGATCTGGCGCGAAACCGGCTGCATCGGCTTCAATCTGTCGCCGACCGACACGCCGGCCAATGTCGCCGAGTTCGTCGACCATGTCGTGCCGCTGCTTCGCCGCCGCAACCTCGTCCGCCCCGGCTACACCGCCACCACCCTCCGCGGGAATTTGATCGAGGAGTGAGCTCGCGTCAGCGAGGTGTGCCAGTCCGGAACGGATCGAAAGCACTCTCCAACCTTTGCAATCGGCCACTTTAACCGCACTGCAAACACCTCGAATTTAGGCTCGGTCGCAGCATGCATGCTCCGCCGCCATCCCGACTTCGAGACAAGCTCGCCATGTCCACTGCCACACCCACCCCTGCCGTCTCGCTGCGCGGCCTGCGCAAGACGTTCGGTGCCAAGGTCGCTGTGAACGGCCTCGATCTTGAGATCGCAGCGGGCGAGTTCTATGCGCTGCTCGGGCCAAACGGCGCCGGCAAGACGACAACACTGCGCATGACTGCAGGCCTCATGAAGCCGGACGTAGGCGACATCAAAATCTTTGGCATTGATGCCGTCGCTGCTCCGGTCGAAGCCAAGCGCATCATGGCCTGGCTTCCGGACGAGCCCATGCTCTATGACAAGCTGACGCCGCTCGAATACCTGGAGTTCGTCGCCGGTCTCTGGAGTGTCCCGCCGCGCGTCGCGGAACAGCGCGCCGCGGAGTTGATCGAGGTTCTCCAGCTTGGAGCCGTTCGCCATCAGCGATGCGAAGGCTTCTCGCGCGGCATGAAGCAGAAGGTGGCGCTCGCCGGCGCGCTGATCCACGATCCGCGGCTGATCATGCTCGATGAACCGCTGACCGGCCTCGATGCCGCCATCGCCCGCGACGTGAAGGACCTGCTCACTGCTCGCGTCAAAGCCGGTGCCACGATTATTCTGACGACGCATATCCTCGAAGTCGCCGAGCGTCTGGCGAACCGCATCGGCATCGTGGCCGAGGGCCGCCTCGTCGCCGAGGGCACGCTTTCCGAGCTCAGAGCTGCGGCTGGCCACCAGCATTCCACGCTCGAAGACGTGTTCCTGTCGCTGACCCGCCCCGCAGCCGGAGCCATCGCGGCATGATTCGGCTTTATCCGCCTCCCGGCAGCTTCCTTTGGCTCGTCGTTCATGACATGCGCCTCAACTGGCGCCGCTTTGCCGGTATGCTGGGTGAAGCCGGCAAAATCCCGCCACACGCCATTGCGGCGGTGGCAATCGTCGTCTCTCACGCGCTCGCCTGGCCCGTTGCAGGGGCGCTGATCCCCGTCGCCGACGAATTCGCCCTTACAGGCGCCGATCGCCCAGCCCTCGCCGGTATCTTGATCGCCCTGCTCTCCTGGATGATCGCCCAGAGCCTGTTCGGCGCCATGCGCACACTTTACGATCGCGGCGATCTCGACCTGCTGATGGCGTCACCCTTGCCGCCCGCCCGCATCTTTGCCGCAAAGGCCACTGCCATCGCGACCAGCACGGCCGGCTCCATCGCCGTCCTTGTATTGCCGCTGGCCAACATGGGGGCGCTGAGTGGACGTCCGCACTGGCTCGCAATCTATCCGGTGCTGACCGCACTGGCCCTCGTTGCGACAAGTGTGGCGATTCTCGTTGCGATCGGCCTCTTCTTTTCGGTCGGCGCCCGCCGAGCACGCCTCGTGATGCAGCTGACTGGTGCCGCCATCGGTGGCGGTTTTGTGCTCGGCGCGCAGATCGTGCTGCTGCTCCCCGCCGATTTGCGAGACCGCGTGGGCGACTGGTTCTCGAGCCTGCTCAGGGATGGCTCTCAATCGCTTCTTGCTTTTGTCACCGCCGTTCCCGTATCCGCAGCGCTCGGCCATGGCCCCGCCATCGCTGGCCTGCTCGCAGCTTCGCTTGTACTCTTTGCCGCCGCAATCGTCCTTTTGGCCGAGCGGTTTGCCAGGGCAAGCATCGCCGCATCGGGCCAGTCCTCGGCCCAGACATACGCGGAGCCAACACGCGGCGTGCACTTTAGAAGCAACCCGGGCCCCGCGCTCCGCCGCAAGGAATGGCGGCTGCTGCTTCGCGATCCCGGGCTCTGTGCTCAGGTCTCGCTGCAGATCATCTATACGCTGCCGATGGTCCTCGTGCTCGTGAAGAGCGGCACCATTCCCACGATCGTCGCGATCGCCCCATCGATCGTCGTCATCGTCGCTCAGGTTGCAGCTTCCCTCGCGTGGATCACCGTCTCTGGCGAGGATGCGCCCGAGCTGATCGCCACGGCCCCGATTCAGCCAGCCGCTGCCGATGCCGCCAAGCTGTCGGCCATTGCTGTACCGGTATCCACACTGCTGGCGCTCCCTGTGGCAATCCTCGCCCTGATCTCGCCATATGCGGCGGCCTTGACCGCTGTTATCGGCGCCGGCGCCTGCCTCTCGACGTCTCTCCTCAACATTTGGCACCCGATGCCCGGCAATCGGCGCGGCATGCTGCGCCGGCACTCGCAGTCGAAGCTGCTGGCTCTCATCGAGCACATCATCGCCATGCTATGGGCTGTCGCCGTCGTGCTGGCTCTCGTGGGTAGCTGGTACTGCGCGGCAGCGATATTCCTCGCACTTATCGTGCTGGCACTGGCCGTTCCCGGCAGCTGTACCCGCCTGGCTGCTGAGGCGGCTTGGCTTGAAGCGCATCCGAAACCGCAGGACCCGGTACGACAGCATGCCTGATAGCCCGGGCAGAGAGTCAGCGGGTTGTCAGCGCAACGACGAAATCTGATTCGCCCGAAAACGCGAAATATCCGCGTCGTACCGTCTCATTCGCGCCACGTGCCTCCGTCATTCGCAGCGATCGCTAATCTGCCGCATCCCGCATCGACGAAGGCTATGCCACGCGGTGCTAAAGGGAGTGCGAGTCCGAGTGGCTGCGCAGCAAAACAACGAGACAAAAGTTGCAAAAATTCGTCGAAGCCGCCCAGGCGGCCATTGAGCGCGAGGTCCCGCCGCCAGGAGACCTCAAAGCCCGCGCCCGAGCTCTGGCGCAGCACTGCGCCGCATATCGCCGCCCTTCCGCCGGGCGCGCCAGTTTGCAGTTGGCGACCACCATCGCTCCGTTCGCGGCTTTGCTTGGTGTTCTGATCTGGCTCGGCGACCATAACTACTGGTTGACGATGCTCCTCGCGATTCCCCTGGGGGGGCTGCTGGTCCGCTTCTTCATCATTCAGCACGATTGCGGCCACGGCTCGTTTTTTGCGTCTCGCCGCCTCAATGACCTCGTCGGCCGCTGCATGAGCGTTTTCACCGTCACGCCATACGGCATGTGGCGTCGCGTCCATGCGCAGCACCACGCCACATCGGGCAATCTCGATCGACGCGGCGCCGGCGACATCGAAACGTTGACCGTAAGGGAATATCTCGCGCTGCCGAAGCTGTCGCGCCTTCGCTACCGCGTTTACCGCAACCCGCTGTTCCTGTTCGGGATCGGTGTACCGGCTTTCTTCGTAGTGTTGCAGCGCGTCCCGTGGGGCCATCCGATGCCGATCCGGGAATCCTGGAAGAGCATCTTCGGCCTCGACGCGGCGATCGTTGCGGTCTACGGCGTACTTGGTTGGTTGATCTCGTTCAAGCTGCTTCTGGTGATTGCGCTGCCCGCCATCCTCGTCGCCTCGGCCGTCGGCGGCTGGCTCTTCTTTGTCCAGCATCAGTTCGAGGGAACACATTGGGAAAGCGCACCGGACTGGGATTTCCAGATCGCGGCGATACACGGCAGCTCGTATTATGACCTGCCCAAAGTGCTGAACTGGTTCACGGGGAACATCGGTCTGCACCACATCCACCACCTGAACAGCATGGTCCCTAATTATCGCCTGCAGGAATGTCTTGCAGCCTCGGAAGAGTTCAAAGCACTGAACCGGCTGACGCTCCTCGAAAGCTTCAAATGCGCCCGCCTGACGCTCTGGTGCGAGGAAACGCGCAAGCTGGTCGGCTTCGCGGAGGCCAAAGCACTCCGCTGATATCCGATCGGGTTCCGAGCCGATTGCAATGAGCTGTGGCATCGCATGTTGCCGCTGCCCCATCCCGGGCTCGGGCTGGACACCCCCGCTGCCTTGTGATGTTCCATGGCAAAGCCGCCGTGGGGGACATCGGAATGGACGATCATAAACCAACCAAGTTCGACAACACACTGGACCTCAACAAGGCGCAGCGCGCGCCGGCAACGGATATTCTGCGCGGCGCGGGATACATCATTTGGGAAGGCACGAGGCACACGCCTGCATTCTTGAAGGCGCTCTTCGAGGGTCTGGTCGAGATCGGCAAGGTCCTGATCGAAGGCTGGCGTGGGCTCAGCGGCCGGACCCGCGCAGCAATTTTAGGCGGCCTTGCCCTCCTCTATGTGCTGAACGTCGCCTGGGACTGGCGGCATGCTCCCGGTCACTGGTGGGATCACGTGCGCGGCAATCGCCCGCTGAATAGCGCAAAGAGCTGGCACTACCATCTGATGAGCAATGACTTGGCAGGGCTCACGCGCACCAACGCCGACCTGATCGTCACCGAGCATTCGCAGAACAACAGCGGCGACAACTACCGGATCTGGACGAAGGAGGACGTCGAGAAGATGAAGCTGCGTCCCGATGGGAGCAAGCGTCTCGTCGTCTCGTACTTCTCGATCGGCGAAGCAGAATCATACCGGTTTTACTGGCGACCGGAATGGAAGGACGATGGCGAACTCCCGGGCTGGTATGTCGCCGAGAACTGCGCCTGGCCGCGCAATTACATGGTTCGCTATTGGCACGACGGCTGGAAGGACATCATGTATCGCCAGAAGCGCTCCTATTTGCAGCGCATCATCGACGCAGGCTTTGACGGTGTCTACCTCGACCGGATCGACGTGTTTTGGGAGCAGATCAAGGATCGCCCGACGGCGCGGGAGGACATGATCCAGTTCGTCAAAGAGCTCGCCGAAACCGCCCGCAAGCTGAAACCCGGCTTCATCGTCATCGCACAGAATGCCGAGGATCTTCTCGACGAGAAACGTTATCGTGACATCATCGATGGTCTCGGAAAGGAAGACCTTCTCTACGGTCATACCGGCACCAATGATCGCAACAAGCCTGATGAGATTTCGACCTCGCTCAAGCACATCGATCGCCTGCTCCGGGATTGGAAGCCTGTGTTTGCGGTCGAGTACGTGACCAAGCCCGAGCTGATCGAGCCGGCCCGCAAGGAATTGCAGAGCTACGGGTTTATTCCAACGTCCGCCCATCGCAGTCTCGACGGCCTCGAGCCGACTGCCGAGCGGCCGCCCTCGACCATTAAGTATGGCACGCCGGAATGGATTGCCGAGAATTGCAAGGATAAGCCGCACTGGTAGCTGCCCGGATGCTGCCTGGATGCTGCTCGCGAGCAGACCGAGCAGTTGCCCGGCAGTCGAAAATCTGCAAGCGGTAGAACTCGGGCGGCGTACTCGTGCAAGGAACCGGGAATGAAACGAATGATCAGGGCATGTGTTTTCGGCGCGCTGCTGGCGTCGTTCGGTCTATCGCAGCCCGCTTTGGCTCAAGGCGCCCAGCACACCATCCCGTTCGGCGGTGCCAAATCGTGGGCCTATCAGCTGAAGAATATCGGTCAGAAGCAGCAGAAGGCCATTGCGGACTCGAAATACGATCTGGTCGTTATCGACTATTCGCGCGCCCTCGACAGCGACCCGTCCACCGCGGAGGTCCCGCTATCGCGCGATGAGATTGCGGCCATGCAGAAGAAGCCGGATGGCAGCCGCCGCATCGTCATCGCTTATCTGTCGATCGGCGAAAGTGAGAACTATCGCTATTATTGGCAGTCGGAGTGGAACAAGAAGCGTCCCGCATGGATGGGCGCCGAGAGCAGGGAGTGGAAGGGCAACTTCCTGGTGCAGTATTGGAACCCCACTTGGCAGAACATCATCTTCGGCAACGATAAGTCCTATGTTGATCGCATCCTGGCTGCCGGTTTCGACGGCTTCTACATCGATCGCGCTGACGCTTACTACCGCTACGGCGACACCCCTCTCTCGCGCGATCGCATGGCAGATTTTGTGATCAAGCTTTCCCAGTACATCCGTTCGAAAAAGCCCGATGCCGGCATCATGATCCAGAATGCCGAAGAGCTGCTCGACCGGCCGCCGTTCCTGTCAGCGATCGACGCCATCGCCAAGGAGGATCTGGTCTTCGGCATCACGCATCGGGAGGAGCGCAACAAGCCGGAGGACATCGACTGGAGCAACAAGCTTCTGAAGAGCGCACAGGACAAGGGCAAGAAGATCTTCGTCGTCGAGTACCTGACCAAGTCGCAAAACATCGCGTCGGCCCAGGACTTCATGGCCAAGAACGACTACGTGCTCTATTACGGCCCTCGCGGTCTCTTCGAGCTCAACGATGGCAGCGCGACCGCCGGTCCGCGTCGCGGCGCCCTCGACCCCACACCGGAGAACCCGAGCTACAAGAAGAGCATCAAGGGCAAGATCAACACGCAGTATCAGAGCATCAAGAACAGGATCAAAGGCAATCAGTAGCCATTCTTGGCCGGCTCGCGCGGGGTCTGCGTATCGACCCGGAAGGCAGGCGAAGAGATCTTCACCACCGTCCTCGCATCGGAAGGCTTGCAGCCGACCGGCCATGCGCTAAGGTCGCGCGTACTCTGCCCAGGAACGAACCACGCATGGCACGCATACAATCCCGCCTTGCCGTCGATGTTGGCGGCACGTTCACCGACGTCGTCCTAGAATCCGGCACCGCCCGACATTCTATCAAGGTTCTGACCACGCCCGACGCGCCCGAGCGAGCCATTTTGGAGGGCACCCGCGCCGTGTTGGCCGAGGCAGGGATTGGCTTTGATGATCTCGCCGTCGTCATCCACGGCACGACGCTCGCCACCAATGCGATCATCGAGAGGAAGGGCGCAAGAACCGCGCTGATCGCCACGGAAGGGTTCCGGGACGTCATCGAAGTGGCGGACGAGAGCCGCTACGACCAATATGACCTCACCATCGAGAAGCCGAAGGTCCTCGTCCCGCGCCGCCTGCGCTTCACGGTGCCCGAGCGCGTCGACGTCAACGGTCAGATTCGCCTCGCCCTCGACGAAACTGCAGTCGAGAAGGCCGCCAAGGAGATTGGCCGCGCGAAGATCGAAGCTGTCGCCGTGGCCTTGATTCATGGCTACGCCAATCCCGCGCATGAGCGGCGGATCGCTGAGATCGTTTCACGACACTGCCAAGGGATCGCTATCACGCTCGCGTCGGAAGCCTGCCCCGAGGTGCGGGAGTACGAGCGCACGTCCACGGCGATCGCCAACGCTTACGTCCAGCCGATGATGGCAGGCTATCTCGGCCGCCTCGAGGCCGCCTTCGCCGCCGAAGGTTATAAGCACCCGATCCACCTGGTGACCTCCGGTGGCAACCTGACGAGCCTCGGGACCGCCCAGCAGTTTCCCGTGCGCCTCATCGAATCGGGACCCGCCGGTGGCGCAATTCTCGCGGCGCACGTGGCGGGCGAGCGCGGCCTCGACCGCGTGCTCTCGTTCGACATGGGCGGCACGACCGCCAAGATCTGCATCATCCAGGACGGCGAGCCGTTCAAGGCCCGCTCCTTCGAGGTCGACCGTGCCGCCCGCTTTCTTAAAGGCAGCGGCCTTCCCGTGCGCATTCCAGTGATCGAGATGGTGGAGATCGGTGCGGGCGGCGGCTCCATCGCCAAGGTCGACATTCTGAAGCGCATTACCGTCGGTCCTGAAAGTGCGGCCTCCGTGCCGGGTCCAGCCTGTTACGCCCGCGGCGGCGAGGAGCCGACCGTCACCGACGCCGACGTGGTCCTGGGACGCATCGACGTCGACGGCTTCGCAGGCGGCAAGCTCACGCTTGAGCCAAAGCGCTCCGACGTGGCGATCGAAAGCTGCATTGCGGCTCCCCTCGGCCTCACACTGGAGCATGCCGCCTATGGGATCGCGGAAATCGTCGACGAGAACATGTCGAACGCGGCCCGTGTGCATTCGGTCGAGCGCGGCGTCGTCATCGCGGACCACACGCTGGTCGCCTTCGGGGGCGCCGCACCACTCCACGCATGCCGCATGGCGGAAAAGCTCGGCATAGGCCGCATCGTCATTCCGGAAGGCGCGGGAGTCGGTTCGGCCATAGGTTTCCTGAAAGCACCCGCCGCTTTCGAGCTGGTCCGCAGTCGCTTCATGAACCTCGACTCTTTCGACGCAGATGCCGCCAACCAGCTGCTCGGCGACATGAGCCGGGAGGCGCGTGCACTTGCAGAGAGCGCCGCGCTCGGCCGGGCGCTCACTGAGGAGCGCGTCGCCTTCATGCGCTACATCGGCCAGGGTCACGAGATCGCGGTGAAACTGCCCGCCGGCCATATCGGCAAAGGCGAGGCGCAGAAGTTGCGTGAAGCCTTCGAAGCTGACTACCGACGCTTATTCGAGCGCCATATTCCGGGGGCTCGCATCGAGGTCCTCTCCTGGTCGGTTCTGGTCACCACCAAACCCGAGCCGCCGAAGCGGCTCGCCACCCGGCGTGCCAGCTCCGCCAAGCTGAAGGCCTCAGGCTCTCGCATCATCTGGGATCAGGCGTCCGGCAAATCCCGCAAGGTCGACACCTACGCTCGGACCGACATCAAGCCCGGCATGCACGTGGCTGGCCCAGCGATGATCCTGGAGTCGGGCACCTCCACCTTTGTCTCCGCCCAGTTCGACGCAACGATTGACTCCGGCAACGCGCTCGTCCTCACACGCCGAGCTGCGACCCAGAAAGGCTGACCCCGATGCAAAAGCGCAACCGCGAGAACGGCCAGCGGAAGGCTGCGAAGGCTCGCTCCGCCCGCAACGGCCGGCCCATCGGGGATATCGAGCTGCAGGTGATGTGGTCGCGCCTGATCGCCGTCGTCGAGGAGCAGGCGCAAACACTGCTGCGCACCGCATTCTCCTCGATCGTGCGCGAGGCCGGCGATCTCTCCGCCGGCGTCTTTGACCGCAAGGGTCGCATGCTCGCGCAGGCCGTCACCGGCACTCCTGGCCACGTCAATTCGATGGCGGAGTCCGTTGTTCACTTCATCCGCCATTTTCCGCTCGAGTCGATGAAGCCCGGCGACATTTACATCTGCAACGATCCCTGGATGGGCACCGGTCACCTTAATGACTTTGTGCTGACCACGCCCTGCTTCCATCGCGGCAAGCTGGTCGGGCTCTTCTCCTGCACCAGTCACCTGATGGACATCGGCGGCATCGGCTTCGGTCCCGACGCCACTGACGTGTTCATGGAGGGACTCTACATCCCCATGCTGAAGCTTGCCGACAAGGGTGAGCTCAATCATACGCTTATGTCGATGATCCGCGCCAACACGCGCCTTCCCGTTGACACCGAGGGCGACGTCTACTCGCTCGCCAACTGCAACGACGTCGGCTGCAAGCGCCTGATCGAGATGATGGAGGAGTTCGACCTCGACGATCTCGACCATCTCGCAGATCATATTTGTGATCGCAGCCGCGACGCCGTTCTCGCAGAGATCGCCAAGCTGCCGAAGGGGTCCTGGTCGAACAAGATGACAGTCGACGGCTATGACCAGCCCATCGACCTCGTTGCGACGACTACGATCAGCAATGCCGGCATCCACGTCGACTACACCGGCACCAGCCCCGCCTCGAGGCGCGGTATCAACGTGCCGATGGCCTACACCACCGCCTACACCGTGTTCGGCCTGGGCTGCGTCGTTGCGAGCCGCATCCCGAACAATGCCGGGTCGCTCTCGCCACTCACGGTTTCAGCGCCGCTCGGCACCATCCTCAACGCGCCGAAGCCGAAGCCTGTCCTCTCGCGCCACGTTACCGGACAGATGCTGCCCGACGTCGTCTTTGGCTGCCTGCGCCAGGTAATCCCGGATCGGGTGCCGGCGGAAGGCACGTCGTGTCTCTTCAACATCACCCTGCGCGGCCAGACCGGCGACAACATGCGCGGCAACTACGGCTTCGCGACCACGTTCACCTCCAACGGCGGCACTGGCGCACGGCCAGCGAAGGATGGCCTTTCGGCGACCGCGTACCCATCGGGCGTTCGCGGCACGCCGGTCGAGATCGCCGAGCAGATCATGCCGGTGATCTTTTGGCGGAAGGAGTTCCGCGAAGACTCGGGCGGCGCCGGCAAGACCCGCGGCGGTCTCGGCCAGGTGATCGAAGTTGGCTCGGCCATCGACCAGCCCTTCGAGCTGCTCGCGGCCTTCGACCGCCTCGATCACCCCCCTCGCGGCAAGGACGGTGGGTTGAACGGCAAGCCTGCGACCGTCAGCCTGAAGTCCGGCAAGAAGCTCAAGGGCAAGGGCTTCCAGCAGATCCCGGCCGGCGACCGCCTCATCATCGAGACCTCCGGCGGCGGCGGCCTCGGCGACCCCAAGACCCGAGATCCGTCCCTGATCGGCGCCGATGTCGCCGAGGAACGGATCAGCCGCCGTACCGCCCGCGATGTATACGGCTTCGACCAGGAGCAGAAGTGAAGCAGCGGTGGCCCTGCCCGCTCAGGTGGCATGCGCAACCGGGATCGAGCGCCTGACCGCTTGTCGACGTTAACTTTTGCGGAATCTTTCGAGCCCCGAATCATGCCCGCCACGGCCCCTAGGAAGCCCGTAGAGGGGGGTCTTTTTTGGTGGCTACCCCCCTCCATGCCCGCCCGGAAAACGCGCCAGCGTCGAAATTAGCCCATGAGGAATCGAAATCGACGCGCAAGCCTCGGTGACCGAACCAGGGAAATCCGGGCTGAGGCCGCAAATCGGCTCGAGTTGCTCTTGCAATGATAGCTGTCACCGTCGCTGTGGGGGCCTAATGGTCGAGCGGCGAGTAACTGCCCTCCATGGCAGATGAGCGTGATCTCCTTTGCTAAGTTCAGTGCGCATGCCATCCGAAGGGGGCTCGCACCCGGAATTCTCCCGTATGCCCGCTTTCTAGCCTTCCGCTCCAACGGCTAGCGGTTCCTCGCCGGCACCGGAAGCGAGGCGCGATTGCAAGCCAGTGCCTCTGGTGATCAAATGCAGCCTCAGAAAGCAATAAACACAAAGGGAGCCGTCATGCTGCGCACACCCTTCCTCTGCGCTGCCACAGCCGCATTCATCATCCTGGGAGCAGCGCCTGACGCTAACGCCGGCAAGAAGGACGACACACTTATCTGGTCGACGGAGCGCGATCAGCCGATCGCCGACCCCTACTATATCAATACCCGCGAGCTGGTGATCATCGGGCACCACGCCTGGGACACGCTCATCTTCGCTGATCCAAAGGATGGCCAGCTCAAGCCGTCTCTCGCCACATCCTGGAAATGGGAGAATGACCGTGCGCTCGACGTCGAGCTTCGCAAGGGCGTCAAATTCCACACCGGCAAGGAGATGGATGCCGACGACGTCGTCTACACGCTCAATCACATCGCCGACAAGGACAACGCGATCCTCAACTATGCGCTGATAAGCTGGGTCAAGAACGCCGAGAAGATCGACACTCACAAGGTTCGCATCAACCTCGACAAGCCGTTTCCGCCCGCGCTCGCGTATCTGGCGGGTATGAGCTACATCATGCCGAAAGGGCACTACGAAGCAGCCCCACAAAAACCCGACGGCAAGAAGGACTTCGGGGCCGTTAAGCCGATCGGGACAGGCCCTTACAGAATTACCGAGGTGAAGGGCGGCGAGCACATCCTGCTGGAGAAGTTCGCCGACTACTTCAAGGGCGGCCCGAAGGGCACACCCACGATCGGCAAGATCAAGTTCCGCACCATCAAGGACAACAACACGCGCTCTGCCGAGATGATGACCGGCGCCATCGACTTCATGTGGGAGATGCCCAAGGACGTCGCCGAGCGCATGGCCCAGGCCCCCAGCATCAAGGTCGAGATCGCCAAGACGCTGCGCATCGGCTACCTGCAGTTCGATGTGCAAGGAAAATCGGGCCAGAAGTTCTTCACCGACAAGCGCGTTCGCCAGGCCTTGATGCATGCGATCAATCGCGAGGCGATTATCAAGAACCTTGTCGGACCGGGCTCCGTCATCCCGCATGCGTCTTGCTATCCGGAGCAGTTTGGCTGCACCGATGACGTCGTGAAATATGACTACAACCCCGAAAGAGCGAAGAAGCTCCTGGCCGATGCCGGCTATCCCAATGGTTTCGAGTTCGACTTCTACGGCTATCGCGATCGCGATGTCGTTGAGGCGATCATCGGCGACCTCGGCAAAGTCGGCATGAGGGCCAAGCTCAATTGGATGCAGTACGTCGCATTCCTCGACGCGATCCGCAAGGGCAAGGCGCCGGTCGGTCACGCCACATGGGGATCGAACTCCATTCCGGATGTCTCGGCCATCACCGCGCACTTTTTCTCAGGTGGTCCGGACGACACCGCGCAGGACCCGGAAGTCATCAAGGGCATCGCAGTCGCCGACGGCTTGGTCGATCCGGAAAAGCGCAAGGCGGCCTGGCGAAGCGTCCTCAACCGTATCCAGGAAGAGGCGTACTGGATGTCGCTCTTCACCTACACGAAGTATCAGGCGTGGTCGAAAGACCTCGATTACACGCCGACCACCGACGAGATCCCGCAGTTCTACGCCGCGAAGTGGAAGTGATGCATTGGCCAGGTGCCTGGCTTCGGCCTGGCACCATCACGAGGTGTCGGGAAAGGCATTCCGACGCATTCGGCGCCGCAGAGTAACGGCGCCAGGCTGAAGCCAGACGCGCAACGAGGACGTTGATGATCGCCTACGCCATCAAACGGCTCGGAATCGCGATCTTGGTCGCGCTCACCGTGTCGTTGATTACGTTCTCGATGATCTACATCTCCGGCGATCCGGCGTTGGCGATTGCGGGCGAGGGCGCGCGGCAGGAAGACATCGAGAATGTCCGCAAGTTCTACGGCTTCGACAAGCCGATTGCCGTGCAGTACGTCGACTGGCTGAAGAATGCTCTGACCGGCGACCTCGGCCGCTCGTTCAACCTTCGCAAGCCCGTGGCGGAAGTGATCTTTCAGCGCTTGCCGACCACTATGCTGCTCGGCGCCTGCGCGATCACATTTGCGCTGCTGCTTGCCATTCCACTGGGCGTGCTCGCCGCTGTCAGGCCCAACAGCATTTTTGACCGCTTTGCGCTGACGCTTGCAGTCATTGGCCAGGCCATGCCGAGCTTCTGGTTTGCACTCACCCTTATACTCTGGTTCGGCGTCCATTGGCGTCTGCTGCCGATTACCGGCCAGGACAGCTGGTGGAATTTCGTGATGCCGTCCATCGCGCTCGGCTACTACGTGACGCCCGCTGTCATGCGTCTCACCCGTGCTGGCATGCTGGAGGTGCTCTCCTCCGATTACATCCGCACCGCGCGCGCTAAGGGCCTGAGGCCCATGCGCGTCCTCTTCAAGCATGCGCTCAGAAACGCGATCATCCCGGTGGTTGCGCTGGCCGCCGTGCAGTTCGGCTTCATGCTCGGCGGGTCCATCGTCATCGAGACGATTTTTCAAATCAACGGTCTCGGCTACCTCGCCTGGGAGTCGATCCAGCGCAAGGATCTGCCGATGATGCAGGCGATCGTGCTGATCCTGTCGATCATCTACGTCGTCCTGACCTTCCTAGCCGACATGCTGAATGCCTTCCTCGATCCGCGCATAAGGGTGGCCTGACATGACGCAAACCGTCGCCAAGGCCGGTATACCGACGGCGCAGGACATACTGGCGCCGTCGCCGGGCGCCCTCATGCGCCGGCGCATTTTCGGCCACTTCGGACTGATGCTCGGCGGCTTCATCCTGCTGACGATCGTGCTGATGGCGCTGCTGGCTGGTGTCCTCTCCCCCCACGACCCCTACGATCAGCAACTGGCGCGGAAACTGATTCCGCCGTTCTGGCATACAAGCCCCAAAGTCACGCCCGAGCATCTCCTCGGAACCGATCATTTGGGTCGCGACTATCTCTCACGGCTTCTCCACGGCGCTCGAGTATCGCTGCTGATCGGCTTCTCCGCCATGCTGATCTCCGGTGTGATCGGGACGGTGCTTGGCGTCATCGCCGGCTACTTCGGCGGACGTGTCGACATGGTGGTCAATTTCCTGATTACCACGCGGCTCTCGATGCCGGTCGTGCTGGTTGCGCTGGCTGTCGTGTCCATCGTCGGATCATCGCTGGCCGTGGTGATCTGGGTGCTCGGGCTGCTGATCTGGGACCGCTTCGCCGTGGTCATGCGTAGCGCAACACAGCAAGTCAGAAGCCGCGAGTTCATCACTGCGGCAGAAGCCCTGGGCTGCTCCACGACGCGCATTCTCTTCACGGAGATCGCGCCCAACGTCATGAATCACCTGATCGTCGTCTCGACGCTGGAGATGGCGCACGCGATCCTGCTCGAAGCCGCGCTCTCATTCCTTGGCCTTGGCGTTCAACCACCGACGCCCTCGTGGGGATTGATGATCTCCGAGGCCAAGGGCCTGATGTACTTCGACCCTTGGCTGATCACGATTCCTGGAATCGCACTGTTTCTGCTGGTGCTTTCGATCAATCTCGTCGGTGACGGGCTGCGCGATGTCACCGCGCCGGAGAACCGGAGCTGAGCGTGCCGTACGAGGCCTTGTATTCCACTTTTGCCTGGTTCGCGCCGCAGTTGCCGGCCGTCATCGCGCTCATCATCGGCGCCCTAGTCGCTATTCGAAACCGGAACCGCCATCCGCAAGTGTCACGGCTCGTCGTCGCTTACGTCGCCCTCGAGATGCTGATCAAGATCATGGCCCTCTCGATGATGCTCCTGCCATCGATCTTGAGTTCGCGGGGTTACGATTTCCGATTGAGCCCGTTCATGATCGACATGTTCGCAGTTGCGACTAATCTGGTGCACGCTGGCGCAGTTGTACTTATTTTGTGCGCTGCGCTCGGTTGGCGCCGGACTGCCTCGCCGAGCGCGCCTATCGCTCTCAGGAGCCAGGCATGACCGAGCGCATTCTCACCGTCGAAGATCTGCGCGTGGACCTCCCAGTTCCCGCCGGCACCTTGCACGCCGTGCAAGGCGTGTCTTTCCACGTCGACCGCGGCGAGACGGTGTGCATCGTGGGGGAGTCTGGGTGCGGCAAGTCGCTGACCGCGCTTGCCATCATGGATCTGCTGCCGCGCAAGGCGAAGCGCACCGCCACTAGACTGGAGCTCGCCGGCCGACCGCTGATCGGCGTGCCTGAGCGTGAGATGGCCGACATCCGCGGCAACCTGATGGCGATGATTTTCCAGGAGCCGATGACGTCGCTCAATCCTGCATACACCATTGGAGATCAGCTGACGGAAGCCATGCTCCGCCACAAGCGCGTTCCGCGGAAGGAGGCCCGCGCCCGGGCCGTGCACCTGCTGGAGCGTGTCGGCATCACGGCGGCCGAGCAGCGGTTGCGCCAGTATCCGCATCAGCTGTCGGGCGGACTGCGTCAGCGCATCATGATTGCCATGGCGCTGATGTGCAGCCCCAAGCTCATCATCGCCGACGAGCCGACGACCGCGCTCGACGTGACGATCCAGGCGCAGATCCTGCATCTGCTTGCAGCGCTTCAACGCGAGTTCGCGATGGGTTTGGTGCTCATCACACACGACCTGGGCATTGTCGCCCGCATCGCGACGCGTGTTGTCGTCATGTATGCCGGCGAGGTGGTGGAGACCGGCCCTGCCGAGCAGATCTTCCGCAGCCCGCGCCATCCCTATACGCAAGGCCTGCTCGGCTGCATACCCATTCCCGGACGAACTGAGCGCGGCGGCCGGCTCGGCGTGATTCCTGGTATGGTACCCTCGCTGATCGGCGAGATGATGGGATGTCATTTCGCCGAGCGTTGCCGGCATGTGCGCGAAGCTTGTCGCGCCGGTGCCGTCGGTCTCGCACACGGCACCACCGCCGCCCATCACGTCCGCTGCATCCGCGCCAATGAGATCACCGGCACTGCAGCGGCCGGCGTCGTTACAGGAGTTCCGGCATGACGGCGACGACTGCAACCGCCGACTCTGCCCAGTCCTCGACGCCGCAGACGCGCCGTCCCGCGCGACCCATGCTCGAAGCCGAGGACGTGACGCGCACCTTCCAGGTCAGCCAAGGCTTCATGCGCGCAAAGCGACCGTTGCACGCCGTGAATGGCGTCACGCTTACGGTGCGCGAAGGCGAGGTTGTCGGTCTCGTCGGCGAATCGGGTTGTGGCAAGACCACGCTGGCCCGCATGCTGCTTGGCCTCTTGCCGGTGAGCAGCGGCGCAATCCGCATCGGCGGAAGTTCCATCATGGGCCTGCCGCGTCGCGAGCTGGCTCGCCTCGTGCAACCCGTGTTCCAGGATCCTTATTCCTCGCTCAATCCGAGAAAGAGCGTCGGCTCGATAATCTCGCTGCCGCTCGTTGTGCAAGGCGGCGTCGATACGACCGCACAGCGCCATCGCGTCGAAGAAATAATGGAGCTGGTCGGCCTCTCACGCCGCCTCTATGACAACTACCCAAGTCAGCTATCCGGCGGCCAGCGCCAGCGCGTCGCCATCGCGCGAGCCTTGATCAATCGTCCGCGGATCGTAATCTGCGATGAGCCCACCTCCGCGCTCGACGTTTCGGTGCAATCGCAGATTCTGAACCTGTTGCAGGATCTTCGCCGCGAGCTCGGGCTGACTTACCTGCTGATCAGCCACAATCTCGCCGTGGTCGAGCACATGGCCGATCGTGTCGCCGTGATGTATCTCGGGCGGATCGTCGAGGAAGCCGACACCACCACGCTTTTCAATGCGCCGAAGCACCCCTATACGCAAGCACTGCTCCAATCGGTACTGACGCCGGAACCGGGGCTGGGCGTGCCCGACACCAACCTCGGCGCAGCTTATCCCAACCCGCTCGACATGCCGCCGGGCTGTCGATTTCATCCGCGTTGTGCCAAGCGTATGGATCATTGCGCAAGGATCGAGCCGAAGCAGATCGCGCTCCGTGATGGCTTTGTCGAGTGCCACCTTTACGATGCGGACCCATCAAGCGGCGTGCGAGCCAAGAAACAGTCTGTGATCCCATGACTGGCCCAAGTAGAGCTGCGGGCAGCGATTCGGCATGACAATGTATCCAGACGATGGCTCGAGCGATCCCGGGGCTGCCCAGACCGAGGTTCAGGCGACCGAAGTCGAAATCCGCGTTCGTCGCATGCATCGGCGCGACATCAATCGCGTGTGGGAATTCTTGAAGAAGGTCTTCCGCGACGTGAACCGCGAAACGGTCGAGTATCAACGGCCGCGCCACAAGAAGCATTTCCTCGAGATTTACGAGGAAGAGGGCATCGAGCAGCTGGTCTTCGAGTTCAAGCACGGGACCAAGTACGAGCTCGTCGGGTACGCGGAGTACGCTTACGAGATCGTCGATAGCGACAGCTGGATGAATCACCGCTACTTCGAGAAGCGCGGCATGCGCCCGATGTTCGTCGAGGAGATCGCCGTGCACCCGGATTACCACGGCATGGATATCGGCTCCTTCATGTTCGAGCAGATCCAGCACGCCGCGAAACTTCGCGGCAGCACGCACATCGTGCTCGAGGTGGCCGAGAACAACGAGGAAGCCTTGCGCTTCTATCGTGCGCGCAATTTCCAAAAGCTCGACGCCGCGATCTTCCTATCGCTGAAGCTCGACACGAGCGGCGAGCTGCTCCATCAACGCAAGCTGAAACTGCGGTCCAAGTCGCAGTGAGTGGTCTACATAGCGACCGCCGGATGCCCGCGCATAAGCCGCTTCAGTTCGCCATGAGTACCGGCACATCGAGCTTGGCGATAACGTGTCTCGTCGCCCCGCCGAACAGAAACTCCCGGAATGCCGATCGACCATAGGCTCCCATGACGAGAAGGTCGCCCTCCATGCTACGAACTGTCGAAAGGAGCTTGCCTCCGGCTTCCGCATCACTCGCCTCGAAGGGAACCACGTCGACGTTGGACGCGTAAGCTCTCAAGTACGTCCCGATGTCGTGTTCAGGCCGTCGCGTAACGCTCGACATCGGATCTCGCTCCTTGCCGACCAGCACAGTCACACGCTCGGCCGTCGCAATGAGCGGGAGTGCACCTCGCAATGCCGCCGCCGATTGCCGGCTATGGTTCCAAGCGATCACGATACGTTTCCCAACACTCCCGCGATACCCTGATCGGGGGACAATCAGGGTCGGTGTTCCGCAGCTGATGGCGCATTCTTCGACGACATCGGTGCCGAGCCCTTCGAGCCCGCTTGCTGACTGTTCGACGACGACGAGATCGTGGCAGCGGCCAGCCAAGTTCAAGAGCTCGTTGGCGTTGCCTTCGCCGACCTGCCATTCGGCCTTGACACCCGCTTTCTCGCACGCCTCGAGGAACCGCGCCTGGGCTTTGGCGGTGAGCGGGGCGTCCCTTGCTTCTGCGTCTCGTACGGACTGACTATTAGCGCCCAGGACGAGCTTCAGCATCGCGAGCTCGCGAATGGTGTAGAGGCCGGTGAGCCTCGCGTCGAACCGCTTGGCGAGCTCAATCGCGACGTCGATCGATGCCGACCACTCCTGATACGACCTCACATGCACAATGATTCTCTTCCAGGTCATAGCTGTAATACCTCTGCGCTGTTCAAGTCACCCGCCAGAACCGAGCAAACCGTCCGAACGCGTGCGAATACGATCGTCTTCTGTCAATTTGTCTTTCGGCAGGATCACGCCCACCCAGCAGCTAGTGCGTCGGGCGGAGCTCGGCAATCGCTTCCGCAAACGATGGAGAATTCCGATTGCCCACGACAGCACAGCCGATAAGCTGAAGCCGACGTGAGGCTCTTCCGGAGTCGGTGCCGGAGCCTGTGGGCGTTTTTTCATCGGAGACGTACGGGGCTATGAGCAAAAAATCGAGCAGGGCTGGAGCTATTGCCCGGGCTGAGGCTTACGTCGACGACGGCCGTTTTGAGGTTGATCTCGCCCGTCGAGTCGCCGTCAAGACCGAAAGTCAGAAGTTTCCTGACCCGGCAGCGCTCGCCGAATGTCATCGCTATCTGGACGATGAGATGAAACCCGCATTCGCTGCCATGGGGTTCGCCTCGCGCGTCTATGAGAACCCGATCAAAGGCCAGGGCCCGATTTTCTTGGCTGAGCGCATCGAGGATCCGAAGCTGCCGACCATCCTCGGTTACGGACACGGCGATGTCGTGCGCGGCATGGACGAGCAATGGACCAAGGGCAAGGGCCCCTGGATCACGGCCCGCGACGGCGAGCGTCTCTACGGCCGCGGTACGGCCGACAACAAGGGCCAGCACACGCTGAACATGGCGGCCATGAAGGCCGTGATGGAAGAGCGCGGCGGGCGGCTCGGCTTCAACGCGAAGTTCATGATCGAGATGGGCGAGGAAGCCGGCTCCAAGGGGCTCAAAGAGCTGGCGCAGGCAAAAAAGGCCGATTTCGCCGCCGATGTATTGATCGCCTCCGACGGACCACGCGTGCGCCAGGACCGGCCGACCATGGCTCTCGGCTGCCGCGGCGCAATAAACTTCGATCTCGTTGTCGACCTACGCGAAGGTGGCCATCATTCCGGCAACTGGGGTGGCTTGATCGCCAATCCGGGCTTCATCCTAGCCCATGCGCTCACCTCCATCGTTGGTCCGAACGGCGAGCTCCTCGTCGAGGAGCTGAAGGCGCCGCCCATGACTTCCGCCGTGCGGGAGGTCATCGCCGATGTCGAGATCGACGGCGGCGACAAGGGCCCTGCCGTCGACGAATGGTGGGGCGAGCCCGATCTGACACCAGCAGGCCGTGTCTACGCCGCCAATACATTCAACATCCTGACGTACTGGACCGGAACACCGGGCCGGCCCGTCAACGCCATTCCCCCAAAGGCCGTTGCCAACTGCCAGCTGCGCTTTGTCGCCGGCACCAATGTCGACAACATCATTCCGGCGCTCGAACGCCATCTGAAGGCCAAAGGCTTCGACTCCGTGAAGGTGACACCGCCTCCCGCCATCAACGACGGCTTCTTTGCCGCTTCTCGCATCGAGCCCGATCACCCGTGGTCGATGTTCGTGCGCGGCTCGATCCAGCGCTCCTCCAATGTAAAGCCAGCGGTGATCCCATCATCCGGCGGCTCGATTTGCAACGATGTTTTCACCGACGACCTGGGCATGCCGACGATCTGGATTCCGCACTCCTATGCGTCCTGCTCGCAACATTGGCCGGACGAGCACATCCTGGTACCGCTCTCCCGCAGCGCCATCGGCGTGATGGCCGGCCTCTACTGGGATATCGGCGAGGGCAAAGGCGTGCCAGGGCGGTAGCAAGGGGGAACACCATGGGTGGTATCGAAACCGTTGTATTCGACATCGGCAACGTGCTGATCCGCTGGGACCCCTGCAATCTTTATCGCAAATTGGGATTCTCGGACGCGACCACGGCCGCGATCCTCGCTGAGACACGCTTGCTCGAGATCAATCATCGCGTTCTGGATGCGGGCGGGCCTATACGGGCCACACTCGATGATCTCGCCGTTAAGTTTCCGCAGCATGCGGCCTTCATCAATGCCTTCGACACGCGTTGGGTGGAAATGCTGGGCGGCCCCATCGAATCAAGCCTTGCCACTAAGGCGAAGCTGCGTCGCAACGGCGTACCCGTCCACGCTATCAGCAATTTCCACCGCCAGAACTTCGACCTTGCCCGCACCCTGATGCCTGCTCTCAATCACTTCGACGAGGCGATTATCTCCGGCGATATCGGCATGGTGAAGCCAGACGACGAAATTTTCCAAGTGCTCATTCAGCGTCGTCGCCTTCAGGTCGCGCGCACCGTCTTCGTCGACGACAATGCCGGGAACATAGACACTGCCCGCCGCCTGGGCTTCGCCACCATCCACTTTCGGGAAGGCAAAACCGATCTCGAAGCAGAGCTTGTTCAGCTTGGCTTGCCCCCTACCGCACTCTCCGTGAACGGTGCATGATCAAACGGCTTTCGCTCTGGGGCCAGCAGGCGAATCCGAAGTTCAGTCTGGTCGACGTCCTTCCGCAGCAGTGAAGCACTCAACGCTCGAGGAGCACACAATGGGAATGCCATCGACCGCAGTCAGAGGTTTTTTCGCCGGCGCCTTATCGGTAATCACCGCGATGGCGGCAACTTGGTGGCTGATGCGCGCCGGAGGTTACATGCCCGCCAACGCCAATCCGCTCTGGTCATGGACACCGCCCGTAGCGCCGTTCGGTATACCCCGCGTCATCAATGTGATGTTCTGGGGTGGCGTCTGGGGGCTGGTCCTGTCGCTCCTGTTTCGAGGCCTCTCGGGAGCCAAGTATTGGCTCGCCTGGTTCATAGCCGGAGCCATAGCGGTGGCCGGAACCGCCATCTTCATCGTGCCAATGATCAAGGGCGAAGCCATGCGCGCGCTAACCGCCGAGAGCTTGCTGCGCAGCGGTTTCCTGAACGGCATGTTTGGCCTCGGCGCCGGACTCTGGAACATGATTCTCGGCGGTATGCGCCGCGACGAGCCGGTGCCCAGCATGGCCACGCGTGCCGGCCGCCGCATACAATGATTCTATGCGATCGGTTGGGAGAGAGCTGTGGCTCACTCCGACCAACGGCGGCGTGGCATCCTGGATGAGTGTGACATGCATTTTGGCGTCTTCGACCATATGGACGACTCCGGCCGCGATCCCGGCCGGCAGTTCGAGGAGCACCTCAAGCTCATCGAGGCCTACGACCGATCGGCGATTCACGCCTACCATCTGGCCGAGCACCACGGCACGCCGCTCGGCTTCGCGCCCTCGCCCAATGTGTTCCTGGCTGCCGCCAGCCAGCGTTCGAAGCGGCTGCGCCTCGGTGCCATGGTGCTGCTGGTGCCGCTTTACCCGCCGGTCCGCCTGATCCAGGAAATCTGCATGCTGGATCATTTGACCGGCGGCCGGCTGGAGCTCGGCATCGGCCGTGGCGTCTCGCCGATCGAGGTTGCCTTCTTCGGGCACGATCCAGCCGAAGGCGCCGACATGTTCGCGGAAGCCTTGCAGATCGTGCTCCGCGGACTGCAGACAGATGAGCTTAGTCACACTGGCCGCTACTACCGCTTCGATCGCGTGCCGATGATCTTGAAGCCTGTGCAACGTCCGCATCCACCGCTCTGGTACGGTGCCAATCGCGCCGAGAGTGTTGTGCGGATTGCGGGTGACGGCATGAACATGATGATGAACGGTCCAGCGCCCCGCGTGCGCGAAATGACCGACCTTTACCGCCGCGAGTGGCGGCGCCTTGGGCGTAACCCGGCGCAACTCCCCTTTCTCGCGCTGAGCCGCCATGTTGTCGTAGCCGAGAATGGTGCTGAAGCGCGTTCCATTGCCGCGCGCACATATCGTCCCTGGCGCTGGGCAATCGAGAAGCTCTGGAAGGAGCGCGGCGTCCCGTTCCCGCTGGCGCTGCCTGCGGAGTTCGAGGAGCTTCAGAAACTCGGCCTCGGCATCGCCGGGAGTCCAAGGGAGGTGAGCAGTGCCATCGCAGCCCAGGCCGAGCAGGCCGGCTTTACCTACTTCTGTGCCCGTATGTGCTTCGGCGACATGCGCCACGATGAGGCCGCCGCTTCCGCTGCCCTGTTCATCAGCGAAGTGATGCCCGCGCTCTCGTAGCGCCTCCTCAAACCACCAGCACCGGCACTCCATGTCCAAGTCCACCGCCATCGACCGCGCGCTTCACTACTTCGATAATGAACGTGCCGGCTATTTCGCCGATCTTGCGACCCTCGTTGCCATTCCGACCGAAAGCCAGAATCCGGCGCGATTGCCCGAGATGCGGCAGTATCTCGAAGGTCCGATCCTCGGGCATTTGGCCAAACTCGGCTATGCGCATAAAATCTACGAGAACCCGTTTGCCGGGGGCGGGCCGGTGCTGCTCGCGACGCGCATCGAGGATTCGTCGCTACCGACCTTCATCTGCTACGGCCATGGCGATGTCGTCCTCGGCATGGAGGGGCGATGGGCAAACGATCGCGATCCCTGGAAGTTGTCATTCGAAGGCGATCGGGTTTATGGCCGCGGCGTGGTTGACAACAAGGGTCAGCACCTCGCGCACATGGCCGCCATCGCGGAAATCCTCGCAGTGCGCAGCAAGCTCGGCTTCAACCACAAGTTCCTGATCGAGATGGGAGAAGAAACCGGTTCCAAGGGACTGAAAGAGGTTGTCGAGGCGAACAAGGCGGATTTCTCGGCGGACGGCTTTTTCTCTTCCGATGGCCCGCGCACCGAGCTGTCGAAGCCAAACATCACGCTCGGTAACCGCGGCTGCTGCACATTCATGCTCTCGGTCGACCTGCGCGATGGAGGTCATCACTCGGGGAACTGGGGCGGCCTCCTCGCCAATCCCGGAATCATTCTGGCGCATGCCATCGCCTCCATCACCGACGCCAAGGGCAAGATCCTCGTTGAAGGCTGGAGGCCGCAGATCCCGCCGCACGTGCGCGAGGTGCTCAAGGGCATCGATCGCGAGGCGGGGCCGACCGCACCGAAGATCGACGACAGTTGGGGCGAACCTGGCCTCTCGCGCATCGAGAAGGTGACCGCCTTCAACACCTTCGAGGTGCTGGCGTTCGAAACCGGAAACCCCGAGAAACCCGTCAATGCCGTACCACCGAAGGCTCGCGCCGTGTGCCAGCTGCGCTATGTCGTCGGAACCGACGAGACTAGGATCGAGGCCAATCTGCAGAAGCACTTGGAGGATCGCGGCTTCTCGCATGTGAAGGTCGGCCCACCGCCGGGTAACAGCAATCCCTTTTATGCAAGCCGCACGGACCCGCGCCATTCTTTCGCGCAGTGGGTGCGCGGCGCCGTGGAGCGCCACTCAAATCATCCGTGCGGTGTGCTGCCGAACGGAGGCGGCTCGAATATGACTTACATCCTGCAGTATCTGGTCGGCATGCCATGCGTGTGGCTACCGCTCTCCTACGCCGGCTGCTCGCAGCACGCGCCGAACGAGCATATGCTGAAGCCGTTGATGCGCGAAGGCCTGCGCCACGTCACCGGGGTCTATTGGGATCTCGGTGATCCAGCGACTGCCTACCGCCCCGATTGACGCCAACAACTCGATCCACTGGAACCCAATGACCGAACCCTGCGACCTCTCTGCCGTCGAAGCGCGCCGCCTGATCGGGGCACAAAAGCTTTCGCCCACCGAGCTCGCCGAGAGCTGTCTGAAGCGCACGGCTGAGATCAATGGCGCTATCAACGCCGTCGTCGCCCAGGACGAGAAGCTCTCCCGCAAGACGGCCAAAGAACAGGACAAGCAGCTCCGCGAGGGAACCACTCCCCTGCCGCCGCTGTTCGGTCTCCCCGTCGGCGTGAAGGATCTCGAGCCCGTCAAAGGTCTCAGAACGACGTGGGGCTCGCTGATCTTCAAGGATCATGTCCCGACAGCCGACACGCCGATGGTCGCTAACGTGCGCGCGGCCGGTGCCAATATCTTCGCGAAGACTAACACGCCGGAATTTGGCGCCGGAGCAAATACCCGAAATCGCGTCTACGGCGCCACCGGCAATCCGTTCGATCCCGTGCTGACCGCCGCGGGCTCATCCGGCGGCTCAGCTGCGGCGCTGGCTGTTGGCATGATGCCACTCGCCACCGGATCCGACTACGGTGGCTCGCTGCGCACGCCATCCGCCTTTTGCGGCATCGTTGGCTTCCGCCCGTCGGTCGGCGTTGTGCCCGCGCCCGATCGCGCGGCCGGACTCATTCCGTGGGGTGTGCTCGGCCCCATGGGCCGCAGCGTTGCGGACGCCTATCTGCTGTTGCGTGCGCAGGTCGATCGTGACCGTGCGGAGCCCTTCTCCGTCTCCAAGCTGGAGCTGCCGGAGATGCTTGCCCCCGCCGACCTCGCCACGGTCCGTGCGGCGATTTCGTCCGACATGGGCCAGTGCCCCGTCTCAAAATCGATCCGCAAGGCGTTCAAGAGAAAATCGACACTATTCGCGAAGCACATCGGACATCCTGACGACGCTCATCCTGACTTCTCCGGCATTCATGAGATCTTCGAGGTTCATCGCGGCATCGCGTTTGTCACGTCGCACCAAGAGAAGCTCGCCAAGCATCGTGATCTCCTCGATCGGAATGTGACGGACAACACTGAGCGTGGCTTGAAGCTCACGGTCGCCGAGATCGGTCGCGGCTTTGTCGAGCAGCACAAACTCATGAAACGCGTGCTCGAATTTTTCGAGGACTACGACGTACTGATCACGCCGACGGCTTCCGTATCGCCGTTCCCGCACGCGCAGCTCTTCGTCGAGGAGATCGACGGAGAGAAGATGCCCACCTACATGCGGTGGCTGGCGCTCGCCTATGCGCCGACCATGGCGCTCTGCTGCTCGTGCGCCATCCCCTGCGGGCGCGATGAAGCCGGCTTACCCTTCGGTATCCAGATCATTGGACCGCGCGGCTCCGACTTGCGCGTCCTGCAGATTGCGCTGGCGCTCGAAGAAGCCATGGCTGCCGATCCCGAAACTGCGCGGCCTTGCCCTGATCTGAAGGCGCTTGCGCGCAAAGCGAAGCGGTCGTAAGCGCGACGCATGGCGAACAAGCTGACAGACATCGGCCTGATCCTGCAGGCGGCGCACTTTTCCGCCGACAAGCATCGCGATCAGCGGCGCAAGGGCAGCCGCAACACGCCCTACATCAATCACCCACTGGAGGTGGCTGAGCGCTTGAACCGTATCGGCGGTATCGAGGATGCGACAGTGCTGGTGGCCGCGATTCTGCACGACACGATCGAGGACACGGAGACCACAGCTACCGAGATCGAGCGCCTGTTCGGGCATGACGTAGCGAAGCTGGTTGCAGAATTGACGGTCGACAAGGAACCCTACTGGACCGTGCGCAAGCGCGCTGAGATCGATGGTGCGCCGCGGCTGTCGCGCAAGGCCAAGCTGATCAAGCTGTCCGACAAAACCAGCAACGTCGCCGATACGATTTCCAATCCACCGGGCGAGTGGACATTGCAGCGGCGGCGCGATTACCTCGAGTTCGCCCGGCTCGTCGCGGACGGCTGCCGCGGCGTCAACGATGCGCTCGATGCCGAGTTCGACCGCGTCATGAGCGAAGCGCGCGCCAAGATTGGATGACAGTTCAGTCGGACGTCGGACTTCGCCGGACGAGCCGTGTGAGCGCCACCCCGCGCGCAGTGGCCCGCTCACTCCGACCTACAGTTACGCCCGCTGCAACTGTGCGGCTGCTTCGCTGCCGGCAATGCGGCCGAACACGGCGCCGCGCAGAACGCTGGTCGCGCCGGTGTAGGTGCCCCAGTAGAGTCCGATCGTTTCACCCGCTGCATAGAGCCCCGGGATCGCCTCGCCGTTGCGGTTGAGGACTCGCGCGCGGGGATCGACCTTCAGCCCGCCAAACGTGAAGCAGTTGCCGCAGATGATCGGGTATGCCCGCCATGGCGCGCGCTCGAGCGGAAAGGCCCAGTTGGACTTTCGCGGCGTGAACCCGGGCGCGGTAGCGTGGCCATCCGGCGCTTCCGGCTTGAACGCAACAGGGGCGGCGCATGCCGTATTGAACCGCCGTACCGTCTCGGCGAGCTCGGCCGCCGGCACATTGATCTTCGCCGCCAGCTCGCTGAGCGTCTCCGCCTCGATTGGCGGCTGATCGGAGCGCACGGCGCGTCCCCAGCTCGGCACGTCGTTCAGTCGCCCGTCCAGCACCAGCCACGCGAGGCCTTCCGGCTGCTCGCCGATGATGCGGGTCACGGCCTCATAGGTGGCATCCGCCGACGACGGCGCCTCGTCGGTGAAGCGGCGGCCGTGGACATCAACAAGAATGCCGTAGTTGAAGATCATCACCACCGGCTCGGGGGCGCCGGATCGCGGATCGAGCGGCTCGGCATGGAACCTCGTGTAGTCGCCGGCCGGCGAAGCACCGATCGCGAGCGCCATATCGATGCCCTCGCCGCGATTGTAGTAGCCGCCGCGCGCCACCGGCCGGATGTAGCGCGACTGGGCCCCGAGGTACCGTGCCAGCATCTCTGGGTTGCCCTCGAAGCCGCCGCAGGCGAGCACAACCGACGGCGCGCGGAACGTCAGGCGCGCATTGCCGGGCCCGATGGCCTTGACGCCGACGACTACACCGCGCTCATCCTCGATCAGCCGCCGCGCCGAGGTTCGGTAGAACGTCTCGACGCCGTTGCTGTCGGCCCACGCGCCGAGCGCATCGACCATGGCGCGCCCACCGCCAACGGTGCCGAGCCGCGTCGTGGACGTGGTGACGAAATAGAGCGGCAGGAATTCGAAGCGCACGCCGAAGCTCTTGAGCCATTTGACGGCTCCTGGTGCTTCATCTGCAAAGCGCGCGATCAGATCGGGGTCCGTGAATCCCAGCGTCTTTGCGATTGGCGAGCGGCTCTCGAAGTCGCCGGCCGTTTCTGCAACGATCTCGGGATCAAGATGATGGCCAGCGTGCTTCGCGAAATGCTGAATGAAGTCGTCGGCAACGGCATCCTCGCTCTTCAGCCGCAGAAACGCTTCAGTCCAACGCGTGTTACCGCCGCGATCCTCGACCGGTGCCCGCTCGAGGACAGCCACACGCGCGCCTTTCTGCCGGGCTGTCACGGCCGCCGCTAGCCCCGCGATCCCGCTGCCCACGACGATGACTTCATATGTGTACTCGGCCATGCTTCGATCCGGTTCAAACGACTTATCGACAAGAGGTCAGACCTATGGGTCTGACCCCGACCAGGGCTGGGTCGGACCCCGACCAGCGAAAATGAAGCGCCGCGCCTGGGCTGTCCAGATGCGGCGGATCAGGTCGAAGCCAATCGCAGATGGGCGCGTTACTTCAATCCGAGCAGTTCGACCTCGAACAGCAGCATAGCATTGGGTGGAATGACACCGCCGGCGCCGCGCGCGCCATAGCCGAGATCGGGCGGAATGATCAGCGTGCGCTTGCCGCCGACCTTCATTGTCGCAACACCCTCGTCCCAGCCTTTGATCACCCGCCCCGTGCCAATGGGAAACTCGAACGGCTGGCCGCGATCGACGGAGCTGTCGAACTTCCTGCCCTTGTTGCCGTTCTCGTAAAGCCAGCCGGTGTAGTGCATCACACAGGTCTGGCCGGTTTTCGGCGAAGGACCTGTACCTTCCTTGCTGTCGGTGAATTTCAATCCTGATGGTGTCGTCACGGGACCTCCGCTTTGTGCCTGGGTGGGAGCCGGTATCTGGCCGGCAGTCAGTGCCGCGGCAACGGCTAGACTCGAGCTAAGAACGGTGCGCCGCGAACGGGGTTGCATGTGGATCTCCTCGATTGTGAAAGGCTTGGAATGCTCGCTACTTCTTAGACGTGGAAGGTGTCGATGGCGTTGCCGGTGCAGGCCCGGGTGTAGGCACCGCCGACGGCGTGTTAGGCATGCCTTTCGCCGCGCGCATCTCCTCGACCTTTTTCTTGATCTGGTCTGGGGTCGGCTTCGTCTGCTCGATCCAGCGCTTCAGCTCTTCGAACTGCTCCTTCTCGGTCTTGGTCGCCTCGCGCTTGGTGCTGCCCGTGTCGACCGGTCCCTTGGCCTGAGCTATGACGAACTGCGCCTTGCTGAGCGGCGCATTCCAACGAGGACCGCCGTAGAGAATACCGGCGTACATCGTCTGCGCGGTCGCCTCGGGGACACCGCGTTTCAGCGCGGCCTCGAGGAACATCGCGTGCGTATCCTCCCATGTGCGCAGCTTCTTCTCGCAGTAGTAGTCATGAATGATCGCCGCGTCGCGATAGGGCCCGTCATAGGGGCCACCAATGAACGACCAAAGACTCCACGGAATCGAGGCCCCGTCCGACACATAGCCGGCCGGCACGTCCCAATCGACGCCTTTGCTATCCCTGAACCCGAACGGCTCCAACAGCTGCACGTTGCGATCGTCTGACTTCTTCGGCTCGAGGAAAATGACTTTCACCTGCCCCTTGAACGAGCCAGCCGCCACGTTCGTCGGTAGTTTCGACTGACCGAAAAGCACTTTCGCGTAATCCGGCACTTGATCACAAGCCGGCAGCCCGAAGGCCACGAAAAGCGCTATCGCAACGAGTCCCCGTCGCATTGTCTTTGCCGCTCCTGTCTTCGCCGCTGCCAGAGCCGCTCTGTCTCGTCCGGCGCGCCGGACCGTAGGCAGCGGGCGGCTACGGGTCAATCCGACAATGCGGGCCATCCCAGCAGTTCATCAATCCAGCAACGTGAACTGCAACAGCACCGTACGTTGCAGAAACGAGTTGAAGTTGTTGTCTGACACCATTGTCAGAACGAGCTCACCCTGGGGTCCGCGGTGCATCGACAGTCCCTCCATATTGTCGATCTCGCGCGCCATATCCGCCTCAAGCAGGATTTCGCCCTGCATGACATGGCCAGGTCGGACATCACGTGCCGCGACGCGTCGCAATCGCATCTTCACGCCTTCGAGCCATTCCGACCAGCGGAAGCGGCGCTCGAGCACCAGCAGCGCGCCGTCGGGCAGCGATGCGACATCCGTGACGTCGAACTCGCCGATATCGGCGAGCGCGAGTCGCTGCGGCTCACCGTTGATCCAGATCCAGCCCGTATGCTGCGCGGGATTGTCGGGAAAGCGCTCGGAGAAGGCGAGCGGCGCGCCTTTGTTGGGCCCGCCCTGCAAGATGCTTACGGCCTCGAAGCCTTTGTTGGAACGCATACGGCGCGCTTCGGGCGGCAACTTCAGGTAGGCGACCGGCGCCTGCAATACGCCATCGATCACGGGGAAGCGACCGATACGATGATTGCGCTCGAAGCCGATCAGCACCATGCCGCGGGCCAGCGTACCCTCGGCGAGCACGATCGACTCGGCATCGTTGTCGCGCTTGCGATCCAGCGTGCGGCCCGCCATGGCGAGATATGGTCCTATCCGCACGTCATTTATCGCCGCAGGCGCGATGCCGTCGTACGCAATCTCGCCGGAGAGCCAATGGCCTTCATCCGAGACGGCCAGGAAACGCTTGCCGTCGGGCTCGAGGGTGATGCCTGAGAGGCCGCCAAAATTCTTGTCCGTCGAGGTCAGCACCAGCCCACCGCGAAACTCGAGCTTGCCAAATCGCCTCTCCGAACCGGTGCGCGAAAAGCTCGATATCTTGCGCGCGTTGATCGCGATGCTCCGCACATCCGAAGCAGCCGGCGCGATCGGTACGCGAGTACTCGCGGAAGTCGCAGTCCGCTCGCCGCGAACGGTTGGCGCCGGCGCCGGCGCAGTCCCTTGACCCGCCGCCGGTGGCAAGTACGCAAGGCACGAGACACCGAGAGCTGAAATGAGCAGACAGGCGGCGGCAACCGCTCGCCGCGATCGGCCATACCGCAGGAAATCGAAATGCTTCATCGATCCGGAGCCCCGGGCGGCAAGCACAGTCGGCACATTCTTGTAGTCTTGCACCCAGACAGGGCGCAATGAAGGCAGCTTTGGCGAAGCTTTAGCCAACGTCAGGCAAAGCCTGCCTGTGCCTCGCTCACCTCGCGGCAGATGGGCGCCTGCCGGTGGCCCCTGGCCGACGCGCGGCAGCAGCCATGGCCTCACCGCTCTTGCCCGGGCCGCTGGTCTCGTCGAAGAGCTCGACCAGCTTGTCGGTCATGGCGCCGGCGAGCTCCGATGGATCAGTGATCGTCACCGCGCGCCGGTAGTAGCGCGTAACATCATGGCCAATGCCGATGGCAATGAGCTCCACCGGCGATTTGGTCTCGATCTCCTCGATGACTTTCCGCAGGTGCATCTCGAGATAGCAGCCGGAGTTGACCGACAGAGTCGAGTCATCGACCGGCGCGCCGTCCGAGATCATCATCAGAATGCGCCGCTGCTCCGGTCGGCCGAGCAGACGATTGTGTGCCCAGGCAAGCGCTTCGCCGTCGATGTTCTCCTTGAGCAGGCCCTCGCGCATCATCAGCGCGAGCGAGCGCTTGGAGCGCCGCCAGGGCGCATCGGCAGTTTTGTAGATGATGTGACGGAGATCGTTGAGGCGACCCGGGTTCGACGGTTTGCCGGCGGCGAGCCACGACTCGCGCGATTGACCGCCTTTCCAGGCACGGGTCGTAAAGCCGAGAATTTCAACCTTCACGCCACACCGTTCGAGCGTGCGTGCCAAGATATCCGCGCAGCAGGCCGCGACCATGATCGGGCGTCCGCGCATGGAACCTGAATTGTCGAGCAGCAGGGTGACGACGGTGTCCTTGAAATTTGTGTCCTGCTCGCGCTTGAACGACAACGCATGCATCGGATCGATGATGATGCGGGGCAGGCGCGCGGCATCGAGCGTGCCTTCCTCGAGGTCGAACTCCCAGGCGCGGTTCTGCTGAGCGAGCAGCTTTCTCTGCAGCCGGTTGGCAAGGCGCGCTACGGCGCCGGAGAGATTGCGCAGCTCCTTGTCGAGGAACGAGCGCAGTCGCTCGAGCTCGTCTGGTGTCGACAGTTCCTCGGCCTCGATCTCCTCGTCGTTGACCTTGGAAAACACCTTGTAGCCGAACCGCTCCGGGTCATCGAGAACGCTGGTGTTGGGACGCCACGGCTCGCGCGTATCGGCCATGTCGTCGCCTTCGGCGTCGGCATCGAAGTCGTCGGTATCGGAGGCCTCGGCCGACTCGTCGGTCTCGCCTTCCTCGCCCTCGGCGCGCTGCTCGTCGGATGATTGATCGTCGCCATCCGGATTTTCAGCGCTCTCCTGCGATTCCGACTCGCCACCGTCCGGCTGCTCCTCGTTCTGGTCGTCACCCTCCTGCTTCTCGCCGTCGGTGAGCTCCTCCGAGAGCTCGAGCGCCTTCATCATTTCGCGCAGCATGCGGCCGAATGCAGCCTGGTCCTCCGCAATCCTCTCCATGCGCGCGAAGGCCTTGGCGCCTTTCTCCTCGATGAAAGGACGCCAGACGTCGACAATTGCCTTGGCATTCGCGGGCGGCGGCAGTCCAGTGAGCTTCTCGCGCACCAGAAGGGCGAGCGCATCCTCGATCGGAGCGTCAGTCTTCTCGGTGACATTGGCGAAGCGACCGTGAGCGTACTGATCCTCGACTTTGGCCGTGAGATTGGAGGCCATGCCAGACATGCGCATCGCGCCGAGCGATTCGACGCGCGCGCGCTCCGCCGCCTCGAACACCGCGCGAGCCGGCCCTGCCGATGGCGCGAGCCGGTTGTGCAGCTTCGGGTTATGCCGCGCCGCGGTCAGGGCGAAACTGTCGGCCCACCCACGGATGACCGCGATCTCTTTGGCCGAGGGGATCCGCGACGGCTCCGGCAGCTGTACGCTCTTGCCGTCGAGCTCAGGCTTGCCCGGCGCGTAGGTGACGTTCATTTCGTCGTCACCGGCGATGGCGCGGGTTGCGAGCCCAAGCACCCGCTTGAACGGCTCGGACGGCGCTTCTTTCTTCTTCGGGGGGGTAGCCATGGAGGTCTCGGGAATAGGGAGTTGGCAGTAGGAAGTAGTAGGGCAGACGGGCATTTGCCTCTTGGCGAGGACGCCCGACGCCCCATGCGCTATTCCCTACTCCCTTCCATTCAGCTCAACGCCACGTTCGCGGCGCTCTCCGGCAACTCCTCGCCGAAGCAGCGCTGGTAGAACTCCGCGACCAGCGGGCGCTCGAGTTCGTCGCACTTGTTGAGGAACGTCATCCGGAACGCAAAGCCGACCGAACCGAAGATCTCTGAGTTCTCGGCCCACGTCAGCACGGTACGTGGGCTCATCACGGTCGAAAGGTCGCCGTTGATGAAGGCCGAGCGGGTCAGGTCCGCCACCCGCACCATGTTGTTGATCACCTTCTTCTTCGCGTCGCTCTTGGCGTAGGCCTTAGCCTTCGAGAGCACGATGCCGACCTCCTGGTCGTGCGGCAGGTAGTTCAGTGTGGCAACGATCGACCAGCGGTCCATCTGGCCCTGATTGATTTGCTGCGTGCCGTGATAGAGGCCGGAGGTATCGCCCAGTCCGATCGTGTTGGTGGTCGAAAACAGACGGAACGCCGGGTGCGGGCGGATCACCTTCGACTGATCGAGGAGCGTCAGCTTGCCAGAGACCTCGAGGACGCGTTGGATCACGAACATCACGTCCGGGCGGCCGGCGTCATACTCGTCGAAGCACAGTGCGATGTTGTTCTGCAGCGCCCAGGGCAAAATACCCTCGCGGAACTCGGTCACCTGCTTGCCGTCCTTCAGCACGATCGCGTCCTTGCCGACGAGATCGATGCGGCTGACGTGGCTGTCCAGGTTGACGCGCACGCAGGGCCAGTTGAGGCGGGCCGCGACCTGCTCGATGTGCGTCGACTTGCCTGTGCCGTGATAGCCTTGAATCATGACCCGGCGGTTGTGCTTGAAGCCGGCGAGGATCGCGAGCGTCACTTCCTTGTTGAACAGATAATCCGGATCAAGATCCGGAACATGGGGATCTGGCTTCGAATAAGCCGGAACTTCCAGATCCGAGTCGATCCCGAAAACCTGACGCACGGACACCTTGATGTCCGGCATGCCGGACACTCCGGCCTGAGCTTGGGCGCGCATAGTTCTACCGTATCCCGTCCCTGATGCCTGACCGGCGGCGGCCAAAAGACGAGGACAGGCGCGCCGGCTTCAATGAGTGGATGAGCAGGTCACACGAGCCCTGCCTGCTTGAGATAGTTATAGGCTTGTATGATTTCACGCAACTTCTCTTCAGACCCACGATCCCCCCCGTTTGAATCGGGGTGATGACGTTTAACCAGCTGTTTGAATCGGGTCTTGATTTCCGCTTTGGATGCGGTCTCGGGAAGGTGCATCGTTTCGAGGGCTTTGCGCTCGAGCGGGCGCAAATGTCGCTGCCGCCGTGGCCGCTCCTGCTCTTCCTCGCCCACCCCCAGGAAATCGTGCGGATTGGGAGCAAACTTGGCATAGGGTGATCCCCGGGACGGTTTGGATCGCCCTGCCGAGCCAGCGTTTTCTCCGAGCTTCCACGTTGGACGATGGCCGGTACTGGCGCTCTTTTGAAAATCCTCGACTTCTGCCGTGCTCATGCCATCGAAATAGTTGTAAGTCGCGTTGAATTGCCGCACGTGATCCACGCAAAAGCGGTAATAGGCGCCGTCCTGACCGCGGCCTTTGGGAGCCTTGTGAACACCGGGCGCAGTGCATCCGCGCCACTGGCATTCGGGCGCAGCAGCTCTCGGCGCCGGCTCCTCTTTGGGCGCAATGCGAATGCTGTCGAAATATTTCGAGTCGAGCTTCATTGCTCCCCATATGATCCGAGATCCCGCCCTGGCACAAGGATGGTTGTCCGCGTGCTTTGGCGTCATTGCCTCCGTGCTGCGAATGTCTTACCCATGCAGTTTTGCGCGGGCAGTCATGACGAGTGATGACAGCGAATGCCAAGGACCAGTGCAATGAGTGCTGAGCAAGCGATGCGTGAACGTCTGATGATTGCGCTCGAGCCGACCCGGATCGACTTGGTGAACGAGTCTCATCTTCATGCAGGCCATTCCAGTTCACCCGGTACCGGCGAAAGCCACTTCCGTTTGCTCATCGTGTCCAAGCTGTTCGATGGCCTCTCCCGTATCGAGCGCCACCGCCTGGTCAACAATGCTCTGGCAGACCTGCTAAAACATCGTGTGCATGCGCTCGCAATCAAGGCGTATGCTCCAGGCGAACCGGTCCGCTAATACCGGCCCACCGTTTTGTCGTGTTTCCATCGCCGAAGGAGAAACCCATGCCGGATCGCATCTCCAGCATTGCAGAAAGGCTCGTCGCCGCCCGCAAGGCCGGCGCCCGGATCATTTTGGCAGATGCACCGCAGTCGCTCGAGGAAGGCTTTGCCGTTCAGGAGAAGGTAGTGGCAGGCCTCGGCTCCCAGGTGGTCGGTTGGAAGGTGATCCCCAATCCTGCGGGCACGATGTTCGCGCCGCTTCTGGCATCGGGCAACGTTCCTGCGGGCGGCACGTGGAAGCTTGCCGGCAAGGAGCCGGCGGGCATCGAGCTCGAGATCGCCTTCAAGATGGGAAAGGATGTGCCAGCCGGCGCGACGCAGGCTGAGATCCTGGACTGCATCGAGGCGGCGCATGTCGTGTTCGAGCTCTGCCAGAGCCGCATTGCCAATCCGGATGATCAGCCACAGCACGTGAAGCTCGCCGACTGCATTCTCAATGCGGGCATCACGCTCGGCCCTAAGTTCGAAGGCTGGCGCACGCGCGACCTCAAGGGTATTCCGGGCCGATTGCTGGTCGACGGCAAGCTGCACAAGGAGGGCAAGAGCGTCGATCCGATCGGGGCAATTTCGGCATTGGCGCCGGCGCTGACAGCGCGCGGCAAGACGCTCGCCAAGGGTCAAACCGTGATCACGGGCAGCCTCATCGGCATGAACTGGCTCACCGGCCGTCACGCGCTGACCGGCGTCATCGACGGCTGCGGCGAGGTTGCAATCACACTCGAAGCAGCCTGAGTCGCGGTCTTTGGCAGACGGCCGATCCGGAGCTCACGCGCTTTGGCTCTGATCGGGATCCTGCGCTTCAACCACCGCTCAGCGCCATGTCATCGCGGTGGATCAGCTCGCTGCGCCCTTCGTGGCCGAGAATTCGGGCGATTTCGCTCGACTTCCGGCCGGCGATCCGCTCGGCGTCGGCCCGCGAATAGGCGATGATGCCCCGTCCGATCTCGCGTCCGCTCTGCGTCCGGACAATCACCGCGTCGCCGCGCTCGAACTGGCCTTCGACACGCTTTACGCCGGCCGGCAGCAAGCTTTTGCCCGAGGCCAGCGCCTTCTCGGCGCCCGCATCGATCTCCACGGCACCTTTTGCCTCAAGCGTGCCGGCAATCCAGCGCTTGCGGGCCGAGACCGGATCGACCGGCGCGATGAACCAGGTGCACGGTGCGCCTTCAGCCAGCGCGCGTAAGGGATGCATTACCTTGCCAGAGGTGATGACCATGTCGGAGCCCGAGGCGAGCGCGATCTTGCCCGCCTCGATCTTTGTCACCATGCCGCCTTTGGAGAGCTCGCTGCCGGCATCGCCCGCCATGGCTTCGATCTCGGGCGTGATCTGCGTCACCACCTCGAGCCGTTTTGCATCCGTGGATGTGCCGGGCGGCGCCGTGTAGAGCCCGTCGATATCGGAGAGCAGAACCAGGCAATCGGCACTCATCATCGATGCGACGCGCGCTGAGAGGCGGTCGTTGTCGCCGTAGCGGATCTCGGTGGTGGCCACCGTGTCGTTTTCGTTGACGACCGGGATCACCTGGTGCGCCAGCAGCGTGTCCATTGTCCGCCGCGCGTTGAGATAGCGTCGCCGCTCTTCTGTATCCCCAAGTGTCAACAGCACCTGCGCAACGCCGATACCACGATCACGAAATACCTCGCGATAAGCCGAGGCGAGGCTGATCTGCCCGACCGCTGCCGCCGCCTGCGATTGCTCCAGCTCCAGTGCGCCCTTCGGTAAACCCATCTGATGCCGGCCGAGGGCAATCGCGCCGGATGACACCAGGACTACCTCCTTCCCGGCTCCGATCAGCTCGGCCACGTCATCTGCAATGGAGTTGAGCCATGTGGAGCGCAGCCGGCCCGTTGTCCGGTCGACCAGCAGCGCCGATCCGATCTTCACGACGATGCGCTTTGCCTCCCGCCATTCCTGGCGGGATTTCGGTTGGACTGCGGCGGATGTCGCTTTGTCGGGCATGGGCAAGATAGAAGTCGCAAGATCTGCGGAAGCTTCGGCGAATCGCCGGAATTCCCGCGCGCTCGGCCTCGTTTAGGCCAACGTCTGCCGCGCGGCAATGCTGCTGCACAATCTTGGCCAATGCAGCCCTGCCCTCGACAGTTGCCACTTGCGGGGCGCCGCTGCCCATTGCCTACTCGGACGATCTCTCCAGCAACCGAAGAGGCCGCCTCATGTCCACCGACCGCATGCCGATGCTCTCCCCCGAGCAGATGACCGAGGAGCAGAAGAAGGCGGCCGCCGACTTCGCGGAGGGCCGGGGCTATGCCGTGCGCGGTCCTTTCGGCGCCATGATCCGCAGCCCCGAGGTAATGCTGCGCGCAAAGGCAATGGGCGACTACCTGCGCTTCAATAGCACCATTCCACCCAAGCTCAATGAACTCGCCATTTGTATCACGGCCCGCCGGTGGGGGCAGAGCTATGAGTGGCACGCGCATCGCCCCCTTGCGGAGAAGGCCGGTCTCGATCCAAAGATCGCCGACGCCGTTGCCGCCGGTCGCCGCCCCGAGCAGCTCGATGCCGACGAGCAGCTGATCTACGACTTCTGCACCGAGCTGCACCAGAACACGTCCGTTTCAGACGCAACCTACGCTCGCGCGCTTGCCCGTTTCGGCGAGAAGGGGGTCGTCGATCTCACCGCAGTCAACGGTTACTACACGCTGATCGCCATGGTCCTGAATGTCGCCCGAACGGCACTGCCAGCCGGAGCGACGCCGGGTTTGAGGCCGTTTCCGCATTAGGGTGGCAGACAGAAATCGTTTGCCGCATACGTTGGCACGATGCAGGTGCACCTGATGTGCGGCCGCCCGCGCACAACTGAGATGTGATGTGCGTCGTCCTGACGGAAGTGGTAATTGATATCGGGGGGTGGCCGCAGTCGCCGCTCTTTTGCTAGTGACGACGCGTCCGCCGTGACCCCGAGGGTAACGCGCAGGAGAGCGTCATGTCTGACAGCGTTTACAAGATCATTGAACTGGTCGGCACGAGCACGGAATCCTGGGAGAAGGCGGCCCAAGGCGCAGTCGAGCGCGCCGCAAAGTCGCTGCGCGACCTTCGCGTCGCGGAAATTTCGGAGCTCGACATGCACTTGAAGGACGGCAAGGTGGAGGCCTATCGCGCCAAGGTGAAGGTGTCATTCAAGTACGAAGGCGAATGACGGTGGCGTGACGAATTGCAACGAAAAGGCGTCACGCACGCTCTCAGTCATCAGTATCGTCGACAAGGAGCATCGTCATGTACATGCGGATTGTTTGGGGCAAGATACTGCCAGGAAAATGGGACCAATTCGAAGCTGCATTCAAGACGGCCATGTCTTCACGCGGTGAGTTGAAGGGATTGCTCAACCATTGGCTTGCGCGCGATCAGCAGGACCCGAATGCCGGCTATTCGATTACTCTCTGGGAATCAGAGGACGCAATGCGCGGCTTCTGGGACAGCCCTAGGCGTAAGGAAGTAATGGCGCCGCTGGAGCCGTTCTACGTCAACCAATTCACGGCGACCCACTGCGAGGTGAAGTACGCCATGCGGGCTTGATCGTATCAAGGCGCCAGCCATTGGCAAACGCGGGCGACGCCTAAAGACCGGCTCGCCCGCCGCGCGATTCTAGACCCCCGCAAGCGCCTGCTCGAGATCGGCGATGATGTCCTCTTTGTCCTCGATGCCGATCGAGAGGCGCACCACGTCGGGGCCGGCGCCAGCGGCCTTTCTCTGCTCGTCGGTGAGCTGGCGGTGGGTGGTGGAAGCCGGATGGATCACGAGGCTCCGGGTATCGCCGATATTGGCGAGGTGCGAGAACATCTTGAGCGTGGAAACGAGCTTGACGCCCGCCTCGTAGCCACCCTTCACACCAAACGTGAACACCGAGCCAGCCCCGTTCGGACAGATCTTCTTGGCGACAGCGTGGAACTTGTTCGACTCCAGACCGGCGTAGTTCACCCACGCGACTTTCGGATGTTTCTCTAGAAACCGCGCAACGGCCAGCGCGTTCTCGCAGTGCCGGGCCATGCGCAGCGGCAACGTCTCGATGCCGGTGAGGATCAGGAACGCGTTGAGCGGTGCGATCGATGGCCCGAGATCGCGCAACCCCATGACGCGGCAGGCAATGGCGAACGCGAAATTACCAAACGTCTCGGCAAGGCGCATGCCGTTGTAGGACGCGTTGGGCTCGGTCAGCGTCTTGTACTTGTGCTTGGCCTTCATCCAGTCGAAGGTGCCGCAGTCGACGATCACGCCACCGATCGAGTTGCCGTGACCGCCCATGAACTTGGTGAGCGAGTGCACGACGATGTCCGCGCCGTGATCCTTCGGGCGGCAGAGGTACGGTGTTGCCAGCGTGTTGTCGACGATCAGCGGCACGCCGGCCCTCTTGGCGATTGCCGAGATCGCCGCAATGTCGACCACCACGCCGCCCGGGTTGGCGATCGACTCGATCATGATTGCGCGCGTCTTCGGCGTGATCGCCTTCTCGAAGCTGGCCGGATCGGTGGAGTCGGCAAATACGACGTTCCAGTTGAACTTCTTGAACGAGTGATTGAACTGGTTGATCGAGCCACCATAGAGCTGCCGCCCGGCGACGAACTCGTCCCCCGGCTCGAGCAATGTATGGAATGCCAGGAACTGCGCTGCGTGGCCCGAAGCGACGGCGAGCGCCGCGGTACCACCTTCGAGCGCTGCGACGCGCGCTTCCAGAACACCTTGCGTCGGATTGCCGATGCGCGAATAGATGTTGCCGAAGACTTCGAGATTGAAAAGCGCGGCCGCGTGGTCCGCGTCGTTGAAGACATATGAGGTCGTTTGATAAATCGGGGTTGCGCGGGCGCCAGTGGCAGGATCTGGCGCCGCCCCAGCATGAACGGACAGCGTTGCAAAACCGGGGGCGGAATTGGACTCTGGCATCAGCAAACTCCGTTTGACACTTGGACAGGCATAGGTTGGCTCTCATACGCCATCAGCCGCCACTCGCCCACCCCCCTCAACAGGAAAGTTACTCGGACGCAGTGTTCTAAGCGGCTCCTTCAGGGCAAAACGGATTCGGCCACCTCAGCAACGAAGAACATGTTGCTCGGATGCACGGCGACGGGAGCCTTCTACCCGGAGTGGCTCGACGGGTTGTCAGGCGCCATCTAGGCTGAGCGAGAGGCACATGCCCCGACGGGGCAATTGGAAGCGGGAGTGCCCAAGAGCAGTCATAGTCTGCGATTTCGCTGAGAATGGATTGCGATTACGCGCGCCGTTGCGCTGGGCGAGTGGAGGAACACTGATGCACATCATTGTTGTTGCCGCTGTCGTTGCGCTGATATTCGTCCTTGTGTTCAGCCGTGGCGCGCAGCGAGGGGGCGGCGGTACCGCGCAATCCGGCGTCATGGCAGGATCGTGGCAGCATGGTTTGGCGTTCATCTCCAACGGCAAGCTGTTCTATCAGAGACCGGGACAGGAGCTCCGCGAGCTGCAGAGCCCGCATGTCCGCTCTATGATGGATCGAATGGAGCGCGACAGCGAGCTGCACGGCTGGAAGGAGGGAACAGCCTTTTCGAGATCATTCACCGGCCGACAGCGGCATACGCCGGCCGAAGCGGTGGGCATCCAGGCCACGTCTGCGCAGTTCGCAGCGCACGACCGGGTTCTGTACTTCTTGAGGGATGACAGCTTCGGCGGCTTGTTCGAGTACGACCTGTTGCAGGACACGGAGAAGCGTCTGCTCCATAAGCAAAATCTTTCTCTGGAAGATCTCCGCATTCACCCCGATGGTCACCAGTTGCTGTGTGCGCAGCACAGCAAGAACGGAGCCGCGAATATCGTAGTCATGGAGGCCGATGGCAGCCGCTATCGCGAGCTGACGAGCGGAGATACAGTCGACACCTCGCCGGCCTGGGTGCCTGGCGATGCGAATTCGGTTCTGTTCCAATCCTCAGGTCTTGCGCGCAACCCGCAAGGCTTCGTGCTTGCTCAAGGCCCGACGTCGATCCAGATGGTCGACACCGCCGCCAGCACGCTCGCGACGATCCTCGAAGATTCAAACAAGGATTTCCTGCAACCCCGTGTCGGCAATAACGGGTACTTGTACTTCATACGCCGGCCTTACGAGCCGACTCGTTACGGTATTGGGAGCGCCTTGGCCGATACGCTGCTGTTCCCGTTTCGGGTGTTGCGGGCTCTTGTGCATTATCTCAATTTCTTTTCGTTGATGTACTCGCGGAAACCCTTGATTACAGCGTCGGGACCGGCGGTTCAGGCCGATCTCAAGGACATCCTGATCAAGGGCAAGTGCCTCGACGCGGAAGCTGCACTTCGCTCGGGCGTCAAGCTCAACGGAGTTCCGTCCCTGGTGCCTGCATCATGGCAACTCGTTTGCCGCAGTCCACAGGGCGAGGAGACTGTGCTGGCATCGCATGTCGCGTCGTACGATATCACTTCCGACGGCATGATCCTATTCTCCAACGGCTACGGCGCATTTGTCCTCGACGGTCCCCATCCACCGCAGGTTCTGGTCAGGGACAAGTTGATCGCGGACGTGATCGCCGTGCCAGAGGAGGCGAAGCCGGCAATTCAAGTGTGGAGATGATAGGTCGCGGTCCGCCTGGAATCAGACTTCAATCCGGGAAGTCGTTGATGATGTACTTCCAGTAGGCCTGGAGCTTCACGCCCGTCTCGCTCCGGGCGAAGGAGCGGACCGAGATGCCCGCCTCGTGCACCGTCTCGGCGCTGCCCGACACCAGCGGATGCCACCAATGGAGCTCGCGCCCCTCGCCGACGAGCCGGTAGGCGCAGGTCTGCGGCAGCCAGGAAAGGTTCCGCGCCTTCTCGGGCGTGATCTGCACGCAGTCCGGCATCTTTGCCTGGCGATTGGGATAGTCCGAACAGCGACAGGACCCAATATCGAGAAGTCCGCAGGCAAGGCGCGTCAGGTGGATTTCGCCGGTATCCTCGTCCTCGAGCTTGTTGAGGCAGCACCGGCCACAGCCGTCGCAGAGCGCCTCCCACTCCTCGGGCGACAGCTCGTCGAGCGTGCGCCCGCGCCAGAAGCCTTTTGCCAGGGAAGTGCTCAAAAGGTTGATCCTGCTTTGGAAATTAGCACCACAGAGCGCCGTGGATTCGGGCCAAGCCGGCAAACTGTCCTCTCGCACTCCGGCACTACTTGATGATAAATACCACAATTCGATCGTCTCCTCGATTCGTGCGGCGGCACGAAAGAACCGCAGGGACAGCCGATGCCGCATATCGCGGCAGGCAAGAGGCAGACCTGACAGGACCTGACGCGTGATCGACTGGTTCAAGCGGACCGATAAAGGCGACGGCCTGAAGGCGCGGCTGGGGTTGCTCGACTCCTGGCTCGACAGCTCGATGGCGGCCGCCGGCCAGTCGCTCCGCGACCGCTATAATGCCGCCTCGAGCTTCTTCTTCCGGTTTCGCCTCTCCGGCTGGAAGCGCGGGGTCAGCGAGGTGTTCTCGGAAACGCTGACCCTCGGCACGGGCGGTTTCGTGCTCATGTACGCGCTGGCGCTTCCAGCCTTTCTCGAGATCGACGAGTCGAAGGTGCTCTCCGGAGGCAAGTACAGCGTCAAGTTTCTCGATCGCAACGGCAAGGAGATCGGCCAGCGCGGCATCCTGCACAACGATGCTGTGCCGCTCGAGGAGATTCCCGATCACATGATCAAGGCGACCCTCGCTACCGAGGATCGCCGCTTTTTCGAGCACTTTGGCGTTGACGTGTTCGGCACCGCGCGTGCGCTGTTCACCAACCTGAACGCCGGTGAGACTGTGCAGGGCGGCTCGACGCTCACGCAGCAGTTGGCGAAGAACCTGTTTCTGTCCTCCGAGCGCTCACTGACACGCAAGATCAAGGAGCTGTTCCTCTCGTTTTGGCTCGAGTCCCGCTACACGAAGCGCGATATCCTGAAGCTCTATTTCGATCGCGCCTACATGGGTGGCGGTGCCTTCGGCGTCGAGGCAGCGGCCCAGTTCTATTTCGGCAAATCGGTGCGCCAGGTGAACTTGGCTGAAGCGGCGATGCTGGCGGGTCTCTTCAAGGCCCCGACCAAATTCGCGCCACACATCGATCTCGCCGCCGCGCGCGCCCGCGCCAACGAAGTGCTCTCCAATCTGGTCGAAGCCGGCTATATGACAGCCGGTCAGGTGCATGCCGCCCGCATCAACTACGCGCGCCCGATCGATACGCGCCCGACGGGAAGCCCAGAGTGGTTCCTGGACTGGGCCTTCGAGGAAATCCAGCGTATCGCCGAAGGTACCGGCCAGTTCGTGCTCACCGCACGCACGACGGTCGACCTCAACATGCAGGCATCCGCCGAGCAGGCGTTGATCTCCGCTCTGCGCCAGCACGGCCGGGCGCAGCATGCCACTTCCGGTGCGCTTGTCGCCATGGAGCCCGATGGCGCGGTGCGTGCCATCGTCGGCGGCCTCGACTATGGCGAGAGCCAGTTCAACCGCGCGACAGCAGCGAAGCGACAGCCTGGCTCGTCGATGAAGCTCTACGTCTACGCCAATGCCGTCGAGCATGGCCTGACACCGAAGTCGACGGTGCGCGACAGCGCGGTGTCGTGCGGCAATTGGCAGCCGAAGAACTACGATGGCGGTTACGGCGGTGGCGGCAGCATGCCCGCCGGAGTGGCCTTTGCGAAGTCGCTCAACACGGTAGCCGTCGACCTGTCGCTGAAGTACGATCGTGACCGGCTGGTCGCACTGACGCAGCGGCTTGGCGTTCAGGGGATCAAGAAGACCTGCTCGATGGCCTTGGGCGACGGCGGCGTATCGGTGCTGCAACACACCTCCGCCTTCGCGACCTTCGCCAACGGCGGCAGGCTTGCGCGCCCCTATGCCATCCTCGACATCACCAACTCGCGCGGCGAGCACGTCTACAGCCGCGAGGCCGACGAGCCGGAGCCGCCGCAGGTCATCCAGCCTCGTCATGCCGAGTTCATGAACCAGATGATGCAGATGGTCGTGACCGAGGGCACCGGCAAGAAAGCCGCGCTCGACTTCACTTATACGGCCGGCAAGACGGGCACCTCCTCGAGCTATCGTGATGCATGGTTCGTCGGCTTCAGCGGCGCACTCGTCACAGGCGTGTGGATCGGCAACGACGACTTCCGCCCGATGAACAATGTTACCGGCGGCAGTATCCCGGCCATAGCCTGGCAGAGCTTCATGTCGGTTGCCCACACCAGCATGAACATCCCCCAGATCCCCGGATTGCCCCTCCATCCAACACAAGTCGCAGCGCGCGAGGAAGCACGCCAGCAGGACGAGGAACGCCGCCGCAACCGGCCGGTGGCCATGGCACAGGAGAACGCCTCCGGCAGCCGTCACAATTTGATGCCCGCTCCGACCAAGGACGCGTTGCGCAAGCTCGCGAAATCGATGCGCCAGATCGCCGGCATCCCCGAGGAGCCAACTCCAGCTTCCGCCAACGGACCTGCCGGCGCTCCCACGTCGGCACCGGTTGGCGTACCGTCGAGCTCGGGAACCGCACCCTCGACGCTGCAAGCACCAGCCTCGAGCCCGTCCACTCCTGACACTCAAAGCCCGCGACAGCCGCGCCTCGTCCCGCGGGCCAAGCGTGCCGAAGGCACCGACGTGCCAGGCGGTCCAGCGGTGTCCGCCTCTCCGTCGCCTCCGGCCAGGGCTGGCCCGGCCGTACGTCGTAGCGCCGCCTCATTTCGCGAGTTGACGCCTGCGCAGGCGCGCGCCGAGCGCCAGCAGCTGCGCCAGCAATGAGCGGGAGCCGCACGTGATCATCAATGCCCTGCTCTTCGTGACGATAGCCATATTTGGTGGCCTCGGTTCCTCCTGGTACATGGTTGAGAAGGGCTCTCGTCTCACCACTCGCTCGAATGGCCCCTGGACCGTCTGGACTGCCGCCGGTCGTGCCGATGCCGATCCCTACACACGCGCCCATTTCCTGCGGCGCGGCATGCTGCCGGTCTCGTCGGCGCTGACGCTCACCTACCAAGCCTCTACCGACAGCGACAGCAATGCACTCTACTCGAGCTGCGAATACGTCATCGCTGGCGAGGAGCCCCAGGCTTCGTTCTGGAGTCTCGCCGTGTTCGATGACAAAGGCGGCCTCATTGCCAATCCGGCGGACCGTTTTTCGTTCAACAGCGCGACAGTGATGCGCCCGACCGCCAACCGTATCGAGATACGTCTCTCTCGCAATGCACGCCCCGGCAATTGGCTGCCAACAGGCAACGTCGGCCGCATCACCTTACTGCTTTCGCTGCAAGAGCCACCCAACATTGAAGATGGACGCGAGCTGGCACTTCCGGCCATCAAGAAGGTCGCCTGCCGATGACTCTGATCCCCAGCTGGCTGAAACGCATGCGTTGGGCCGCAATCCTGACGGCGCTTGTTGCCGGCGGCATCATCCACATCAGCGCCACTTTGATGATGCCGCAGCTTGCGACCGCAAGCAGCGTGCAGCGCCTCGCCGACCAACTGCCTCTGAACCGGATGCGCGTTTTGCCGCCCTCGACAGCCGGCAGCCAGATTCTGCCTTTCATCGGCCCCGACGTCAGAATGGCTGTTTGCCGTTACGATGTTACGGATGGGCCGATCAAAGTGACGGCTGTATTGCCGGACAAGGGTTGGACAGTCTCGCTCTACACGCTTCAGGGCGACAACTTCTATGCCCTGCCGTCGCAGGACTTCCGCCGCCTCGAGATCGGATTTCAGCTCGTCCCGCAAGTGGAGCGTTATCTCTCGATCTTCAGTTTGGGCCGCAGCTTCGAGAACGACGCAAGCCAGGTCGCAGTGCCTCAGTCGCAAGGCCTGATCGTTATTCGCGCACCTCTGCACGGCCGCGCCTTCCAAGCCGAAGCCGAGGCGCTCCTGTCGCGCGCGCAGTGCGCCTTGCACCGCGCGTAACCTGCGCGACTTCTCGATGCGAGCGCGTCAGTCCACCAACGTCAGCACATCGCGGACGATGGTTTTGGCTTTCGCCGGAGCTCCGGCCTCCGCCCAGCGCTCGTAGCGCACTCCCGGGAAAATTACGATCTGTGCCGAACGCCGCTTGCGCCGGGCGCGCGGCTTCTGTTCTGGCTCTTGCTGCGACACACGAAACTGAAGAATCGTGGCCATGGGTCGTCCCCTGCTCGCTATCGACGCTTCGCAACGCCAACCGGCGACGCACACCCCGTTTGGCGCAACTTGAACTTATTTGAGGGCGGAAGTCGTTAACGGGGGCTTAAGGGACCGAATTGCTTCCATTCACCGTTGCCGTATGGCAACGCGGGGCGCATCGGCAGCCAACAGCTTCGCACATTCAGTAGAGCCAGCCCTCGAGGAAGCTGCGGCCAGACCGGTCCTCGACCTCGACCACCCAGATGTCGCCATCGAGGCGGCGTTCTTGCGCCACCATCGCCTCAACGTCAGCCTCTGGCTTCATCTGTGCGAGTGCCGTCCAGCGCCGCTCCCCGTCATCGCCGGTGAAGCCCGCGGGTGCTGGCCCGTAGAGATCCGCCGTCCCGTCGAGCCGCACGACCTTGATCAGGATGACGCCGGCATCCGAGTCGCCGCGGCGCGCGACCACCGCCGATACACCCTCACCCATCAGGCGCCTGATGTAAGCCTTCACCCAGATTTCCGATTTCAAGCGCATCACGCGACCCTGGCTAGGCGCGCGTCTGCAACGGACGGCCGCGCGCAAGTGAATCGATGGCCAAGCTGACCAACACGTAGACGGCAGTGGCTGTCAGCAGGTGCCAGAGCGCGTGAGTGCCGCGCGCCTGGCCGAAGAGGATCGTCGTGGCGCACATGTCGCGATCGACCCAGCGTAGGATCATCGCTGCAAGGAAGATGCCGGCAGCCACGAGCAGCTGGCGTCCCAACACCGGATCGCGCCTGAGCGCGGCTCCCGTAACCAGCAACGCGAGCAAGGCCGGCACGTAACCCATGGCACCCTTGAGGCAAGGCTCGCGTGCGTAGTCGGTGACTGAGCGCATCGAGGCGGGGCATGCGATTGTCGAAGCCGCGAGCCCGACCGCGGCAAAGCCGAGCACGGCGACGATTGTCCTCGTCAGGCTCCAGCCGAGAAAGACACGCAGCGCGAAGTAGAGATAGGCACCCATGAACAGGCTGATTGGAACGACGTCCGCGAGCCTCGCCCAGCGGGTCGCGAAAGTGTGGAAGAGGAAACTGCCGATGCCGACCGCAAAAGTGAGCACGATGAGCAGCCAGACAAGCGTATGGTGGTTCGCGTTCTCACATTTGACGTGGGCGGCCGCCGTACCGGCGGAGCCAGCGCTGCTAGGGTGAAACCAGGCACCATTGACGGCACTTGCAAACCGCGCCCAAAGAACGGCGCCAGCGATCAAGAACCCGGCGTTGCTTGCAGCGTTGAACGGCTCCGCCCAGAACCCCGGGTCCTGCCCGCGCTCGCAGTAGCGGAAAACTTGCTCGCTCCAGGTCATGTTGATTTCGATTCTACGTTTCGCTGCCTGGCTTCAGCCTGGCACTGTCTCGCCGACGTGTCCGCGGTGCCAGTCGTCGTCAAGCATCGATAGCAGAGCGTTCTATTCGAAAACATCTGACATGTGCGAGCTTTGGACGACCATTGGCCGCATGGCGCTGGAACGTCGTGTGCTTTCATGCAATTGAGCGGATCGCACCGACACGGGGCGAGGAACACTCGGTGCCGGGCTTAAGCCAGGCACTGGGCAACGCCTCGATGCTCGTTGCCGCAATGCTTGCCCGCCCCACACTGCTTTAGGAGACGCTAACGCATGGCCGCCGACATCGAGACCGTCGTCATCGGAGCGGGCGTAGTGGGGCTGGCGATTGGCAAGGCACTGGCCGAGGCCGGACGGGAAGTGATGGTGCTCGAGCAGCACGACATCATCGGCTCGGAGACGTCGTCGCGGAACAGCGAGGTGATCCACGCCGGCATCTATTATCCGCCAGGGTCGCTGCGTGCCAAGTACTGCGTCGCGGGCAAGCACATGCTCTACCGCTTCTGTGCCGAGAACGGCGTGCCGCACAAGCCGATCACCAAGCTGCTCGTTGCAACGGCGGAATCGCAATTGCCGAAGCTGAAAGCGATCCAGGACACGGCCATCAAGAACGGCGTCACGGATCTGCAGCCGATGACCGGCGAGGAAGCGAAAAAGCTCGAGCCCGAGGTGTCCTGCATCGCCGCGCTGCTCTCACCGTCAACCGGTATCATCGACAGCCACGGCCTGATGATCGCGCTCGAAGGCCATCTGGAGGGTGCCGGCGGTCAGGTGGTGCTGAACACGCCTGTCGAGCGCATCGGCCGCACCAGTGACGGCCTGTTCGAGATCGTCACCGGCGGCGAGGCAGCCGGGCGCATCGCCGCGAAGCATCTCGTTCTGTCGGCGGGGCTCCACGCCTCGAAACTGGCGCGCACCTATCCATGGACCGCCAACTATCGCCCACCGGAGACCTACTACGCCGTCGGCCAGTATTACGCCTATTCAGGCAAGTCGCCGTTCTCGCGCCATATCTATCCGATGCCCGATGGCGCCTGGCTCGGACTGCATGTGACGGTCGACATCGGCGGTCGCTGCAAGTTCGGGCCCGACATCGAATGGATTCCGGAAATCGACTACAGCTTCGATGAGGCGAAGCTCGAGAAGTTTCTCGGTTTCATTCGCACCTACTATCCCGCGCTCGATCCCTCGCGGCTGCATGCCGATTACACGGGAATTCGGCCGAAGCTCTATCGCGAGGGCGAGTCGGTGCCGGATTTCATGGTGCACGGGCCCGAAACGCATGGGGTTGACGGACTTGTCATGCTGTTCGGCATCGAAAGCCCCGGACTGACGGCGGCAATGGCCATTGCGGAGGCGATTGCCGAGCGGGTGTGAGAGCGGCGCTGTCGTGGCTGCCGCGACGGTAGACGACGGCGGCGCGCTTGCGTCCCAGGCCGCACATGCCGGTGAATTGCTCGAATATCAGAGGTCAGAGAGGAGCCGGGTGTGCCGGACTCGGGGCCGGCCGTTTGGCCCAGTTTGGCAATCAGCCGATGACGGAACATGGCTGCGCCTTGTCGTCGCTCGGAATTTTTCTGTGATCTATCAAAGGCTTGCTGCGCGACGGGGAGCGATCAGACCCACTTAACGCGTTAGCATACCCAATTTAGCCGAAACCTCCGTTGCGGTCATTTCCAGAGTGAAGTGAGGGTTAATAGATAAAATTGTAAATATGATTCACGTGAAACATTTTGGCCGCGCCGGCCGCGTTTCACGTGAAATTGGGCGCGGGCGCGGTCTTTCATCCGATGGCTCTGGCAACAGCACGCTTCGCAAGCACGCCCACAAGATGTGCGCGGTAGTCGGCGGCAGCATGCATGTCGGTCATGAGGTCATCCTGAGGCAGCTTGATGCCTTCGAGGGCTGACGGCGCGAAGGTCTTCGCCAGTGCCGCCTCGATCTCCTTCGACCGGAAGACGCCCGCCTGCCCCGCGCCGGTCACCGCCGCGCGGATGCCTTGCGGGCCATTGCTCACCATCACCGCGACGAGGCAGTAGCGGGACGCCGGATGCGGAAACTTCACGTAGCCCGCACGCTCGGGAATCGGGAATTCTATAGCGGTGATGATCTCGCCCTCGCCGAGCTTGGTGGCGAAGAGCCCGTCGAAGAAATCATCGGCGTGAATGCTGCGCTTGTCCGTTTTCACCGTGGCGCCGAGACCGAGCACCGCGGCGGGATAATCGGCTGCCGGGTCGTTGTTGGCCACGGAACCGCCCAGAGTACCGCGATTGCGCACGTGCGGGTCGCCGATGCCGCCGGCGAGATCCGCCAGCGCAGGAATGGTGCGGCGCACGTCAGCTGATGCCGCCACTTCGGCGTGTCGCGTCATCGCTCCGATGGTGACCGAGCTCGAGGTCGCCGTGATGCCGGTGAGCCCCGGCACGCCCGCGAGATCCACCACGTGGCTCGGACGCGCGAGACGCTGTTTGAGCACCGGAATGAGCGTCTGCCCGCCCGCGAGGAAGCGCGCATCCTCGCCGCCCGACACGGTGCTCGCGGCTTCGCCAAGGCTCTTCGCGCGGCTGTATTTGAACTCGTACATCGCTCAGCTCCTCGCAGCTGCCATGGTCTTGGCGCCGGTGATCACGGCGTCGACGATGTTCTGATAGCCCGTGCAGCGGCAGAGGTTGCCCTCCAGCGAATGCCGCACCTGCTCCTCCGTCGGGTTGGGGTTGTCTTTTGCGAACGCGACCGCCGCCATCACCATGCCGGGCGTGCAGAAGCCGCACTGCAGGCCGTGGTGCTGCCGGAACGCCTCCTGCATGGGATGCAGCTTGTCCCCGTCGGCGAGCCCCTCGATGGTGGTCACGTGCGCGCCCTCCGCCTGCATGGCGAGCATCGTGCAGCTCTTTACCGAGTGCCCGTCGACATGCACCGTGCAGGCACCGCACTGGCTGGTGTCGCAGCCGATGTGCGTGCCGGTGAGTCGGAGCGCGTCGCGGAGCACACTCGAGAGCAGCTGATTTTCCCGTACGTCCACTTCGTGCGGCGTACGGTTCACGGTGAGCTTGATGGTTGGCATTCTCTCGTGACCTCTTTCGTGCGTGATGACGCTCTCGGAGCAGCCCATGAATGAGCTTGCCGCACGCAGCGCCTTTGCAGCAAATGCGCTGCCAACTGCGGCTTGCCCTCACCTCATGGGCGAGTGGCCGGCGGGCAGCATGATCATCGTATCCATTTCTTCGAGCAGCCCGCCGGCAGTCTTCAGGAACGCCTGCCAGCCTGGATCTTTCATCGCTGCACCACGCGCTGCGGCCCGGGCGTTGAGGTCCGGATAGGACCAGAGATGGCAGACCTCGTTGGGCTGGCCAGCTTCCGTCTGCCAGAGGCCGACGATCTTCGAGTATTTCTCGCGCACGGGGAGCGCCTCGGTGAAATGCTTGGCCCATTCGCGCGCCGTGCCCGGCTTCACGCGGTAGTAGCGGAATTCATAGACGTTGCCAGTGCCGGCCGGCGCCCTGAGGTCGAGCAGCGGGTTGAGCAACCGAATGTCCTGGCGCAGCAGAATCGGCCGGATCAGCGGCAAATACTCCTTGGCCCAGCGCTCGTTCTTCCCGAGCTCTGCACGGAGCCGCGCGCGCTCATTGAGGTCCTTGTAGCTCCACAGATGCACGACCTTGTTCAGCGGCCCGATCTCCGTGATCCAGTAACCTTCGAGCTTGCCGTAGTTGTCGCCGCGGATGGCCCGCGCGATCTCGCCGGAATTCTTCGCCATATCACCGACGGTTCCGGCCTTCGCGGTGTAGATTCGAAGTTCATGGATCATTGGCAGTTTCACTCCCGGCGCGGATCTCGATGCATTGGTGCTCAGTCTAGGCCGCGGAACCGCCTGCTGTCACTGCACATGCCGTGCATGGCTCGTCAGCGGATCGCCGATCGCAAGTGCGTCGGATCGCGTCCGCGATTGCAATGAGCGGCCATGCATAATGCGAAATGGGCGGTCTGCTGGACCGCCCACTCTTGAGTTCAGGCTTCTGCCAACCGCCTCATTCCTGGGCCGTATCAGCGCTTGTGATCCGCGGGGCGACCTTGCGGGCGGTGGCCTTCTTGGCCGTGGTGTAACGCCGCTTCGGCTGAGCGGCCTCCTCGCTTGCCGTGGTGTCCTGCTCCTGCAGGGCGGCGCGGCTGGCTCGCGTGCTCGACGGCACATAGTCGGCGGCCGCAACCCGCTTGTAGGGGCGGCGGATCTCACGATAGGAGCTGCCCTCGTTGACGACCCGCTCGCGTGCTTGCGGCGCCGGCTCCGGCCGCGATTGTGCTATGGCAGCGCCGGTTCCGTACGTCTGCCACGTCACCGTCACCTTGGTTCCGGTCGCAACGCGCGGATAGAGGTCGAGCACATCCTGATTGTACATGCGGATGCAGCCCTTCGACACGGCGGAGCCGATGGTCCAGGGCGCATCGGTGCCGTGGATCCGGTAGGCGGAGGAGCCCAGATAAAGCGCACGCACGCCGAGCGGGTTCAGCGGATGGCCGCCAGGCACCCAGCGGGGAAGGCGCGGGTTCTCCGCGATCATCGTCGGCGTTGGGGTCCACGATGGGTTCTCGCGCTTGGAGGTGACCGAGGTCACGCCCTGCCAGCGGCTCTGCTCGCGCGGAATGGCGATCGGATAGCTCGCGGCCTCGCCCTGGCGAATGATGTGGTAGAGCCGGCGATCGCCGAAGCTGACGATGATCTGGCCCGGCGCGTACTGCGGGTTGAAGCGGACGATCTGCTTGCCGGCACCGCCGACCTGCTCAGAACCGCCCCAAAGCCAGCCGGAATCCTGCTGCGCGGCGGCGGGGCCGGCCATCAACGTGACAGCCACCACAGCGACCGCCAGGAGTGAGCTCGATGTCGAACGGGCAATCATGATCGTCTCCAAAACCGGCCCCTGGACGGCAGAGTGCCGTCAGGTGCTCTTTCGAATCGGGTGTACGGCCGCCAGCGCGGGCGGACGCACCCTCATCCTGATCGGCGATGCTGAAGAGATCGTTTATACGGGAGCTGAAACCGCACAGTTTTCCCGCGCCCGACAGAGCAGCCGACTTCAGCATCTGGCCATGAGCTGGGCCTTGAGGCAACAGATGACGCGCCGCAGTCGAGCGTTTTTGGCAGAACTGTGTTCGAACTGCGCCAGTGGGTGCTCAAAAATGCGGCTGACGCGCCCCGCAAGTGCGCGCCGCATCGATCAAATCGCAGATTTGCCGAACGCTGTCGCCCAGATCCGCGCGGTGTGCTCCTTATCGCGCATATCGCCAATAATCACCTTTGTCGCCCTTGACGCGCTCAAGCGATGGCAGGCGCTTGTCTGGCGGTCGAAGACCCGTCAGGATCACCTTCTCGATATCCTCGATCAGAGCCGATTTCTCGGCGTAGGTTGAGTGATGGAGCGCCAGATATTCGGTTGAGAGCGCGGTTACATCGATGGTGTCGATACCGGCCAGCACCGCAGGCCCCAGGCCGTCCGGAACATCGCCGGCTCGCGGAATTCCGCCCGCGAAACGCTTTGAGATGCCGAGTGCCACGTCGTTCGCCGACACATACATCGTGATCCCGCGCCCAACACCACGGATCTGGTCTGCCAGGAACTCGAACGCATTCCGGTCGACATCCGGCGCCGCCAGGATAATCTGATTGATCCGGCTCGAAATTGCCGGATTGGTCTGCTTCAGATAGCGCAGCACCTGCAGCAGCGGCTGATTGCCCATTGAGTGCGCGATCAAATTCACCTGCCGGGCCCCGGTCTCGTTCAGCACCATCTGCAGAAATTGCGCCAGATAGGGCTCGGCCTGCAGCGCGCTTTCGCGATCATAGGGATAGCTGGTGATTCCACTGCCTGAAGGCCAACTGTAGAGGAACGGCGCGCCGTCGAACTTCAGGTCGTAGGCGATCTGCGCCGTGCGATAGAGCGCATCGTCGAAGCCATTGTTGTAGCCGTGGACCAGGACCAGAGCCTGGTCCGCGAACCGACGTGAACCGCCAAGGCGCTCGCGGACGAGCTGCAGCAACTCGTCCCTGCTCATCGCCTTGATCTCTTTCACCGTGAAATGCTTTTTCGGGTCCTCGGCCTCCTGGTAGAGCGTGATGTCGAGGTAAGGGACCTTGATCGCCCAGGGCCTCTCGACGTTGGGCACCTGATGCGCTTTCGGCACCGTCACAAGCGCGCGACCAAGCTCCAGGCGTGAGGCCCGGTCGGCGCCGTAGGCGATCCGTTTTGGCTGGTCCCGCCGGCTGCGATCGGTTCCATAGAAAACCGGCACGACGTCCCAGTCCGTAGGTTTTTCCTCGGCGCGCGCCGCAACGGGTGCGGCGGCAGCCGGTGGTGCGCTCGCTTTCGGCGGCGGCGCACCACCGGTTGCGGGCGCCTCCTCGCTGCGCGTGATGCCACGCGAACGCGGCCGCGGTTGCGCTGCCTCGCCACCCGATGCAGATCCAGGCGCCGGCGCTGCTGCGACGGGCGGTTCCGGCCTCGGTGCGGGCGCGGACACGACCGGAGGCGGCGGCGGAGGCGTGATCGGTGCCGGAGGCGTGGCCATGCGCGGCATTGCCGGGGGCGGCAGGCTTGTCGCCGGGGGCGGCGGTGGCGCTGACCGGCGCTCCATGGCCGCCGGAGGCGGCTGTCCATTCGCGGCAGGCGGCGAAGCGGCCGGAGCGGAGGGTGGCTGTGTTGAAGGCGGCGGTGGCGGTGGAACACTCGCTACTGGCGGTGGTGCGCTGGCCGGCGGGGCCATGGCTGGCGACGGAGCACGCGATCCGAAGCCGCCAGGGCTGGTCATCTGCCGCTGCTGCTCTTGGGCGTTGCGCTCGGCATCCGCCCGGCGGGCCAGTTCCTGGCGGCGCGCCTCCTCGTCACTGCTTTGCTGTCGAGAACGCTCCTGCTGCGCCACTTCCTGCGCCTTCCTCGCCTCGTCAGCTTTGCGCTTGGCGTCGGCTGTCTGATCGCGTTTCGCGGGACCGGCCCCGGGCCGCTTGAAGCCCACATCGGAATAGCGGTTGTCCCGCGTCTCGCCGGCCGACGAGAACAGCTTGCATTGCGAGCGCCGCACCACGCCGGCCCGGAAGTGCTCGAGTGCCACGCACTGCTGATCGGCGTTGCAGCGGTCCTCGCACTGCTCGTAGGTAAGGTTCGGCAGCGTCGCGTACGCCACGCCAGAGAGCCGCTTATTGGTCGATTTCTCGATATGCGAGCGACCTTGGGCATTGGCGTCAGGTGTCAGGCCACCCGTTGCCAGTGCGAACAGCCCGAGGGCAACACCGGCCCCCAGTGATCTCAGCCACGTGGACATGTTCCGACCCCGCTTCTGCGCCGCCGCCGAAAGAAAATCGGTTGGAAACTTCGTAGGACTATGCCGACAAATTGCGGCGAGGCAAGGATAAGCCACACGGCACCACAAGTGGGACGCTGAATGCCTTCGGCCTCATTGCTCGCCCAGCGCGTCAGCGCGCAATTGCAACCGATTGTTCTCACCGCAACTTTGGAGCAGAGATTTGGTCACGCCGCATTCCTGTGCGGTAGTACACCAACGCAGTTTCGAATTTTTGCGGGTTCGAAGTCATGCGCGAAGGCGGCCAGATGTAACGAGTGCAGCGCGGCTCGACTGCCCGCCACATCGGCTCTGCAACGGGGCAAAATACATTTGCTTAGCAAGTGCATCGAAGCCTGTCCCGCCAGCCCGCGACCCGCTTGCGGTTGGCGTGGACATGACGGTGTGTCCACAGAGCAGCGTGCCTCGACAGCACCTTCCAGCGCGCCTCCATCTCGACGGGTGCGCTGCTCTCGCAATGACACAGCGGAAGGTCATGCAGTGATCGGTTCGTCGGCAAATTTCTGCGCGACGGTCCCTGGGTTGCCGCCGCTGCGGGTGTCCACCGGCGCGACTTGGCGAGCCCACCTTCAACAATCCGCTTGACCCGCGACCCGCTTGACGGCATGAAACGGCGACTTGGCTCGGGGCTCATCCGAACCCCGAGCATAGGTGTTTGGCCGATCGAGATTGAGCAGCTCGCCCGAGCGTGCTTGGCCTCGCGGTCCAGCAGGCATCCGACCCAGAGCCAGTGCCGAGCCTCGCCTCGGCGCCTCCTCGGAGAGATCGCCAAAAACGCGCCGGTAGCTCAGCTGGATAGAGCGTCTGACTACGGATCAGAAGGTCGTGGGTTCGAATCCTTCCCGGCGCGCCAACTAATTCAAGGATTTAGGCATAAAGATCGTTCCGCAAATCAACGCTGCGGAACGCCAGCGGAACGACAAAAGGTGCCGTTAGCTGCGCCAGACCAGCTTCGCCGTGTCGCCCGCAAGCCTCTCGGCCCCGAAAGTAGCAGACATCCGATAGGCTCATTCTCCAGGCCCGGCCAGCTACGCCGGCTGACGGCTTCGGTCGCCAAAACCGACATGGCCCCTGACGTTGTCACGCGCTCGCGGCTTGCGAGGGCCCAGGCCGTGAATTTTTGCTTGGCAGACGCCGTCCCGCAACAGGCGGGGCTGGGTGGGTATCCTCCCGGTCGTATCTGAATACGCTAGGGGTTGGCCGCGCGGGCCTGTGCCACTCATGTATTGAACGATAGAGTTCGACTCGGTTCGGAATTGGAGGGTCTGTGTCAGTCCATAGGATGTCGATGTTCTACATCATCACGGGCGCGTCCAGCCGTCGAGCACTGGCGGCCGATATCCTACCACCTCCACCAATCGACACGTGACATCGGGTTGGTTTCGTGAGGGTGGCGGTTGGGCCGCACCCCGCGTTCAATGCGCATTTCTGCCCAATACTGAGAGGGTAGCCAGATCCGAACCCTTTCGGCGTGCGGCCCCAGATTACGTAGAAACTTCTCATCTGCCGTGAGCAGACTTTCGATTTGCGAGAGTTCGCACTCCGCCAAGATGCGCCGATCGTCCGCCCCACTGTGGTAGCGTAAGAGATCATCGGCGCGCGCGGAAACGGCCTCGATGAAAGGTGGCGGATTAACCGGTGAGATGTGCACCATGTGCCAACTCTCATGGTTCCCTCGCTTCACTTGCTGCCGGATCGCTTCATACTCCTTCTGAACAGTCGGCGTGAGATGGAAACCGCTCCCCTCGGGCATCCAGAAATAGATGCGGGCCAGCGCGATCTTCTCCTCACGGCAGGGATCTGCTGGAGGTCCGTTGACGCTGCTCATCGCATCAATCCAGTAGGTCGTCGCGTTCGAGTCGAGCGCGATCATCGTTGTGTCCCTTCCCATCGAACGGCCCTTAAAGCGCGAGCATGCGGCAAGCCATCAATCCTACCGTAAGCCTGGCGAATGGTCTTGACTGCGGTGAGCCTTTTGCGGCACCAGCGAAGCGTGTCCCCATTGAACAGGAGTAGGCAACGCCACCCTGTAATCACATGACTCGCGTCGGTCGAAGCCGAAGGTCAAGCAGACATCGTGGCTTGCTCCGAGGGTGCGGCAACCACTGCTTACCCTTATCTCCGTTAATGGCATGGTCCGGCCGCGCGCAGTGCCCTACAACGGGCAGATCGGGTCGGGGAGGGATATCGCGCTGAGGAGAGCGCGATGTCGTCCAATCTGCCAAAGTACGCTGACGTTTTCCGCCATCGGAATCGATATCGGCAAGAACACGTTTCATCTGATCGGCCAAAATCGGCGCGGCAAGATCGTCATGCGCGCCGCCCGCGTGTCTCGCGCACAGCTCATGGAGCGCCTCGTCAATGTTCCGCGGTGCCTGATCGGCATGGAGGCCGGCGCTGGCGCCCACCACATCGCGCGTCGGCTGATCGAGATCGGGCACGATGTGCGGCTGATCCCAGCGCAGTACGTGAAGCCTTTCTTTACGGGCCACAAGAACGACTACCGCGATGCGGAGGCGATGATCGAAGCCGTGCAACGGCCGTCGATGAGCTTCGTCGCGGTGAAGGCGGCGGTGCAATGCGATCTGCAGGCAGGCTTGGCAGAGATTTGGCTCTGAGAAGTCTGTCCGCTTATGAGCCCTGGATGCGCGCGGCAACGGCGCAAATGACGCAAAGCCGCTGTTTCAAGGATTGCGGTTAATTGCGATATAGCGAGGCGGCAAATTTCAGTGCCGCAGCAATGGTCACGCGATGACGGCACTGTTTTCTCGACCGATATCAGAGTGTCCAAAGGTACAATAGTTCGTTGACCGATGGATAATTGCACGGCCCGCTTCGCACGGTAATTGTGAAATCATGTGCAACCCGCACCATCCGTTAGAGGAGTGCGTAGCGTTGGTGTCTTTCGGTCGAAGTGTGACATTCTGTGCTTCTGCCCGAACCGGGCTCGGGCATCTGCGCCGCATCACCAACATCGCGGCCGCGCTGAGACGTCTGAAGCCCGAGTGCCAATTCAGTCTCGTTTCCAACGCGCCTGCTGCCGGTCTCTCGCCATCCGAGCGTGCGTTGTTTGATTTCACTTACAACTGCGGTCGCGAACAGATGGCGGGCGTGATCGCAAAGACCGGTGCGGACTTGGTGGTCGTCGACACGGCAGTCATCCCTAATCTCGAGCTACTGCCACAAGCTTTGCTTCTGATCCTGAGAGAGACGGTCGACAGCCAGCTCCCGAGATTCTGCCTCCCGGGTGGTCGCCGGTGGGATGAAGCGCTGGTGGCAGCGCCAGAGGATGCCTGGACTGTGGCATCGGGCATCATTGGCGCCAAGACTGTGACCAATGTTGGCTGGATTTATCGCTCCAGTGGCATTCACGGCGAGGTCCTGCCTCGGGACGAACAGCGACGAACCGTGCTGATCGCGACGGGTGGTGGTGGCAATGACATGACCGCTACCGCCATAGCTCGCGAGTTGACACCCGTGATCGCCGCGGTACGTCGCAGTATCCCGGCTGACAGCCTGAGAGTGCTGCAGATCGCAGGGCCTCGCGCACCCGCCACTTCACTCCTGCCGAATGTCGAAGCGGTCATTGATGTCGGATCACGGCTCGACGAAGCGTTCGCGGCGTCTGATTTGGTGATCAGCACGACCGGCTACAATTCCGTTCTCGAGCTTGCGACGACCGATACTCCAGTGCTGCTGGTTGCGATCGAGCGTACATTCGATGATCAATCGGCCAGAGCGAGAACCTGGGGCCAACAGCTTGGCCTGGATCACCACGCTGGCGAGCCGCAGCGATCCGCGGAGTGGATTGTGAACGTGCTCACCGAAGGCACGCGCAGGGCGCCCGTAGATCTCGGAACCAGCGGCTGCCAGATGGCGGCACGCCGGATCGTAGAGCTGCTGGAAAAAACGAAAACGCCTGATCCGCGCCGCCATTTCACCAAGTATGTCAAGCTTGGAGCACCATCGTCTGCGACGACCGTACAGCGATCGCAGGCAATTTTTGATCAGCACGTGCCTACATGTCCGGGCTTGCAACTGCTGAATACCGATGCCGTGGCGTTTGCCAGGCTCGAAGGCCCAACGGCACTCGAACTCTGGCACGACTTGCGGCGCGACGCCTCAGATCGATCCGGCACTCGAAGGTTATCCGAGTTCTGTTGCTCTGTCCTTCGGCCGTTGGCCCATTTGCACACAGCGCTGCCAGAGGGCCTTGACTTGCCTGCGTTGGATGTCAGCCGGCGCATCATTCCTCGACTTGCCAAACCTGGACTCTCCCTGCCGAAGGACACGGCCGCACTCATCGATGCGCTGTGCGGATCGGCACGGTTCCTGTCCGCGGCGCCGATCGTCACGGCTCATGGAGATTTTCATCTTCGCCAACTCATCCGGCCCAAAGGGCGCGAGGACTTTATCCTAGTCGATCTCGATGACCTGACGTTGGGACCTGCCGAAGCGGACATCGGCAACTGCCTCGCACATCTGTCGACCACGGAGCCCCTCGATGGGGCGGGCATTACCGACATGATCAATGATCTCATTCCGCAGTTCATTGCCGGCTATGCAGCAAGCGCGCAGCGCGTACTGGATAGCGACCGCGTGCGCCTCTACGCCTCGATCGCCCTGATAAGGCGCGGGCTCAAGCTGAACGAGCGTGGTACGTCGGCTGCCGCTATTGCCGCTATCTTCAACAGTGCTTCGAAGCTCGCAGTACCCAACGTGATGGGCAAGCATGGAACGATCACCGCCGGCAACGCGCACAGGCAGGGAGCCGCTCAATCATGAGAGTACTGATGTATTCGCCCGACAGTATTGGGCTCGGCCACATGCGGCGAAACGCGACCATTGCTGCTGAGATCGTTCGTCAATGCCCCAGGGCCAGTGTCGCATTATTGATCGGAAGCGGCGCCGGCGCCTTTTTCTCCGTGCCTAAGGGTGTTGACACAATAAAACTGCCGTCGGTGCAAAAAGTCGCCGCCGAGAAGTGGCAGGCGCGTTCGCTCAATTTATCGGCGGACGAGACGAGCGACGTGCGGGCCGGGATCATCGCGAACGTCATCTGCTCCTTGAAGCCTGATGTTCTTCTGGTCGACCACCTGCCTATGGGTGTTTGTCAGGACCTCGTCCCGGCGCTTCGCCTGATCCGGGATGAAGGGTTTGGCACGCAAGTCGTCCTCGGACTGCGCGATATTCTCGACGAACCCGAAGTCATAAAGCGTCGCTGGCAAGCGCAAGCCCTGTACCGCTTCATCGCAGACAACTACGATGCCGGACTTATATATGGCGAACGCGACGTCTATCCCAGCAGCGAACATTACGGGCTGGACGAATGCCTGCCGGGGAAAATTACTTACACAGGTTTCGTGTGCAGTTCATTCGATCTTGCGCGCGATACGCGTGGCGAGAAGAAGGCGCTCCGATCGCTAGCCGGCCTTGGCGACTGGTGCGAGCCCGAGCGTATCATCATCGCTGCCGGCGGCGGCGGCCACGATGCTTACCCCATGTTGTCAACCACCCTAGGGGCGCTTGCCCGGCTCGAAAGCGAGTCCTCGGTTCGATCCGTCGTTATTGCTGGACCACTGATGCCGGAGCCCAACCGTCGGGATTTGGAGCGCGCTTGCGAAGACTTGTCTCGCACGCGGCTTGTCGCCTGGACCGCCGACTGCATGGACTATCTCTCGATGGCCGATGTGGCGGTCGTCATGGCGGGATACAATTCGTCACTCGAAGCCCTGTCGACCAGCGCCAACATCATCATGCTGCCGCGCGAAGGACCGAGCGGCGAACAACGCATTCGTGCAAGAATGCTCGCATCACGCAACTTGGTCGACTGCATCGAGGCCGGAGACCTGACCAGCGACCGGATCGAACAGAGCATCCGCGACGCTCTGGCAAGACCTCCGCGACGGCCAGCGACAGCGATGCTGTCCGGGGCATCGGTCGCCGCGAATAGACTCATCACTCTGGCCCAAAGCCCCAAACGAAATGCCCTTCAATCCACGCGACATGAACGGAGCCCCTATGTTCTATTCTGACCCGCTGGACAATGGGGACAACCCGCGAATAAAAATTGGCTATGTGCTGAAACGGTTTCCGCGCTTGAGCGAAACGTTCATCCTGAATGAGATTCTCGAACTGGAACGTCAGGGCGTCGAGATCGAGATCTATTCTTTGAAATGCCCGTTGGACGAACCTCGCCACACACTGCTCGCAGACCTGCGCGCCAAGGTGCATTACATCAAGCCAGACGCGACGTCCGGGTCGCAGATGCCCGAAGCCCTGATCCGGCTGCTTGAATTATCATCGCCGGCAAAGGGACCGAGCCAACACGCGATGCTCGCATCGAAGGCCGCGCTTATCGCGCGGCTGGCGCAATCAGTTAGCGTGCAGCATCTTCATGCACACTTTGCTTCCGACGCGACCTCAGCTGCTCTTTCGGCTTCGCTTTTCGCCGGCATCCCGTTTTCGTTCACGGCGCATGCTCGCGACATTTACCATCGTTACATGTCAGCAATGGCCGACGACAAGGCTCGCCGCTTAAAGATTTCTCGTGCGGCATTCGTGGCAACGGTCTCGGAGTTCAATCGGCAGCATCTGTGCGAACTTGCAGGACAATCGGAGGCACACAAAATCGTTCGCATCTACAATGGCATCGATCCCGCGCTCTTCACACCTGACGTGTCGCAGCCTCGCGGTAGACATGTCCTGTTTGTCGGCCGACTCGTTCCAAAGAAGGGCGTCCACGATCTGATCAGCGCGTGTCAACTATTGGCCCAGCGTGGAGTCGCTTTTTCATGCGAGATTATCGGCGACGGTCCGCTTCGCAGTACGCTCGAGCAGCAGATCGATGCCGCGAGTCTTTCGTCTAGGGTCGTCTTGCGCGGAGCGCTTGCACAGAACGACGTGATCAGCGCGATGCACCGAGCTCGTGTGCTAGCCTTACCCTGCGTCATTGATGAAACCGGTGATCGCGACGGCTTGCCGACAGTACTGCTCGAAGCGCTTGCGGCCGGTCTTCCCGTCGTCTCGACGCAATTGGCGGGCATTCCCGAGATCATCGATCATGACGTGAATGGGTTCCTCGTCAAGCCATCATCTCCGTCGGCCCTTGCGGATGCCATTGCACGGATACTGAACGAGGACGAACTGAGGAATCAATTTGTCAAAGCGGGGCGTGCAAAAGCACTCTCGGCATTCGAATTGTCTTCCAATGTTGCAGCGTTGCGCCGATTGTTCGAAATCCAAGTGCGGGCGGCTTCCCTTCCGCGTGCGACGTCAGTTCTTCAGCCTGTTGCAAGTGCGGGTTCCTATTCTGTGAATGGCGGCTTCGTTCAAGGTAGCAGCTCATGCTTTCCCACGGGATAATCGCCAGTTTCATTCACTTCGCGTCAGCTCTCGTCGACATCTTGCACAAGGTGCGGAGCCCAATGATCGACCAACGCACAGACCAGCGACAAGCTGCACTGAGCTTGACACAGCTAAGTACAAGCTCCGCAGGGGCGCGAAGTGTGTTGTCGACAGTCCTTGCTCGATGGGCAGCGTTGACCCTTTCGCAACAATTCGCCGTCGTTGGGGCGACGATCATCTTGCTCGGCATGTCAGCTATCGGCTCTTGGACCGCGAAAAAAATCGAGCAGAGCGTAACCAATCACTCAGCTGCCGCTGCCGCGCTCTACATGGATGCGTTCATCACACCTCTCGTCCAAGAACTCGCGAACGGCAACGAAATCGGACCGGAAAACAAGAAAAGACTCGACGCGATCATGCAACTCCGCGAAATCAGCGAGAATGTTCGGTCGGTGAAGATCTGGCAGAAGGGCGGACTTATCGCTTACAGCAATTTCGAATCCATCATCGGCCAGCGCTTTACGCCAACATCCTATTTGAAGGAGGCATGGAGCGGCACAGTCAGCGCGCACATAAGCGATCTCGGTCACGATGACGATCATCACGAAAGGTTGCTGGGTGAGGACCTGATCGAGATTTATGCGCCCATCCGCGAAAGCAACTCGCATCGGATCATCGCAGTCTCAGAATTCTATATGCGTGCTGCGCCGCTCAAAGAGTCCGTCCAGAAGGCGCTGCTGCAAAGCTGGGCGCTTGTTGGTATCGTCGGCACTGCGATGATGCTCGGGCTTTATGGAGTCGTTCGACGGGGCACGAATACCATAGAACATCAAAAGCTGACCCTGATCGCGCGGTCCGAGCAAAACAGTGAACTCAGGCAAAGGATCGAGGACGCCTACTGGCGTGCGGACCAGCGCAACGAGCAGCTCTTGAACAGACTGGGCGCTGATCTGCACGACGGACCCGCACAGTTTCTCGGCTTTGCCCTGATGCGGCTCGACGATCTGCCCTTGGTTAAGTCGCGTATGGAGAAAGACTCCTCGGACGGGACGCTCGAAGGAATACGTTCCGCACTCGAGGACGCGATCAAAGATATCCGTCAGCTCTCGCGTGGCCTCATACTTCCACAGCTCGACGCGATGACTGTCAACGACACCGTCGCGGCTGTTGTGCGTCTCCATGAGGAGAGGACGGGCAGCGCCGTTTCCGTCGAGCTGCCTTTGAAGGCCATCGAAGCCTCAAAAGAAGTAAAGGTGTGTGTATATCGGTTCGTGCAGGAAGGACTGACCAATTCCTTCAAGCACGCGAATGGCAATGGACAGGCAATCGAGGTGGCTGTTGTCGGGTCACGACTTCGAGTGAGAGTCAGCGACAAAGGCCCTGGGATCGGTCGAGTACGCGCCTCTGATTCATCCAGCCAGCAACTTGGGCTCAACGGTATCCGAGACCGTGTTGAAACATTAGCTGGAAAATTCGAGATGTACTCACCGCAGGAAGGCGGCACCGTGCTTCAGATTGCGCTCGACTTGAGCAGGACGCCGTTACAGCGCAAGGACCATGCTTATGGATAAGTTCCGCATTGTTATCGCTGACGATCATCCAATGGTGCGGTCCGGCGTCGTTCGTACACTGGAGACGAAGCCGGAATTCGTCATCGTGGGCGAGGGCGAAAGCGGCGACGATGCCGTTCGGCTTACTCAGGAGCATCTGCCAGATATCGCTCTGCTCGACATCAGCATGCCCGGTGGTGGCATGAAGGCGGCACGAATGATCGCAGCAACGTGCCCTGCCGTGAAAATAGTATTTCTTACGGTCTCGGAGGACGAGACCACAATTGCGGAGGCGCTCGAGGTTGGAGCACGCGGCTATATACTCAAAGGAATCCGCGGTTCGGATTTCGTCAAGACGCTGCTGAGTATTGCGGAAGGCGATGCGGTCGTTCTACCCGGCCTAGCCGCACGGATCTTATCAGGCGCCAAGACCAAATCATCGCCGCCCACACAGGATCTGCTTTCCCAGCTGACGGCCCGCGAGATGGAGATCTTGCAGCATTTGGCACTCGGTAAGACCAATCGTGACATCGGAGAGGCCCTCGGACTGACCGAGCGCACGGTGAAGCATTACATGCACAATGTCCTGCAGAAATTGCATGTTCGATCGCGTGTGGCGGCAGCGTTGGTGGCGGAGAGGGAACTCGCAAAATCGGGCAATCGCTAAGCATCAGTCCAGCAAATCTGGGGTGGCATCATGTTAGGTCGGCTGTTCGGCGTTATTGGCGGGTGCGCCGGTTTGGCCTTTGCCGCGGTCCTCGTGAAGGGTTACGCCGAGAAGCGGATGTCGGCTGCGGGGTTCACCTATGAGACTTCGACGATATCCGTTGGGGAAGTCCGCAAAGTCATTGCCACGTCGGGAACTGTAAAGCCCCGAACCACAGTACAGGTCGGTTCTGAGCTGTCGGGACGCGTCAAATCAATAGTGGCGGACTTCAATGATCGTGTCAGCGCTGGAGCGATCTTGGCCACGATCGACCCGAAGACGTTCGAGTCGAAGGCGCAACAAGCTCGCGCCGACCTGCAAGCCGCTCAGGCGGCTGTCACGTCGAGCGAGGCAGCACTGCGCAAGGCGATCTCGAATCTCACCAATGCCGAGGCCGTGCATGATCGCCAAAAACTGCTTGGCCAAAAGGGGATTGCGGCACAAGTGAACATCGATGGGTCCGTTCGCGACCTCAACGTGGCGCGCGCCGAAATCGATGTGACCAACGGCAACCTCGAGAATGCCCGCGCGGTCGTCGCACAAAAAACAGCTCAGCTCGAGCAAGCGATGATTGATCTCGAGCGAACGAACATCCGCACGCCGATCTCTGGAATTGTGCTTCAAAGATCCATTGATGTTGGACAGACCGTGGCGGCCAGCCTGCAAGCGCCCGAGCTTTACCGCATTGCGGGAGACATGTCGGTCGTCAACATCGAAGCTCAAGTCAGCGAAGTCGATGTCGGCGCAGTCAAGAAGGGACAATTCGCGACATTCGCGATCGACGCCTATCCGGGTCGCAAATTCTCGGGCCGTGTCGAGCAAGTGCGGGTTGCGCCAGCGGCAGCCGACACCGTCGTCACCTATGCTGTCATCATCTCAGCCGAGAACAGTAGCAATGAGCTTTTTTCCGGCATGACGGCTCATGTGCAGATCGAGACGGCAGCACGTCGCGAAGTGCCGCGCGTCGCACTAGATGCTATTCGCTTCAAGCCGCCTGCACAGGCCGCGCCACCTGCCGAAAGCGGCGGCGCACTTCGGCGCCTGCTTACTGGCGAGCCCGTGCAGGAGCCCAAATCCGCCGACAGCGATGAGAAAGGCTCCGCCAGGCGCGACTCTCAAACCATTATTAAGCGGTGGGCTCGTCGCCTGCAACTCGATGAGCAGCAAGTTTCTCAATTGACCGCCTTGATGCACGGGGAAACCGCGTCAGCCACCAATCCGAGGCGGCTTGCTTCGAACGAGGACCCTTCGTCAATCGACGTCAAACCGCGTTCGTCCAAAAGCCACATCGAGGAAGTCATTGCGACTGTCTTGCGGCCGGAGCAACTCGAGGAATTCGACCAATACCGCCGAAATCGCCAAGATGCTCGGAGAGCGAGCGTGTGGATACTGTCGCCGGCCGGAAACCCGGAAGAGCGCACAGTCCGCATTGGTCTAGCCGATCAAAAATTCGTCGAGTTGATCGGCAACGAACTCAAGGTTGGTGATGCCGTCGTCGTGCGAAGCCGAAAGGTCAAAGCGCAATGAGCGCTCGCGAAATTGTGCCGCAGCCAGACGACGGGTTCGTCGTTTGCGCTCGCAATGTCTCTAAGGTGTATCGGCTCGGAACTCAGACGATCACCGCACTAAGCGATGTGAGCCTCAAAGTCGCTTCCGGCGAATTCGTGGCGATCATGGGCTCGTCCGGTTCGGGCAAATCCACGTTGATGAATTTGCTGGGCGGTCTCGACGCCCCAACATCAGGACAGCTGAAGCTGCTTGGCCTCGACCTGGGTCGGTTGGCCCCCGATGCGCTCGCGGAGCTCCGGAACAACTCAATCGGCTTCGTCTTTCAGCAGTTCAACCTGCTGCCGCGCACCTCGGCCTTGTGGCAGGTGATGCTGCCGCTCTCCTACCGCCGGCATTCTCTGAATCGGGCGGCTGCGGAAGCTCGTGCATTGGAGTGCCTTCTCGCCGTCCACCTCGCAGACCGCGCCGACCACCACCCTTCGCAACTCTCCGGTGGCCAACAGCAACGGGTTGCCATCGCGCGAGCGCTAGTCAATCGCCCAAGACTTATTCTTGCCGATGAGCCTACAGGTGCCCTCGATAGCCGGACCAGCCGAGAGATCATGCTGCTGCTGACCACTCTCAATGCGTCGGGGATCACCGTCATAGTCGTCACGCATGATCGCGAGGTTGCCAACTACGGTCACCGCATCGTGACCTTTCGCGATGGGCGGATTGCCTCCGACGAGGCTAATGACGTCTCAGGGAGCCGCGCTGCATGACATCGATCGGCGAAGCGTTGCGATCTGCGAGCCGAGCTGTCCGCATCAATCTGATGCGAAGCATCCTGACGACACTCGGTATTATCATCGGAGTTGCTTCCGTCATCGTCATGATTGCGGTTGGCGATGGCGCTCGCAGTGACATAGAGCGCAAGATTGCGAGCCTCGGCACGAACCTGCTGCAGTTGCGACCTGGGTCGATCCGCGTGAGCGGACGATCGACAGGAGCCGACACGCGACTACCGTTTTCCGAACGGGATGTAAGCGAACTACGCTCCTCCGTTGCGGGAATCGTGACCGTATCGGGCCACCTTCGTCGCAGCGGGACGGTCATCCTGCGCGACACGAACTGGCTCACCAACATTGACGGCGTGCATCCGAGCTATGGAACTGTTCGAGACTGGCCCCTCGTTACAGGGCGGTTTTTTTCGGACGAAGAGTACCAGTCCACGGCAAACTTGGCGGTCCTGGGGGCCACAGTTGCCCGAACCCTTGATGACGCGCAGTCTCTTGTTGGACAGCGGATTCGCATCGGTGATACGCCGTTTGAGGTGATCGGGCAGCTCGACAGCAAAGGAGCTGACCCGAGCGGGAAGGATCAAGACGATGTGGTCATAATTCCGTTGTCGACAATGCGAGCGCGGATGTTGAAGCGCCATAAGCTAGTGCCTGATCAGGTGGGTACAGTCTCGATCAAGGTCAGCGAGGATTTTGACTTGGATGACGTCAAGTCGCAGGTTCGCGCTCTGATTCAGCGCACGCGCGGCAGCGCAAGAGCAGGATCGGAAACGTTCGAAATTCGGGATCTGACGGAATTTCTAGAGGCGCGAGCAGCGACGCAGCGAACACTCAGTCTCTTGCTCGCGGCTGCGGCGGCCATCTCGCTCGTGGTCGGCGGCATAGGCATCATGAACATCATGCTGGTTTCAGTCACCGAGCGCACACGCGAGATAGGGCTGCGTATGGCAGTGGGTGCGCGCCGCTCCGATATCCGGATTCAGTTCCTGTCGGAGTCCGTCATTCTCTGCCTGATTGGCGGAGCAATTGGCTGCGCAATCGGCATTGGCGTTGCGATATGGCTTGCGTCGGTCGGCACGTGGCCAATCATGATCGGTCCAGGCGTACTAGCGCTGGCACTTGGCGCAGCAATTCTAACGGGCGTGTGCTTCGGGTTCTTACCGGCGCAGCGCGCAGCTCATTTGAGCCCGATTGACGCGCTTCGGAGCGAGTAGAAGCGGCGCCGCATGAAACGCAAATTACCATCGAGATTCAGAACCATCGTCTTCGGCAGCTTGCAAAGTGCCAAGCGCGAGCTCCTTGGCGCCTTCGTTTGCGTGCTCGCGTCGACCGCACTGACTCTCGCAGCGCCCTGGCCACTGAAGCTCCTTTTCGACCACGTCTTGCTGGCAAAGCCAGTGCCACCCGAGCTGAAGTGGCTCGACGCTGTTGTGCAGCCGGGAAGCAACGGATCTCTCGTCTGGCTCGCACTGACAGTCATTGTCCTTGCCGTGCTATCGGCCGCGTTCACCTACTTTCAGTTGCTCATGACGTCGCGGATCGGGCTCGACATCGTGCACCGGCTGAGAAGTGCGCTCTTTGATCAGCTGCAAAGCATGTCCCTCTCCTTTCATGCGCAAACCCAAAGCGGCGAGCTCTTGAGCAAGCTTGTCAGCGACACGAACACCCTGCGGGACGTATATTCCGAGTATCTTGTCTCCGTAATCACCCACATCCTGACGATCATCGGCATTTGTGTTGTGATGTTCATGATTGACAGTCAGCTTGCGATGCTCGTGCTGCTGACGTTTCCGCTGCTATTTTATGCACTTCTGGCAATCCTGCGAACAGTACGGATTTCGGCGCGGCGGCAACGTCAGCAGGAAAGCCTCCTCGTTTCGCGTCTGAGCGAGGTATTGGGCGCGATGCCCTTGGTGCAAGCCTTCGGCCGGGAAGCATTCGAGAGCGAGCGGTTCACAGCCTCGAGCGCGCGGTCCAAGCAAGAGAGCATACGTACCGCGCAAGCGGAGGCAGCTGCGGCCCGCCTTGTTGAGGTGGCTCGCGCATTTGGGACGGCTTTGATGATTGTGCTTGGTGGCATGCAAGTGTTGAGGGGGCGCATTTCTCCTGGAGATTTTCTCGTATTCTCGACTTACATCGTCAATCTGTACAAACCAATACGAGTACTGGCGCGATTGTCCTCTCGGCTGTTCAAGGCAAGCGCAAGTGCTGAACGAGTTCGCGCGATACTCGAACAGGTGCCAGAGATTCAAGACCGTCCAAATGCCGTCGTCGCCAGTGTGCTTCGTGGCGATATTGAATTTCGCGATATCTGCTTTGCCTATGAGGGTGCGAGCCCGGTCTTGCACCACGTGTCATTCGAGGTGTTGGCCGGGCAGCATGTTGCGCTGGTCGGTAGCTCGGGTGCTGGCAAATCGACAATTGTCAATTTGCTTTTGCGCTTTCACGACGCAAGCTCTGGCAGTGTCAGGATCGACGGGATCGACGTGCGTGACTACGATCGGCAGTCGTTGCGCAGCCAAGTCGGCGTCGTATTGCAGGACAGCCTGCTGTTTGGCGCCACGATCGCCGAGAACATCGCCTACGGCAAAGTTGGGGCCACGAGCGCCGAGATCCAGCATGCCTCGCAAATGGCTCTCGCCCATGACTTCATTGTTGCGCTCCCGGATGGCTACCAAACAATTCTCGGCGAAAATGGAGCTCGGCTATCGGGCGGTCAGCGTCAACGGCTGTGTCTGGCCCGCGCGCTGATCCGGGATCCGGCGATCTTGATCATGGACGAGCCGACGTCAGCGTTAGGCTTCGACACGGAAGCAGAAATCAGAGCGCGACTTCGTCAGCTCCGCAGGGGAAGGACGACCGTGATCATCGCGCATCAGCTGCAGACTGTAATGGATGCAGATCTTATCCTCGTATTGAAGGATGGCTGCATCGTCGAGCACGGAACGCACGAGCAACTGGTGCGTCACCGTGGGCACTACTGTGACCTTTTCCAGATTGCCGTTCCGCGTGAACCAGTCACAACGCTGAGATCGTTTCGATGAGCCGACTCGGTTCTGCCTCGTCAAGCCCGTTCGTTCTGCGCTGACCATTCGAGCGCATTGCCATCGCTTCCGACATTGACGCCGTTGATCGAGCATGCCAAAGGCGTCGCTCCGCAAACATGCTGCACGCGTCCGTCGCAGACGCGAGCAGCGGCGAGCGAGCCCGTGTATATGAGGCCTGCAGTGATCAATTGACCTCGGCCATTCGTCGCGAGCATGAAGACATCGCGGCACTCTCGTCCATCGACTTGACAGCAGATCTCGACGGCGCCAGCGCCTTCTTGTGCAACGGAAAGCCAGGATACTCCCTTGAGTTTTACAGCGCAGCCGTTGGCCTGATGTGGAAGCAGTACAGTGCAGAGATTGAACGAGTGCGAGCCTGATATTGGCAAGGCAAGTACCGGTGCGGATGCCTTGCTGCCGTATGACTTGGAAATGCTGCCCTCATCAACTCTAAGGTGTCCCGCCCCGTCCTGGGACGACATGGCAATGGTCCAATCATCAGATCGGACGATCGTTACCCCGGGGAACTCCTGGCGCGCGAAGCGGCCATTCCAGGTATCCGCGAGATGGAGCCGGGCAACACACGAGTGCGGAAGGTCATCGTCGATTGCGACATGGTCAAGCAGTACGATGTACTGCCGTTTCATAAACACCAGCGCGCGTGTATGGCGCGGGCTATATTCATGGCTCACGGCCGTCGCCATGACCCAGTCCGTATTGCGACCGATTAGGCTTGCGCGCCCGATGATCTCCGGCTCGGGACCATGTTTAGCTGAGTGCTTGGTACGATCGAGGCGCGGCAGCCCGGGAGCAGGTCGCGTGGCCTTCGACAAGTAGAGCGTCTGATCGAGTCCATCGATCTCGATCGTGTTGTGGCTGCGGGTGCTCTTGAAGCGGTGTCGCCAATCGACACCGTCTCCGTCCGGTTCCGCATGGTAAGTGTAGCGGCCCGGATCGACCACGACTTGGCACCTATTGGCGGACCAGCAGAAACTGAAGAGATCGTAATGGCTGTGACTGCCGTCTCCAAGCGGAGCGCAGTCGTAGAACACGTGTTGGCGCGACTTGAAGCCTGCCGCGCCTGGACCGCAGCCATCCGTCAATATGAAATAGCCCGCGAACTCTTTCGATGGAGCGACCAATGCTACTCCATCAGCGCCACGTGTGGCGGCCCAAAGCAAGCTCTGTTCTCCAAAAAGCCTATGGCCCGCCTCAAACATCGCGGTGTGGTCAAGAGTGTCAGAGTCACCGATCAGAGGAATTTCTCCATCCGGCAGCAACATGTAAGCGGAAAATTCGAGCGCTCGACGCAGCCGGTCGTCCAGGGCGGCCGGCGTCGTGACACCGTTCAGACGGGCAAGCTCGAGGAAGGCGAGCGCCGTCTCGAGCGTTATGTTGTGATAATGAGTGGATCGCTCGATATGGACGCCTGAAGGCGTAAAATCTTGCAGCAAATTGTCGACAAGACCTCGGCAGGCCATGTCTTGCAGCGTGGAACTCGCCCTTAATTCCGGGAACAGGACCGCGCTTACGAACATCGCGTAGAGTTGGAATGTCCGGTGATTGCGGGATGCCTTGAGATTGCGCGAGATGTATTCGGCTTCGCACCCGATGCGCTTGACGAGCCGGCAGATTAAAGACGGCGAAATCGTTGCTGGTCTGGGGGACGCTCGCAAGACGAGCAAGGCAGTGACCCAGCTCTCGACTCGCTTGGCTTCGACCTGTGCATCGCTCGCTTTGATGAAGCCGGAGCCCATCTCATCGAGCCAGCTCTCTGTTAGGGCAAAAAAGCCGTCCACGAACCGCTGCTCGCCCGTCGCTCGCCAGGCTTGGCAGAGGTCGATCGCGAAGTAATGTTTGTGATGAGCGATCTGCCATTCCTTGTCGCGGCTCGGGTTGACGGACCATGCGAAGCCGCGAGGCAATTCATGGGTCTCACCCGCATAGGTAAACCGCCCGGCAAGAACCGCCTCTGCGTTGCGAATCTGGCTTTCTGTGGCATTGGAGAGCGGCCAAGTGCGAAGCGGCTTGTCGAGATAGTGACGAGCGAGCGCATCCTCCGGCAGTCCTTCATAGTCTTGCGCAAGCGACGACGCGCTTATGCCGGGACCGGTGCCTGGCGGGCGAGCGTTGTGGCTATTCAACCGCCCCATCAAACCGCCCCCTTTCCAGCGTCCGCTCGGCGAGCGTCAGTAGGCGCTCGCATATCGCCGGCCAATCCGGCGCCAAATGACGAATTGAGGTCTTGATCTGGCGGCCAACGAGCAGTGCCGCCATATACCACGCGAACACGGCTTCCGGGACCGGTTGGCCCCCGCTCTCTTCATACAGCTGAGGCAGTGATGCGACGATTGGTGCAATATCGTCCAAAGAGGTGGCCGCGATCCACGCCGCAAGAATGAAGCGACTGCCCAGCAATGCCAGATCGTATGCGCTATCACCTAGGGCAATCTCATCGAGGTCGATGAAAACTGCGCGATCCTTTTGAATGAGGAGATTGGCGGTGTGAAGGTCACCATGAATCGTGTGCAAGCGGCGTGGCGGAAATCGCATGAGCCCTTCGCGGAGCTTGAGCACCAAAGCATGGGCGCGCTGGCTCAATTCCGGTACGCTGGCCTCGATCCGCGGAATGACTTTTTGCTCGAGCCTCTCCAAGACGCGATCCGCGCCACGATGCGGCAGTCCAAGGACGGTCGTCGTGTGGAGCGCAACGGCCGCCTTCGAGACCATCGACAGCACGCGCTTGCGATCTGCATTGGCCAGCGCATCCTCGATACGCTCTCCGGGGACCAGTCTCTCCCATCGCACGTCCAGTGAGCTGTCAACGGACAACGGTTCAGGCATGGCGAAGCTACGCCGTGGCATGTTCCAGAGCGTCGTCAGTCGCTGGTGGTTCCGTTCCGCTCCTTGGCCGAGTTTACCGACGTAGGCATGGGCGTCACCAGCCCAGTCGTAGCGCAAGGCACAGCGCCGTCCGGGCAAGTAACTCAAGACATGCCAGGCCGCGGCGCCCGCATCCGGCTCGTTGCATTCTCCCGTTTGCGCGGTAGGGCGACGACGGATGTCGGTCATTGCACCGAGCTGGGGCAAGTCAGGATCGCACGGAAACACCATCGCCACGCCATCCCATGCCGGCAGATGGCAAACCGCGTCGCCGTCGACGGCCGACTGCCGCGCCCTGGCATATGCCGCAGCACTTTCCCCCCGTTGACAAAACCGAACCGTGACGATGTCGTCCGACAGCGAACCAGAGATGCGATAGACCACGTCGAGACGCTTCCTGGGGACGTGCCAGATGTTGGCTATTGTGCACGACCCAATGTCGTGCCTCGGTAGAACTTGACTCAAGTGATGTCGAACCAGCTCCTGATCAGCAATGTCGGCCGACTGGTAGAAACCGGTCCTCGAGCCGGCTGCGGCAGGTCCGCGCTGATGTTGCCATCCAAGGTTCATCACTCTGACCCGTGAATCGACAATGCTTGTTCAATCAGGCGGCGATCCATGACATGCAAATCCGAGGCCGGGTGACTCTCAAGATCGACCTGCAGGACGGAACCTGTCGCCGGCTTGTAATCGAGCCGCTCGAACAGCGTTTCAAGTGGACCGCCAAGCAAACTCCCGAGCAGCATCCTACAGGTCCAGAAATGGCTGAAGAGAGCGATACTCTGACCAGCCATCAGCCTGGGCCGGATCTGAGCGAGAAACCTGCCCGCCCTTGCGCGGACGTCCTCCAAACTCTCACCAGATGGGATCGGATCACGCAAATGCGACTTGCGAATGCGGACCGTACTTGAACTTTTTGGCTGCCTGCTCAGAACACCAAAGTTCATCTCGATAAGATCGTCACAGACCTCGACTGGCAGGCGCTTGGCTACGGCCAGTGGAAAGGCGGTATCCCGCGCCCGCGACAATGGGCTTGCGTAGATCGCATCCAAGGAGCGAGTCGCAAAGACGGCAACGAACTGCTTCGCTTGCTCCCGGCCGGATGCATCCAGGGGCTCATCGTCCCAACCGGCATAGCGGTGTGCGTTGGCAGCCGTGTGCCCGTGGCGGATGATGTAAAGAGTGGCCCGTCTCGATTGCAATTCGGATGTCATGGCAATCTTCCCTGCAGGACCTCATCGTAGAGACTTGCGAGCATCCTGCCTGATTGCTCCCACTCGAAATCAGCGGCGCGGGCTCGCCCGCGTGCTGCCATATGAGTCGTGTGAGCCGGATCTGACAACACGCGTTGCAGCGCATCTGCCAATTCGGTTGGGCTTTCGGGGGCGATGAGGAACGCCGTGCCGCTGTCGCCAGTCACTTCCGGTATTGCGCCGACACTGGCGGCAACAATGGGTTTACCAGCAGCCATGGCCTCCACCAGCATCAATCCGAAACCTTCCCAGCGGGACGGCGCGGCGATGACGTCCACGGCTGCGTAGAACCGAGGCATGTCGTCTACGAAATGCATGAAGCGAAGCGCATCCCTGATGCCAAGATCTGCGGCCAGGGCAGACAGCATAGGGATCTGGTCGGGCGTATCGGGAGCACCAGCAAAAGCAACAAGGACCTCCGGGTGTGATTGACGCAACAAAGCAGCAGCTCGGATCAGGATGTCCTGGCCCTTTTGCCGCGAGAGCCGGCCGACCAGGCCAACGATCGGTACATGTGCGGGGAGTTCCAGGAATGATCGTGCCGCACTCGAAGCGATCGGCGCGCCGAAGCGAACGATGTCGACGCCGTTGGGAACTACTCTGACGCGGTCGGCGGGAAATTCGAGACGATCGATGACATGGCGCCGAACATCCTCCGAACACGCGACCGCCAGATCGGTGAATGCAACGAGGCAACGGTCAAGCTCGAGCGTGCCGTCGCGTTGCCAATTGGAATCGTACTGGTTGTGATAATGTGCGACTAGCTTGAGGCTTTCGCTGCGCAACTTGGCGGCGGCTTGGCGCGCTATCAGATTCGGGCGATAGGAGTGGGTGTGGAGGAGATCTCCCCGCTCTCTGGCGAGCAACTCGGCAATATCGCTGGCGATGTTGGCCTTGCAGTCCGACCGCGGCGCGAAGGTGATGGGCAGGTCTAGCTCCTCAAATCGCCGTAGCCTCCCCAGCCGCGATGGTTCCGGCACTGCTGGTAGGGGGCGCAATACGAGCAGCTGCTGATCGAAATCCGCGCGCAGACAACGCAGCAGCTGATAGGCAGCCTCAGGCACTCCGCCGAGACCGATCGAGTTGATAACATGTGTCACACGGGCTCGTGGCATTCCAGCTCACCTGGCTACAGGAACTTCTGCGAGCCGTTCAGTGGTCGGACAATTGGGCGGCTAGGTCAAGGGCTGTCGTAGCGCCACTTGCAAACGTGTTTTCCACGAAGCGCCCTTTACGAAGAGCAAGTGCCAGGTGGTAGAGTTCAGCAGCGATGCGATGCCAGTACAGACGCTGCCGGTCGAGGCGCGCCCCGGCAGCTGTCTGGTATCCCTCCAGGTAGGCTTCCGACAAAACGGTGTGGCGCGCCGAGCCCATTGCTTCAAACTCGTGCGGAAGTGAGGCGAGGAACATTGCAATGTCGCGATAGCGATCACCCGCGTGGCAGAGATCGAAGTCAGTGATGGACCATCGATCCTCCTCCACCAATAGCTGCGAGCAGACGAAATCGCCGTGGCAGAACGAGTTCGGCGCCTCAGGGGGCATTTGGCGCTGCAACAGCGACGGCAACACCTCAAGCTCCTTGCACTGGCGCGGATTGAGGAATGCGATCATCTCGACATCGGTGGCCGCTCCGTTCGCCCATTGCGAGTTTTTACGAGTTGCCAATTCGCGAGGCGGCAAAATACGATGAAGCGACGCGTGCAACTCCCCCACGCGGGCAAGCAGGCGCTGGTCGTTCGTTGCGTCGATGACGGATAACAAGTCGCGGCCGGGCAACGCGGACTGCAGATAGAGCGCGCGCTCGTCATTCAAATGTAGCGGACGCGCAACTGCGAAAGGCGCATTCATCATGGTCACGGCTCTGTCGACGATCCTCAGAAGAGACCACGCTTCGCGATAGCGAGACTTGCGCTTGATCTTGCCGATCACGCTGGTGTCACCGAGCTTCGTTCGAAAGGTGAAGCGACGCAATGGGACGTATCGCAAGACGTGGACACGACCTGCGGCCGCGGACGACGCCTCGCGAAACCACGACGACATCCCTGGCAGGTAGGAATCGTCCGGGAACTCGGTCCAGGCTGCTCCTTTTGCACCAGTGAACGTCAGCGTATAGGCCGAGAAAGGCTCATCCGGCGACGCGCCTCCTGCTTGCAAGGACCAGTAGAACCGATCGAGCTTCCAGGTCCCATCGCGGCTCCTGACCGGCTTTATCTCTGCATGAATGTCCCGCACCTTACGCGCACCAGCTTCTGCGCGCCGCAGCACAGGGTGAGTCTCAATCAACTCGATCAATCCCGAGAGTTCGGGAGCCAGCGTCGAGTGGTTCGACAAATAATGAAACGGCTTTGCTCGTCGAACATCGAGGCTCTCAGGACCGCTTGCCACGCTATCTCCGTCCTCCGTGCGATTACCGCTGGGGGCCATAGCAATTGAATAAACGTAAGTTGCCCAGCCAGGTGCCCACCAAGAACAATAAAGTTAGCAAATCAATTCAGCAGTTGCCGCCTTATCCATTCTTTCAGCGATACACTTTCGACCGGAAGAGCAGGCACGGCGTGAACTTGACCATGCCAAAGCGCTATCTGCTACATTCTAACCGACACAAAATTGGTCGCCGCCAAATTCCACGATCTCCCACCAGTGAGCTTCAGCGGTCCTTGTTCGGTGCGAATTTGTGCGGCGCACAATTTTGCTCGTCGATGCCGATCTTTGGACTACGCGTGGGACGTTCCCGGGGGCGGCTTGCTCTGCGATTCGTTCGGCGAAGTCGTGTTCATGCTGCAAGCGCGTACAGCCCTTCTGTGTATGACCACCGAAACACAATCTCTCAGGCGGACACAGCCACAATGGAACAGCAGGCGTCGGCGCGCCGCCCGATCTCAACCCGGAGTGATGCGACGGAAGACGCCAGGTGACGCTTCGGCAAGGGTCATCGCCTACCGGACCTCACCGCTCCAGACCGGAGTGACGGCGGTCCTCCCATCATCCCAGGCCTTGCTCTTCAAGACATCGAGCGAGGTCATCTCGTACACGGTGGTATATTTTGGCGTCCCCATGACTGCCTCGAAGCGCCGTGCCCGGATGTAGCCGGGAATGCTCCACAGGAGCGGCAATCGCTCGTTGTTGTAAGCCTCATTGAACTTGGCATTGATGGCCGCCCGGACCGACATGCGCCCGACCCGCATGGCCGGCGCCATGTGGGCCGCCGCCGTCTCAGCCGACGCGGTCTCGGGATAGATGCGCCGATGTTGACAGCCCAACACCCGGCTTCGAACATGCCTTCTCTTGTCATGGTGGTGGGCGACGGGGTCTTATGGACATCAAGTGTCTGGCGCGGAGTACCTAGCTGAACCGCCGGCGACATTCGGGCTCGGCCCTCCGATATCAGAAAGGACGCTCGCGACATGCAAGTCGGAATCCTCTACACGTCACACCCGGATCCCGCGACCGAGCCCTATCCGCACCAGAAGGTGCATGACCGGGTCACGCGCGAGATCCTCGAGATCGAGCAGCTTGGGTTCGACAGCATCTGGATCGCCGAGCATCACTTTTCCAACCGTTATGGCATCCTGCCAGACCCGTTCAGTTACCTAAGCTATCTTTCGGCCAAGACGAGTGCCATCAAGTTGGGCGCTGCGGTCATGGTCGTGCCGCTGCATCACCCGCTGCGCATCGTCGAGAACGCGGCTTTCGTCGACATCCTGTCAAATGGTCGTTTCCAGCTCGGGTTGGGATCAGGATATCGTCCATACGAGTTCGAAGGGCTCGGCATATCCTACGAGGAACGGCGCCGCATCCAGGCAGAGGCCATTCCACTGATTCTGGACGGTTTCCACAAGAAACGTGTCTCGGCCAAGGGTAAGTATTTCAACTTCGATGTCTCAGGCGAGTGGGAGATCTTCCCGCAACCCATCCAGCAACCGCATCCGCCGCTCTACATGGGTGCCGGGACCAATGAGTCGATTGCTGTAGCAGCGAAGAGCGGCTTCGGCCTCATGCAGTCCACCCTGCCGAGCGTCCAGGTGATCGGCGAGCACATCGCGCACTATCGACAGAACATGAAGGAAGCGCCGCCGCTCCTCCGACGCAATCCGGCCTTCGGAGATGTCGACGTCGCCCGCATGACATTCGTCGCGTCAACCGACGCAAAGGCGAAGGAATTGAGCGAACAGGGCATCACCAGCCACATGAAGAGCTTCATGGCCGGAGGCGCAAAAACAGGCGGCTATCTGGGCGATGTCTCCGACAAGAGCGGCGACGAGCAGTTCAGCTATGATAACCTGATGGACGGCACGATCCTGCATGGCTCCCCGGATAGCGTGTTACGCAAGATCGAGGCGTTCAAGTCGGTTGGCACGACGTCGCTGATGCTGCACTACCCACCCTATTACGGGCAAGAGCGCACGCTGGAGATGCTGCGTCTCTTTGCCAAGGAGGTGCTGCCGCACGTGCAAGCGATGCAGACCCCTAACTTGGCCGCGGCAGAGTAGAACAATTCGACGCGGCGCCGGCAGACGGGCCGGAGCCACCGAGATGGCGCGACGGTTGAGCATCGGGAGCCGTCGTGTGGCTCGAGAGCGTCATGCAGTCCTGTTTCGGAGGGCGGTTGCCATGATTGCTGTGATGAACTCGGTGGTCAGGTGCATGAGCGGGCAGGCCAGCAGCATCAGATAGAGCACTGCGAGCAGGACATGGTTGAGGCGATAGACGAGCGAGCGGCTGGTCGCAAAGCGGAGCGTCAAGGTCGGCACCACGAGCCATTGCAGGGTATCCGTCAAGTCCATGAGCACCAAATCGAAACCCGCACGCCTTAAACGCCTCAGCCGCATCGAAGGTCAGGTGCGAGGTCTTCCCGCATGGTCGAGGAAGACCGCTACTGCATGGACATCGTCACCCAGATCGCGGCGGTACGGGCCGCGCTGGCGAAGGTCGAGGAGGAGATACTCCAGGGCCACATCGCCCACTGTGTCGAGCAAGCGATCGCCAGCGGCGATGCCGCCGAGCAGCGCAAGAGCGTTGCGGAACTGATGGAGGTGCTCGAATGGGCGCGTCGTTGATCCGGATCAGCGACAGAAGCGTTGGTACGCGCGAGGAGATCAATTGATGAGCGACAAGCCTCAAGATGACAGCCGCAGGGGATTCTTCGGGCAGATGGCGATCGGCGCCGTTGTGCTGCTCGGCAGCCCCGCAGTGGCGCAGGGGCGGCCCGCTATCACGGTCTGGAAGAATCGCAACTGCGGCTGCTGCGCTGGATGGGTCGAGCATCTGCGCCGCGATGGGTTCGTTGCCACGGTCATCGAGACATCAGACGTTCAAACATTCAAAGCGCAGCGCGGCGTTCCGGCAGAGCTGGCTTCCTGCCATACGGCTGAGATCGCCGGCTATACGATCGAGGCGCATGTGCCCGCGTACGCCATCCAGCGCCTCCTTGCAGAGAAGCCATTCGGTCTTGGCCTTGCTGTGCCCGGCATGCCGATCGGCTCGCCCGGTATGGAGGGCGGACGGCCGGAGGCTTACGACGTGGTGCTGTTTGGCCATGGCGCACAGCGCCGGTTCGCGCGCTTCGTCGGCGAGAAGCCGGTCTAGCCGGCGAGTTCTGGCTCGCCAGCCGACCGGCAGAAAGGACTTAAGCCATGATGTACGATGGTATGTTTTGGGGCATGGGTTGGATGCACCTCGCCGGTGTCGTCATCATCGCCCTCGTGATCGCGGCACTCGTGAAGTATGTGTTCTTCCGCTGATGCACTGGCGGCATTGCGACGGCGCGGTTCATCGTGATGCTCGCCAATGGCGGAGCGCTCGATGGTGTGTGCATCTTGCCCGAGCCTTGGTGAAAACCGTCAGCATTCCGCGGCCCGATGCCGAGCAGCCGGACGACGTGCATGGGGTGCCCTTGCGCATTGGTGCCGGCTTCTATCTCGGATGCATCGCCGGCAGGAACCCGCGCATCTTGAGCCATCCGGGCGCCGGCTGCTCGATTGCCTGGGCCGATCCAAACGCACACATCGCCGTCTCGATCAGCCACAACCGAATGTGCCTGCCGCCCGCTACATCTCAGGATCCGATTCGACAAGCTATCACAATGGTCTTCGGTGCCGAATGAGTGCCCTTATTCGGGCTACGCATTGGGTTCGGCGACAGTCACACGCCTGAAGCAATAGTCCACATCTGGAAGTCCAGTCGGTCGGCGCGGAGCGCCTCTCACCTAGTTTCTCGCAACGAACTCCAGGACAACCTTATTGAAAACCTCTGCGTTTTGACGATGCATTCCATGCGCGGCTTTAGGGATCACGACAGGCTCATCAAACGATTTGCACTTTCTCATTTCACCGTAATAGTACGGATATCGCTTTGGGCTGTTCTCGCCCCTTAAGAGAAGGACCGGAAACGAAATCTTCCGGAAGTCTTCGCATGTAGTCACTGGTCGCTCGCGCTCTGCTGAAACGATATGGACATTGGCAAGCACCATCTTCTTGACGGGTTCCGGTGTCTTTTCCCAAGCGCCCGGACCATCAAGAGTATCGACCAGCGTTTGCGCTGCTTTGACCTTGTCGCCGGATTTCAAACTTTCCCTTAGCTTGGCGATCATACCCTTCTGTGCGTCGGCTGACTTGGTTCCTTCTTCCGTCTCGGCAAAGAGGCATATCGAAACTGCCGTCTTCAAGAATAAGCGTCCGAAGGACCTCGGGGTCGGCCTGCGCAACTTCCACGAAAACTGAGCCAGCACGCGAGTGTCCCAGGAGGTGCACGCGACCGAGCCCAAGAGGGGGCAGTTCTAGCTGGCACAAAGGGGGCAGTTCCGGATGGCGTTTGACACCTCGCGAGGGCCTTTGGCCGTGCATCTATACTTGGCAGACACCGTCCCGCCCCAGGCGGGGGTGTTCTCCCTGTCCGACCGGGTTGATCCTGACATTTTGAACCGGGCTGATCCCTGACACTATTCGCTGTCCGTTCCGGTGTCAGCTTCAGGTTCTGGTCGCGCCCGATGATGCCGAGAGCGCGCGTTGCAAAGCGCACGAGATGAATGTCACGGCGATCTCCCGAATGCCGATAGCCTCGCCGTCGAGCACATCACTGATGAAGACGAGCTCGCCCCGCCACTCGATTGGTGCCCGTCCTGCGCGCGCGGCGCACCTGCTGGCCGGCGTCGTACCGACAACGGATCGCAACGTTGCCCGTCGGCCAAGCGGAACCCCACCCTTGAAGTCGATCGCCCACTCCACGTTCGCCAACAGCGTGTCAGGCGTGATCGACGCATGCTGCATCCGCCGGCGCCGCCGCGGCTTCTTCCCCACCAGACCTTCTCAATGCTACAGAGATCGCAGCTGAACTGAAGATTGTTTTGCCGACTGTAAAGGGCAGTGTCCAGTTTCTTTCGCACATTTGAATTTGGCTGAGCGGCGTCCGGC
>CAZCQH010000012.1:0-22278 GCA_964500805.1 uncultured Hyphomicrobiaceae bacterium
CGCAACCGGCTGCAGCCCTGCGTCTCAACACTCTCCCGCGGGAGCGGGTTCGTTCAATGACCCCAAGCAGCCATTCTCGAAAGACGCCAGCGGACGATTTATCGTCTGCTTGTCGGGGTTAGACCGGACGCGCCGACGCGTCGATCGAAATTGAACAGCTTGATACTTGCAATCCTGCCGACGTCAATTGACGTCGGGAGGTGGATCGTCATATCCATGTCAACCAATTCGACTATTCGACGATCATGGAAATGACCCTCACAACCGCTGCCGCCGGGTTCGCTGCTCTCTCGCAGGAGACGCGGCTTGCGTTGCTTCGGGCTCTGGCCGCAGCCGGGCCCTCGGGCATCGCAGCGGGCGATCTTGCCGCGCGCTTGAAGCAGGCACCCTCCACGTTGTCATTTCATCTCTCGGCATTGGAGCAGGCTGGTCTGGTCCGTTCCGAGCGGCAGGGTCGGCACGTCATCTATGCCGTCCGCTTCGATGGCTTGCGCGACCTGCTCGGTTTCCTGACGGAGACCTGCTGCAACGGCCGGCCCGATCTCTGCGCGGACATTATGCGTCTGTTGCCCGGAGACAGTCCCAAGCAACGTGCCATGACGCCTGCGTTCAACGTGCTGTTCCTGTGCACCCGCAATTCCGCCCGCTCAATCATCGCGGAAGCGATCCTGCAGAAGATCGGGACGCCCAGGTTCAACGCCTACTCGGCAGGCTCGAAGCCGGCGCCAGCGGCGATGCCCGATGTGGTCGCGCGCCTCGACGCCATGGGCCACGACGTTACCGCCGTTCGGCCGAAGTCCTGGAATGAGTTCACCGGTCCCGATGCGCCGCGCATGGACTTCGTCATCACGCTCTGTGATCCGCAGACCGGCGAAGTCTGCCCTGACCTCGGTACCCGCCCCGTCACCGCGGTGTGGCCGTTCCCAGATCCCGCGAAGTTCAAGGGTTCGGAGGTCGAGCGTGTGACACTCATCTTCGAGCTTTACGGCATGATCCGCCGCCGCCTCCAAGCCTTCACCAGCTTGCCGTTCCGCTCGCTCGATCGCATGGCGCTGAAGACGCGCCTCGACGAGCTTGGCAGCACATCAAGACAGTTCGCCTGAAGGAGACCGCATGAAAGTCGGCATCAACGGCATGGGACGGATGGGGCGGCTGACGCTCAGGGCCGCCATGGGTGGGCTGTTCCGGTCCGAGGACGATCCACGCGCCGGCAACCGCCTCGATGTCGTCCATCTCAACGAGATCAAGGGCGGCGCGGCGGCGACGGCGCATCTGCTCGAGTTCGACAGCATGCACGGCCGCTGGCGCACGCCCATCGAGGCCGACGGCGAGGCAGCGATCTCCGTTGGCGGCAAGCGGCTCGGCTTCACCTCGGCAGCCACTCCCGGCGAGATCCCGTGGGGCGATCTTGGCTGCGAGATCGTGCTCGAATGCACGGGCAAGTTCCTGAAGCCCGAGCAACTGCAAGGCTACTTCGATCGCGGCGTGAAGCGGGTGATTGTCGCGGCACCCGTCAAAGACGAGCGCGCCCTCAACGTCGTCGTCGGTGTCAACGATCAGCTCTACGACCCGGCAAAGCATCGGCTGCTGACGGCCGCGTCCTGCACCACCAACTGCCTCGCGCCCGTCGTGAAGGTCGTGCACGAGGCGATCGGCATCCGACATGGCCAGATCACCACCATCCACGATCCGACAAATACCAACGTCGTTGTCGACGCCCCGCACAAGGACCTGAGACGCGCGCGCTCGGCCATGCTGTCGCTATCGCCGACGACCACGGGCAGCGCCACGGCCATCGCGCTCATCTACCCGGAGCTGAAGGGCAAGCTCAACGGCCACGCCGTGCGCGCCCCGGTGCTCAACGCCAGCCTCACCGATTGTGTGTTCGAGCTGAAACGGCCGACGACCGAGGCCGAAGTCAACGAGCTGTTCCGTTCCGCGGCAAGGGGGCCTCTGGCAGGCATCCTCGGCTATGAGACCAAACCGCTCGTGTCCGTTGAGTACTGTAACGACACGCGCAGTGCGATCGTCGATGCGCCGAGCACGATGGTGACGGATGGCACGCTGCTCAAGGTCTATGCCTGGTACGACAACGAAATCGGCTACGTCTGCCGCATGGTCGACCTCGCGAACATCGTGATCGCAGCGGAGCGACGCGCATGACAGCCGCTGTCCGAAATTATCTCGTCGTCACCGCTTCGTACTGGGGCTTCACTTTGGTCGACGGCGCGCTGCGCATGTTGGTCCTGCTCCATTTCTTCAAGCTCGGTTACTCGCCCTTCACGCTGTCGTTCCTGTTCTTGCTCTACGAGGTCGCCGGCATCGTCGCCAATCTCGCTGGCGGCTGGCTCGCCACGCGCTTTGGTATCCCGCGCATGCTGGCAGTTGGACAAGGATTGCAGGTGGCAGGGCTCTTGATGCTCTCCGCACTGGATCCCGCGTGGACGGCTGCAGCCTCCGTCATCTGGGTCGTGGCCGCGCAAGGCATCTCCGGCCTTGCCAAGGACTTCACCAAGACCGCCTCGAAATCCGCGATCAAGGCGACGTCGGCGGAGGGCTCCGGCCAGCTCTTCCAATGGGTCGCGTGGTTCACGGGCTCGAAGAACGCCATGAAGGGCCTCGGCTTCTTCCTCGGCGGCCTGTTGCTCGAAGCTATGGGCTTCAAGCCGGCGCTGTGGCTGATGGCGGCGCTGATCGGTGCCGTCTTCCTGCTCGGCCTCGTCATGCTGCCGACCGAGCTCGGCAAGGCGAAATCGTCGAAGTCGATGAAGGAGCTGTTCGCAAAGTCGCGCGGCGTCAACCTGCTGGCGGCAGCGCGCGTGTTCCTGTTCGGCGCACGTGATGTCTGGTTCGTGGTCGGATTGCCGGTGTTCCTCTATGCCAACGGCTGGCGCTTCGCCGAGGTCGGCGGGTTCCTCGCAACTTGGACGATCGCCTATGGCGGCATGCAGGCGTTCGCCCCCACTCTCGTCACCCGCAGCAATGACGGGCTCAGCCGCGAGATTCCCGCCGCGCGTTTGTGGGCGGGCGTGCTGCTCGCGGTGCCGGTCGTCCTCGCTGTCCTGCTCATGTCGGCGAAACTTGCTCGTCCGGATTGGATCGTCGCGGTGGGGCTTGCGTTCTTCGGCGTGCCGTTCGCGGTCAACTCGTCGCTGCACTCCTACCTGATCCTGGCCTACGCCGGCTCGGAGAAGGCTGCGGAAGACGTCGGCTTCTACTATGCCGCGAATGCGATGGGCCGGCTGATCGGCATCCTGCTCTCCGGCGCGCTCTATCAGGTCGGCGGCATGGCGGCCTGCCTCGTCGGTTCCGCCGCCATGCTCGGCGCCTGCTGGCTGATCACGCTGATCCTGCCGACCGAGTACGGAGTGTCCGAGGCTGCGATGGCGCCGCGCAGCTAAACCGCGACGCACACGCACCGCAGCCTGGTCCGAGCGCTTGTTTCCAACATTCTAGAAATAGCATTGCATCCGGTGCCGCCGCGTGCTATCTCAAACGCCATGAAACTCGATGATGCAGCAGCGCGCCTGGAAGCCCTCGGCAATCCGACACGGCTCCGCATCTACCGTGCCCTCGTCAAGGCTGGGGACGGCGGCATGAGTGTCGGCAAGTTGCAGACCAAGCTCGATGTGGCGGCCTCGACCCTTTCGCACCACTTGAAGACGATGCTGATCGTGGGGCTGATTTCCCAGGAGCGTCAGTCGACGACTCTCATCTGCCGCGCCAACTACGACGTGATGCGCTCTTTGGTGGGCTTTCTCGTCGAAGAGTGCTGCGCCGAGGGTGAGTGCGCGCCGGCGCAATCGCGCTCGAACGCCGCCTGAAGCATTTGTCAGAAAATTCCGAACTTCTAGAAGGACCAACGTATGAGCACGCAAGCCACCAAGACTGTAGCCATCATCGGAGCCGGGCCGGTCGGCCTCGCCGCCGCAGCCCACGCTTTGGAGCGGGGGCTGGAGCCGATCGTGCTCGAGGCCGGGCCAGAGGCGGGCCACACGGTTCGCCAATGGAGCCATGTGCGGATGTTCTCGCCCTGGGAGTACAACATCGACAAGGCGGCCGAGCGCCTCCTGGTCGCGGCAGGCTGGAATGCGCCGGACCCACACGCCTATCCGACGGGCGGCGACTTGATTGCGCAGTACATCGAGCCCTTGGCAACACGCACCCCGCTGAAAGACCGGATCAAGACCTCCTCGCGCGTCACGGCGATCAGCCGCGTCGGGTTCGACAAGGTGAAAACCAAGGGCCGAGAATCAGCGCCTTTCCAGATCCGCTGTCAAAACGGCAAGGGGCCGGAAACATTGAAGGCCGACGCCGTCATCGATGCGTCCGGAACTTGGATGGCGCCCAATCCCGCCGGTGCCAATGGGCTTCCCGCCATCGGCGAGCGCGAGTTTGCGCAGCGTATCGCCTATGGCATGCCGGATGTCCTTGGATCAAATCGCGCCCGCTATGCGGGCAAGACCGTCGCGGTACTCGGTGCCGGGCATTCCGCCATCGGCACGCTCATCGATCTAGTGCAGCTATCGAAAGATGCTCCTGGCACGACCGTGATCTGGCTCCTGCGTGGCAACAAACCGGAGAAGGCTTTCGGCGGCGGCGCCAACGACAAGCTCTCCGCGCGAGGTGAGTTGGGTTCGACGTTTGCCCGGCTTGTCCGTGATGGCAAGCTGCAGGTCGAGACTAGCTTTGGCGTCACGCACCTGACCGATAAGGATGGCCGCCTGCGCATCGCCGCCGGCTCGGCTTGCTGCGGACGTCACGCGATTGCTGATGAATTGATTGTCGCCACGGGCTTCCGACCTGATCTCTCAATGCTGTCGGAGCTGCGACTCAGTCTCGACCCCTCGCTCGATTGCCCATCGGCGCTCGCTCCGCTGATCGATCCGAACGAACACAGCTGCGGCACGGTGCGACCGCACGGAGCGCGCGAGCTGGCTCACCCCGAGTCCGGCTTCTACATCGCCGGCATGAAGGCCTACGGCCGCGCACCGACGTTCCTGACGCTTACGGGCTATGAACAGGTCCGCTCGATAGTCGCCGATATCGCCGGTGACAAGGAGGCTGCCGCCCGCGTCGAGCTGGTACTGCCTGAGACCGGCGTGTGCAACCGCTCGCCAGTCAGCGATACTGAAGGCTGTTGCGGTGGGCCTGCCAAGTCGGACGCGTCGGCCTGCTGCGTCGCCGACGAGACAGCGAAGGCCGGTGGCGAAGCCGGTTGTGGCTGTGCACCGAAGGATTCGCTACCCAAGAAGGCGTCCGCCTGCTGTGGATGAGACACCGAGAAGCCGTTGGCCGGTGATCGCCGGCCTCGGCACGGCGCAGACCCTCGCCTGGGCTTCAAGCTATTATCTGATCGCCATTCTGGCGCCGGCCATGGCGCGGGACACCGGCACCAGTCCGACGGGTGTATTTGCCGCATTCTCCGCATCGCTGCTGATATCAGCCGTACTTGGGCCGCGCGTCGGCCGCACCATCGATCACTTCGGCGGTCGCGAGGTCCTGGCCGTCTCCAATCTATTGTTCGCTGCCGGCCTTAGCCTGCTCGCAGTCGCGCAAGACGGGGTGCTGCTCTGGCTCGGGTGGGCCGTCATCGGCGCGGCCATGGGGCTCGGCCTCTATGACGCCGCGTTCGCGACGCTCGGGCGCATGTTTGGCACGACAGCGCGATCGGCCATCACGGGCATCACGCTCATCGCCGGCTTTGCCAGCACCGTTGGCTGGCCACTGACGGCGTGGGGCGAGGTGGAGCTCGGATGGCGGGGAACTTGTCTCGCTTGGGCGGCAGCGCACATCGCACTCGGGCTCCCGCTCAATCTGCTTCTCTTGCCGAAACTGCGCACGGCGCAATCGGCATCTGCGATAGCGGCAAAGCCGCATGTGCCCATGGATCGCGCCATGTGGCTGCTCGGATTCGCGTTTGCGGCAGGGTGGCTCGTCTCGACTGCCATGGCCGCGCATCTGCCGCGCCTGCTGGAGGTGGCAGGCGCAACCACGGCACAAGCCATTGCTGCAGCGGCACTGGTTGGCCCGGCCCAGGTTGCGGCGCGAGTTCTAGAAGCCGGCTTCTTGAGCCGCTTTCATCCGCTGGTCTCGGCGCGAATGTCGACCATCACGCATCCGATCGGTGCCGGCGTGCTGCTGCTTGGCGGCGGTTTGCTCGCCATGCCGTTTGCGCTTCTGCATGGCGCCGGCAATGGCATTCTCACCATCGCCAGAGGCACGGTACCGCTGGCGATCTTCGGACCCGACAACTACGGCTATCGGCTCGGACTGCTTGGTGCTCCGGCACGTATACTTCAGGCGGGTGCACCACTCGGGTTCGGCTTGCTCATCGAGCGCTATGGCGCCAACGCACTGCTGATCTCGTCGGCGGTGTGCCTTCTGGCGACCATCGCCTTGCTCGCCGTTTCTGGGCGCACTGCAACAAAGGAGTGAGCTGCAATGAGCGACACAATGGGTGCCCGCAAGGCTTGGCGTCTCGTTCTGCTCGTCTGCATTGCACAGACGCTGGTGCAGATCGGCGCGTTCTTTTGGCCGGCGCTGCTCCCGCAGCTGGCCCCGCAATGGGCGCTAAGCAACAGCGCCGCCGGATGGATCACAGCGGCTTTCTATGGCGCCTATATGCTCGCGGTGCCCGTGCTCGTCACACTGACCGACAGGATTGATCCCAAGCGCATCTATTTGCTGGGCGTCGGGCTTACCATTGTCGGTCACCTTCTCTTCGGATGGCTGGCCGACGGTTTTTGGTCCGCGCTCGCCTGCCGCGCCCTCACCGGCATCGGCTGGGCCGGCACCTACATGACGGGCTTGAAGCTGCTCGCCGATCGCGTGGACGCCAAGATGCTGTCACGCGCAACAGCGGGCCATGCGGCGAGCATCGGCATATCAGGAGCGCTTTCGTTCGCCACTGGCGATTGGCTGTCCCGGCTCGCTGGATGGCAGTCGGCATTCATTTTCGCGTCGGTGAGCGCCTTGGTCGCCTGGATCATGGTGATGTTGGTGGTGCCGCCGCAAGAACGCCGCGCTGACAAGAAGAGCGACGGTGGAGGAGCCTTCGATTTTCGCCCCGTGCTGCGCAATCGTTCGGCCATGGCGTATGCGACAGCCTACGCCATCCATACACTGGAAATGAGTGCGCTTCGTGGATGGGGTGTAGCATTCCTCGCCTACGTCGCAGCTTCGACCGGAACCAAGGAGGGTCTGATCTCACCCGCCGTGCTGGCAACGCTACTCGGTTTGCTCGGCACGGCCGCGAGCATCCTCGGCAACGAGGCTGCCATCCGGTTCGGACGCAAGAGACTGGTTCAGACCGCGATGCTTGGCTCGATCCTGCTCGGCGGATTAATCGGGTTTATTGGCACGTGGTCCTATTGGCTCGCAGCAGCCTTGATGCTGCTCTATGGCATCATCATCTGGCTGGACTCGTCGTCGCTCACCGCCGGGACAGCGGGTACTGCCGAGCCCTCGCGGCGGGGCGCAACGCTAGCAGTGCACTCTTCGCTTGGCTATGCAGGCGGCTTCGTTGGCCCATTGATGATCGGCTGGATGCTCGATCTGTCCGGCGGCATGTCGACGATCGGATGGGGTCTCTCTTTCGCCTCTGTCTCGGTGCTGATGCTGGCGGCGCTCGCTTGGTTCCGTTGGATCAATCCCGCCGAACTGCAGGGCGATCGCCGAAGCTCGTGACGAATTGGCCAGATGAGATTGCGCGATGTTGAAGGATGTCCGAAGCTGGAAAAAGCCGAAGTAGCTGATACCTGTTGCAATTTCGACCGGTTCTGGCCCCTCTCGACAGCGGAGACTGTGGCACGATGGGCGGTCGGGACGCCCAACTCCCCATCTGGCCACCTGGCCACTCGCCATCTGGCCCACTTCTCTCTTCCTCACTCCGCCGCCTTCATCGCCGGCTTCTCGGCCTTCCACTTCTTGACCACCGGCAGCACTTCCTTGGCGAACAGCTTCAGGCTGCGCTCGGAGACCTCGTAGGGCGTGCCGCCGAAGCGGAACGCGACGTTCATCTCGAAATCGCCGAGCAGCTTGCGGCGCTCCTCGAGACCGCGCAGCACCTTGTCCGGCGTGCCCCAGCTGGCCGCCTTCATGAAGCCCTCGACGGCCGCCGGCAGACCACCGCCCTTGCGCGCGATCTCGGCCTTCTGCTGGTAGCTGTCGTAGCCCTTCACGCTCTTGAAGTGCTCGCCCAGGAACTCGTAGTGATAGAAATTGCTCTCGACGAACTTGCCCTGGTACTTGCGCGCCTCTTCCTCGCACTCCGCGAGATTGGTGCTCATCACCGCGAACTCGGTCAGCAGCGGCGTCGGCGGCGTGGTGCCGTGGTACTTCTTGTGCAGCTCGCGGCCGCGCTCGATCATGGGCGCGCGCATCTCCCACGGACGGTCGGCGAACATCACCATGTGCGCGCCGAGCTTGGCGGCTGAATCGATCGAGTCCTCGCTGGACGCCACGGCATAGATGCGGCCGTCGAAGGAGTGCATCGGGCGCGGGCGCAGCTCGATGCGCGGCTGCTTGTAGAACTTGCCGTTGCCCTCGATGAAGCCGGTCTTCAGCGCGTTGACGATCATCGGCGCTGCCTCGTCGAAGCGCTCGCGTGACTCATCCATGGAGAGCCGGAACGCGGCGAACTCGCGGCGGGCAAGGCCGCGGCCGAGTCCAAGGCGCAGCTTTCCGCCCGAGAGCATGTCGAGAACGGCGGCGTTCTCGGCGACGCGCAGCGGATCGTGCCACGGCAGGATGACGGCCGCGGTGCCGACGCCCATGTGCGGGCAGAGCGCGGTCAGGTGCATCATCAGCGCCAGATTGTCCGGCACGAACGAGTAGTCATTGAAGTGGTGCTCGGCGGACCAGAGGTTGTCGAAGCCAGAATCGGCGGCGAGGCGGGCGAGCTTGATCTCCTCGTCCCACACGCGCTTGTCCGAGCAGTTCTCCCAGCCGTAGCTGGCGAACACCATCATCATTCCGACGTCCATTGGGGTCTCCTTCGTTCGGGTGTGTGCAAATCGGGTCAGACCCATGGGTCTGACCCCGTGATGATCAGCTGAGCGGCGTGCCCTCCAGCGTGATGCGGTGCATGAGGCGGCGCTCGCCGTGATAGTCGTTGACGGCCAGGTGCCAGGTCGAACGGTTGTCCCAGATGGCGATGGAGCCTTCCTTCCACTGGAACCGCGTCTGGAACTCGGGCCGCGCGCCGTGCGCGTAGAGATACTCCAGCAGCGGCTTTGATTCCTCGGCCGTCCAGCCTTCGAAATGCGTGGTGAACCCGCGGTTGACGTAGAGCACCTTGCGCCCGCTTTCCGGGTGCCGGATCACGACGGGGTGCACCGCGTCCTGTATCGCCTTGTCGGCGTTCTCCATTCGCCCGCCCATATCCTTCACGTATTGCGCCTGCGCACCGAAGACATGGCGGCTCGAGTGCACGGCCTTGAGGGCTTCGAGCGTCTGCTTGAGGCCATCGGAGAGCGCATCATAGGCCTGCCACATGGAGGCAAAGAGCGTATCGCCGCCGCGGTTTGGCACCTCGCGCGCGAGCAGGATCGAGCCGAGTGCGGGGATCTGGTCGTAGCTGTGGTCGGTGTGCCAGCCGCCGCCGATATTCTTCTTCTGATCGGGCTCTTTGCGGACTTCCGCGATCTGCGGATAGCCAGGTGCCGTCTTGAAGAAACGGTTGATGTTGATCGGCGCGAGCATCTCGGCGAAGGCGATGTGCTGCTCGGGTGTCAGCTTCTGGTCGCGAAAGAAGATCACGCCGTGCTCGGCCAGCGCGCCGCGGATGTCGCCCGCCGTCTCCCTCGACAGCGGTTCCGATAGGTCAATGCCGGTAAGCTCGGCGCCCAGCGCGCCTGAGGTGGGCACGACATTGAAGCGGGAGTTGCGCATTGATCCTTCCTTTCGTCTGCGTCCACCTGTCGACCCGTCACCATATTCGTCTCGCCGCACGAGCCATCGGACCCGGTGGGTATGACACCGCCGAGAGGCCGGATATCGAGCGATCACTCAGCGGCCTGCTTGCCGTGCGCGTGATCGGTGGCTTCGACGAGCTCGAACAGCAGCCCACCGGTGGATTTCGGATCGATGAAGGCGATCCGTGTTCCCCCGTGGCCGGTCCTCGGCACCTCGTCGATCAGGGCCACGCCCTTGCCCTTCAGCTCCGCAAGCGCTGCCTCGATGTCCTCGACCTCGAGGCAAAGGTGGAACAAGCCCTCGCCGCGCTCCTGGATCCACTTGTTGGTCCCGCTGTCCGGCTTGTCCGACTCGAGCAGCTCCAGATAAGTCTCGCCGATCGGGAACATGGCGAGCCGGGTGCGGTACTGCGGCAGCTCCTCCTCGTACTCCATCTCGATGCCGAGCTTCTTCTCGAAGATCTCCCGCATTGCGGCGATGCTCTTCACCGCGATGGCGACGTGCTCGATGCGCTTCACTTTCATTTGCCCGCTCCCTGGCAAGGCTGACCGGGATTGATCCCGGCATCATGGAGGCCGGGCCCGATCTCGGCAAGGCTTTGTCCGCGCCCTGCTCCGCTCCAGCCGCATGGGCCACAGAACTGCCTTGTGGACCGGACAGCCTCGCCCTTGCGATGCCTAAATCCTGCCCAGCCCAAACCCGAATCGGGCTGGCATTTAGCTCTCGTTAGGAGCGAATCGCGTGTTGTGCCGCTGACGGCGGTGCGCGACAGTCGCGCGTTGCGTGGAGGACCAGTTCATGTTGATCAGTGAGATCGAAGGGGTCGAGTTCGCTCCAGAGCACCCAGAGCTGGCCGGTAAACGCGTATTAATCACTGGAATCAAGGGCGGGCTCGGGTTCGAGATCGTCAAAGCTTTTGCTGCCGCGCATGCGCGGCTTGTCCTGCACACGCTGGCCGAGGACGATGAGACGGTTGCCATCGGCGAGGCGGCAGCCGCCGAGGCCATGGATGTCCGCCTCTTCCCCGAGGTATTTGCCGACTACGAGGCCATGCTGGCGTTCACCCGCAAGGCGGTCACCAGCTATGGCGGCATCGATGCAGTCGTCAACGTCACGAGCGTTTCCGAATCGGACTGTGACGGAAGTCCCCAAAGAGTCGAGCGTTCGGTAACCGACCTGCTCGCCATGCCCTGCTTGGTCTCGCGCATCGCGGCCAATCGCATGAAAACCACCCTCGGCGAGGGCGCGATCCTCAATATCCTCGCAACCGACCGGAATGCCTCGCCTCGAACCGCCATGCTGGCAGGTGTCGCCCGCAACGTGCTCGCTGGGATGACGCGTTCGGAAGCCCAGCAGAGCGCTGAACACGGCGTACGCATAAACGCGATCGCGCCAATTGCGCCGACAACCGCGCATTCAGCCCCGATCTCGTCCGCGCCGGATGTGGCGACTCTGGCCTGCCATCTGGTCTCGCCGCGCGGACATCAGCTGTCGGGGCTTGTGTTCGAGGCCTATTTCGGTTGAGCCAAACGACCCTCGCACAAGTCGTCCGAGTGCCAAATCGAGGCGACGAGGCAGCACAACTTTACTGTCTTCTTTACGGGATCTGAATCTATCACCGCTAATTTCGGGGATGGCCGCGGAGACGGCCACTCGAGAGTCGACAGGAAGGCGTTGCGCCCGGTGCCGCGTGTGCCGGGCGCCGCTTCGCCTCGCGCCGGGGGATGCCAGTTAGCCTCGCATCGCCATCGCAACGAGCAGCGTCGTCAGCACAACCCAGCCCACCTCTCGGTTCGACTTGAACCGCACCAGGCAGTTCGCAGGATCGCGGGTGTCGAGGGTCGCCACCTGCCAGAAGAGAATGCCCGAGGTGATGATCACCCCCAAGATCACCGGCCAGGTCAGCTCGACCCCGGCGCTCGCAAACGCGGCGATCCAGAGTGCGACGGCTCCGGCATAGAACGCGGACACCCACCGCTTGCTCGCCTCGCCGAACCGGATGGCGGTCGACTTCAAGCCCATGGCGAGGTCGTCCTCCTTGTCCTGATGCGCATAGATGGTGTCGTAGCCGATGGTCCAGAGAACACATCCTGCGTAGAGGAAAACCGCCGGCCATTCGAGCGTGCCGCGAACCGCCGTCCAACCGACCAGTGCCCCCCATTTGAAGGTGAGCCCCAGCACGACCTGCGGCCAGTAGGTGTAGCGCTTCATCAGCGGATAGATGGCGACCAGGACGAGTGAGGAGACGCCGAGCGCGATCGTCATCCAATTGAAGTTCAGCAGAACCAGCAGACCCATCAGGCAGAGGCCGACCATGAACAGCTTCGCCGCCTGGACGCTGATCTGGCCGGAAGGAATGGGCCGCTGCCGGGTTCTGGCGACGCCCGCGTCGAAGTCGCGGTCGAGGATGTCGTTCCAGGTGCAGCCGGCACCGCGCATGACGAACGCGCCAACAAGGAACAACAGCGCAAACCAGAAGCTGGGCCAAGTGCTACCGCTGGCGTACTCGGCCAAGGCCAGAGACCACCAGCATGGGAACAGCAGCAGCCAGGCGCCGATCGGGCGGTCGAACCGGGCAAGTCGCAGGTAGGGCCGGCTCCAGGGCGGCGCCAGCCCGTCGACCCAGTTATTCGGCCGGGCGTCGGGAACCACCGGCGAAGCCGGGGAACGGCCGGAATGTGCGGGCTCGCGCGTCATTGGCGCATATGAGCACAAGCGCGCGCCCCAGTCAGCCCGACGCAAGACTTTGACGCGCGTCAATTTGCATACTGCCGCGAATGCTCATTGATGCTGAGACCCGCCTATCCAATCGGTTGCGCCATGAGGGCGCGCTGCTCGAAGCAGCGGAACTCGTTTACGCCTCCGGCTGAAATACCTGGACGTGCTTCATTTCCGCAGCAACGCTTCTCTGACGTCCGTGAACGAATAGCGCGCATGACAGCTTCGCCGCCGCTCGCGACACCTCTCAGTGCCCTGGATGTCGTCGTCCTGGATACGGAGACGACAGGCCTCGACGCTCGCGTCGCGCGCATCATTCAGATTGGCGCGCTCCGTATCGCTGGTGGGCGCCTGCAAGAACCTGCGCTTCTCGATCGCCTGGTCAATCCCGGCGAGGCGATCCCTTCCGCCTCGACATCTGTTCACGGCATCCGCGATGCCGATGTCGCTGGTCAATCGGATTTTGCCGGTGTCGCGGAACGCCTGGACCAGATCCTCGGCGGTGCGGTCGTCGTCGGCCACACCATCGGCTTCGACACGACCGTGCTCGAGACCGAGATGCACAGGGCAGGTCGAACCTGGCGCGGGTTCCGGACGCTCGATGTGCGGATCATTGCGGAGCTGGTTTGGCCATCGTTGGCGAACTACAGCCTCGAGACCATTGCGCAGATCTCGGGCGTCGCCGTCGTCGCCCGACACACGGCGCTCGGCGATGCGACGACGACAGCCGGCGTCTACCTTGCTTTACTTCCGCATTTGCGACGCAAGGGGATCAGAACGCTCGGCGAGCTCGAGCGCGCGTGTCGCGGTCTCGCCGAGCGCCAGGCCGCCGCAGGCCTAGCACGGGGCATCGCAAACCCGCCCGCATCGGAGCCGTCGAGCGCATTGCCGCGTGTCGACAGCTTTCCCTACCGCCATCTGGTCCGCGATGTGATGGCCACCCCTGCGGTCTGGTGCGATCCGACAGCGACCGTCGCAGAGGCTCTGAAAACGCTCATGACGCGTGGCATCAGCTCGGTCCTCGTCGCCGGTGCCAATGACCAGCCAGGTATCGTGACGGAGCGCGATCTTTTGCGCTTGATCAACGCGCAAGGGACCGCGGCCCTTGCACGGCCAGTTGCATCGATTGCGATCAGACCGTTGCATACGGTGCGGTTCGACACCCACGTCTATCGCGCCATTGGCCGTCTCGATCGCCTGAATGTGAAGCACCTGCCTGTCACCGACGCCAACGGCGCTATTGTCGGCATGGTCACGACGCGGAACCTGCTCCGCCATCGCGCACAGTCTGCGATCGTGCTTGGCGACGAGGTGGAGGCTGCCGATGATGTCGGCGGTCTTGCCGCCGCTTGGGGACGGCTCCCGCTCGTCGCGCGCTCCCTGCTGGACGATGACCTGGACTCGCGCGCAATCGTGAATGTGGTGAGCACGGAGATTTGCGCCCTGACGCGCCGCGCCGCGGAGCTTGCCGAACGCCATCTGCTGGCGGCGGGGCGCGGCGCACCGCCCTGCCCTTATGCAGTCCTGGTGCTTGGTTCGGCCGGCCGTGGCGAAAGCCAGCTCGCTGCCGATCAGGACAACGCGATCGTCTACCAAGCCGATAGCAGCGATCGATCGGAGGACCGCTGGTTTGCCGAGCTCGGCACGCGCATGTGCGAAACGCTCGATGCCGTCGGCATCCCGTTCTGCAAAGGCGGGGTCATGGCGCGCAACGAGGCCTGGCGGAAATCGGCGCAGGATTGGATGAAGACTTCGTCGAGCTGGGTGCGTCGGCAGCGGCCCGAGGATCTGCTAAACACCGATATCTTCTACGACGCGGTGGTCGTGCATGGCGACACGGACCTGGGGGAGCGTGTCCTTGCACATGCCTTCGCGGTTGCGCAGGCGGCGCGCGACTTTCAGCTGCAGCTCTCCGAGTTGGCGCGACGGCGCCAAAACCCGTTTACGCTGTTCGGCAATTTGAAGAGTGATGCGGATGGCCGTGTCGACCTCAAGAAGACGGGGCTGTTTCCGATTGTCGCTGCGGCGCGAGCGATGGCGCTCCGGCAGGGAATACGCGTGCGGGGAACGGCTGACCGTCTCAAGGCAATCGCCGCGCCGGAGGGCTCGGATGCCGATATTGAGCGTCTTCTTGGCGCCCATCGTGATATACTGCGCTTTATCTTGCGACAGCAGCTGGCGGACATCGATGCTGGCGTGCCGCCGTCGCCGCGCATTGCCATCAAGTCGCTGTCGAAAGCTGACCAGAACGCGTTGACTGACGCTCTCAGGATGGTCGGCATTGCGACCAACTTGGTTGGCGAAGGCCGCATCTAGAGGCGCCAGGGGAGCAACCGAATGCAAGAGGAAGATCGCGCTCCAGCAGAGGCGCCAAGCGAGTCGGAGGCGAGGCTCGCCGGCATTCTCGCCATTGCTGCCGATGCGATCATCGCGATCGACGGCGACCAACGCATCACTCTTTTCAATGACGGAGCGGAGGCTGTTTTCGGCTACGTGCGCGCCGAGGTCCTCGGCCAGTCTCTCGAAATCCTGCTACCCGAACGCTTTCGGCACGCGCACGCCAGCCACGTACGGACCTTCGGAAGCTCGGCAACGATCGCTCGCCGAATGGCCGAGCGCCAGGCGATCTATGGACGCCGCAAGGACGGAAAGGAATTCCCAGCCGAGGCCTCGATCTCGAAGCTCGACATCGGCGGGCTACGGACCTACACGGTCGTGTTGCGTGATATCACCGAGCGCAAGCGCGCAGAGGAAGAGCTTGCCCGCAGCCACACCGAGCTCGAGAGCCGCGTCGCTGAGCGAACGGCCGAGCTCAAGGCGGAGATGCGGCGCCGCGAGGACACACAAGCGCAGCTGGTGCGCACACAGCGTATGGAAGCGTTCGGCCAGCTGACCGGTGGCGTCGCGCACGACTTCAACAATCTTTTGACGATCATTACCGGCAATCTCGAGCTGCTCGAGATGCGCCTCACGGACGACAAGGACAAGACCCTTTTGAAGCGGGCGCACGACGCCGCCGAAATGGGCGCACGGCTGACGTCGCGGCTGCTGACGTTCGCACGCCGGCGACAGTTCGAGACAACCACGCTGAACCTCAACGATCAGGTCTCCGGTATGATCGAGCTGCTGCATCGCACGCTCGGCGAGCGGTTCGATCTGATGACTCGGCTGGCACCCGGGCTCTGGACGGTCCGTGCCGACGCCAGTGAGTTCGAAAACGCCGTGCTCAATTTGGCGATCAACGCCCGCGATGCCATGAGCCGCGGCGGCAAGATCATCATCGAAACCGAGAACGTGGTCGTCGACGATGGACAGGTTGGCGGCCCCACCAAGCTGCCGGCCGGCAGTTATGTGCGCCTCTCGGTTTCCGATACGGGCACCGGAATGACGCCCGCCGTGCTGCAGCGTGCCTTCGAGCCGTTCTTTACGACCAAGGCGGTCGGGAAAGGCACTGGCCTCGGCCTCTCGACGATCTACGGCTTCGTGCAGTCGCTGGGCGGAACCGCGACAATCTATAGCGAGGAAGGGCGCGGCACCACGGTCAATCTCTACCTGCCGCGGTTGATGGACGCCGTCGCGGCACCGGCAACAAGCGAGGAGCAGCAGGTACCGCAAGGAAGGGGCGAGTGCGTGCTGCTGGTCGAGGACAATGCGGAAGTGCGGCTCGTTGCGCTGCAGCGGCTCGAATCGCTCGGCTACAAAGTGATCGAGGCGGAGGACGGTCCGACTGCCCTGGATGAGCTGCAATCAGGCCAGCGCATCGATGTCGTCTTCAGCGACGTGGTGATGCCTGGGGGGATGTCGGGCCTCGATCTCTCGCGCGTAGTCGCCGCGCGCTGGCCGGCGGTAAAGGTTGTTCTGACATCCGGTTATGCTGAGGATGTCCTCCGAGACCACGGTGCCGAAGCCGCGCTGACGCGCATTCTGCGCAAACCCTACAGCCGGGCGGAAATGGCGCGCGCACTGCGTCAAGCACTCGACAAGTAGCGTAGCAACGACGCGGTGGCCCTACATGCGCTGCACATCGACAGCAAAGACATAGCCGACGCCGCGTACGGTTTTGACCAATCGCGGACTTTCCGGGTTGGGCTCGACCTTGCGACGCAACCGGACAATCAGCGAATCGATCGAGCGATCGAATGGCGACCACTCGTGGCCCTTAAGAAGGTCCATGATGTTATCACGCGAGAGAACCCGATGCGGACGCGCGACGAACATCGCAAGCATATTGAACTCCGCCGTGGTGAGTTCGTGAACGTGGCCGTCGCCGGCCCGAAGCTCACGGCGGGGAATGTCGAGCGTCCAGCCGGCAAAAATGTATGTCTCACCCGTGACCGGCGCACCCGCGCCCCCAGCTGAAGCCGTGGCAACCGCCTCATAGCGCCGCAGCACGGCCTTGGTGCGAGCCAACACCTCGCGCACATGAAACGGCTTGGCAATGTAATCGTCGGCGCCGAGCTCCAGGCCGACCACGCGATCAATGGTGTCGCCCTTTCCTGAGATCATAATGATCGGCACGTTGCAGATGCCGCGGATTTGTCGCGCGAGCTCAAGGCCGTCGTCGCCGCCGAGCTTCAGGTCGAGCGTAATCAGGTGTGGTGTCTCCGACTTCAGGGCAGTCACGGCCGCGTTGGCGTCTGCTGCCTCCCGCACCTGATAGCCTTCAAGCTCAAAGCACTCGCGAAGCAGCGTACGCACGGGCGCCTCGTCGTCCACGACAAGGATCGTCTTTGTGATCTGGGTCATCGCCTAGCCAAATCAATCGGTCCACTGACCGGGGCCTCTTACACATTCTCACAATCCGGCACTATTCGTTCATACGCCGGTTGCCTGGCACTGGCCTGCTTACCCCACCACGCATCGAGAACCCGCAAGAAATGGGGAAAGCACATGTTGGCTACCGCCTTCACACCAAATGCCGAAGCGTCCAATGAGACCCGCTCCTGGCGTCCTTGCAGACCAACGATGCTGAACTCTGACCCGCTTTCCAGCCGGTTCGACGCAGCGCCAGTTCGCACGCTGCCTGCGAGAGAGCATCTCTTCTGCGAGGGTGATGCGGCCAGTCACGTCTACCGCGTCGAGACAGGTCACATCTTGATTTATCGTACCATGACCGATGGCCGCCGTCAGGTGATAGATTTTGCATATCCCGGCGATGTCGTAGGCCTCGGGGCACTCGATGAGCACGGATACAATGCTCAAGCTACGCATAGGACAATTGTCCGGTGCCTGACTGTAGCGGTTCTGTCCGAGATCGCTGCACATACCCCTCAGCTGGGCCTGCGCCTCTACCAGGCCGTCTCCCGCGAGCTGATCGCCTCGCGCGAGCTGCTGTTCACGGTCAGTCAGCGAACGGCTTCGGAGCGCCTCGCGTCATTCCTCGTGGCCTTGTCGCGACGGAGCGAGCGCCGCGGGGAAGATTCGAACGAGATCGTATTGCCGATGACTCGGAACGACATCGCCGACTTCCTCGGTCTCACGATCGAGACCGTAAGTCGAACCTTCACGCGGTTGCGCACCGAAGGCGTAATTGATCTCGAGCAATGCATTCTTGTCACAATCCGAGATCCTAACCGCCTCGCCGCAATCGCGGCTGGTGCCAACGTGCACCACTGATTTGAAGATGCGAACCGGTGCCGGGTTGAAACAGGTGCGGCACCGTGCATCGGCAGGCCAGGAGGAGCCGAGCCCAGCTCACCTCCTCCTCGATGGCTGGTCCAGGGTACCTCCGACCTGCCGGTGATCCGGGATCGAGTGCAATGAGCGACAACGCCCCGAGTGCGAAACTTGCCATTGGCGTCTTCGACGGGATGGCAGAGCTGTGCGCACCAGTATCAACGCTGCTCGATCTGGGCGTGAGGCTCGATCAACTGGGGATCATTGCAACCCGGTCGACACTATCGACAACCGACCGTCCGATGCACGTCGACCGGCAGGGCTGGTCGCACATCCTACATCTGATGGCAGATGCGGTGCCCGTCGGAGAGTGCCCGAGCTCCTCCCCAATTTTCGCTGGTCGTAACATCTCGGAGCTGGCTGGGAGTATGACATGGCTCTGTCCACCTCAGAGACCGTTTAGGTCCAAGCAGCCAGACGAGAGCGTCAAGGCGCTTCTGCGCCGCGGCTTCCCGGCTCTGGCAGTCGCCTTGGGCTCGAGCGAGCAGCAGCGCCGCTGTCTCCGGGTCCTGCTTGAATCCAGTCATTTCCCGGTGGAAGCGCACGCATTCGCAATCCGTCAGTGATCGGTCGCGCGCGCCGGTGACCTTTGCTTACAAGATCTCACATACACGCCGCATCGCCGCGACGACGGAGTTGCACTGTCGCTTCCGCGCCGAGAATTGCTAACCAGGGGACACCCATGGGCTACAAGACCATTCTCCTCCACATCAACGACGAACGCCGGGTTCCAGGCCTCGTCTCGTTTGCCGCTGGGCTCGCGCAAAGGTTCGAAGCCCATCTGGTCGCGCTTTACGTGTTGCCGCCCGTGGCGACATATGGAGCGACATCGGTCGGGGCTGGCATGGTCAAATCCGGCATTGCCGCATTCCGCAAGGAAGCCGACCGGGCACATGCAGCCTTTGAAGAAGCCTGCAAAGGGCAGCCAATCGTCGCCGAGTGGCGACTTGTCGATCCGAAGTACGTTGGCGTTGCCGAAACCGTTCTCGATCACGCGAGGTCTGCCGATCTCGTCATTGCAAGCCAGCGCGACCCGGAGTTCGATTTCTCGACCCTCCTCGACGTTCCCGAGCGGCTCGCTATCGAGAGCGGGCGCCCCGCTCTGATCGTGCCGCGGGTCGGCCGGTATGTGGCGCCGCCGGAGCGCATCACCATCGCCTGGAACGGCAAGCGCGAGGCAGCACGAGCGACATTCGATGCAATGCCGCTGCTCAAAGCCGCAGAGCAGGTGCGTATCGTCTGGGTCAACCCGAAAGCGGCTGCCGGACTTGCAGGCGACCTACCAACCGTCGAGATCGCTGCGACGCTTGCACGTCATGGCGTGAAGTGCGAGGCGGCAACTTCTTCGGCACCGGACATCAAGGTTGGAGACGCCCTGCTTTCCGGGCTAACCGATGACGGCGCCGATCTCCTGGTGATGGGGGCTTACGGGCATTCGAGGTTCCGAGAACTCGTCTTCGGCGGCGTCACCCGCCATATTCTGTCTCACATGACGGTGCCTGTGCTGCTCTCGCATTGAGCGATCGGAGACGCTTCCATGGCGCGTGGGGACCCGCACCTGATGGTCAGAGGCGATGCACGTCGTGCGAGACCACATCTGGCACGAACGCTGAACCTGCCGCTGGCCATCCTGTTCGGTCTTGGCGTTACCATAGGTGCCGGAATTTACGTCCTGATCGGAGCGGCGGCAGGGCGGGGTGGCATGCATGCGCCACTGGCATTCGCAATTGCGGCGCTGGTGATGGCGCCGACTTCGGCGTCTTTCGCCGAACTCGCGACACGGATGCCGGTGAGCGCCGGCGAGGCGGCATATGTGGGGGCTGGGTTCAACTCGGACCAACTCGCGCGCATCGCTGGGCTGATGGTGGTGGCGGTCGGCGTATTCTCGGCCGCCGCAATCAGTCGGGGCAGCGCTGGTTACATCCGCGAGCTCACGGGATGGCCCATCAGCCTGATCGTGCCGATGGTCGTATTGGCCATGGGTGCAATCACGGCATGGGGCATCCGAGAGTCGGTCTCGATCGCCGCCACCATGACACTGATCGAAATATTCGGCCTGCTGGCCATCGTTATTGCCGGCGCGTTCAGTCAACCAGAGATCATCACGCGCATGCCGGAGATCTGGACCGGCCTTGGCAACGTGCCGGCGATGAGTGGAGTCATCGCCGCGTCGCTGCTTGCATTCTTCGCGTTCATTGGCTTCGAGAGCCTCACAAACATCGCCGAAGAGGTGAAGGAGCCCGAGAGAACGCTCCCGCGCGCAATCTTCTGGACGCTGCTGCTGTCGACGACGCTCTATATCGCCGTTGTCTGGGTGGCGTTGGTCGCCGTACCCCGCGAGGAGCTCGCGCAGTCGCAAGCGCCGCTGAGCCTCGTCTTCGAGCGCACCACGCACGCGCCACCCATGCTGATCACGACGATCGCCATCATCGCCACGATCAACGGGATTATCGCTCAGATGGTGATGTCCTCGCGCGTCATCTACGGATTGGCGGATCGCGGGCAGCTTCCGGCTTTTCTGGCGGAGGTAAGCCCTGTGACCCGGACACCGCTCGTTGCTACTGCGCTGGTCGTTTCGATCGTGCTGCTGATAGCAACCAGCCTGCAGCTCGAAGCGCTCGCGGAGTGGACCTCGCGCATCACGCTTGTCATTTTCGCTCTGGTCAATGCGGCGCTGGTTGCAATCAAACGCCGCGATGAAACGCCGGCAGTCTTCATGGTGCCCGTTTGGGTTCCAGCCGTCGGCGCCACGCTCTGCGTCGCGCTGCTGGGGATCGAGTTCATCGCCAGGCTCTGAGGTGCGTCGCTTGCGCGCCAGCGTGTTCGTCTTGACCCAAGTCAATGTGGTGCATCGGCAGTCAGAAGAGATCGTTCTTGCCCAGTAGTTGAACCGATCGGGTCGAGGGAAGCATGAAGAAGCTGGCGGCTAAGTCCGCGGAGTGGCTTGCGATGAACGATGCGCTGGCCGTGTTCAGCGCGTCCCTGTTCGGCCTCGTGGGGATGGTCTGGTTTGGTGCAGGGCTCGACCCGGGCATTCGTCTGCACGGCGCACTGCTGGCGATCGGCGCAGCCGTGGGCGCTCTGTTCGTGCTCCAGAATGTCAACGAAGAACCCGATCAAGGCGAATACTTCGATGGCCCGATCAAGTTTGCAACGGTTGCGGCCGTGTTCTGGGGAATCGCGGGGTTCGTCGTCGGGGACGTTCTCGCCTGGCAATTGGCAATCCCAGCGCTGAACCTCGACTTGCCATGGACGAGCTTCGGCCGGCTGCGCCCGCTGCATACGTCCGCGGTGATTTTCGCCTTTGGCGGTAATGTGCTGCTTGCAACATCGTTTTACGTCGTGCAGCGCACCTCTCACGCCCGGCTCGCGGGTCGCTGGTCGCCTTGGTTTGTGATTTGGGGCTACAACGTCTTTATCGCCATCGCGGGCACGGGTTATCTGCTCGGCGTTACCCAATCGAAGGAGTACGCGGAGCCCGAGTGGTACGCCGACCTATTCCTGACCATCGTCTGGGTTGTCTATCTCCTCGTCTACCTCGGAACCCTGGCGAGGCGTCGAGAGCCGCATATCTACGTAGCGAACTGGTTCTTCCTCGCCTTCATTGTCACCGTCGCCATGCTGCATGTGGTGAACAACCTCGCGCTGCCCGTCAGCGTGCTCGGCTCACAAAGCTACATCATCTATGCGGGCGTTCAGGACGCGATGACGCAGTGGTGGTACGGTCATAACGCCGTAGGCTTCTTCCTCACCGCCGGCTTCCTCGGCATCATGTACTACTTCATTCCGAAGCGAGTGGAGCGGCCGGTCTATTCATACCGACTTTCGATCGTCCATTTCTGGACTCTGATCTTTCTCTACATCTGGGCGGGTCCGCATCACCTGCATTACACGGCGCTGCCGGACTGGGCGCAGACACTCGGCATGACGTTCTCGATCATGCTGTGGATGCCGTCCTGGGGCGGC